>NZ_JBQHCV010000034.1:0-102928 GCF_052068215.1 Nonomuraea sp. H19 | reverse complement strand
TACCGGGGCGTTCCCAAGGGCCAGGAGCCGGAGAAGATCGGCTCCGGTGCCGACGGCGTGAACTGCCTCTACTCCTCGTCCGACATCACCTACCGCTAGCACGAACCGGGCCTTGAGGGAGCGCGCCCTTTCTTAAGGCCTGCGGATGTTAGCGCTACCAGCCGGAGACATCCCATGAAACGCCTGGCCATTCTGCCCCTCTTACTGATCATCACCTTCTTCTTCCCCGTCGAGAGCGCTCTGGCCGACACGAACGTGGCCGGGAGCGCGACGCCGTCGGCCTCCTACACCTCCCCGTGGGAGAGCGTGGCGGCGATCAACGACGGCATCAATCCGCCCAGCTCGAACGACACCGCCAACCGCCGCTGGGGCACCTGGCCGAACACCGGCACCCAGTGGGCCGAGCTGACCTGGCCGTCCGCGCAGACCCTCCGGTCCGCCGACGTGTACTTCTTCGACGACGGCGGCGGCGTCCGCGTGCCCGCCTCGTGGAAGCTGCAACGGTGGACCGGCAGCGCCTACGCCGACATCCCCGGCACGTACCCGACCGCCGTCAACGCCTACAACACCGTCACCTTCGCGCAGGTCAGCACCACGCGGCTGCGCGTCGTCCTGCAGAGCGGGCAGGGCTCGGTCGGGCTCCTGGAGATCAAGGCGTACGCCCCCGACTCGGGCGGCCCGAGCGGCTGGAACCCGCCCGCCAACCTGGTCACCCCGCTCAACGAGGTGTGGCAGCACCAGGAGAGCACGTACCCGAACCTGTACGGGTTCCGCAACTACGGCTGGGACCAGATCATGGCCAACGGCGGCTCGATCAACTACTGCGTCCGCTGGGACACCAGCGCCACGGTGACCGCCGCCCAGCGCGACCAGATCCACGCGACACTGGCCCGCCAGTTCAAGAAGTGGATGGACGTCATGGCCGGTCACAACGGCTGGCCGTACGCCAACGTGCCGCTCAAGGTGGTCGGCTGGGCCGTCCGCGACCGCGCCCAGCTCCAGTGGAGCGACAACTCCGTCGACATCTACGTCAACGACATCCGCGAGAACGCGCCGCAGTGCGCCGAGCCGTGCGGCCGGTTCTTCAACCAGAGTGGCAACTACCCCAACTGCCCGGGCGGCGCGTCGCACCACTACGACATGTCGCTGTGGCTGACGGCCGGGTTCGGCGGCGGCGCGGGCGGCGACTGGGGGCAGCGGGTCGGCAGCGAGTACTACATGTCCAACCTCAACGCCGACAACATGCACATCCTGCTGCATGAGATGGGGCACTCGTTCGGCCTCGACGACTTCTACGACTGGACGCCGACCGGGGTGTGCTGCTTCCTGATGAAGGCGGGCAGCGCGTCGTCGATCACGGAGTTCGACGCGTGGATGTTCCGCGACTGGTGGCGCCACCTGAAGAGCCGCTACGGGCTCTGACCGAGCAAGCCCAGGTCGTCGCGGGGATGCCCGCGACGACCTGGGATGCCACGGCCGGCGCTTCGGCGACTCGTCGTCGTCACATCGTGGCGATGGCGAGCAGCAGAGGGGTGGCTGAGGCCGCGGTCAGCACCGTGGGAATCATGATTCCCTTGACGTCTTTGGCTCGCAGATGTGTGATCACCGCGCCGGCGAAGTACAGCACGACGCCGGCGGCGGCCGCGATGCCGAGGGGCCGGTAGAAGATTCCGGCCAGCAGCCCGAGCGCCCCGGCCATCTTCAGCACGGCCAGGAGCGGCGCCCAGCTCAGCGGCACTCCGAGCTCGGTCAAGGTCGTCGTCACCCCCTTCTCCTTCGCCAGCAGAAGACCTCCGGAGGCCAGCAGGAGCAGTGACAGCAGGGCGGCGACGACGACGTAGGCGATGAACATGATTCTCCTGTCGGGAAGGCGGGTTGCCATCGCGGGCACAAAGGCCGGGATGTGCCATGGATGGCGTCAGGAGAATGCTGGCCGGGCGGAGGATGCGCAGGAAGGCCGTGCTGAGGAGGGCACTGGCAGGGCCACCATGAACGGCCCGGCAAAGGGGGCGCGAGCCCGGACGGGCGGGCCGGGGCGGCGACGGCCGGGCCGCCGCCCCGGCCCGGTCTACGCGCCGACCGTGAGAGTGAACTCACGGGTGACGGGTGTGCTCAGCTTGTCGTAGTCCCGGAGCTGGACGGTGAACGTGGACGACCCGGCCTTGGCGGGCTTGCCGGTGATCGCGCCGGTGAACCGGTCCAGGCTCAGCCCCTCGGGCAGCGCGCCGCGCACCACCTGCCAGTCGTAGAACGGCACGCCGCCCTTGGCCCGCAGCCGCTGCTCGTACCCGGACCCGGCCGTCGCGGCCGGAAGGGCGGAGGTCTCGATCGAGGGCTTGAGGAACGGGGTGAGCTTCCTGTTCAGCTTCCACCCGGCGTTCTCGGCGATCAGCAGCGTCAGCTTGGTCAGCTCCCACCGGCGCGTCGGGAAGTAGTGCCGCCAGCCGCCGTTCTGCCCGCTGAGCCGATCCCAGTACGGCTCGTCGGCGGGCACGTGGTAGCTGGTGTCGAGCGGCACCGGGTAGCCCTGGTAGTCGATGACGTCCTGGTCGTCGCGGCCCTTGGACGCCACATAGTCCGCCATGCCCTTCCAGTCGCTGTGGAAGGCGACCGCGTGGCCGTACTCGTGCATGACCAGGCCCTGGACGTCGATGACCTGGCCGAGGTCGGTCTTGTACCAGTCCTCGTCGCCGAGGGAGGTGAACAGCTTCATCAGCTGCTCGTCGTACTCGAGGATCATGCTGGTCGAGCGGTGGTACGGAGTGGTTTCGCCCTTCCTGGTGTGGAACTTGCCGTTGATCGTGGGGTAGCCGGTCGAGTACGGCGTCTGGATGCCGCGGAAGAACACGTACATCCCGTTGTACGGCTTGGCGTTGGAGACCTCGACCTCGTTCTGCCAGTCATCGCCCGGCAGCCGGTTGACCTCGTCGCCCGCCGGGACGGTGTCGAACGGCTCCAGGTCGAAGAACGCGAACCAGTTCCGCACCGCGGACTCGGCGGCCTTGCGCACGCCGGGGTCGGAGAAGTAGCCGGTGATCGTGTCGTAGCGGTAGTCGAAGTCGATCGGGATGGTCGGCTTGAGCGGGGTCTTCTCGTCCTGCTGCACCCTGATCGGCATCGTCTGGGTGAGGCCGGCGCCGGTCGCGTCGGTGGTCTTCATGATCCACTGATGCTGCTCGTCGCGGCCCGCGCCCTGCTTGGAGTGGATGGCCAGCCGCACGACCTCCCGGTCGAACGGCCCGGTGAGCGTGAAGGACTTGGTGGCGCCGGTGGCGGTCAGCTCGCTCGGCATGTTGAGCATGAGCCTGGAGGTGCCCTTGGCGTGCAGGTCCACCTTCAGCGGGTACGAGATCCCGGGCACCCGCGGCGCCCGCACGGTCAGCTCGACGTACGGATTGGCCAGGTAGCCCTGCCAGTCCACGAGCTGGACGCCGTAGTCGTTGACTTTGCGGAAGAAGATGTCGTAGACCTCCAGCGCGGGCGCGGCCCGGCGGGCGGCGAGGCTGGGGGAGGGCAGGGACAGCGCGCCGGCCAGGGCGGCCAGCGCGCTGAGTGCGGCGATCTTCCTCATGGAAGCCCTTCTAGGAGAATGCCTTCACTTCGAGCAGCCCCACCGAGGCCTGCCCGCTCTGCAGCGCGACCCGCAGCCGGGTGGTGCTGACCGGCGGGAAAGTGACCTTGTTGTAGGCGTTGAGCGTGGTCGGATAGGTGGCGGGGATGTCGGCGTAGGCGCTGCCGTTCCAGTACTGCAGCTTCCACGAGGCGGGCAGGCGGACGCCGTCGCCGTCGTCGAAGAAGTACACGTCGGCGGACCGGAGGGTCTGCGCGGAGGGCCAGGTGAGCTCGGCCCACTGGGTGCCGGTGTTCGGCCAGGTGCCCCAGCGGCGGTTGACGGTGTCGTTGGAGCTGGGCGGGTCGATGCCGTCGTTGATCGCCGCCACGCTCTCCCACGGGGAGGTGTAGGAGGCCGACGGTGTGGCGCTCCCGGCCACGTTCGTGCCGCTCCCGCCACCGCCCACGGTCAACTGGAACGTCCTGGTCACCGGCGTGCTGAGCCGGTCGTAGTCCCTGAGCTGGACGGTGAACGCCGACGTGCCCGCCGTGGCCGGCGTGCCGGTGATGGCGCCGGTGAAGCGGTCCAGGCTCAGCCCGGCCGGCAGCGAGCCGCTCGTGACCTGCCAGTCGTAGAACGGGACGCCGCCCTTGGCCGCCAGCGTCTGCTGGTAGGCGGTGCCCGGCGTGGCCGGGGGGAGTGAGGTGGTGACGATGGACGGCGGCAGGAACGGGGTGAGGTTGCGGTTGAGTTTCCAGCCGGCGTTCTCGGCCACCAGCAGGGCCAGCTTGGTCAGCATCCACCTGCGGGTGGGGAACAGATGGGTCCAGCCGCCGCTCTGCCCGCTGAGCCGGTCCCAATAGCGCTGCTCGCCGGGGATGTGGTAGCTGCTGTCCAGCGGCACGGCGTAGCCCTGGTAGGCGACCACGTCCGGGTCGTTGCCGCCGCCCTGCACGTAGGAGCGCATGCCCGCCCAGTCGCTGTGGAAGGCGACCGCGTGGCCGTACTCGTGCATGACCAGGCCGTGCACGTCGAGCACCGAGCCCTGGATCTCCGTCTTGTACCAGTCCTCGTCGGCCAGGGAGGTGAACAGCCGCTTGCCGGCCTCGTCGTACTCGAAGATCATCGCGGTGGAGCGGTGCAGCGGGCCCGGCAGTTGCTGGCCGTTCCTGGTGCTGTAGCGGCCGTTGGCGGCGGGGTAGCCGGTCGAGTACGGCGTCTGGATGCCGCGGAAGAACACGTACATGCCGTTGTAGGCGGCGTTGTTCGTGACGTTGATGGTGTTCTGCCAGTCGTTGCCCGGCAGGTGGTTGGGTTCCGCCCCGGCCGCGACCGTGTCGAACGGCTGCATGTCGAAGAACCTGAACCAGTCCTTGACCGCCTCCTCGGCGGCGGTCTTGAAAGGCGGGTCGGTGAAGTAGCCGGTGATCGTGTCGAACCGGTAGTCGAAGGCGAGCGGCAGGCTCGGCTGCAGCGCGGTCTTCTCGTCCTGCTGCACTCTGATCGGCAGGGACTGCTGGTACGTCGTGCCGCCGGCGTCCCTGATGTTCAGCCTCAGCGTGTAACTTTCATCCTCGCCGGGGCCGCGCTTGGAGTGGATCGCCAGTTTGAACGGCTTCTGCTCGGCGGCACTGGCGAAGGTGAGAGTCTTGGTCGCGCCGGTGGCGGTGAGCTGGCTGGGCAGATCCATCATCAGCCGGGAGGTGCCCTCGGCCTTGAGATCGACGGTGACGGGATAGCGCACGTCGGGCGGGGGTTTGACGGTGAGCTCGACGTACGGGTTGGCCAGGTAGCCCTGCCAGTCCACCAGCTTGACGCCGTAGTCGTTGACGGTCCTGCCGAACAGGTCGACCACCGTGGCGGTGGGTGCGGCGTGCGCGGACTGCGGCACACCGGCGAGTAACGAGCTGCATAAGACTGCCGCTGCGGTGACTCGCCTGGCGCCCCTCGCGGCTCTGGAGGCGCGGCGACATCCTCGGTCCATCCGGACTCCTTAAAGGATGGGAATAGGTTTTCCCACGCGCACGGTAAGGTGTTACACAGCACCGGTCAACCCTGCTCCGCTACGCGGGCGCGGCGCGCCGCGTCGACTCGCGCAGCACGAGGCTCGCGGGCACGATCGTGACCCCGCCGTCCGACGGCGTGCCCGCGATGGCGTCCAGGATGTGGCGCGCCGCCAGCCGTCCGATCTCCCCCAGGTTCATGTCCACCGTCGTGAGCGGCGGCCGGCAGCCCAGCGCCATCGGCTCCCAGTTGTCGAAGCCCACCAGCGCCACGTCCTCGGGCACCCGCCGCCCCCGCTCCCGCAACGTCTCGGCCACCCCTCGCGCGATCTGGTCGCTGCCGCAGAAGACGGCGTCCACGTCCGGCTCCGCGTGCAGCAGGACGTCGGCCCCCTGCCGCCCCCACTCCTCGCTCCACTGCCCGAACAGGACCTCCCCGGCCGGTGCCAGTCCGGCCTCGGACAACGCGGTCGTCAGCCCGTGCGCCCGCCGCCGCGCCGCCTGGAACCGCTGCGGCCCCGTGACGTGCCCGATGCGCGTGCGCCCCGTCGCCAGCAGGTGCCGGGCGGCCAGCGCACCGCCGCCCTCGTCGTCCGGGATGATCGACACGTCCGACTCGTCGGTGGACTGCGTCATGGCGTACACGACCGGAACCGGCAGGTCACGGCCGATGCCGGGACGCGGCTCGGTGCGCCGGCCGGTGACGATGACGCCCTCGACGCGCCTGGCCAGCAGCCGCTCGACGTAGTGGCGTTCCCTGATCGGGTCGTCGCGCGTGTCGCACATGAACACCGAGATCTGCCCGGCCCCGAGCGCGTCCTCCGCGCCCAGCATCACCGGGATGCTGAAGCGCCCGAAGCTGTCGCCGGTGACCAGGCCCACCGTGTACGTGCGGCCGGCCAGCAGCCCCTGGGCGAGCGGGTTGGGCCGGAAGCCGAGCCGCTCGGCGGCGGCGAGCACCCGGTCGCGGGTCTCGGCGCGCATCCGCCCGCGCCCGTTGAGCGCCTTGGACGCGGTGCCGATCGAGACCTGCGCGGCCGCCGCGACATCCCTGATCGTGACCGCTCTCACGGTCCCCTCGGACGGGCTGGTCAACCGATTCCCCTTTCGCGTGCGCATCCCCCAAAGCAGGCCTCCCCTTGACCCGTGCTGTATCACACCTTACTCTCCGGGTGAGAAAACCTATTCCCACGTTTTCTCACCCGCGTGAGGAGCTAGATGGAACAGATCCTCGGTCCCGCCGTTCCGTCCACCCGGGCAGTGCTGCGGCCGATCGGCATCCGCGACGTCGTCATCACCGGCGGGCCGCTCGCGCGCTGGCAGCGCATCAATCACGAGGCCAGCGTCCCCCTGGGCCTGGAGCAGATGGAGCGCTCGGGCGTGCTGCCCAACCTGCGGCGCGCGGCGGGGGAGGGCGAAGGGCCCTTCCAGGGCTACCGGTTCCAGGATTCCGACCTCTACAAGCAGCTCGAGGCCATCTCGTGGGAGCACGCCCGCGCTCCCGAGCCCCGATACGCCGAGTTCATCGACGAGGCGGCGGCCGTGCTCGCCAGGGCGCAGCGCCCGGACGGCTACCTCAACTCGCACTACCAGGTCGTCAAGCCGGACAAGATCTACGCCGAGCTCGAATACAGCCACGAGATGTACTGCGCCGGGCACCTGTTCCAGGCGGCGGTGGCGGCCGCCCGCGCGGGCGTCGGCGACAACCTGCTCGCGGTCGCGCGCCGCTTCGCCGACCATCTGGTGGCGGTGTTCCTCACCGGCGGGAACGACGGCATCGACGGCCACGCGGAGGTCGAGACCGCGCTCGTCGAGCTCTACCGGCTGACCGGCGAGCGGACGTACCTGGAGCTGGCCGGCAAACTGCTCGACAACCGCGGCAAGGGCCTGATCATGGACAGCGGCATGGGCATGCTGTACGCCCAGGACCACGTGCCGGTACGCGAGGCGGACACCGCCGTCGGGCACGCCGTACGCCAGCTCTACCTGGAGTCGGGCATCGTCGACGTCTATCTGGAGACGGGCGACGAGTCGCTGCTGGAGTGCTCGGTGCGCCGCTGGGAGGACCTGGTCGCCACCAAGACGTACATCACCGGCGGCCACGGCTCGCGCCACGACGGCGAGGCCTTCGGCGAGCGCTACGAGCTGCCGCCTGACCGCGCCTACAGCGAGAGCTGCGCGGCCATCGCGAGCATCCACTGGAACTGGCGGCTGCTGCTGGCCACCGGCCACGGTCGCCACGCCGACCTCATCGAGCGCACGCTCTACAACGCCTTCGCCGCCTCGACCTCGGCCGACGGCATCCGCTTCTTCTACGTCAACCCGCTGCAGCGCAGGAACGACCTGGTCGAGGACGCCTATCTCGGGCGGCGCAGGGAGTGGTTCGCCTGCGCCTGCTGCCCGCCCAACATCATGCGCCTGGTGGCCTCACTCGGCGGCTACCTCGCCACCGAGACCGACACCGGCCTCCAGTTGCACCAGTACGTCCCGGGCACCCTCGCCGGGGGCGGCGCCCGGCTGCGCGTCGACACCGACTACCCGTGGGACGGGCTGATCCGCGTCACCGTCGAGGAGGCGCCGGCCGGCGAATGGGAGCTGGCGCTCCGCATCCCGTCCTGGAGCGAGTCCACCTCTGTCAACGGTCGTCTCGCCAACCCCGGCGCCGACGGATATTTCCGGATCCGTCGCCCTTGGACCAGCGGCGACACCGTCGAGCTCCAGCTCGACATGACGCCCAGGCTCATGCACCCGCACCACCGGATCGACGCGGTCAGAGGCAGCGCGGCGCTCCAGCGCGGCCCGCTCGTCTACTGCTTCGAGCAGGCCGACCAGCCCGAGGGCGTCGAGGTGGACGACCTCGCGATCGCCCCGGGCGCCGAGCCGCGCGCCATCACCGTGCCGGAGCTCGACGGCGTCGGCCGCACCGCACTGCTCGAGATCGACGCCGTCGCCGTGGACCAGCCGCGCGACGGACTCCCGTACACCGCCAAGCCCTCGGCGACCACCGCCCGCGCGACCGCGACGGCCGTCCCCTACTTCCAGTGGGACAACCGCGACGGCGGCGCGATGCGCGTCTGGATCCCCCTCGCGTAAGGAAGAGCTGGAATGAGAAGACGCGACCTGTTGAAGCTGGGCGGGCTCGCCGCCCTCGGCTCCGCGGCGGCGGCCTGCGGCGGCTCGGGCTCGGGCTCGGCCGGGAACGTGCAGCTGCAGTTCATGTTCTGGGGCTCGACGTTCGAGAAGAAGGCCGTCGAGAACATGCTCAGGCAGTACGAGCAGAAGAACCCGGGCGTCAAGGTCAAGCCGCTGTTCACCCCCGACGAGTACGACGTGAAGCTCAACACGCTCGTCGCCAGCAACAAGCTGCCGGACGCCGGCTACGTGCCGATGTCGATGTCGTTCCGCCTCGGCGAGCAGGGCAAGCTGGTCAACCTGTTCCCGTACCTGAAGAAGTATCCGCAGCTGGCCGGCTATCTGCCGGAGGCCTACCTGTGGAGCGGCCAGGACAAGCTGCACGGCATCGCGACCGCGAACGAGTCCATGATGCTGTGGTTCAGCAAGTCCGCCGTCGCGGCGGCCGGCGTCACCCCGCCCGCCGCCGCCGCGTCCGCCTGGACGTGGGACCAGCTCGTGGAGAACGCCTACAAGCTCACCATCGACCAGAACGGCAAACATCCAGACGAGTCCGGCTTCGACCCCAAGCAGATCAAGCAGTTCGGCATCTCCAGCAGCATCACCTACGGCGCCGCCTGGTACGGCTTCCTGCGCAGCAACGGCGGCGACATAGCGGACGAGTCGGGTAAGAAGTGCCTGCTCGACACACCCGAGGCGATCGAAGTCTTCCAGAACCTGCAAGACTTGATCTACAAGCATCGAGTCGCTCCCGGTCCCGGTCAGCTCGCCGCGACCGGGGACGAGGTGCCCGGCACCAACATCCTGCTCAAGACCAAGCGGGTGGCGATGGTGGTGGACGGGCACTGGAGCCTGCTCGACATGAACGAGAGCAAGGTCGACTACGGCATCGGCGTGCTGCCGAAGTACGGCGAGCCGTTCACCGCCACGCAGGTCGCCGGGGCGTCGGCGGTGTTCGCGGGCACCAAGCACGAGCAGGAGGCGGTGGAGCTGTTCGCGTTCCACAACGACCCCCGCTATGTCGACCTGTTCAAGCAGGGCCTGTGGATGCCGCAGGAGAAGAAGTACTACGAGGACCAGGCGGCCATCGACTCCTGGACCAAGAACGCGCAGCACCCGCCGGAGTTCCGGACGGCCGTGGTCGACTACACCCGCGAGCACGGTGTCGCCGACTTCCGCAACCGGGTCAAGAACATGTCGGCGATCGCCAGCGACGTGCTCACTCCCGCCCTCCAGGAGATCGAGACCGGCAAGCGCCCGGCAGGCGAGATCCTCAAGGCCGCCGCACCGAAGGTCACCGGCATGCTGCAGGGCTGGCACCACATCCAGGACCTCTGATGCGCCGCCTGGAAACCCGCTGGGGCATCCTCATGGCCCTGCCCGCCATCCTCGGGTTCCTGATCTTCACGATCGGCCCGATGGCGGCCTCGGCCTTCTTCAGCCTCACCGACTGGACGATCGGCGCGAGCCCGTCGTTCATCGGGCTGGACAACTACACAGCCATGGCCCGCGACGAGCTGTTCTGGAAGTCGCTGACCACCACCACCTACTACACGCTCGGCTCGGTCCCGCTCGTCCTCATCGTCAGCTTCGCCGTGGCCATGCTGCTCAACCAGAAGGTCCGCGGCCTGGCGCTGTGGCGGACGATCTTCTACCTGCCGACGCTGGTCCCGGCCATCGCCAACGTCGTCCTCTGGATCTGGATCTTCAACCCGGACTTCGGGCTGCTCAACTCGCTGCTGCGGCAGGGCGGGCTGCCCGCGTCCCAGTGGATCTACGCCGAGTCGACCGCCGTCCCGTCGCTGATCATCATGAGCACCTGGGGCTTCGGCAACACCATGGTGATCTTCCTGGCCGGCCTGCAGGGCGTGCCGCGGCACCTGTACGAGGCCGTGTCGATCGACGGCGGCGGCGCGTGGCGGCGCTTCTGGCACGTGACGCTGCCGATGATGACCCCGACCATCTTCTACAACCTGGTGGTGGGCGTGGTGGGCACCTTCCAGGTGTTCAACCAGGCGTACGTGATGACCGAGGGCGGCCCCAACCACGCCACCCTCTTCTACGTCTACTACCTGTTCCGCAAGGCGTTCACCGAGAGCGAGATGGGCTACGCCAGCGCCCTGGCCTGGACGCTCTTCATGATCATCATGGTGGTGACGTTCCTGATGTTCAGGAACGCCCGCCGCTGGGTCTACTACGAGATGGCAGGTGCCCGTTGACCGCCGTGGCCGCGCCGGACGAGACCCGCGCCCGCGGCGTGGCCCCCGCCCAAAAGCTGCGCAACCCCCGCAGGCACGGCCGCGCGCTGCTGTACGTGGCGCTGCTCGCCGGGGCGATCCCGACCCTGCTGCCGTTCGTGTGGCTGGTACGCAGCGCGCTCATGCAGGACAGCCAGATGTTCGTCGCGCCGCCGCAGTGGATCCCCTCGCCGTTCCAGTGGTCGAACTTCAGCGAGGCGCTGACCACCCAGCCCTTCGGCCGCTACTTCGTCAACACGCTGGTCATCGCCGTCATCAGCGTCCTGGGCACGGTGCTGACCTGCTCGGTCGCCGCCTTCAGTTTCTCGCGGCTGCGCTGGCGCGGCCGCGACGTCGTCTTCGCGCTGCTGCTGAGCGGCGTGATGCTGCCGTACGCCGTCACGCTCATCCCGACGTTCGTCATGTGGCAGGAGCTGGACGCGCTGGACACGATCGCGCCGCTCACCGTCCCGAGCTGGTTCGCCGGGGCGGGCGGGGGAGTGTTCAACATCTTCCTGCTCCGGCAGTTCTTCCTGACGATCCCCTTCGAACTGGACGAGGCCGCCTACATCGACGGGGCCTCGCCGTGGCGGGTGTTCTGGACGATCGTCATGCCGCTGTCGAAGCCGGCGATCATCGTGGTCACCATCTTCACCTTCATCGGCACCTGGAACGACTTCCTCGGCCCGCTGCTCTACCTGCAGAGCGAGGAGAACTACACGCTGTCGCTGGGGCTGGCGTCGTTCCAGAGCATGTACCTGACGCAGTGGGGCTACCTCATGGCGGCGTCGGCGGCCGTGATCGCGCCGATCATCGCGCTGTTCTTCTTCCTGCAGCGCTACTTCATCGAGGGTGTGACGCTGACCGGGATCAAGAACTGATCTTGTCAGGATCGGGTCAGGAGGCCGGTGAAGCCCCTACCATGCTGTCTCGTGATCACCGTGGAGAAGACGTCCCGTTGACCGGCGAACACCATGGCAAGGTCTTCGCCGACCTCCTGACCCGCGCGCTCAGCGAGCCGGAACTGCTCGCCAGCATGGCCGACCCCTACGCGCCCTCCGCCGAAGACCTGCGCGACGCGGCGATGGCCGAGCGAGCGCTCATCATGAGCCAGGTGCGCGGCGCCGAGGAGGAATACCAGCGGGCCGACACCGAGGCACGTGCTCAAGAAAGGAAACGGCGGCGGCGGAAGGTCCTGGCACTGGTGTCCGGGGGCGCGGCGGCCCTGGTCATCCTGGCGGCGGCTGTCGCGTCCGGCTGGGACAGCGCACTGCAGGACGCGCAGGCCGAACGCCGGGCCGTCTCTGCCGGCGAGATCGTCGCCAACAGCGTGGGCGTTCTCCTGGCGTTCGCCCTCATAGGAGCGATCGCGGGAGTCCTCACCTGGTGGCTGTTCCGCCTGCTCTCACCTGACGTGCGGGCGAAGAGTCCCCGGGCTCAGGACAGTCAGGGGGCTTGGAGCGTATTCGTGGCCGCCGGGGTGACCGTGCTGTTCGTGGCCTTCGGCCTCAGTATCGGCGCCAAGAACGTCGTCTGGCAGCTCGATCACCAGCGATCGCCTGGGCCGGAGGAGGGCTATGGCTGGGAATGGCCGGTCTTCGGCGGTGCGGCCGGCGTACTCACGCTGGCGTTCTTGGTGCTCTTGAACTGGTCCGCCGACACCCCTGCCAAGGGTGCGGATGGCGCCGACCGGTCGCAGGTCGGCCGCTTGATGGGCGACTGGCGCAATGCTCTGTACGAGAGTCTGCTGGGCTTCCTGCGCGCCAGGATCAGCGAGCAGATGAGCGAGCAGGCTACGCGCAGATACGCCACCACGCTCAGCCTCGGTCCCGCCCCCGGCCTGCGCCGCGTCCGCGGCCTGGACTGGCACGTGCCCACCCCCGCGGAAGGCCGGCTTTCGATGATCAGCAGCGGTATGGACGGCGGGAGCATCGCGCTCGCCGGGCCGCGCGGAGTGGGCAAGACCGAGTTGCTCAGGTCCTTCTGCACGGGCGGCGACGGCGCCGCGCACGCCAAGCTGGCCGTCGAGCTGACCGCGCCGGTCAGCTACGATCGCCGCGAGTTCATGCTCCACCTGTTCGCCAAGCTGTGCGAGCGCGTGGTGGCCGCCGGCCTGGCGTCCGCCGCCGAGGCCACCAGGCATCTCCAGCACATCCGCTTCCTGCGCACCACCTCGGGAGAGGTGAACGCGAGCGGGGGCTGGGGCGGCTGGAGCCTGTCGGTCAAACGAGGGACGAGCCAGGCCCGCCAGCCGCTGTCCTATCCGGAGATCGTGCAGACGCTCACTGACTTCCTGGCCGAGGTGGCGCAGGAACTCGCCGCGGCCCGCCCCAGCCGGCGCCTGGTGGTCGCCATCGACGAACTCGACCGGATCATGCCGGTGAGCAGCGCCCGTGACTTCCTCAACGAACTCAAGGTCGTCTTCGACGTGCCGCACTGCCTGTTCGTGCTGTCCGTCTCCGACGAGGCGCTGAAGGAGGCGGACCTGGCCGCCATCGGCCGCCGGGACGCCTTCGACAGCGCCATCGACGAGGTCATCCGGGTCGACCCGCTCGACTACCGGACCGCGGTGAAACTGCTGGACACCAGGGTCATCGGCTTGCCGGAGCCGTTCGCGGCGCTGTTCTACTGCCTGTCCGGCGGAATGCCACGCGAACTGCTCCGCACCGCCAGGGCGGCGGTCGCGCTCGTCACCCCCAACGGATCACGTCCACTGGCCGAGATCACCACCGCGCTCGTCGAGCGCGAGCTGGCCCGGATCGCCAACAGCGCAGGGAATGAGGCGGCGGCGCCGGAAGAACTGCTCCAGTTCTTCCGCGCGGACCTGGCCGCCGAGCAGGGCGGATTGCGCGAGCTCGGCGATCGGATAGCCGAGCACGCCGCCCTGCTGCCCGACGGCGCCAGGCTCGGTATGACGCTCGCGAACCGCGCCTACTACCTGGACACCGTGTCGGCGATCTTCTCGGCGACGCTTTCCAAGGATCTCGTCGTCAGGGCGTCGCAATCCGGCCACCCTGGGGCCTTTCCTGCCCTGGCGCGGGCGCAGCACGAGATCGGCACCGCCGACACGCTCGCCAGATCGACCCTCCAGAAGATCAGGCAGGCATGGGAGCTCCCTGCCCTGCCGCCCGTCACCCCGCCCCGCTGACCCGGGCCGAGGGCGGGGCCGGTTGTCGCGGTGCCGGCCCGGTCAAGGGGACTGCGGCCGCACTCGTACGGTGGGGCGGGTCAGGGAGCGCTGCTCTGGCGGGGGCGCAGTTCGGCGGAGAGGACGACCGTGGCGGGCTTGGCGGCCGGGGTGGCGATACGGTCCACCAGGAGCCGGGCGGCCATGCGGCCGAGCTCGTACGTCGGCTGCGCGACCGTCGTGAGCGAGGGCCGGATGAGGTCCGCCCACGGGAGCTCGTCGAACCCCACCACCCCCATCTCCCGCGGCACGTCCACGCCCCGATCGGCCAGGCAGCGCAGCGCCCCCACCGTCATGAGGTTGTTGGCCGCGAAGACCGCGTCGGGACGCTCGGAGAAGGCGAGCAGCGAGGACATGGCGTCATAGCCGCCCTGCTCGCGGAAGTTCGTCCGGACGACGAGCGGCTCGGTGGACAGGGCCCCCGCATAACCGCGCAGGCGCAGGTCGGCGGTGCTCACGCCCTCGGGCCCCGTGATGCACGCGATCCGCCGGTAGCCCGCCGCGAGCAGATGATCCGTGGCCTTGCGCGCGCCCGCTTCGTTGTCCACCACGACCGTGTCCACCTCGCCGCGCGGCAGCTCGCGGTCGATGGCGACGACCGGGACAGGCGATTCGAGCAGGCTCCTGGCCGCCTTGACGCTCCCCGACGAGGCGATGATCACCCCGGCCATCTGCTCGCTCAGCGCCGCCGCGACGTACGTCTCCTCCTTGGCCGGGTCCTCGTCGCTGTTGCACAGCACGACCGAGTAGCCGGCCTGCTGGGCGACGTCCTCGATGCCGCGGACGGTGGCGGTGAAGAACGGGTTGCCGATGTCGGAGATGATCACAGCCCAGAGTGTCGTACGGCTGCGCCGCAGGTTGCGAGCCACCGCGTTGGGCCGGTAGCCGAGCTCGCGGACAGCGGTCAGCACCCGGGCGACCATGGTGGGATCCACGGTCCGGGCGCCGTTGAGCACCCGTGAGACGGTGGCGGCGGACACACCGGCCTCACGAGCGACATCGTAGATGGTGGGCATCGCACCACGTTTCTACCATCAGGGGATGCGTGTGCTCCCGTCCTTCTGACATCAGGCTTACAGCCGAAGCCCACCGCCGGGAAATCCAGCCGTCGTGCCGGGGCCGGAAACGGGGGCGTGCTTCCCACTGCAATGGGGGAGGCAGGGTGAACCAGTAGAACCCGTGCCCGGGAAGCGTGAACAGGTACCGCTGGTTACGGATCGGCGGAAAAGGGACACCGATCTCGTCGCCGTAGTAGAGCACCGGGGAGCCGGGCAGCGACAGGAGCAGTGCGATGAACAGCTCGATCTGATCGCGGTCGTTCTCCAGCAGGGGCGCCAGGCGGCGGCGGATGCCGACGTTGGCCCGCATGCGCGGATCATTGGCGTATTCGGTGTACATATAGTCGCGTTCCTCGTCCGTGACTGCTGGATCGGCAAATCGCGTTCGAGCTGCAGCGGCGCCGTCCCATCATGCGCCTGAGGGCTGAAGTAAGTCACGGCCATGGGCCGGGATTCGCCGCCGGTAATCAGGGCGGCCCAGTCGGCCAGCCATCTGGGGGAGCACTCCAGTACAGGAATGGGCACGGCCCCTGTGGGATGCAGGCCAGCGCAGGGAGTGAACCGCCATGCGGTGTTCGCGGCGCAAGGTCGGGTAGCGGTGACGTCCGCTGGCACGGTCGGCGCCGCCGTGCGCCGCCACAGCCGTTCGGCCAGTGGCTGGATGATCGCGAGCGGCCCGTTGCCCGCCCAAAGGCGGAGCGTGGCCGACACCTGGCCCTGCCACCAGTGGGGCCCGGAGCAGTCGCTGAGCAGCAGAAGGACCTGCCGACCTGAGGGATCGATCAGCGTGGCCGGATCGAGAGAAGGCCCGTCGGGATCGCCGCGCTGAAGGCACTACCGGAACGCAAGCCGGGAATGCGAATGGTACCCACCGGCCGGACGATAGCCCAGGAATGGCCCCTAAGAAATCTACTTTGTAAAGGCGGATACTCGATTCAGACCAAGACCCGGGGACATGCTGACCTCCGCTCCGGCGCTGCGCGCCAAGGCGGTCCCGGTACCCGAGATCGCGGCCAAGTTGACCATCACCTCGGGCAAGAACGCGGGCAAGCGCCCCTCGGTGGCGTCGCTGTACCGCGCCCTGGCCGACGCCGACCGATGAGGCGAGCGAGAGGCCGCCGCGGCGTCCGCATGACCGGCGCGCACGCAGGCGCCGGCGGGCCTGACCTTAAGAACGGGGATGGGACTGGAGGGCGTCGGCGCTGGTCTCATGTGTGAGCTCGGCTGATCGCCGAGGGCTGACGACGCGGACGAGCCTGGACCCGCCCTCCCGGTCCAGGACGTCAGGGGGTGAGCTGCCGGTGCCCAATGACGGAGAGCAGTTCGAGCTTGCTGTGGCTCTCCGTGCCGGGCCGAGTGGTCAGCACCACCAGAGTCTGAGCGCGGTTCTCGGTGAACAGGACCTGGCCGTCGACATCGATGCGGCCGAGTTCGGGGTGGAGGATGGTCTTGCAGTCGTCGTAGCGTCGGGCGACCTCCTGAAGTTCCCACATGCGGACGAACTCGGGGCTGTGTTCCTGGAGTTCGGCGAGAATCCGGGCGGCTCGGGGGGTGTCGCTGCCGGCTGTCAGCGCGGCCCGCAGGCGCGCTGCCTGGGCACGGCCGTGGCGTTCGTGGGTCTCCTCGGGATACACCAGACGCTCGGCCGGGTCCATGAACCAGCGGTAGTAGCCGCTGCGGGCCAGACCGGTGTGGCGGGTCTGGTCGCCGAGCAGCGCGACGGCCAACGGGTTCATCGCGAGGGTGTCGACCAGGTCGGTCTGCACCAGGGCCGGGGAGTCGTCCAGGCGGTCCAGGACCCGCATCAGCTACCCGCCATCGGGGCCGCGGGCGGGGTCCAGTTCCAGGTGGCGGCTCATGTCGAGTTCGAAGCGGCCGTACAGGTTCAGGTGGGACCAGAACAGCGCCGACAGGCCGCGCCGGTCGGCCGGGGTGAGCCTCTTCTGCCAGGCGGGATCGTGGAGGACGATCTGGACCATCACGGTGTTGAGGTAGGCGATGGTGGCCGCGATGAGGTGCAGGGCCAGGGCGGAGACCTCGGCGTGCTCGCGGTCGTCGCCGGTCAGGTCACCGGCCTTGCCGTAGAAGATCTCCTTGCTGGCGGCGTTCCAGGACTCCACCACGTTCAGGCCCTCTTCGATCTCGCATTGCAGGTCGCGTTCGCGCAGGTAGCGGGCGACGAACGCGGTGCGCTGGGCCCGGCCGATCTCCAGCATCGCGGTGTAGGCCGGGTGGGTGAACCGCGACAGGATCGCCTCGGTGGAGGCGGTGCGGGTGCGGATCGCGGTGGCGTACTTGATGACCTGGTCGTAGTCGTGGGCGATCACGAGGGCGACGACATCCTGGCCGGGTGGGAGCTGCGCTTCGTCGGCGGCTGAGCACCCACCCGGGTCACGAATCCGGGCAGGGTACCCACCGTTACGAGCCCACCCGCCTATTGGCCAGCTGGAGCGTGGGCGGCCAGGCGCGCCCCTGTTCGCCGTCCCTCGATCATGGCACCCTGAGCTCAGGCCTTGTACGGGATGGGCGGGTGAGGGGTGACCAAAGGTAAGCGACTACTCCCCACAGCCATCGTTTTGACCGTTGCGTCGGCCGTGCTGGCTTCGCTCATCCTCGGAAACGGCGCAGCCATCTTGGGTGTGTGGCTGGATGGCCGCGCCACCAGTGACCTGCTCATGTTCGGCAACCGGATGGCGCTCTGGGGCCGCTTCGGCAAGGTCCTCCAGTTCGTCGCCGGTCTCTCCGCGATCCTCGACCTGCTCGACCCGGTCAAGTTACAGGAGAGCGGGGAACGCGCGCGCGAGCGGTACCTGGAGGCGAGCGGCAAAAGCGGTACGGCCAGGCGCAAGCAGCAGATCGTGAAGCTGAGGGTGGCGATCTACCGGACGTTCCTGGTTGTGGTCCCCGACCCTCACAGGGTGCGCGAGTACAAGCAGGTCAAAGTAGGGGCACCGCCAGCGGACATTCCGGGCGACGGGCTGTTCGAGCGGCAGGTGTACGTGGACTTCTGGCACGACGTCTCGGCCGGAATGCCGCGTGACGAGGGAGAGCGGGTCGACTATGTCTGGCGCAGCGCTGACGAGTTCCTCGCGCGGCACCTGCCCGCCGCGGATGTGGAGCTGCTCGAACAGGTCATCGCCCAGGACGACCGAGGCTGGCGAGGATTCGGCCGTGGCTCACTGGTCATGATGGTGATTCTCGGGTTGATGTTCTGGCGGGCACGGCTGGCGCCGCAGGGATCCGTGGAGGTGTTCGTCGTGATCTTCGTGGGCGTGTGGGCGGCCACCGGGGCATTGTTCCTTACGATGGCGCTGACGAAGCGGGGGCCGACGCTGTGGTGGTGGTGCCGTGCACGGGGGACGGCGCTGCTGGCCAAGCTCCTGGACGCAGCACGCGATCAGCATGTCTTCCGGCAACTTGCTTTGGGCCTGTTCGTCCTGGGGTTCTACTTCGACCTGCTGTCCTCATGAGTTCCCGCGTGCTATCCGCGCTCCATCCTTGAACAACTTCTCCCCGGCCCGGAGACCGGGCTGGAGATCTCGCCACCCCGCCCGCGCAGATCGGTTCGTTCGGCGAAGACGAAAGCTCGAATATCCACGAGCGTGGAGTCCACGCAGCATCGCAGTTCTGTGTACCTAGGGCTCAGGAGCAGGCGCTGTGGCCGGGTCGTGATCACGTTCAGGTCCCGCTGTGGCGGCCAGCCGGTCGTCGATGTAGTCCAGCAGTTCGTCGTTGGTGCCCTCGTACAGGGGGTGGTGGTTGCGGATCACCTGCGGGACGATCGCGCGCTCCAGCGGCACCATGGCCGCCGGCCACCGCGCCCGAACGCGATCGGCACGGAGACTTGCATGAGAACGAGTTCTGAGAAGAAATCAGCCTCTCTGGCGATCAGAACCAGCCCTGCGAAGCCGCCTGGTGATCTTCTCTGGCAATCGAGCGTTTGTGAGATTGCGGGTGCCTTTGCGCCGGCTGGCCTCCTTGGTCTACGGCCGTTATGGCGACCTCGTAGTGCCCGTGGGGGCATGCTCCCAGCGTTCGGTGAGGAGGGCGGGAGAGGGCGCGGTCCCGGGCAGTTGGGGGTGGCCGGGGCGTAGGCCGTCGAGAGCGATGGCGATCGCACGCTTTCGGGCGTTGTGGGCTGCGTCGATCAGATCGGTACGGTCCTGCCGGTCGAGTTGTTCGATCAGGGGGGACTTGCCGAGTTGTTCGATCAGTAGCGAGATGTCCATGGCCGTGGCGTCCGGTCTGAGTACTCCGGCGGCGTGCGCGCGGGCCACCAGATCACGCATCAGCTCGTCGGACCTGGTGAACTTGGCGGCCATCTCGTCGGTGACGGCGATCGTGCCGGCCAGCGGCCCGAGGGAGCCGCCGCTGAACTCGATGCAGGCGCTGATGTAGTGAGCGAGCCCTTCCCAAGGGTCGTCATGCTGCAGGCCGTGCTCGGCGGCCTGAATCCACTGGTCGAGGGAGAGCGCGCACAGGTGCTGGAAGAGCTCGTCCTTGGAACGGTAGCGGCGGTAGAGGCTGGCGATGCCGACTCCGGCGCGTGCGGCGATCGTCGCCACCGATGCATGGGCTCCGTCCACGGCCAGGACCTTCTTGGCGGCCTCCAGGAGGGCGTGGTCGTTGCGTTCGGCTTCTGCGTGCCGGGGAGCTTTGCGGGCCATGCGCTCACTGTAGTCGGCTTGCGAAGCGATTCACTCCGTTATAGCTTTCGCAAACGAAGCGAATTTATCCGTTTAGAGGAAGTGTCATGCGAGCTGTGGTGATGGAGGAGTTCGGAGGGCCGGAGGCCCTGCGGATCCGGCAGGTCGAAGATCCCGTGCCAGGGCCGGGGCAGGTGCTCGTCGCGGTGGCGTATGCGAGCATCACGTTCGTCGAGACGCAGGTGCGCTCGGGCAACGGGCCGTTCGGCAGGCCCGCGCTACCCCGCATACCCGGCAATGGCGTGGGCGGTCGCATCGTCGCCGTCGGAGCGGACGTGGACCCAGCCCTGGTGGGGACGGTCGTGGTCACCACCACAGGCGGCGAGGGCGGCTACGCCGAGCTGGCGCTGGCTCGGGCACAGGACATGGTTTCGGTTCCCGTGGGTCTGGAGCTCAAGGACGCGGTCGCGCTGCTGGCCGATGGGCGTACGGCGCTGCTGCTGTACAGACAGGCGGAGATCAAGCCGTCGGAGCGGGTTCTGGTGGAGGCTGCGGGAGGGGGTGTCGGCAGCCTGCTGGTGCAACTCGCCGCCGCGGCGGATGCCCACGTGATCGGCGCCGCCCGAGGCGTCGGCAAGGCAGAGCTGGTCACCTCGCTGGGCGCGACCGCCTATGTCGACTACTCCCGGCCTGACTGGCTGGATCAGTTGGCGGAGGCGACCGGCGGCGCCGGACTCGATCTCGTCTTCGACGGGGTCGGCGGCCGGATCGGCACCGAGGCGATCGGGGCCCTACGTGAAGGCGGACGCGTGAGCATCTACGGCATGGCCAGCGGCGCCGACACCGAACTCGACGAAGGCGAACTCCGGGCACGCTCCATCGGCGTCATCGGGCTCACCGCCGCGCCGAGCCCCGCACAGACCCGCGCGCTCATCGTCGACGCGCTGAATCTGGCGGCCGACGGGAGGTTGCGGCCGGTCATCGGCCAGACGTTCCCGCTCGAGGCGGCAGCCGCCGCGCATCGAGCGATCGAGTCGCGGACCACCACCGGCAAGACCCTGCTCATCCCCGCCGGCGATGCGCGCGGCTGAGATCAGAACCCACATGTCCCCCAAGCCCTCTGCCAGAGCCGGAGCCCGGGAGTGGATCGCCTTGGCGGTCCTGGGCGTCCCCGCCGTGTTGGTCATGATGAACATGTCGGTGCTCTATCTGGCGCTGCCAAGCCTGAGTACCAGCCTGGAGCCCGACGGCCCTCAGCTACTGTGGATCACCGACATCTACGGTTTCATGGTCGCCGGATCGCTGGTCACGATGGGTACCCTCGGTGACCGTCTCGGGCACCGCCGCATCCTGCTGGCCGGCGCCGTCGCCTTCACCGGCGCATCCGTCATCGCCGCCTACGCCCCCGGCGCCGGCCCGCTCATCGCGGCACGGGCCGTCCAGGGAGTGGCCGCCGCCGCGCTGGCGCCGTCCTCACTGGCCCTGATCCGCGCCCTGTTCGCCAACGGCCAGCAGCGCACCCTGGCCATCACGATCTGGATGATGGCGTTCATGGGCGGCGGTGCGCTCGGCCCGCTGGTCGGCGGTGTGCTGCTGCAGTACTACTGGTGGGGCGCGGTGTTCCTGCTCGCCCTTCCGGCCATGGCCCTGCTGCTGGTCACTGGCCCCTTCCTGGTCCCCGAATCTCGCGCTCCGGCTTCCGGGCGGCTGGATGCGATCAGTGTGCTCCTGTCGCTGCTGACTCCTCTGACGATCGTGTACGGCATCAAGGATCTCGCCGTCCGCGGCCTTGCCCTGCCGTCCGCCGGCGTTCTGGCCGCGGGCCTGGTGATCGGCGTCGTCTTCGTACGCCGCCAGCGGCGGCTGTCCAACCCGCTCCTGGACCTGGGATTGTTCCGGATCCCCGCCTTCGCCGTAGCTGTCACAGGCATGGTGCTGGTGGGGATCGTGCTGTTCGGGACCAGCCTGCTCACTTCGCAATACCTGCAACTGGTGCTTGGCTTCTCTCCGTTGGAGGCCGGCCTGTGGCAGCTGCCCAGCGCGGTCACCGGTACCGTCGTGGCCCTGGTGGTCTCCAGCCTCACCGGCCGAATCCGCCCAGTCGTCCTCATGAGTGCCGGAGCCGCGTTCGCCGTCATCGGTCCCATCCTGCTCACACAGGTGGACAACGACCCTGTCGTCCTAGTGTCCGGCTCCGTTCTTCTCTTCGCCGGGCTGACCCCGTTCATGGCACTGGGCACCAACCTGGTCGTCGGCGCGGCACCGCCCGAACGCGCCGGGGCCGCCTCAGCGATCTCCGAGACCGGCGCCGAACTCGGCGGTGCGCTCGGCATCGCCGTGCTCGGCAGCATCGCCACCGGCGTCTACGGCAACTACATGATCGGCCACACGCCCGACGGCGTCCCTGCCAAGGTCGCCGAAGCCGCCCGCGAGACGCTGCCCGCCGCACTCCAGGCAGCCCAGCAACTCCCCGAAAGCCTCGGCATCCCCTTGGCCCAGACCGCCCGGGACGCGTTCGCCCACAGCCTCCACGTGCACGCGCTCATCACGATCCCCCTGCTCATCGCGCTCGCCCTGCTGACCCTGACCCTGCGGCGCGCAACCCCGCCGCAACCACCGAGCCAGCCCGAACAGGCCACGACGCCCACCCCGGCGCTCGACTGAAAGGACCGAACGATCATGCAAGTCGAGGTCTACTTAGACGTCCTGTGCCCCTGGTGCTACATCGGCAAGAGACGACTGGCCGCCGCCTTGAAGGGCCGAGACGATGTGCACGTCGTCTGGCGCAGTTTCGAACTCGATCCGGACGGAAGCCCCATCCCCGGCCTGACGGCGGCGCAGGTGATCGCCACCTACCAGAACGACACAGCCCGAGCGAGCGCCCGGGTGGCCCACATCCAAGCGCTCGGCGCAGCCGAGGGACTCGAACTCAACCTGCACCAGGCCCGGCCCGTCAACTCCTTCGATGCTCACCGCCTGATCCACCTGGCCGCCACCAGCGGCCTGGCCGACGCCGTTGTGGAACGTCTCCTTCACGGTTACCACACCAAAGGCCGCAACATCGCCGATCCGAACGTTCTCCAAGCGCTCGGCGTCGAGGCCGGACTTGATCTCGCCCGGGTAGGTGAACTCTTGAGCGGCGACGCGTTCACCGGTGAAGTCCGAGCCGATGAACGCCGCGCCACCCAGAGGGGAATCCGAGGCGTGCCTGCACTCGTCATTGACGGAGCCCCGCCAGTGTCGGCCGTTCAGGAGCCTGCCGCTCTGGCAAGCCTCCTAGATCGCGCGACACGCTCGACTACGTTGCCCAGGCGGTGAAGGTTCCCGCTTCGGATCTGGCCTTCTACGAGTGGGATGGGCGTACCAGCAAGGACCACCGCGCTGACATCCGGAAGTTCACCGGGTTCCGCGAGGGCGGGGTGGACGATGCGGAGATCACGTCTCCTGATGCCATGCAGGGGTGACGCGGTCTTCGAGGGTGTCGCCAAGGACTCGGCGAAGGACGGCGACCTGGACTGTGGCACCGGCGCCGGTGACCGGATCGTCATCGACAAGACCCTCGACCCCGAGCCGGTCGGCTGTGAGACCGTCGAGAGGTTCTGACGCCTTCGTCAACCGGCGACCTGGTGGGCGCGCAGGAGCGCGTCGATCTCCTCGTCGCCGGTCGGCGGGCCCAGCCGCGTGGGGGCGCCCGCCTCCAGTAGCGCCAGCACCGTGCCGGGGTAGTCGCCGTCCTCGGCCCGGTTGTCGCGCAGCCCCCACAGCGCGCAGTCCAGCGGCGTCGGCCCCTCGTCGTCGAAGGCCCGGTCATCGAGATCCGCGCCCCGCTCGATCAGCAACCGCACCGTCGCCGTCCGGCCGTGCATGGCGGCCTGATCCAGCGGCGTGAAGTTACTCCAGCCCCGCGTGTCGACCGCCGTCCCGCCGTCCAGCAGCGCCCGTACCACGTCGGTACGGCCGAGCAGCGCGAACTGGCCGAGCACCCACCCGAAGTCGCCGCTATCCGGATTGCCCCATGCGGGCGGGGCGCGGCGGGCAGGCGTACCGACTCGCCTCGGGCCACGGCCAGCACCGCGGCGTCCACCGGATCCAGCTCCGCGCGGGCGCCCCGCGCGGACAGCAGCTCGTACGCCGCCAGATGCCCGCACCGGGCGGCCAGCGCCAGCGGGCGGCGGCCGACGTCCCAGCGATCCCACGGCAGGTTCACGTCGGCGCCCGCGTCCAGCAGCATCGTCAGGATGGTCGTGCCACGGCCGCGGGCGATCGCGTGGTGCAGGGCGCGGCAGGCGTTGACGTCGGCGCCGCGATCGAGGAACCAGCGCAGCCCCGCGGCGTCCTCGAAGTCCAGCTTGTGCACCACCAGCCGCTCGAAGCCGGGCCGGTGGAGCAGGTCCAGGAACGCCGTATCGGACTGCTCACAGGCGTGGTAGAACGCGTCCTCATCCGGCACGGCGCCGCGCTCCACCAGCAGCCTGGCCAGCGCCAGGTCATCGCGCTCGACGGCGTCGAACAGAGCCGTCCGCCTGCTCTCGCCGCCCCACTCGACGGTGTGGCCGCCGGGATCGGCGCCCGCGTCCAGAAGCAGCCGCGCGCACTCGCGTACCTGCTGGGCAGGGCCGATGGCGCGGCGCAGCAACACCAGCAGCGGTGCCGGCCCGCCGCCTCCCTCCACCTCCGTGACGGGCCGCGTCGCCGCCGCTCCGTCGGCGGACAGCAGCGCCGCCAGCGCGGCGGGATCGGCCTGTACGAGGACCCGCTCGATGCCCTCGAGGGCGGCGAGGCGGACGTGCTGGACCAGCTGCGGCCAGCCGGCGAAGCCGTATTCGCGGGCGATCTCGAACTGGGCCCGGCTCAGCGTGCTGCCACGGGCTCGTTTGCGGCTCTTGGCCTGCTTGCGCAGGTGCTCCAGCGAAGGATGCTGGGGAAGATCAGGCACGGCGAACCTCCGTCTGCCCGGGTCCGCGTGCTCGGGCCGAGGTCCGTCGACCACCTGCGATCCTGCTGCCGGTGGGATGATCCCTGCCCCGCGGACCGGATGTGCCCGGCAAGCACACCCACGATCTTACTCCGCATCCCGCCGGCCATGGCAAGGACATCGCGGATGCGATGACCAAGCCGATGAACCTGTCGCTGCTGCGGCACTATTGATGGCTTCAGGGTCGAATGTACGAGGGGTATGGTGGTGCGTTGTGACGATGTTCCGGATCAGCGAGGCCGCGGCGCTGCTCGGGGTCAGCTCCGACACCGTCCGCCGCTGGGTGGACGCCGGCCGGCTGGCCGCGGAGCGGGACGAGCACGGCCGCCGGCTGGTGAACGGCGCCGATCTGGCCGCGTTCGCCCGCGCCCAGATCGAACAGGTCGACGGAGGCCGCTCTTCGGCCCGCAACCGCTTGCGCGGGATCGTCACCGAAGTGATCAAGGATGCGGTGATGGCGCAGGTGGAGATCGCCGCGGGACCGTACCGGGTGGTGTCGCTGATGAGCCGCCAGGCCGCCGACGAGCTCGGCCTGGAGCCGGGGGTGGTGGCGGACGCCGTGATCAAGTCGACCAATGTCGTCGTCGAGGTCCCCGGTCACGAGCGGATGGCCGGCGGCCAGTGAGGAGCGATCTTGATGTTCAGGCGTCTGCCCCGGTGGGCCCTCGCGATGCCGCTCGTGCTCGCGATCGCCGGGCTGTCCGGCTGCGGCTCCGGCGGGTCCGCCACCTCTGAGGGCGTCAAGGAGGTGAACGTGTTCGCCGCGGCCTCGCTGACCGGCACGTTCACCGAGCTCGGCAAGACCTTCGAGGCCGCCCACCCGGGTACGACGGTGCGGTTCAACTTCGGGTCCAGCGCGACGCTGGCGCAGCAGATCACCCAGGGGGCGCCCGCGGATGTGTTCGCGGCGGCGAGCCCGGCCACGATGAAGATCGTGACGGACGCGTCGGCGGCGAGCGCGCCGGTCACGTTCGTGCGCAACAAGCTGCAGATCGCCGTCCCGGCCGGCAACCCGGCCAAGGTGGACCGGCTGCAGGATCTGGCCGACCCCAAGGTGAAGGTCGCGCTGTGCGCGGAGCAGGTGCCGTGCGGCGCCGCCGCCGTCAAGGCGCTGGGCGCGGCAGGGGTCAAGGTCACTCCGGTCACGCTGGAGCAGGATGTGAAGGCGACGCTGACCAAGGTGGAGCTGGGGGAGGTGGACGCCGCGCTGGTCTACAAGACCGACGTGATCGCCTCGGCGGGCAAGGTGCGGGGGATCGACTTCCCCGAGGCCGGCCAGGCGATCAACGACTATCCGATCGCGGTGCTGGCCAAGGCGCCTGCCGGGGGGCCTGCCGAGGAGTTCGTGGATCTGGTGCTGTCGCGGCAGGGCAAGGACGTGTTCGCCAAGGCCGGCTTCGAGGTGCCATGACCTCCTCGGCGCCACACGATCGGGACCGCCCGGACAGGCCCGGCCCCGCCTTCTCGGATGGGCGCGAATCCGGCCCGCCACCAGGCGGGCACGACGCTGCCCCCTCGGACGAGCGCCGCCCCGACCCGTCGGGCGGGCACGGCCCTGGGCGGCCTGGTCGAAAGGGGCGGTCGGGCGGGCGCGCGCGATGGGGCGGGCGCGGGCGGCCGGGTGGTGCTGGGCCGGTGGCCGGGCGGTTGCCCTGGATGCTGGTGGTGCCCGCGCTGCTGGGCCTGACCTTCCTGGTGCTGCCATTGGCCGGGCTGCTGATCCGGGCCCCGTGGCCGACGCTGCTGGAGCGGCTGGCCGAGCCGCAGGTGCTGGAGGCGCTGCGGCTGTCGCTGGTGACCGCCACCATCGCCACAGCCGTCTGCCTGCTCCTCGGCGTGCCGCTGGCCTGGCTGCTGGCCCGGGTGAACCTCCCAGGACGCCGCCTGGTGCGCGCCGTCGTCACCGTACCGCTGGTGCTGCCGCCGGTGGTCGGCGGCGTCGCCCTGCTGCTGGTGCTCGGGCGGCGCGGCCTGGTCGGCCAGTGGCTGGAGTCCGCCTTCGGCATCACCCTGCCCTTCACCACCGCCGGGGTCGTCATCGCCGAGGCGTTCGTGGCGATGCCGTTCCTGGTCATCAGCGTGGAAGGCGCATTGCGGGCGGCCGACCAGCGCTACGAGGAGGCGGCGGCCACGCTCGGCGCCTCCCGCTGGACCGTCTTCCGCCGTGTCACCCTGCCGCTCGTCGCGCCGGGCGTGGTGGCCGGAGCGGTGCTGTGCTGGGCTCGGGCGCTGGGCGAGTTCGGCGCCACCATCACCTTCGCCGGGAACTTCCCCGGCAGCACCCGCACCATGCCGCTGGCCGTCTACCTCGCGCTGGAAACCGAACCGGAGGCCGCCATCGTGCTCAGCCTCGTCCTGCTCGCCGTCTCAGTGATCATCCTGGCCGGCCTCCGCGACCGGTGGGTGACCAGTCCATGACGGGCACCGCGAGTGGCCTGCGGGCCCGGCTGGTGGTCACCCGGCCCGCCTTCACCCTGGACATCGCCTTCGACGTCGCCCCCGGCGAGGTCGTCGCCCTGCTCGGCCCCAACGGCGCGGGCAAGACCACCGCCCTGCGCGCCCTGGCCGGCCTCACCGCCGTGTCCGAGGGCGGCCACATCACGCTGGACGGCCGCCCGCTGCACAGCCAGCCCGCCGAACAGCGCCCCATCGGCATGGTCTTCCAGGACTATCTGCTGTTTCCGCACCTGTCCGCCCTCGACAACGTCGCCTTCGGCCCGCGCTGCCGCGGCGCCTCCAAAGCCGAGGCGCGCCGCACCGCCGCCGCGCTCCTGGACCGCGTCGGCCTGGCCGGCCACGCCGCCGCCAAGCCCCGGAGACTGTCCGGTGGCCAGGCTCAGCGGGTCGCCCTGGCCAGGGCGCTGGCCGTGCGGCCGCGCCTGCTGTTGCTCGACGAGCCGCTCGCCGCCCTCGACGCCCACACCCGGCTGGAGATCCGCTCCCAGCTGCGCCGCCACCTGGCCGACTTCGACGGCGCCACCGTGCTGGTCACCCACGACCCGCTCGACGCGATGGTGCTGGCCGACCGGCTGATCGTGATCGAGAACGGCGCCATCGTCCAGCAGGGCCCGCCGGCCGAGGTGGCGCGCCGTCCCCGTACCGACTACGTGGCCCGCCTCGTCGGCCTCAACCTGTACCGGGGGCTCGGCGACGGGGCCCGGGTCAAGGTCGGCGAGCTGCTGTTCAGCACCATCGAGCAGCTCGAAGGGCCGGCGTTCGTGGCCTTCTCGCCCGCCGCGGTCGCGCTCTACCGCACCCGCCCCGACGGCAGCCCGCGCAACCTGTGGCAGGCCACCGTCGAGGGTGTCGAGCGGCACGGCGACAACGTACGCGT
This sequence comes from Nonomuraea sp. H19, assembly GCF_052068215.1. NCBI lineage: Bacteria > Bacillati > Actinomycetota > Actinomycetes > Streptosporangiales > Streptosporangiaceae > Nonomuraea > Nonomuraea sp. H19. Next base: position 74,803 of record NZ_JBQHCV010000034.1, on the reverse strand, counting down.
CCACCTCGGCGGCCCCATCGCCGCCTTCGTCGACATCACCCCGGCCGCCCTCGCCGACCTCGACCTGAGCCCCGGCCGGCGCATCTGGGCCGCGATCAAGGCCACGGAGACGCACGCGTACCCCGCGTGATCAGGTCACGATCGGCACTCTCGCGCCGGTGCGCGCCGATTCCAGGGCGGCCGTGACCATGGCCAGGCTCCGGATGTTGTCGTGGCATTCGCCCTGCGGCGGCCGCCCGGTGCGCAACCCGGTCACGAACTCCTCCAGCCCTTCGGCCAGCCCGGTGAAGCGCCTCCGATCCGGGAACGGGTCGCCCTCCGGCGCGTACGGCCGCAGCACGAGGCCCTTGGCCGCCTCCACCGTCGGCGGGTGACCGTCGCCGTCCCAGCGGGCCGTGCCGTGCGTCCCGGCGGCCCGCCAGCTCCCCGTCCACGACGTCGGCTGCCCCGGCGCCGACCAGCTCCCGGCGAAGGTGTAACGCAGGCCGCCGGTCATCTCGAAGATCGCGGTGGCGGAGCAGGCGCCCGGATACCAGGTCCACGCGGGCCTGAAGGACTCGCAGTAGACGGAGATCGGATCGGCCCCCGAGACCGCCCGCGCCGCGTCGAACAGGTGGATCGCCATGTCCTGCAGCAGCGGGTGCTCCAGCGTGTCGAGGAACGGCCTGCCCCGGTACGGCATGAAGAACTCCGACGTCAGCAGCCCGAGCGGCCCCAGATCGGCCACCGTGCGGCGGAAGGCCACCAGGGTCGGCATGAAGCGGCGGTTCTGGTTGACCGCGAACAGCCGCCGCGCCTCGTCGGCGGCCTTCACCATGGACCGCGCCTCGTCCAACGTGACCGCCATGGGTTTCTCGCTCAGCACCGCCACCCCGCGCCGCAGCGCCGTGACCGTCACGTCGTGGTGCGCCTGCGGGGTGGTGCAGTTGACGATGAAGTCCGGCTCCTCGCCGTCCAGCACGGCGGTCAGCGAGGAGCCGACCGCCAGGTCGTCGAGGCCGAGTTTGCCGGCGGCGGCACGGGCCAGGTCCTCGGCCACGTCCACCCAGCCCACCAGCTCGGTGCCGGGATGGGCGAGCAGCTCGGGCGCCCACTGGCCGCCGATGAACCCGGCGCCGACGACCACGGCGCGCAGCGGCCTGTCCGCCGCGACGGTGTCGAACGTCATGGGGCCTCCTACCACTGGATCGGGGTGTGGGCGTTCTGCGGGGGCTCTCCGGGGCCGTCCGCCGGGGCGGCCCACAGGACCGCGTTGGCCAGCACGCGGCGCACGCCGGGATGGTGGTAGACGGGGTACTCCTGGTCGCCGGGGCTGAAGTAGAAGATCCGGCCCAGCCCTCTGCGGTAGCAGCAGCCGCTGCGGAACACCTCGCCGCCGCTGAAGTTGCTGATGAAGACGAGCTCGTCGGGCTCGGGGATGCCGAACGGCTCGCCGTAGGTCTCCTGGCGGTCGATGACCAGGGGATGGGGTACGCCGCGCGCGATGGGGTGGCCGGGGGAGACCGTCCAGACCAGCTCCCGCTCGCCCGCGTCGCGCCAGCTCAGGGTGCAGGTGGTGCCCATCAGCGTACGGAAGATCTTGGAGTAGTGGCCCGAGTGCAGCACCAGCAGGCCCATCCCGCCGAGCACGCGCCGCCGCACCCGCTCGACGACCTTGTCGTCCACCTCCTCGTGCGCCATGTGCCCCCACCACGTCAGCACGTCGGTCTCGGCGAGGGCCTCGTCCGTCAGGCCGTGCTCGGGGTCGTCCAGTACGGCGGTGCGCACCCGTACGCGCTCGGCCAGCACCTCGGTCAGCCCGGCCGCGATGGCGCCGTGGATGCCGTCGGGGTAGCGGCGGCGCACCTCCTCCTCGCGGGGCTCGTGGTAGTTCTCGCTCCAGACAGTGACGTTGACCGCCATCCGGTTCCTTTCGGTCGTGGCTCGTCGCATCCGTTCCTGCCCAGCCGATGGCGCCGGGGAACGGCGATCAGGTCAGGGCCTCCAGGGCGCGGTCGACGTCGTCGGCGGTGGTGTAGACGTGGAAGCTGGCGCGTACCTTGCCCGCCCGCACGGCCGCGCGGATCCCGGCGGCCTGGAGCCGCTCCCCGGGGGCGTCCACCGACACGATCGCGGAGTCGCCGGGCTCGAGGCCGAGCCCTGTTCTGAAGCGGTTGGCGAGGGCGACGTTGTGATCGTGGATCCGCCGCACGCCGAGCTCGTTGAGCAGCTCGATCGCGGGGGCGGCACCGACGTAGCAGAACCAGGCGGGCGACAGGTCGAACGCGCGGGCGTCCGGCGCCAGGCGCAGCGGCGGCCCGTAATAGGAGCCGCCCTCGTCGGCCCCGCCGTACCAGTTGGCGGCCAGCGGGCGCATGCGCTCGCGCAGCCGCGGCGACAGGTAGCCGAACGCGGCCCCGCGCGGCGCCATCAGCCACTTGTACGCCGCGCACGCCAGCGCGTCGACGCCCTCGACGTCCACCGGCAGCCAGCCGCACGCCTGCGAGCCGTCGGCGATGACCAGGGCGTCATGGGCGCGGGCGGCGGCCACGATGTCGCGGAGCGGGGCGACGTAGCCGGTGGCGGACTGGACGAGGCTGAAGGCCACGGCGGCGGTCGAGCCGGTGATCGCGTCGGCCAGCCGGTCGGCGGGCACGGTCTCGACCTCGGCGGCCACCGCCCAGGGGAACAGATTGCTGGTGAACTCGATCTCCGGCACGATCACGCGGGCGCCCGGCGGCAACGCCGTGGCCACCACGGACATGATCTGGGAGACGGTGGAGCCGACGGTCACGTCGGCGGCGGGCGCGCCGATCATGCGGGCGAAGGCGGCGCGCGAGCGCCCCACGGAGGCGTCCCAGGGCTTCCAGTCGCTGGAGCCGTGCCGCCACTCGGTCAGCACGGCCTGGAGCTCCTCGTACGCGCTGCGCGGGGGCAGGCCGTAGGAGGCGGTGTTGAGCCATCCGGGGTCGGCGTCCCAGAGCTTCGCAGTGGCGATGTCCATGAGCCGAGAGTAAGGCCCGCCCCGGAACGCTGAGAGGAGAGGTCGTCTTTTGACGATCTTCCGCCTGGCGCATCGTGGCGGGCGGGGCTCAGGTCAGGGCGTGGGCGAGGGCCAGGGCGCCGAGCAGCGGGGCGTCGTCGGCGAAGCGCGCGGCGCGCACCTCCGGCGGGAAGGGCACGACCCGCCGCAGCTCCCGCGTCAGCGGCGGCAGGATGCGTGCCGCCTCGGCCATCATGCCGCCGCCCACCACCACGCGCTCCGGGTCCAGGGCCACGCACAGGTTCGCGACCGCCATGGCCAGCGTGCGCAGCGCCTCGTCCACGAGGACGGCCGCCGCCGGCAGCCCGAACAGGGCGCCCGCCGTGACGGTGCGGCCCAGCAGGGCGGAGCCGCGCGCGACCAGTGCCCCACCCGAGAAGCGCTCCTCGAGCGGGGCATGCCCGTCGGTGAAGGCGGGCTCGCCGGGCTCGGCGAGCAGGTAGCCGATCTCGCCGGCCGCGCCGTGCGCACCGGCCACGACCTGCCCGCCGACGACCAGGGCGGCGGCCAGTCCGGTGCCCAGGTTGAGGTAGACGCCGGTGGAGACGCCGCGGAGGGCTCCCCAGCGCAGTTCCGCCGCGGCCGCCGCCTTGACGTCGTTGCCGATCGCGACGGGGATCGTCCCGTACTCCTCGCGCAGCAGCCGGGGCAGCTCCAGACCGTTCCAGCCGGGCACGTTCGGCGCCAGCAGCACCCGGCCGTCACTGATCACCCCGCAGGTCGAGACACCCACCGCGGCAGGGGAACGGTCGAGCCCCCTGGCCGCGCGGAGGGCCGTGGACAGGGGGCTCTCGCCGGTTTCCAGGCGTACCCTGGCCGCGATCTCGGGGCCGTCCGTGCCGGACACGCCGACGGCGATCTTCGTGCCGCCCACGTCGATGCCGAGGACCCGCCTCACCTGGCGCTGCCCCTGCGGGCGACCGAGTCGATCGCCACGGCCAGGGCCAGCACCACCGCGGTCACCATGAATCTGATGGAGGAGTCCACGTTGAGCAGCAGCATCCCGTTGGTGATCGACTGGATCACCAGGATGCCGAGCAGCGCCGCGTACGGCCGGCCGCGGCCGCCGAACAGCGACGTCCCGCCGATCACCGCGGCGGCGATGGCCATGAGCAGGATGTCGCTGCCGCCGGAGGCCTGGTTCACCGCCGACAGCCGGCTGGCCGCGAGGATGCCGCCGAACCCGGCGAGCACGGAGGCGAGCACGAACGCCAGCACCCGGATCCTGGCCACGTTGATGCCGGCGCGGCGGGCGGCTTCGGTGTTGCCGCCCACCGCGTACATCCACCTGCCGAACACGGTGTGCCGGAGCACCAGGTCGAGCGCGATCACCAGCGCGCCGAAGATGACGAGCAGCAGCGGCACGCCCCGGTCGGCGGACAGGACCGTGACGGCCGCCGCGAACACCACCGCCGCCCCGCCGATCCGCAGCGCGGTCAGGTACGCCAGAGGCACCGGCAGGCCCGCCGCGCGCCGCGCCCGCCTGCCGATCACCGCGGCCGCCGCCCAGCCGCCGGTCAGCACCGCCACGAGCACCCAGGCCAGCCACGCCGGCAGCCAGGTGTCGCTCAGCTTCGAGACGAACCCGTCGAACGGCAGGTTGATCGTGCCGCCCTGGCCGAGCAGATAGAGCAGCAGCCCCTGCCAGCCGATCAGCCCGGCCAGCGTCACGACGAACGACGGCATGCCCAGCCGGGTGTGCATCACCCCGTGCAGCAGGCCGATGGCGCCGGCCGCGGCGAGCGCGACCGCGATGGCCGCCACGGGGTTCCAGGACTGCTTGACGTACAGGATCGTCATCACGACCGCGCACAGGCCGCTGACCGAGCCGGCCGAGAGGTCGATCTCGCCGAGGAGCAGCACCATGATGATGCCGAGCGAGATCGTGCCGGTGGCCGCCATCTGCAGGGCGAGGTTGGTGAGGTTCTCGGGGGACAGGAAGTGCTCGTTCAGCGTGCCGAAGACGGCCGCGATGACGACGAGCCCGGCGGCCACCGGCCACGCTCCGAGGTCTCCGCGCCGCAGCCGCCCCATGGCCTCCTTCGGCGTGTACGGCCGGCGCGTCAGCGTGTCAGCGTTCATATGCGCTCGCTCCAGTGATCGCGGCGACGATGGCCTCCTGGGAGGCGTCGGCCGTGCGGAACTCGCCGGCGTTGCGCCCGAGCCTGAGCACGACCACGCGGTCGCTCATGGCCCGCACGTCGGCGAGGTTGTGGGAGATGACCAGCACGGCCAGGCCCCGCTCGCGCAGCCGGGCGATCAGGTCGAGGACCTGGGCCGTCTGCTCCACGCCGAGAGCGGCGGTGGGCTCGTCCAGGATGACCAGGCGCGGTTCGCCGATCAGGGCCCGGGCGATGGCCACGGACTGGCGCTGGCCGCCGGAGAGCGTCGCGACGGGCGCCCTGATGTCGCGGATGCGCACGTCGAGCGAGGTCAGCAAGTCGCGGGCGGCGCGTTCCATGGCGAGATGGGCGAGCACCGACCAGCGGCGGCGTTCGGCGCCGAGAAACAGGTTGGCGACCACGTCGAGGTTCTCGCAGAGGGCGAGATCCTGGTAGACGGTGGAGACGCCGAGCGCCTGCGCGTCGCGGGGAGTGGCGATCCTGACGGGGCGGCCGTCCACGGTGATCGTTCCGGCGTCGGGGGCGATGACCCCGGCCAGGGCCTTGACCAGCGTGGACTTGCCGGCGCCGTTGTCGCCGACGAGGGCCACGACCTCGCCGCCGCGCAGGTCGAGGCTCACGCCGTCGAGGGCCTGGACCGCCCCGTACGTCTTGGAGATGGCGGTGACGGAGAACATCTACTCGATGCCCGCCTTCGCGCACGCGTCCTTGACCTCGGGGGTGCAGATGTCGGCGACCTTGTAGAACCCGTCCTTGACGATCGTGTCCTTGATCTTGTCCTTCGTGACGGGGATGGGGTCGAGGAGGAAGGCGGGGATGTCGGCGGTGCCGTTGTTCACCTTGGCGGGGGCGGCGGGGCCCTGGCCCTTGGTGAGCGCGACGGCGAGCTCGGCGGACTTCTCGGCCTCGGCCCTGATGTCGAGGTAGACGGTCATGTACTGATCACCGGTGAGGATCCGCTGGACCGCCGCCAGTTCGGCGTCCTGGCCGGTGATCGGCGGGATCTGCGGGTAGCCGGCGCGCTTCATCGCCGCGATCGCGCCGCCGGCCATGCCGTCGTTGGCCGACAGCACGCCTGCGATCTTGTCGCGGCCGAGCGCGGTGATCGCCTGCTCCATCTGCTGCTGGGCCTTGTCCGGGCTCCAGTCCGGCGTGTCGAACTCCTTGCCGATCTGGACCTTGCCGTCGAGGATGTTGTGCGCGCCCTTCTTGTAGTCGGCCGAGCTGGGGTCCGTCGGGGCGCCGTTGATCATCACGATCTGGCCCTTGCCCGTGCCGCCCTTGGCGGCGAGCGCGTCGAGCAGCGCCTGGCCCTGCATCTCACCGACCCGCACGTTGTTGAACGAGACGTAGTAGTCGTAGCCGATGCCGGAGATCAGCCGGTCGTAGGCGATGACCGGGATCTTCTTCTGCTTGGCCTGGTTGACCAGCGGGGCCACCGCGGCGGCGTCGACCGCGTCGAGCACCAGCACGTCGGCGCCCTGGGTGAGCGCGGCCTCGACCTGCTGCTGCTGTTTGGCGGCGTCCTGGTCGGCGTTGCCGTAGAGCACCTTGCAGGCGGGGCAGAGGGCCTTCACCTTCGCTTCGAAGAGCGGCCGGTCGAAGGCCTCGTATCTCGTGGTCTTCGACTCCGGCAAGAAGAGGGCGATCGTCGCCGCCTCCTCGGGGACGGCGGAAGCGGTGCCGCCCGCGCCGCCGGACCCGGTGCCGCAGGCGGCGGCCAGCAGGACCGCCATGGCGGGGAGGGCTTTCCATCCTCGGTGCATCGCATAGTTCCTTTCCCGCGTCCACCGTGATGGTAAGAAAGGTAGTTTACTATCAATGGCGTTGGCTACCCTTTCGGGGGATCACATCAAGGAGGAGGCCGGAGTGCGTGCTGAGCTGGGGAACCCGCGGCTGTTGCGGGTGATGAACGAGCGGCGCCTGCTCGACCGGCTCCACGACCACGGTCCGGCCTCCCGCGCCGACCTGGCCAAGGTCACCGGGCTGTCGAAGCCCACGGTGTCGGCGGCGCTGGCCGGGCTGGAGGAGGACGGGCTGGTCCACCTGGTGGGCGAGGTGTCCGGCCGGCCCGGACCGGTGACCTCGCTGTACGACATGAACGCCGGCTCGGCGCACGTCGCGGGCATCGACATCGGGCGCGACTGGAACCGCGTCGCCGTGGCCGATCTGAGGGGCGCGTTCGTCGGCCGCAAGGACGGCCGCAACGACGCCCGCAACACGGCCGACCTGGCCCGCCACGTACGCGAGCTCGCCCACGCCGCCGCCGCGGAGGCCGGCCTGCAGTGGTCCGCCATCACCTGTGCCGTCGCCGGCACTCCCGGCGTCTACGACCCGGTGGCGGGACGGCTGGACTTCGCCTACAACCTGCCGGGCGCCGACCTGGTCCAGCATCTCCGCTCCGCGCTCGAGTCCGACCTCGTCATCGAGAACGACATCAACCTCGCGGCCGTCGGCGAGCACGCCTACGGCGAGGGGAGGGGCAAGGGGCACTTCGCCCTCGTCTCCGTCGGCACCGGCGTGGGCATGGGCATCGTCATCAACGGCGAGCTGTACGTCGGCGCCCGCGGAGCCGCGGGCGAGGTGTCGTACCTGCCCACCACCGAGGACCCGGCGGCGGAGGATGACCCGGTCGCCCTGGAGCACGGGTCCACCGAGGCGGTGGCGTCCGCGCCCGGCGTGGTGCGCGCGGCCCGCGCCGCCGGGCTGGACCTGGCGAGCGCGAAGGAGGTCTTCGAGGCGGCCGGTCGGGGCGACCCCACCGCCCTGGCCGTGGTCGAGGCCGAAGGGCGGCGCATCGGCGGGCTGGTGGTCGCGGTCGCGGCGGTCCTCGACCCGGAGGTGATCGTCCTGAGCGGCGGGGTCGGGCGCAACCTCGACCTCCTCGGCGGCGCGATCGAGCGCCGCGTGGCCGGGCTGGGACCGCTCCGGCCGCAGGTGGTGGCGAGCGCGCTCGGCGACAGCGGAGTGCTGCTGGGCGCCGTCGCCCGCGCCCGGAAGCGGGCCTGGGAGCTCATCTTCGAGGCCCGGCTCGGCTGACCCCCGGCTGACCCCGTCGCCTCGCCCGGCCGTGCTCTCACGAGCCGCTCGGCAACAGCCTGGCGGCCGCGTGCTCGGTGACGAAGCTCGTCTCCAGCCGGTCGGCGTCGTCGAGCGTGTGAGCATGGCTCACAGGTCCCCCTGCGGTCAGATGCTGGCGTCCCAGTCGTACGTCGGGGGGTCGTCGTCCTCCCGGTTCTCCAGAGCGCGCCGGAGCGCCAGGCCCAGCACAGTGTCATCGATCGCGGAGAGCTGCGCCAGCGAAAGCCCCGTCAGATCGATGATGCGCGCCTCGACATCACGATCTGCCTCCGTCATGGAGTGTCGTTCGAGCACCGCCGCCAGCGCGACGGACAGACTCTGTACCCGATGATCGTCCGATCCGTCGAGGTGCCGGGCGGCGATCGCGATCGCCTCGGGCTCGCCGGGATTCAACACCACGACGCGGACCGTGGCATTTTTGTGCTGCAGCACGGCGGAACGCAGGATCCCGCAGGTGTACGGGGACAGGAGATTGGCCGCGGAGGGGGCGAAGATCCGCACGTCACGGACGCCGTCGAAAGCTTGGAAACGGGGTGTCGTCGAAGTCGGCGCGATCTCCGAGAATCGCCCGGCCGGCGCGCGGATCGTCAGGGAGGGTGGCGCGGTAGAGGAGCACGCCGACACCGGCCAGTACGGCCGCCCATTTGACGTCTTCGGGAACGATGTCGTCGATCACGGATACAACGGCGAACAGGAACATCAGCAGAGCGACGACGTAGATTTCGATGTTCCTTCGTGCCGGCACATCGGCTCTGACCCGTCGCAGTAACCTCATCGCCGCCGCCTCGCGTTCGACTGCCCCTGATTTCATTGTGCTTTTCCACGAGAAACTCGGGGAACATGCGTCACGAGCCTCGATGATTCGGGCCCCATCGCGGCCGGGCGAGCGGTCCGGCCGGCGGAGACCGCGTACACCGGCGCGGCGCCTCAGGGGATATGCGCCACGGCACCGTAATTGCCCGCCGAACTGGGCTCGTCGCCGCAGGCGTGGGCACGCTCGGCGGGACGCCATTGCGGCACCCACACCAGTCCCGGCTCCATCAGGTCGAGACCCGCCAGCAAGGCTTTGACCTCGTCTCGGGAGCGGGTCGCGAGGCGGGGCAGCGTCATGGCGAGCATGGAGCGGATGGCGGGCAGCAGTTCCGGCGGAACACCGTCGAACGTGGTGTGCACCAGGCCGAGGAAGCTGCCTTCCGGTGCGGCGTGCCGCAGCCGCTTGACGACGTAGTGGGCGTACTCGTCGTCGTCGAGACTGTGCGTCGACACCAGCAGCACGGCCAGGGGTCTGTCCCAGTCGAGGAACGTCTGGATCACCTGGTCCTGGAGCATCTCGTCGATCTCGTGCACGTCACCGTCGACCACGCGGACCAGGTCGGTGAAGGGTTCGATGGTGGCCTGCGCCATGGTCACCACCATCGGGTTGTTCTCGACGTACACGACGCGCGGGGCGGGATGGGCGCAGGCGCGGCGCGCTATGTCGTGCAGCCGGTGCCCGGCCGAAAGGCCGCTGGGGACTCCGCTTCCCACGATCATGAATTGATCCACGCCTTCGGCGGCGGCCAGGTGGCGGACCACCCGGGATAAGAATTCAAGAACGGCGCGGGCCGCGGTCGTGAGGGCGGGCGTCACTTGATCAAAATGCCGCACCATGTCCTTGTCCACCAGGAAGTTGTTCTTCCCGCCGGCCGCCGCGTCGAATATCCGCGTGATTCTGGCTTGCGTCGTATCGAGCTTGGCCAGGTTTCGGACAGCACGTTGGTGCATGAGCGTTGCCCCTTTCCCACGCCGCCACCTTCTTGCGGTAAGCGATCTACGGACTTCACTCGATGACTCTGACCATATGTTCCAACAATTCCAGTCAATGACAACCCGATAGACCGGTTATTTCGGAAAATGTTTGTTACCAGAATCTTCGCGACGGGGCGCCCCGCCGGTGATCGTCAAGCCTGCCGAAGACCCATTCCTGCAGTCAGGGGCCCGTGGACGGCGACCTCGGCGAGGTGCTGGATCGCCTCCATCGTGAGCGGGCCGGGCCGGCCCCCTTGATCCGCCGCCGAGTGAGTATGACCATGGTCAACGGCATCCGAGGACGGGAGACGTGCGGCGTGAGCGACCACCGCGGCGACGCTCGCAAGATCGAGCGCCCGAGCACCCAGGAGACCTGCCCGGTCAGCCGGGCCGCCGACGGCACCTGGCAGGTCCGCGGCTACGCGCAGGCCCGTGCCGTGCTGCGCAGCGACGCCACCGTCCAGGCCGGGCTGGGCATCGAGACGGTGGAGAAGCTGCCCGCCAGGGTCCGGCGTCCCGTCCTGTACCGGGACGGGCCCGAGCATCGCGAGGACCGGCGGCAGACCGCGAAGTTCTTCACGCCCCGCCGGGTGGACGAGCGGTATCGCGGCCTGATGGCGCAGGCCGCCGACCGCCAGCTGACGAAGCTGCGGGCGGCGGGCGAGGCGCAGCTGTCCGAGCTGAGCTTCGGCATCGCGATCGAGGTGGCCAGTGCGGTCATCGGCCTCACCTCCAGCAGGCCCGGCATCCGCCTCCGGCTGGAGCGCTTCTTCCCGGAGAAGTTCGGCAGGCCCGGGCTGACCAGCCCGCACGGGATCTACTGGCTCGTCAGGCAGAACGTCAACTGGCTGCGCGTCTATGTGGCCGACGTGCGCCCGGCGATCCGCGACCACCGCCGCGAGCCGCGCGACGACCTCATCTCGCACCTGATCTCCGAGGGCTGCACGGCCGCCGAGATCCTCGGCGAGTGCCTGACCCTCGCCGCGGCCGGCATGGTGACCACGCGCGAGTTCATGTGCGTCGCGGCCTGGCACCTGTTCACCGACGACGCACTGCTGGAGCGCTACCGCGCGGCGGAGGAGCCCGAGCGCCTGGCCGTCCTGCACGAGATCTTACGGCTCGAACCCGTGGTGGCCCGGCTGCGCCGCCGCACCACGGCCGCGCTCGACCTGCCCGGTGCAGAGGGGCCGGTCACCGTGCCGCCGGGGGCGCTGGTCGACGTGCTCGTCGACGCGGCCAACACCGACCCCCGCGCGGTGGGCGCCGAGCCGCTGTCGGTGTGCCCCGGCCGCGCCATCGACGGCCGCGCCATCGACGGCGGCGCCACGAGCGCCGCGGCACTGTCCTTCGGTGACGGCCCGCACCGGTGTCCCGGTGCGGGCATCGCGATCCTGGAGACCGACGCCTTCCTCAGCCGCCTGTTCGCCATGGAAGGCGTCCGGATGGCGGCGGCACCCCGCGTGACCTTCAACAACGACATCGGCGGCTACGAGATCCGCGGGCTGCGGATCAGCATCTGAGATGACGGGCCGGCAGGGCCCACGCCGATGACCGGGGCGAGCTTGCCGCCGGGCGGCGGTCAGCGTTTGTAGGCGGCGACGACCTCGACCTCGACGAGCCAGCCCGCGACCGGGAGGTTGGCGATCTCGATCGTCACGCGGGCCGGGCGGGCCGGGTTGACCTCCAGGGGCGGGGCGGGCGGCGCCGTGCCGAGCGGGACCGGTACGGGCTGGCCGGTGGCCAGGTCCGTGTTGGCGAAGAACTGGCGGTAGGCGCGGTTCCAGCCGGCGAAGTCGGCAGCCTCGGCGCCCGGCGGCTTCTCCAGGTAGGCGCGCATGGAGACGACGTCGGCCAGGCCCAGCCCGGCCGCGGCGAGGTTGGCCTTGATGCGCTTGAGCACGCTGAGGGCCTGGGCCTCGGTGATGGTGACGCCTGGGGGCAGGGTCCCGCCGGGGAAGTCGACGTAGCGCTCGGGAGAGTCGGCGGGGGCCGCGGGGTTGGCCGCCGCCGGGCCCAGGCCGCTGGCGGTGTACGAGGCCACCAGGTTCCCGAGCGCCACTCCGTCGGCGATGGCGGGGTTGGTGGTGCCCGCGGGGAGGAAGGGCTTGACCTCCTGCGGCCGGGGCGACCAGGTGGGGGTGGCGGCAGCCGTACTCGTGCCGAGGATGAGGACGACGGCCGCGGGGAGGGCGACGGTGCGGATCTTCATGCGGGGGTGTCCTCTCAGGAGGTGCTCAGGACGCGCTCGTGCAACTCGGTGACGACCTTGCGGGCGGACTCCAGGGCTCCCGACTGCCAGGCGATCATGTGGCTCAGCCAGTCGCCCGCGAAGTACACGTGACCGGCGGGCTTGTTGAGGAGCTGGTACGCACCCTGACGGGACGGCCAGCTCACCCACGCGCCCTCGATGTGCGGCTGGCGTTTCCAGGCGATGGACACCGACGACGCCAGTTCGTCGCGATATTTCGCACCGTGGATCTTCATGCCCTGCTCGATCGCGCGGCGCTCGCGCTCGGCGTGCGTGAGCGCGGCGTACGCGTCGGCCTGGGCGCCGAAGTTGTAGTAGCCGACGACCAGGCCGCGGTCCGTGCCGTACCCGTAGGAGGGGTACCAGATCGTGGCCAGGTCCAGGTCGGTGGCGGTGACGCCGCCGTAGATGTCCTCGTCGATCTCCCACCAGCGGCGGCGGTACTCCAGCCCGATCTTGCCCGAGCTGGCGACAACCGGGGTGGCGAGGGCGGCCTGGACCTCCGCGCCGAGGTTGTGCGAGGTCTTGGCGAGGATGTGCGGGGGCATCGCCGCGACGCACAGGTCCGCTTTGATCTTCTGGGTACGGCCGTGGCGGTCCTGGTACTCCACCTCCACGCCGTCCTGCAGATCGGTGATCTTGGTGACCTTGGAGCGCAGCAGGATCCGCTGCCGCCCGACCTTGCCGGCGAAGGCCCGTGGGATCGCGTCCATGCCGCCCACCGGCTGGAACATCAGCATCGCCTGGTCGTAGCCGAACTCGAACGCGAAGCGCTGCCCGACGCCGCTCGCCAGCACGTCCGACAGTGACGGCACCGGCCCGAGCACCGTGCCGGGCTGCTCGCCCGCGCCCGGGTTCACGCTGTAGCCGCGGCGGGCGCTTCCGGAATACTTGAATCCGCTCGCCTTGCCGCCCACCGCCCCGAAGCTCGACAGAAAGGCGATCAGCCGCTCTTTGTCCTGCGCGGTCAGCGCGGCGTCCAGTGCCCCCGCGTCGGCCGCCCGCGACAGCAGCTCCGAGACGTACCCGTACACGTCTGCCTTGGCCGTACGCCAGCGGACGGGGGCCGGCATGTTCTGGTGGTAGATGTACGCCTGGGCGTTGGAGTTGGTGAAGACCTCCAGGTCCACGCCGAGCTCGCGGCAGTAGTCCATGGTGACCATCCACTGCGCCAGCCGGGCCGGGCCCGCGTTGAAGTGGATGCCGTCCTTGAACTGCGCCACCTGCGTGGTGCCGTCCAGTTCGGTCACGCGGTCGCCGCCACGGATGGTCCAGTTCCGGCCGCCGACGCGGTCGAGCGCCTCCAGGATCGTGCAGTCGTAGCCCGCCTTGCCCAGCTCGTACGCCGTCGCGAGGCCGGCCACCCCCGCACCGAGGATCACCACCTTCTTCGCGGCTCGCCCGGTGAGCGAGAAGTCGGATGGCTGCGGCGGGTCGAAGGTGCCCTTCGCCGCCGCTTCGGCGGACGGTGCGAGCCCGAGGGCCCCCATGGTCGCGAAGAGCGCGCCTGCCCCGCCGGACACACCGACGGCGGACAGGAAGTCGCGTCTGTTGTACGCCAACACCCACCTCCAGGATTGCTGGAGGCGAGTCTGGGGGCGTTTTGTTGCCGATCATCCGGCTTTGTGTTGTCAGTGGGTTTCTAGGCGATCATCGAGCTCAGAGTGAACAGTGAGGCGCGGGCCGGGCGTCGGGCTCGGCCAGATCCTGCCGGGGTCAATGCTCCACGGTGTCGTGCTCGGCGGTGATCAGCGCTTTGCGCGCGGGACGCCGGAATGAGCGGACGTCGTGCGACCGGTGGACACAGTTCCTGAGAGACGATCGGGACTCTCGTTTGGCGCCTTCACGTGCGGGTACGCGTCACGGGGAACGAGGGGGGATGATCTTGAATCAGGACGGTCGTTCCAGTGCGCGGACGGCTGCGGGCCAGGCCAAGACGTCGGACGACGGCCCGAGCAGCCGGTACGACGACCGCACAGACGCCCAGTCCACCGCCGAAGCGGGCACCGTGGTCGCCCGAAGCGTGATGTCGGCCCCGGTGGTGCGCTTCGCCGGTCTACTGGCTCTCGCGGCGCTCCTGGCATGGGCGTGGCGGCGCAGGGCCGGCCGCTCCCGGCGGCATGGGTGATGGCCCGCTGAACAGGCCGGCACACCACCACGACCCGTGCCGAGATCGCAGACCCAGGCCATGAGCGTGACCGGAAACGCTTCTCAGACTGTTCTCAGCCCACACACAACCCGGTTTCACATGAAGAAGCAGGTGAGGCCATCTTCATCGGGTTCAAAGGCAAAGGCCAGCCACGTCTCAAATGACGCAAAGGTAACGCCGATAGCTTCTTGGCATCGGCGGCCTTGCCGGCGAAATCACCGGGATTTCGCGAGGCTGCGGAAGATGGGACTGTGTCATGCTTTTCGCCAAGCCTCTCGCCGCCGGCGCCATCGGTGCCACCTTCCTCGTCGCCCCCTTCGCCGGTGAGTCGCTCGCCGCGACCACGCCGGCCGTGTACGCGGAGAAGCCTGCGCAGACCGCGAGCCGGGTCTCCATCAAAGCGTCGGTCACCCCTCGCAAGGTCGCCGCCGGCCAGCCGTACCGGGTCGCGGGCGTCGAGGACGGCACAACGGCGACCGTGAAGAGCCCGCAGGGTACGACCTACAAGGTCGCGCTGGAGAACGGCAAGGCCACCAAGAACCTCACGGTTCCGCGCACCACCAGGCCCGGCAGCTACAGGGTGGGCATCACGATCGGCGGCAAGACCGCCACCGCCGAGTTCACCGTCGTCCAGCGCGGCGACCGCGACTGACGCACTTCACCGCGCCGGCTTCACCCCCTGCCAGGGCGAGCTGACAGCCCAAGCGGTCCGCGACCCGGTGACCACGCACAATGGTCGTCGCCACGCCGCCGGGCCGGGTCTTTGCCGCCCCGCACCACGCGGCCGGGCTGGGAGGTGACCGGGCACGGGTCATAGGATTTCCGCATGGCCGACGACATCTTCGAGCATCCGCGGCTGGCCGCCGTCTACGACCTGCTCGACCCCGACCGCGGCGACCTGGAGACGTACGCCGCCATCGTCGCCGAGCTCGGCGCCCGCAGCGTGCTCGATGTCGGGTGCGGCACGGGAACGTTCGCGCTGCTCCTGGCCGGACGCGGGATCGAGGTGACCGGGGTGGACCCGGCCGGCGCCTCACTCGACGTGGCCCGGGCCAAGCCGGGCGGCGAGCGGGTGCGCTGGATCCACGGCGACGCGACACGCCTGCCGCCGATGCGGGTGGACATGGCCACCATGACGGCGAACGTCGCCCAGGCGATCGTCGATCCGGACGACTGGGACGCGACGCTGCGCGGGATCCACGAGGCGCTGCGACCCGGGGGACACCTGGTGTTCGAGACCCGCGTGCCGGCGAAACGGGCCTGGCTGGAGTGGAACCGCGCGGCGTCGTACCGGATCGCCGAGATCGACGGGGCCGGCACAGTCGAGACCTGGTCCGAGGTGACCGACGTCAGCGGGCCGCTGGTGACGTTCCGCGGGACCTGGATCTTCGCGGCGGACGGGGCGGAGCTCACGTCGGACTCGACGCTGCGTTTTCGCGAACGCGAGGAGGTCGAGGCGGCGCTGGCCGCCCACGGGTACGCGGTGGAGGAAGTCCGCGACGCGCCCGACCGGCCCGGCAAGGAGTACGTATTCCTGGCCCGGCGGCCGGGGGAGTGAACCAGAGCGCCGCCGCCGTCCCGCACCTGCCTGAGACCCACCGGTCGAGGCGGATGCGCGAGCGCCGGCGGCTCCACCCTGCGTGTCACCAGTCCCGGGTCGCCACCAGCTCTTCCACGTCCGCGTCCGCGAACCCGTAGGCCGACGCCACGAACCAGAAGTCCTCGGCGATCACTTCGCGTGCCACGGTCTCGATCTCGCTGTCCGCCGCCTCGAACTCGGCCTCCAGCTCGTTGAACTCCTCCGTCGCCGCGTGGGTGAGGGCATAGAGCGCCGGGAGGTCCGACGGCCGCTCGGCCTCGATCCGCTCGCACAGGCGCAGCAGGATCTCCCTGCCCCGGTCAACGACGTGGTCGGGGTAGTAGCCGTCCTGGTACATGCCTTTGAGGAACGCGTGGCCGGCTATCTGCTGGTTGGTGGGCGGCACCCTGGTCTCCTGTCATCGGCGTGCACTTCTACCTGCACGCCTGCACCTCGCCGGAGCAGATCACCGCCGCGATCACGGATTTCGACCGGATCGGCAGCGATGAGGTGATCTTCAGCGGACATCCAATCACATCAGCCCTCCGGTGCCGACGGCGCTCCGGTCAGGGAGCGGCGTCCTGCGCCCGACGGACGCGTGGCCCTCAGTGGGTGGCGAAGAGCATGTACACCGGAGGGAAGGTGAAGACGAGAGCGGCCGTCAGGAGACCTCCGGTGATCCGGGCGACGGCCGTCCCCGACATGGTGCGTCCGCGCAGCGCGAGGTGAAGAGCCAGCCAGGACAGTGCGTAGGCCGCTGCACCGCACACCGCCTTGCCACTCAAAGGACCGACTGCCTCGCTCAACGTCAGGACTCTCTTCACGGCCGGCAGATGCTCGGCCAGAATCACGGACAGGCCGAAGAGCACGCCCCCGATGCCTGCGGCGATCAGGGCGGCGGCGATCGAACCCGGCAGCCGGTCCTTGCCGTCGTCCGCGGACGTGGACGCGGACGCGGACGCCGGCTGCTGTTCTGATGCGATGATCATCGTGATCCTTTCAGCGCATGAGGAAGTCGTTGGGTGCCACTTTGTTGATCACTGCGCCCAGGCCGGCAGCGATGACCGTGGCGGCGAAGGCGAGCGTGAAGAGACCGGCGGTGAGGCGGCGCAGCCGTGCGTCGGCGTCCAGCCGGGCGCTGTGCCGGATCACGAGGTAGACCACGGTGGTCGCCAGCAGGGGTACGAGCCAGGCGACGTGTTCCTTCCACTCCATGCCGAAGTCGTGCCAGATTGCGGTGCCTTCCTCGGCGAGCAGTGCGGCCTTGGGATATTCCTCCAGGTCCGCGCCGATGGCGGGCTTGGCTCGATAGCCGGGGTAGACGAGCCAGGTGCCGGTCACCGCGGTCCCCCAGGCGACGACGGCGAAGGCGATGACGCTCGCTTGCCGGACGACGGTTCCGATGCGGCCGGTGGCCGGACGCATCAGGGTGGCGAGCCCGCCGACGAAGGCGTGGATGATCAGGACGCTCAGGCCGAGATGAATGAGCAGCATGAGCTGGGCATAGGTGAGCACGGACGGCTCCTGCGTGGGAGGGAAAGACGGGTCACGTCGGCCCCCGCGCGACAGTATCGCTAAGGTAAGGCTTGCCTAAGGCGAGTGTCAATAATGCCCTCTTGTGGCATTTGTCGTCAGTTGTGACTCAGTGGAGAAAATCGCGCTCTTGATCCCATTTAGTCCTCTCGTGCATGGACCGCCGCAGTCTCGCGCCGCTCGCGGTCGCGGCCGGCCGGGTTGAGGCGGATCAGCCGCTGCGCCGTCGCCGGTCACGTGCCGGCGCAGCGGTGTGTGGCTTCGATGAGAGGCCGGACTCGGTCGTGGCCTCCGTCGATGAGTTCGGACATGCGGTTGGGCACGTACGCGAAGCCGAGGTCGTTGTCGGGGTCGGCGAAGGCGAAGGCGCCGGTGACGCCGGCGTGGCCGAAGGCGGTGGCAGAGCAGGTGCCGGGCCACATCGGGCCGCCGGGCAGCATGAAGCCTCTGCCGTAGGAGGTGTGGCAGCGCAGGACGAGGTCCATGCCGTTGGCTTCGACCGTTCGCGCCCGGTCCGCCGTTTCCGGGCACAGCAGGCGGATGCCGTCGACCTCGCCGATGAGCGCGGCGTAGAGCTTGGCGAGACCGGCGGCGTTGCCGGCTCCGCCGCAGGAGGGGATCTCCGCCTGGTGGGTATGGACCCCGGTCAGCAGGTTCGCCATCAGGGCCATGCTGCCGAAGGTGGAGCGGTGGAAGAGGGACGCCGGGTCGCAGATGGCCTGGTTGAGCCCCTCGAGTTCGGGATCGCCGCGTCCGTGCAGGAGTTGCTGTCCTGTGGGCGGCACGAGGTCGGCCAACTGCGGTACCTTCCGGTCGGGCAGGCCGATGTGCAGATCGAGCCCGAGCGGAGCGGCGATCTCCTTGGCGAAGAACTGGCCGGTCGAGTGCCCTGTGACACGCCGGATGACCTCGCCGACGAGCCAGCCCATGGTCAGGCAGTGGTATCCGTGTGCGCGTCCGGGCGGCCAGGCGGGTCTCGCGGCGGCGAGGGCGTCGGTCACCGGAGTGCCCTGCTCGATGTCGGTCATGGTCAACGGCGGGTCGACGGCCACCACGCCTGAGCGGTGTCCCAGCACCCACCGCAGCGGTATCGTCGCTTTTCCCTCGGCCGCGAATTGCGGCCAGTAGTCGGCGACCGGTGCGTCGAGATCGAGCAGGCCGCGATCGACCAGCAGCATGGCGGCGGCGGCGACCAGCCCTTTGGTAGCCGAGGCCAGGAGCGCGATGGTGTCCTGCCGCCATTCGGCGACACCGTCCTGGACGGTCGCCGTCCCACCCCACAGGTCCACCACCGCCCGTCCGCGCTGGTAAACGGCCACCGAGGCGCCCAGTTCCCGGCCTTCGTCGAAGTTGCGCTCGAACGCGTCGCGGACCGCACGGAAGCGCGGCTCACACTTCCCATGGATTTCACTCACGTTCCCCTCCTCACAACCCTCGGCTGTCTTTTACGAGCGCGGGTCTACGAGGGGATAGGCAGGACGTGATGACCCGATAAGTCCGGTCGGTTCGGTGTGTGCCACTGACTACCCGGATGACCTCGAGTGAAACGGGTTCCGGAAGGACGGGGAAGCCGGTCGTGATGTCGCTGAGCATGCCTGTTAGCTGGATGGTGTTCGTCTCAGCAGTACGACGACACAACCCTCTGGAATGTGAGGTGACGCGCCAACCTCACATTCCGAGGGGTTGTCTCGTCGATCGGATGAGGGCAGATGCGACCAAGGAAAGTCGGCGACACCATGACCACCCCGTCCGAGCCAGGAGACGGCCGGCTCGATCCGAGCCTGAGCGCGATCATGCGCGAGC
The DNA here is from genome assembly GCF_052068215.1 of Nonomuraea sp. H19. Classification (NCBI taxonomy): domain Bacteria; kingdom Bacillati; phylum Actinomycetota; class Actinomycetes; order Streptosporangiales; family Streptosporangiaceae; genus Nonomuraea; species Nonomuraea sp. H19. Next base: position 55,477 of record NZ_JBQHCV010000034.1, on the reverse strand, counting down.
GGCGTCAGCTGATCAATCTCGCGTACCGGCTCCTCGGCTCCCTGGCCGACGCCGAGGACGTCGTCCAAGAGACCTACGCCCGCTGGTACGCCATGTCCCGGCAGCAGCAGGAGGCCATCGATTCCCCCGGCGCCTGGCTGACGAAGGTGGCCAGCCGCATCTGTCTCGACCTGCTCGGCTCGGCACGGGCGCGGCGCGAGCGCTATGTGGGCGAATGGATCCCGGAGCCGCTGCCCGATCGTACGGAGTGGATCAACGGGCGGTCGGGCGGTGACCCGGCCGACCGGGTCACTCTCGACGAGTCGGTCAACATGGCCTTCCTCGTCGTGCTCGAATCGATGACCCCGGCCGAGCGCGTCGCGTTCATCCTGCACGATGTCTTCCGCTACTCCTTCGCCGAAGTAGCCGAGATCGTCGGCCGCACGCCGGCGGCCTGCCGCCAGCTGGCCTCCTCGGCCCGCCGCCGCCTCCGCGCCGCGCAGACTCCCGCGACCCCGACGGCCCGGCGCGCCGGCATCGTCAGGGACTTCAAGCAGGCCTGGGAAGCCAAGGACATCGACGCCCTCATCAGCCTCCTCGACCCCCATGCCACGGGAATCGCCGACGGCGGCGGCCTCGCCAGCGCCGTGCTCCACCCCATCGAAGGCGGCGAGCAGATTGCCCGCTACATGGTCGATATCGCCGGCAAGGCACCCGGCCTGACCATCCTGGAGCGTACGGTCAACGGGCACCCCGGCCTGGTGGCTCAGCAAGACGGCGTCACCGTGGTGGTGATGGCGTTCGACGTCGCAGGCGACCGGATCAAGCACATCTGGGCAGTACGGAATCCTGAGAAGCTCCGGCCTTGGACGACGGGCTGACGCGCGCTGCTCACCCGGGATGACCAGAGCCTTGAGGCATCGAGGCTCTGGCCATCAGTCAACAACGGCGCGGAAATATCTGGCCGCCGTGGAGCATCCTGCTGCGATGGAGGCGGCTTAGGTCAACCCGAGCATCGCGTCCACGGTCGCTTCTCTTGCTTATGTGACCGGCAGACGCGGATTGGTGACCGATTGTCGTAGATGCTGAGTAGTGCGGCAATTGAAGAAGCCATTCAGGAGAAAGTCAACCCCAGTAATTCGTGTCCCCTCTGACCTGGGCGGAGCATTGGAGGCACCGGCGCCATGGCGTCGGATAGGGGTCCGATAGGGGTGTCAGTGACTCTAATACCGCCCGGATGTTCGCGAAGAACCCCTGCTCAGGGGTCTCGTACAGAAATCTGAGGCATGCCCGGGAAGCCCTATGCGCCGAAGGGCGCATGTGTTAAAAATATGGCATCCGAAAGGAGGTGTACGGATGATGGACGACAAGCACAACGTGCCCGAGGAGTACGAAGCCCCGAAACTGACCGAGCTCGGCTCTTTTCAGAAGCTGACCGGCTACGTCGGGTTGAGAGAGCGGGAATCCCTGCTCAATTATCCGCGCAAGGTCTGGTAATCCAGCCTCTCTAGATTGGCAACCCGGAGGAAATGTGGCCGGTCACCCTGCGCACTATTTCGTGGCCCTCCCCGACCATCCTGGGGCGGCTTCCGTGGCCGGTCACCTTCCAGGAGTCACGCACACGCTCCACTACCCGTCCGGCCACCCGCTGTTCGTCGCCGCAATGCCAGAGGACCAGATCACGGTCGGGGAAGCGGGAGAAGACCTCCTCGTCGTCATCGGCCGCTGCCCCGTGACGGCAGAGCGGCTGCGGGCCGAGGCGGCGCGGATGCGGGACACGGGCCGGCTGAGCGAGCTGGCCAGTGTCTTGCCGGGCAGCTATCACCTGCTCGCCTCGATCGGCGGCACGACGCGGGTGCAGGGCAGCGCCTGTGGACTACGCCGCGTCTTCCACGCCAGGGTCGCGGGCGTGGATGTCGCCGCGGACCGGTCGGACGTGCTCGCGGCCGTGCTGGGGGCACGGCTCGATCCGGGTGTCGTAGCCCTGCGGATGCTCGACGTCGTGCCGGAAGCGCTGGCCGACACGTCGGTATGGGAAGGGGTCGAGGCGGTTCCGCCCGGCGACTGCCTGCTGTTCGACTCCGCTTCCGACATGGCACGGGTTCGGACCTGGTGGCGTCCGCCGGTTGCCGGGCTCGACCTGCGCGACGGCGCCCACGGCGTGCGCGAGGCCCTGGGTGCGGCGGTGCGAGCACGTACCTGGGATGGCGGGACGATCACGGCGGACCTGTCCGGAGGACTGGACTCCACGTCGCTGTGCTTCCTGGCGGCCGATGGGTCCGCCGGCATCACGGCCTACACCATGGCCAGCGACGACGACGCCGACGACGACCTGCACTACGCACGCGTGGCCGCCGCGAGCCTGCCGTCCATCGCCCACGTCGTCTACCCGTCGAGCGACATGCCCGACTTCTACGGCGAGCCGGACCGCTGGGCGGCGCGCCCGGACGAGCCGTCCCTGGCCACGCTCAACCAGGCGCGGGCCCGGTGGCGGCTGGGCCGGGCAGGCAAGCACGGGGCACGCCTGCATCTCGACGGGTTAGGGGGCGACCAGGTCCTGACCGGAACGCCCGCCTTTTACCACGACCTGGTGCGCCGACGGCCGCTCACGGCGCTGTCCCGCCTGCGCCGCCACCGCCACCTGAACGGTCTCGACCCACGGCAGGCCATGCGCGCGCTGACCAACGGCTCCTCCTACCGCGACTGGTACGCCGCCATGTGCACCAGGTTGCTCGCAGGCGGTGCGGGGGCGCTCCAATGCGAGATGTTCGACTGGGAGCCGTCCCCCGCCCTGCCGCCCTGGGTCACCGCCGAGGCCAGACGCCTGATCGCCGAACAGCTCCAGGCGGCTGAGAAACGCGCCGAGCCGCTGGCCGTACGCCGTGGCCCCCACGCCGACCTGGCCGCGATCCGCGGCGCCGGACGCGAGATCCGGCTGCTGCACCAGCTCGCCCCCGACGACGGCCCACGCCCGGAATCCCCTTTCCTCGACGACCACGTCATCGAGGCGTGCCTACGCGTGCGACGCGAGGAACGCCTGACCCCGTACGAGTTCAAACCGCTGATAAAGGTGGCGATGGCCGACCTGATGCCCGCCGAGCTCCTGGCCCGCCGCAGCAAGGCCGATGGGACCACCCTGGCCGCCGAGGGATTCACCAGGCGCCGCCGAGACCTGGCCGGCACCTGGGAAACCTCCCGCCTGGCCGCGATGGGGCTGATCGACCCGGGGCCGTTGCGGCGGTTGACCACCATGACCTACGCCAACCACTCCCACAACTGGAGCATGGACACCACGCTCGCCCTCGAGTGGTGGCTGCGCTCCGCGGAAGGATGAAAGGCCTACTCGCGATGAGACTGCACGCGGAGGTCACGACGGCCGACACTGCGTACGGCATGATCCTCTTACACGAGCGGAACGGCCGGTACTGGCAGCTCAACCACACCGGCACGCTGATCCTTCGGACCCTGCTCGCCGGCGAGAGCCCCCGGCAGGCCGCCGACCGGCTCATCGAGCGGTACGACGTCGGCCTGCCCCAGGCCGAACATGACGTCCGCGCGCTCATCGACGGCCTCGTGGCCGCCGGCCTGGCGCAGCCATGACCTCCCGCCCCATCTCCATGCGGCGTCGGTTGGCGGCGCGCTGCGCCGTCGGCCTGGCCAGGCTGCTGGCCCGCCGCCCCCCGGCGCGCATCCGGTCCGTCCTGCTGCGGCTTGCCCGCCGCACCCGCCCGGCCTCTCACACCGAGACTGAGGACGCCCTGCGGGCCGTGCTGGCGGTCAGCCTGCGCTGCGCCGGCCCCGAGGCGTGCCTGCCCCGCTCGCTGGCCGTCGTGCTGCTGTGCCGGATGAGCGGGAGAGCTCCGACCTGGTGTACCGGGGTGCGCATACGCCCGCCGTTCGGCGCCCACGCCTGGGTCGAGGCCGAGGGCCGCCCGGTCGCCGAGTCGGCCGGCAGTGGCTATTTCCGCCCCCTGATCGTCGTCGGACCCGGCGGCGGCGACGAGCCTGCGTCCTGGGGCGCCGGTCCGAACGCATCCCGTCCCCGGCTCGACCCGAGCGAGTAGCGGTCACGCCGCGACGGCGGCTCGGCGTGCGATGTCGTCGTCGGAACTCAAGGTGCTGGTGGTGAGCAGTGACGACCTCGGGCAGGCGGAGTAGATGGAAGGGCCGTTCGGCGTGGGCGGGAGTGGCTGGCCAATAGCCGCCAGCCGGAGACTGCTTGCCGGCCGCTCCTGCCGCTCGACGCGACGTTGATCATTCCATGTGTGCCACGATCGCACGGCGGACGAGGAGGTACGCCTGCGGGAAGCCCCGCTTGGGATCCTCGTCCGGGGAAACGACCAGCCTTGCTACCTCTGTAAGCCCGGTACTGAGGAGCAGTTCGGCAATGCGGTCAGGCGAATACCTGTAGGCGAGTGACACAACGTGGTCGAATGATTCGGCCAGCCTGGTGGCGTCGTCGTAGGCCTGGAAGCCGAGCAGCAGATGGCCCCCGGGCGCGAGCACGCGGTGGAACTCGGCGAACGTTTCGGAGAGCCGTTCGGGCGGGGTGTGGATGATGGAGTAGTTGGCGAGGACACCGGCGAGAGCAGCGTCCTCGACCTTGAGAGCATCCATCACTCCGATCTCGAAGCGCAGTTCTGGATGCAGGCTCCGAGCAAGCCCGATCATTTCCGGCGACAGGTCCACACCGAAGGCGGTCACGCCGAGGGAATGCAGATGAGCGGTGACGTGGCCGGGGCCGCATCCCACGTCTGCCACCAAGCCGCCGCCGTGGGCTTGGATCAGCTCGACGAAAACGGGGATCATTGCGTGGTTGAGTGGGTTGGCATGGTAACGCTCAGGGATGTCCTCGGCATAGCGAGGGGCGACGGCGTCGTACGCTGCGCGGGTGGCGGTGAGAAAGTCCGGCTTTGTCATGAGCCGTCATGTTAGGGCCTGGCTGGCACATCATGATCTTGTTTCCCCTACATCCGACAGCCGCGAGACGACGACCGAACGGCGTAGTCGATGAGGTCCCTCACTCCAACGAGGCAGAACGCCAATCGTGACCGACATGACAAGATCAACGATCAACTGCCAACTTCATGACACCATGCATGAGTAATTGCCAACTTCGGTGAGCAACGACAACGTTCACCCGCTCTCCGCGCTTTGTCCCGGAATGATCGACGCGCTGAGATGGCCGTAGACGCGCGAACGCGACCCGGCGAATAGGAGAGGGTGGGGGCGCACACGCATCGGCAGGAACGCCTCCGGTCCCGCGCTCCGCTCAAGCCCAGGTCAGCAGGGGAGCTGGAGGGCATAGGGATGCCGCCCGCACGAAGTGCGACACAGAAGACCCCGCACTACCCGGAGGCTGACAGGCCCGCCGCGCATCCCCTCCGCGCGGCGGGCCTGTCGCATGTCCAGGGTCAAGCGTGGATGTGCTCTGCGCCCTTGCCTGCGGAGGTGCCCTCCGGAGGGCACCTCCGCAGGCAGAAGAGGTTCAGCCGCAGTGCACGTTGTTGAGCTTGATGCTCGTCCATGACGGAGAGATTCCTTCCACGTCAATACACTGGCCGGGCGCGGAGACGTACACCGGGCCGGCGTAGTACTTGTACTCTTTGGCGTCGATGTCTTTCCCGGTGCCGTCGCCTCTGGAGATCGTGACGCCCTTCCAGCTCGGGGTGTTGGCGTAGGGGCCGTCTCCGTAGGTCAGGGCGCAGTTCTTGCCGGTGCTGGAGCTGTAGTACACCTCCAGAATGCCCGTACGGTACCCGTACTTTTCGATGCCGATGCTGTAGACGCCGATCCGGGAGTAGCTGCTGCCACAGGGTCCGGCCGCGCTGGCGGGGGTGGCGCCCGCCAGCAGCGTGGTAGAGGCAGCCACGGCCGCACCAGCCAGGAGGGTCGTCAGCTTGCGTGTGCGCACAAATAACCTTTCGATTGCCGATGCGATCATGGATATCACCGGCTCACGGCCGCCACCCATGAGTGGTGCTCAATGTGACGGTTCGCACATTGTTACCCTCTATGGTCCGTTTCGCGGGTGCGGAGGTGAGCTGGCGGGACTCGCGACGGCCCCGGAGGAGTATGAGAAGCTGCTGGCCGAGAAGGAGCGGCAGTTCCTCGCCCGCGGTGATGCCCGCGCCAGTGAGCTGACGGACCTCGGCGCCGCCCTCGACCGCGTCTCGGCGGAGCTGCGCGAACACACGGAGGCGCACCAGGCCGGGCAGGCTGCACTCAACGCGCTGGCCCAGGTGCTCGGCTACCTCGGCTCGGCCAAGGGCGCCTCCACCTGGGACCTCTTGGGCGGCGGCCTGATCGCCGACGCCGTCGAGCACAACCGGCTGCGCTCCGCCGATGAGGCCGCCTGGCACGCCCAGCGGGCCCTGGACGTCTTCTCTCGCGAACTCGCCGACGTCGGCGTCACCGCGCGTGCCCGCCTGCCCAAAGTGGACACGCGGTGGTTCGTCGACACATTCTTCGACAACATCATCACCGATGTGATGAAGCATCAGCGCATCGAGAACACCCGCGCCGAGGTCGAGCGGACGGCCCGATGGGTCCAGGACATGGGGACGCACCTGCGGCACCGCGACGCCGAACTGTCCAAAGAACGAGCGCGGCTGCTGGCCAGGCGGGAGAAACTGCTGCGCGGTTGAGGACGCGGCGACCATCCGCACCTGATCCTCTCACCTTCTATGGCTGTCCAGCCACCGCATCATCGTGATCACGTTACATGCCACACATGTCTGACTACAAACAGTCACCCAAGATAACCTCACGTCCCCTGACGTGACCTACTTGCCTGACAACCCCGGATAATCCGTCAGGCAAGTTCCCAGAGGGCCGCTTGCCTTACACGCCTACCGGTCCAGACGGACCCCAGATTACGTTGCTTATCTGGGGTTCATGGCACCTTCTCGCAGTTCAGAGCGAGATGATCTTTTCAGGCACGTAAGGCATGCGGAAAGCTGAGGCCGACGAGTCACCGCAACGCTCCACGGTCGCGACTGGCAGCGGTGCGCGGGGCGCCGGAGTCGCGCAGCGGCCGGGCGGCCGGATCGCCTACTCAGCACGTCTCCGTGATCGCTCATGTACGTGATAACGATTCACTATCACGTACTCAGGTCAGGACGATCTGGGCCCGATTCGGAGTCGGTGGGTGGCTGTGCTGCCGGAGCCGACGAGATCCGCCACCGGGCCGGCAACGCCGTCCGAAAACCTCTGTCCGAGAAGTTCCTGCCGCGCGGCCACCGTATTCAGGTGGCACCCTCAGGAGGCGCCGGCCCAGCGGCCCAGGCGGTAAGGCAGGCGGTATGGACACCCGCCTTGCCCGGCCTGGCCGACGACGGCCACGCCGACTTGGTGCGAGAGTTGACTTCTGTCATGCGGGACCTGTGACACAGCGCACTGACCTCCGCCGAGCGGAAGGCTCATGCTGAGCGCCATGACCATTCGTCGATTCAGCACGCTCGCATCGCGGCTGGGAGCCGCGACCCTGGCCGCCGCGCTGCTCGCGGCGGGACCCGTGGCCGCCGCCGAGGACGGCGGCCTCGACCGGCAGCGGCTGCGCCAGACGCTGAACGCCCTGCACGAGGCCGGCATGTACGGCACCTATTCGAACGTCGTGGACGGCCGGCGGAGCTGGAAGGGCGCCGCAGGCGTCGCCGACGTCGAGACGCGCCGCCCGATGCGGCCCGAGATGGTGCACCGGGCCGGGAGCATCACCAAGTCGTTCGTCGCCGTGGCCGTATTACAGCAGGTCGGCAAGGGCACGATCGAGCTCGACGCCCCCATCGGCCGCTACCTGCCGGATCTGATCCCGGGTGAGCGCGGGCAGCAGATCACCGTGCGCATGCTGCTCAACCACACCAGCCACATCGCCAACCACACCGAGGTGATCTTCCCGACGATCGAGAGCCTGGACGCCAACCGCTTCCGCGCCTTCCCGCCGGAGGAGCTGGCGCGGGCGGGGCTCGGCGCCCCCGCGACCGGGCAGCCGGGGGTGACACCCGGGGCGTACTCGAACACGAACTTCGTCATCGCCGGCCTGCTGCTGGAGAAGGTGACGGGCACGAGTGCCGAGCGGTACATCACCGACCATGTCTTCCGGAAGGCCGGGCTGCGGCACACGTCGTTCCCGCGTACGCCGTACCTCCCTGGGCCGAGCTCCAAGGCGTACGAGGCGCTGTTCGGCTACTTCGACCCGCCCAAGGACTACAGCGTCTACAACATGTCCTGGGCCTGGACGTCGGGTGCGGTCGCCTCGACGATGGAGGACCTCAACCGCTTCTTCCGGCTGCTGCTGCGCGGCGACCTGCTCGACGCGACTTTGCTCGCCGAGATGCAGAAGACCGTGCCCATCCGGTCGTTCTCGGGCGCCGTGATCGACTACGGTCTCGGGATCTTCCCCCTCGACCTGCCGTGCGGCAGGTTCTGGGGGCACGACGGGAGCGTCCCCGGCATGCAGACCTTCGCGTTCTCCAACACCGACGGCGGCCACCAGTTCGCCTTCGGCACCAACCTGAGGAACTACCAGCAGCTCGACGAGAGCGGTAGTCCTGTCGCGCACGCCATCGACTTCGCGATCGGGAACCACCTGCTGGAGGCGGCGTGCGGGCCTGACGCGGGGGCGGCGACCAGGGCGGCACGGCCGCTCCCGGCGATCGGCGTGGACGGGGGCACGGCCACACCGTAACCGGCGGCGAGGCGCGGGCGGGTCACCGACCGATCGGCGACCTGCCACAGCGCCGCCGCCCAGAGCTCGCCGGCCATGACGAGGGCCGAAGACGACCTGGACCACTCCGTCGCGCTCGAACGGTCACTGGCCGCTCGGTCAGGCACTTCCGCGGCCTGGCCACCCGTTATGACAAGACCGCTACTTCCTACGTCGCCGTCGTCACCATGGCCTGCCTCCTGCTCTGGCTGTGATCATCTGAAGACAGGTCCTAGGCTGGCGGGGATGACGGGATCGGCGGCGGGCGCGCGGACGCAGGAGCAGATGCGGCAGCGGAACCTGAGTGAGGTGCTGCGGCGCGTCCATAAGGACGGGGCGGTGTCACGGGCCGCGCTCAGCCGCCGGATGGGCCTCAACCGCAGCACCATCATGGACCTGACCGCCGAACTCGCCGCGGCTGGGCTCGTCCGCGAGGGCGTCCCCATCGGGCGGGGCCGCGCCGGGCGGCCGTCCATCGTCGTCATGCCCGAGCGAGGGACGGTGTATGGGCTCGCATTCGACGTCGCCGTGGATCGGCTGCTCGCGGCCCGTGTCGGGCTCGGCGGCCGGGTCCTCGACCGCCGCGAGGCCGTGCGCACCCGCGCCGGGGTGGACCTGGAGGACGTCGTCGGCGTTCTCGCCACCTTTGGTCGCGAGCTGGTCGTCGGGGCCGGTCCGGGCGCGTTGTGCGTGGGTGTCGGCGCGTCGTATTGCGGGTTGATCAGGCGCGCCGACGGCACGGTCCGGTACGGACCGCACCTCGGCTGGGTGGACCAGGCGTTCGGCGCGGAACTCGCCGCCGGGCTCGGCCTCGGGCTTCCCGTCGAGGTGGGCAACGAGGCGCACCTGGGTGCGATCGCCGAGCACGTGCGCGGCGCGGGATGCGACGTCGACAACCTCATCTACCTGCACGGGGACGTCGGCGTCGGCGGCGGGATCATCGTCGGCGGCAAACTCCTGGACGGCGACGCAGGCTACGGCTGCGAACTCGGGCACATGCTGGTCAACCCGTTCGACGGGCGGCCCTGCCTGTGCGGGTCGCGCGGCTGCCTGGAGGCCGAGGTGGGGGAGGAGGCGCTGCTCGACTACGCGGGACGGTCCGACGAACTCGTCGGACGCGACGGCATCCGGGCCGTCGTCGCCCTCGCCGGGACCGGCGACGCCCGAGCGCGGGACGCCCTCGACCGCATCGGCGACTGGCTCGGCGTCGGCGTCGTCAACCTCATCAACCTGTTCAACCCGGCGCTCGTGGTCTTCGGCGGGATGCTCCGCGATGTCTACCCGGGCGCCGCGCCACGCGTCCACGCCCGGATCGACGCGCATGTCCTGCCGGTGTCGCGCGAACGTGTCCGCCTGGCCGTGACGGCCCTTGGTGACGACACCACGCTCGCCGGGGCTGCCGAACTCGCCTTCGCCAACCTCCTGGACAACCCCCTCAAAACATTGGCCACCCTACGCTGATGGGACTGGGGCCTGTTCTGAGTTCAGATCTTTAGGCGGGACCAAGGCTTGGGATCCAGCAGGTGGCGCCTCGTAGGCAGAGCCCGGACTTATCTGGGGTTCTTGGCCCCTTCTCCCAGGTCAGAGACAGATGATCTTGACGGCCACGTAAGGCACGTAAGGCTGGGATCTTGCCCGCCTGGGGGGCGCCGTTGCCGGTGGCCGTGTTGAGCAGCACGGTCGGGTCCCGAAGGCAGGCGATGGCCGCCGCCTTGGGCCATGTGCGCTGCACCACCGTCCGCCGCCGAAAACCCCGCTTGCATCATCCGTCAGCGGGACGACCTCTCCCAGCGCCTCGGCCAGCCGGGGCGGCAGCGGCATGGTTCCCGACCCGTCGGAGGCGACCACGACGTAGACGATGGAACCCTGTCGCGGTCGTCTCTCCGTCGCGCCGGAAGGCGAAGTTGAGGGTGAAGCTCTTGCCGCCGATCCGGGGCGGTGCTGACCAGGACCTCTGGCCGGTCGTGGTAGCGGATGGCGGCCCTCCAGTCCAGGTCGACGTGTGTCACGTGCACATCGACACCCATCCGCGACCACCCCGCGTCCGGCAGGCCCCTGGCCTCGAAGAAGCCGTCCACCGCTTCGTCAACGGGGGGGGGACGGCCCGCAGACGGCCAGGAGATCGACTAATGACTACCCTGATCAACGGACATAGATATCCGGCCTGGGTGGAGCGGCCATGCGGTCGCCGAGGAAGAAGCTCGTGTGCGGCGGCTGGTTGTAGGCGGTGTTCTGCCAGGCCACCGACACCCGGTAGAGCGGGTCGTGCATGAGGGTGTAGATGCGCCGGTCGGTCGGCGTGGGCGTGGCGTAGATGCGCAGCGCCCGGTTGTCGCTCGTGGGCCAGATGACCTCCTCGCGCCAGTCGCCGAACAGGTCCGCCGACAGCGACGGGGTCGCCTTGGTGCCGTTGTTGGAGTGCACGCCGGACGCGGTCAGCAGGCGGGTGTCCGAGCTGGTGCCGTACTTGTCGATCCTGGTCTGGTCGAGCAGTTCCCTGACCGGGTCAGCGTCCCACCAGATGAGGAAGTTGATCGACGACGGCTTGCGGCCCGCCGTGTTGCCGGTGACGCTGCGCAGGTTCGCGTCCGCGGCCGACCAGAACTCGGCGGCGATCCTGACGGTCGAGATGTCACCGGCCACGCCGCGGCCGTTGTCGCTGCCGGCCGGGGTGGACCACAGGATCTGGCCGTTGCGCGGGTCGATGTAGAGCGAAGAAGGCTGGGAGGAGGACTCGCTGACCTTGAAGTACTCCAGGCCTGCCCGCGCCGGGTCGAAGTCGCCCAGGTGCTGGGCGTCGCCGTGCCCCGTGCGGGTGGTCCACATGCCGGTGCCGTTGTCGTTCACGGTCATCGCGCCGTAGACGATCTCGTCGCGGCCGTCGGCGTCGATGTCGCCGACGGACAAGCTGTGGCTGCCCTGGCCGGCCCATTGCGAGCCCGCGGAGTTGCTGTCGAACGTCCACCGCTTCGTGAGCGTGCCGTTGCGGAAGTCCCAGGCGGCGATCACCGAGCGGGTGTAGTAGCCGCGCGCCATGATGAGCGACGGCCGCTCGCCGTCCAGGTACGCCGTCCCGGCCAGGAACCGGTCCACCCGGTTGCCGTAGGAGTCGCCCCAGGAGGAGACGGTGCCGCGCGGCGGGTCGTAGTTGACCGTGGACATCGCGGCGCCGGTCATCCCGTTGAACATGGTCAGGTACTCGGGGCCGGACAGGATGTAGCCGCTGGAGTTGCGGTGATCGGCGCTGGAACTGCCGATCACCGTGCCGGCGCCGTCCCTGGTGCCGTCGGCGGTCTTCATCGCGACCTCGGCCCGGCCGTCCCCGTCGTAGTCGTACACCTGGAACTGGGTGTAGTGGGCGCCGGCCCGGATGTTGCGGCCCAGGTCGATGCGCCACAGCCGGGTGCCGTCCAGGCGGTAGGCGTCCACGTACACGTTGCCGGTGTAGCCGGACTGGGAGTTGTCCTTGGCGTTGGACGGGTCCCACTTGAGCACGATCTCGTACCGGCCGTCGCCGTCCATGTCGCCCACGCTGGCGTCGTTGGCGCTGTAGGTGTACGCGACGCCGTCCGGCGTCGTGCCGCCTGACGGCGGCTGGATCGGCACGTCGAGGTACGAGCCGCCGGTGAAGCGGATCGAGGAGGGTGAGGCGGCCTGCTCGACCCCGCCGATCACCGCTCTGACCGTGTAGGAGGCGTCGGCGGCGGCGCCGTTGTCCAGGTAGTTGGTCGAGGTCGTGAGCCCGGTGGCCACCCTGGTGGAGCCGCGGTAGAGGTTGAAGGAGACGCCGTCGGGGTCGGTGCCGAGCAGCCGCCAGGACACCAGGTTGCCGGTGCCCGACCGTACGCTGACCAGCCCGCGATCCAGGTCCTCCATCTGCTTCGTGGGCGGGGCGGCCTGGGCGGTGGCGCCGGTGGTCGTGGTGGTCATGGCCGCTGCCAGAGCGAGGACGGCGGCCGCGCCGGCCATTCGTAACCGCATCGTGGGTCCTTTCTGCGGAGTTGTCGAAATGGGTGGCAACCAGCGCTGGGTAAGCGCTTTCCAGATGGGCGAAAAGAAAGTTTCATGGGCCGGGTGACGCGCTGTTAGCGCTAACATCACCGCGCCGGCAATGCCCTTCCCGAAGCTGTACGCCTGGCCTGCGGGAACGGGCATCCGGCCTCCTCGTCGGCAACGGGGTCGCTGCGGTCGGGTCTCGGCGTATTAAAGCCTCGCCCCCCGGCGTCCGCAAGCACGTCATCTCCGGCTTTCACCGATCAGGCATTCACGGAGTGCCTTACTCGGCCCTTGAACGCACCGCGCGGCCGGCTTTCGCCGGAGGGGAAATACCGGGCCGTCCCGATGTCATCGCCAGATCCGTCCCGCCGCCGTCATCGGCGCGGGCGGCAGGTCCATGCGGCTCAGGCGGCAGCTCCAGGGCCAGTCGTACGGCGGTGCCGCCGGACCCGGTCGTGAAGACCACCTCGTCGGACAGACGCCGTATCAGCCAGATCCCGCGCCCGCCCGGAGCCGACGGCGCGGGCAGCTCCGCCTCCTCCAGCACGCCTGGCGAGATCCCCCGGCCGATGTCGGCGACCTCGCACACGACCCTGCCGTCCTCCCGCCACATCCGCAGCCGCCCGCGCCCGCCGCCGTGCTCCACCGCGTTGACGACGCCCTACAAAGTCGGCGCCAACTGCGTTTTAACCACTTCGGGGACGACAATCGATCGTCGTGGGCTGGGTGTGGCCTGGTACAAGATTAACGGCCTAAATAGAATCTGGGTTTTGGGCTATCGCTGCTTTTGACAGCCCCTGATCCAGCGCCATTCCGAATTTCAATGGCTCACGGCGGCGGGTGGTGCGGCGCACCACCCGCCTGAGTGTGCATAGACGAGTTCGACGGCCTGCCCGGAAGGTCGTGGTGACCGGCGAGCCGCACACGGGATGGCCAGGCCGTGTGGGTGGCGGAAGCTAACATAGGCGGCCACCGCAGCCTGGATCCGCGCGAACGGCCAGCGGTCAGCGGCTGACGACCTGGACGTGTGGGAGCGGCGAACCGTGAGGTGGCGGTGATGGAGGCGGGGTGCCGCGCGGCCGAGCACGAACGCGACGATCCGGGTGCCCATTCATCGGACACGCAATGCCCGGCATATGCCCTTCGCGTGTCCTGGCCTGGCCCACATACAGGTACGAGCATTGGGAGCGCGTTACCCAGGTTGGGCGAGTCGCCCCAGGTTGGGAGTCCAACAAAAGGAGACGTAATGCGCCTCACCGGAACAGCCGCAGCGATCCTCTCGGGGCTGTGCTTGTTCGGCTCCGCCGTGGCGTCCGCTGCTCCCGCATCTGCGGCGGTGTCAACGGCCGAGAGTAGCGAAGTCGGCATCGTTGGAGCTCAGGCAGACTTCCGTCTCTACACCAGAGGTAGTGGTCGCTGTCTCCTCAACAGCGGCGGCTCTATCAGCGGAGTCTTCACCGGCAGCTGCACGACAGGGGGAAACCGCTACTGGTATGGAGTCGAAGACATCGGGGGTGGCCGCCTCGTCAATAGAGGGACGGGGCGCTGCCTGACCGCCAGCACCGCAAGCGTCTGGACGGCCCCGTGTAACGGTTCCACTGTTCAGGTATGGATACGTGCCGGTTTCGGCCTGGTCCAGAACGCCGGTAATGGCTACTGCATGCAAGGAACGACTACGGGCGGAGGGGTCTTCATGGCGCGCTGCAATCAAAGCAGCCTGTATCAGCAATGGCCCATGCTCTGAGGCTCCTGCTAGCGAAGGTCGCCGAGCACATCCACGCCTGACCCCTGTCAGCACCTCCGCACGCACGAAACGGACCACAGAGGTAACAATGTGCGAACCATCACATTGAGCACGACTCGCCCGTGGCGGCCGTGAGCCAGTGATATCCATGATCGCATCAATGGCAAGCGAAAGGATATTCGTGCGCACACGTAAGCTGGCGACCCTCCTGGCTGGCGCGGCCCTGGCTGCCTCTACCGCGCTGGTGGCGGGCGCCGCCCCCGCCAGCGCGGCCGGACCTTGCGGCAGCAGCTACTCCCGGATCGGCGCCTACGCCATCCCCAAGAGCGGGACCCGCACGGGCACGCTGGAGGTGTACTACAGCTCCAGCACCGGTAGGAACTGCGCCCTGGCCTACGGCTACGGCTCAACCGCCGGAACCACGACGTGGAAGGGCGTCTCGATTTCGAGAGCTGACGGCAGCGGGTATGACCACCAAGCCAACTATTACCAGTACTACGCTGGCCCGGTGTACGTCTCGGCGCCTGGCCAGTGTATTGACGTGTCCGGAACGGTAGTGGCCGGGAAGACCACCGAGCTCAACAACGTGCACTGCGGCTGAACCGCTCCTTCTGGCCAGGCCGGGTGCCCTCCAAACGTGGAGGGCACCTCCGCAGGCAAAGGTCGCCGAGCACATCCACGGCTGACCACTGGCGGTGCCCCGGCCGTGCCTGCTGCGGCCGGGGTCTGGCCTGGGATGTTGGCGGTGCCGCCAACGGTTGCGCCCACGCGATCTTCTGTGTCGCACTTCGTGCGGGCGGCACCCCTATGCCCTGCGACCCCCTTTGTGAGCTGGGCTTGAGCGGAGCGCGGGACTGGACGCGTTTCTGCCGGTGCGTGTGCCGCCCCCACCTCTCCTATTCGCCGGGGCGTGTTCGCGCGTCTACGGCCATCTCAGCGCGTCGATCATTCCGGGACAAAGCAGCGGAAGCGGGGTGAACGTGACCCCGTACGCTCCCGTAACCGCCTGCGAGACTGCCCTCCGGCTGGAACGCGAGCCGTGCACCATCCGCAAATGGGCGTCGCCGACAGATGGCCGGCGGGCTTTCCAGAGTCGGGTATCTCTACCTCCTACTCCTCTTTCACGTACGAGCGGACACCACCCGGTCCCGGCGCGGATCCCACCCGGTGCGGTGCCAGTGCTCCCCGGCCTGGTCACGCACCTTGATGCGCCAGACAGGCCAGGAGTCGCGGGGGCCGCGCTCGATGGCGAGCACTTCGTAGGCGCTGTCCTCGTACCCGTGGTCGTAGCGTCCGCCGACCTTGCGGGGGCCGATCTGCTCGGCCACCCACCGCTCGTACTGCTCTCGGTCAGCCGGGGCCGGTGGGGTGGTCATGGGCACCTCGCCAGTTCGATGCCGTGCGCCTGCTCCCACATCAGCCGAGCCACCTTGCCCAGGTCGTCACCCTGCACCTGCGGCTGGCCGCAGCCCTGGGAGACCTGGCGGAACAGACGAGCCATCTCCCTGGCCGCGCTGCGGGCGCTGCCCCTCGGGATGTCCGACAGGTGCGTGCCGTGGCTGTCGCCCGTCATCTCGCTGTACTGAAGCTCGACCACGCGGGCCGCGACGTGGTACCGCTCCTGGTCGTGGCAGTCGCCACACGGGCAGGTGGCCGTGCGCCCAGACCGAGGCGAACTGGCTTGCTCGTGGTCTTGACCGGAGCAAGGAGCGGCGGGCGGCTATCGAGGCGCTGCCGAAGCCTGCCGACTACTACGCCGACCCGGACGAGAGGTACGACCCGGCCGAGGACGAGGATGCCCACGGCTCGGTCGGGGGTGGCGTGTGAGCGCCGCCGTGGCAGGCCCGGCCGGCGTCGAGTGGGTGGGCGACGACGTTTTTGACGGCGTTGACCATGGGGCGCCGTTGCTGTGGGACGGTCGGCTTCTCGCCGGGTACCGTGACGCGCGGTTCCTCAGCTGCCCGGACGCTCGGACGGTCAAGCAGTGGCACGTGGCCGTGGTCTCTCACCGGTACGCCGTCGCGGGCGGCTCGATGGAGGTCACGGCTGCGTGCGACCCTCGCCGGATCATGCTGGGTGGGCTGAAGGAGAAGCCCGCGACTGAGATTGAGGAGAGCTGGCGGTGCCGCCGGTCGGCGTGCGCGGCCCTGTTCCTCCGAGCCGACCGCGAGGCACAGGAGGCGGGGAACGGGATGAACCGCATCTGCGCTGAGCTGGGCTAGCGGTTGAATCCGGTCCACGTTGACGCCCTCGACT
This sequence comes from Nonomuraea sp. H19, assembly GCF_052068215.1. Classification (NCBI taxonomy): domain Bacteria; kingdom Bacillati; phylum Actinomycetota; class Actinomycetes; order Streptosporangiales; family Streptosporangiaceae; genus Nonomuraea; species Nonomuraea sp. H19. Next base: position 38,798 of record NZ_JBQHCV010000034.1, on the reverse strand, counting down.
GGTCCCTGGACACGATCCGCAAGAGTACCTGCATCATGTTCCCGTCTGACTGCCTTGACAGCCTCCGAGTGTAAGGGTATTCGCGACACTGTCGAGGCGCGTAACTGTTGGTTATCCAATCCTTGTGGAAAGAGCCGCTGCTGTTCGTGATGGCCGGGGCGATCAGCACGTTCCTATCGAAGCCATTCGAATAGCACACTTTGATCTTGGTTAGTGTTACCCTCGTCCGAGTGTGGTCCCTGAAGTAGGCCACCACCCGCACGACTGCCGGGTGTCGGTATGCATATGTGTTGAAGCTTTCATAAAATCCGGTGCTGGCACCGACTTGAGCATAGCTCCGAATCCGGACCACCATAACGTCGGGAGGAATGGCCATCGCGGGTTCGGAAATCCCGACGATGACGCCAGCAGAAACGCCGAGAACGGACACAACGCCTGCGATCCTCTTCCGCTTGCTGGTCATTACAATTCCTTTCCTATCAGGCGTTTTTCGGGTTTTGTGCCGACCAAACTCTATCCGACCTCGGAATATTCAGGGAATACGTCCGGTATACGGGCGGAATGCTCATCATGGTGGCCGCTCGCGGCCTAACTGACCTGGCCTGATGGTCGGTGTCGCTCGCACGGTGAGGCGCTGAGAATCGCTCTCAGCGCCTCATTTCGGACGGCGACATCCAGAGGGGCGATGCTCATCATCGTCGCGGCACCGACACCAGCGGCGGGGGCGAGACCGGGAACGCGTCCTCGTCGTACGGGTTCGGCCAGGCTGGTGCTCATGATCCGTCACGATAGCGAGGACCCGTATGCGCCGTATCGAACACATGCCCCTCCCCGAGATCACCCGCGCCGTTCGCAACCCGAAGGAGCACGATCTCCCGGCCATCCGGAAGTCGGTCGAAGCGTTCGGCTGCACCCTCGCCGGGGAGCTGGACGAGCGCACCGGCCGCCTCGTCGCCGGGCACGGCCGACTCCACATCCTGGACGAGATGGCCGCCGAAGGGAATTCGCCGCCCGAAGGCGTGAAGGTCGGCGACGACGGCACGTGGCTGGTGCCCATCCTGCGCGGCTGGACGTCCCGGTCGCATGCGGACGCGGAGGCTTACCTGGTGGCGGCGAACCGGCTGACCGAGCGGGGCGGCTGGGATCACGGCATGCTCGCCGACATGCTCACGGACATCGGGGCGGCCGACGAGGCGCTGTTGGCCGCGGCCGGGTACACGAACGACGACCTAGCGGACCTGGACGAGCTGGTGCCCCGCGACCCCGAGCAGGCACCGCCGAACCCGGTCACGGGGTCGGGGCCGGCTGAGCGGGTGGAGCCGCCGACCGTGTGGGGCGTCGTCGTCACCTGCGACTCCGAGGCCGAGCAGGTCGAACTCCTGGAGCGGCTGTCCACCGAGGGACACGCGGTTCGAGCCCTCATGTAGGCCGATCGTTAACGTCTCGCTATGTTTCGGCGGTTGGTTCCCCGCCTGCCTGCTTGTCCTCCGCACCGTCGTCGGGCGCCTCGTCCCGTATCAGCGTCGTGTCGTCGGGGTCGGTCTCCGGACGCCAGCCCGATGGCCACATGTGATCGAGCTCCGGGTGCGTCACCCGCACTTCCCTCATGCTGGGGCGCAAGCCATGCGCGGTTGCGAGCCAGGTAAGGCCACCGAAGGTTGCGCCGCGGAAATCAGGGCCGCCGTAGATCCCTTGCCAGACCCCGGGCCCGGAAGAACGCCCGCACCTGGCTGGAGTTCGCGCGGGCCTACGCGGCCGTCCGGTGGCCGCACCAGGCGGCCAAATCCCGTAAGAGCACCGTCGAGGCCCTGGTCGCTGTCACGCCGACGTTGATCAATGACCCCAAGGGCAGATCCGATACCACGCTGTTGCGCCGCGCCCTGCGCAAGTATGTTTCTCCCCGCGGAGCGTCAGCCCGAGCTTGATGCCCAGGCCGCCGCCGCGTTGCGGTGGCTGGAGGCGGCCTCGCTGCCGATGATCGATCTTCAAGAGCCTCGCCATGCCCGCGCTGCCCTGGAAGTCCTCGCGGTGTGTCCAAACGGCAAGGCTGCCGCGCCTTCTACGTTCCGACGCAGCGGGTGGTGTTCCACCACCCCCCTGGAGTACGCCGTCGAACCCGGCGAACTCGACGCCAACCCGCTGGATCGCGTCAAGTGGAAACCGCGCAGGCCGAACAACGTTGTAGACCGGCGCGTAGTCGTCAATCCCCGCCAAGCACGGGAACTGCTGGTCGCCGTGACCTACATAGGGCGGACGCGCGGGCCAATGCTGGCGGGAATGTTCGCCTGCATGCGCACCGCTCCCGACGGACGCCTCTTCTACACCCGCGGCGGGGGCACGTTCTTGAGCGGCTCCTACCCCAAGGTGTGGCGGGAGGCCCGCCGCCTTGCGCTCACTCCGGAACAGTTCGATTCCCCGCTGGCTGGCCGCCCTACGACCTGAGGCACGCCGCAGTGTCGCTGTGGCTCAACGCCGGCGTGCACGCTCTCGAGGTCGCCGAGCGGGCCGGGCACAGCGTGAACGTGCTCCTGAAGATCTACGCCAAGTGCATAGACGACCAGCGCGAGGTCGCCAACCAACGCATCGAGAAAGCACTGGAGTCGTGATATTCAAGATGTCGCTACGGAATTCGTATGGAATGATCATGACGCGCCCCAGCCTTCCTCATCTTTCCTTGCAGGTCAGAGGGCAATTCCTGATACGAAACAACGACGCACTCGTTGACCGCCGCCAGAAAGTCCCAGAGCCGCTCGTCCGGCGCGCCCTGATCGCGGGCGCAGGCCAGGACCGCGCGGCGGGTCCGTACCAGACACTCCTCTTCGAACTCCACGCTGAGCAGCTCCATGGCTTCACTGTCGGTCGGCTGCCGCCCCGCGGTCAGTGCCGAAGGTCACAGCCCGGGCGCGGCCGCTAATCGTAGGGCTCGGCGGGCGCGGCCACCGGCTCGACGCGGGTGGCGGCCAGCTCGGGAACCGTCGTGCGCTTGGCCGGTGTCCACGTCCCGGTGACCCGTACCCAGGTGTCGGTCACCGGGGCGGGCGCGCCCGTCACGGCCACCTTCATCGTCAGGGCGTCGGCGGCGCAGCAGCCGATCCGCAGGCGCGCGACGTACCAGCCGCCCTGGTCCGGGGCCGGGACGACGAACCCGGTCAGCCGCACGGTCTTGCCCTTCAGCGAGCCGGGGTCGGCCCAGACGCGGCCGCCGAACTCGCTCATGCTCAGGTCGTTGACGCCGCCGCTGTTGAGCGGTGGCAGGCCGGCGTCCACGACGGACGGCGGGGGTGGGGCGGGGGCGTGCTCGGCTCGCTGAACGGCGTACGAGCCGAGGGCCGGCGGGGCCACGACGACGATCGCGGCGATCGGCACGGCGAGCAGCCATGCCACCCGGGCCCCGCCATGGTGCCCGGCGGGTGCCTCGGTAAGGAGCGGCGGCTCCGGACGGGGGGTGACGGCCGGCTCGCGGCCGAGGAGCCGGGCCAGGTGCAGCTCCTCCTCGAGGCCGGCCCCCGCGAGCGCCTCCCGGGGCGCCGGGCCGCGCCCGTGACGCCGCTCCCGCCCCAGGATCACCGCGCCCAGCACGGTCAGTACGGCGCCCGCCGCGATCAGCAGCGGCCGGAAGCCCGGCTTGACGTAGTTGGTGAAGTCCGCGGAGAAGGCGGAGATCTTCAGGAGCGCCCCGCCGAGCAGGAGCAGGAGCAGCCCCTGGGACAACCGGCTCACGCGGGCTCCTCGTACGGCTCCGCGGGCGGTTGGACGCCGATGACGTCGATCGCGGCGATGGCGGGCGGCTCGTACTCCGCCGGGATGCCGTCTTCCCACGGGATCCAGGTGCCGGTGACCCGTACCCAGGAGTCCTCGCGGGGAGCGGGCGCGCCTTCGACGGCCACCTCCAGGGCGAGCGCGTCGGCGGCGCAGCAGTTGATGCGCATCCTGGCGAGGTGCCAGCCGGTCTTCGACGCCACGACGAACCCGGTCAGCCGGACCCGCCTGCCGGCCAGTTCCCCGGCGGGGTCGTAGGCGCGGCCGATGAACTCGCCCAGCGACAGCTCCGTCACCTCGGCGGCGGGCAGTTCGGCGTGGGCGGTGGCGAGCGGGGGAGCGGCGGCGTGGCGGCGGGCCGCGTACGAGCCGAGCGCGGGCGGCGCGACCAGCACGATGGCGAACACCGGCGCCGCCAGCAGCCACGCCACCCGCGGGGCATGGCCGGGCCCGCGGCGGGCGGCCGACAGCAGACCGAGGACCACCAGCACCGCGCCCGCCGTCACGAGCATCGGCCGGAAGCCGGGCCTGACGTAGTTGACGTACATCGTGGAGAACGCCGACACGCTCAGCAGCGTCGCCCCCACGATCAGCAGCAGCCATCCCTGCGCCTGGCGGCTCACAGCAGCGCCCAGCCCGTCACGGCGCTGGCGGCGATCGCCAGCGCCAGCGTGAGCGGCACGAAGCGCCAGGTGAAGGCGCGGCCGAAGGTGCCGGCGTGCAACGCGATCAGTTTCAGGTCCACCATGGGCCCGACCACCAGGAACGTCAGCTTGGCCGTCGGGGAGAACGCCGTCAGCGACGCCGCCACGAAGGCGTCGGCCTCCGAGCAGATCGACAGCAGCACCGCCAGGAACGCCAGCACGAGCACCGACACCACCGGCACCCCGGCCACCGCGGTCAGCCACTCGCGCGGGATCGTCACGTTCAGCGTCGCCGCGGCCAGCGCGCCGACGACGAGGTAGCCGCCGGCGTGCATCAGATCGTGGCACATCGCGTCCAGGAAGGCGCCCCACCTGCCCTGCCCGGGATCGGCGGTACGGCGCGGCGCAGGCAGCCACGCGGCGCGCCCGAACCGCGCCCAGATCCAGCCCGCGAGCACCGCCACCGCCAGCGAGGCGGCGAACCGCGCCACCACCATGGCCGGGTCGCCGGGGAAGGCGACGGCGGTGGCCACCAGCACCACGGGGTTGATCGCAGGGGAGGCCAGCAGGAAGGCCAACGCCGCCGGCGCCGCCACGCCTCGCGCCATCAGCCCGGAGGCCACGGGCACCGACGCGCACTCGCATCCTGGCAGCACGGCCCCGGCCATTCCGGCCACCGGCACCGCGGCGTAGGTCCGCCGGGGGAGTGCCCGCGTCCAGAACGACGCGGGCACGAACGCGGTGATCGCCGCCGACAGGGCCACCCCCAGCACCAGGAACGGGATCGCCTGTACGCACACCGCCACGAACACCGTCGCCCACGTCCGCAGGGCCGGATCCGTCAGGTGCGGCGCCAGCAGGAACCTGCCCGCCACCAGCAGCCCGACCAGCACGAGGAACGCCCACGGCAGCCCGATGGTCCGCCCGGGTCGGTCTGTTGCGGTGGTCATCGCCCTCCCCGCCGTTTTCGGAGGGTTCAGTATGGCATGCGGGGCGACAACCGTTTTCATATCGCCGTATCCGGCCTGCCGCCACCGTTCGCGAGCCCGCTCCTCGGGTGAGCTCGACCAACTTCAGCGCCCGGCCGAGCGCCTCGGCGATCGCCCATGGCCTGAGCCCGTCGCCGGTCTTTCGTCCTGGAGCGCTAAGGGGCCCTTGCGGTCAGGCGGTGCCGTGCGGGTTGTCGATGACGTAGCGCCACTGGCCGTCGGCGCCGCGCCGCACGACGTCGGTGGCCGTGCCACTCAGGTCGACCTGGCTGCCGTCGCGGGCTGTGCCGCGCATCGACCAGTCGACGATGAGCAGCGCGATGTCCCCGGCGGCGTACACGTGGCGGGGACGGGCCTCGATCGGCAGCCCGAAGCTCTGCAGGTGCTGGTTGGCGGCCAGGCGCGCGGGGCCGGTGACGGGATGTCCCGGCATCGGTACGAGGACGGCGTCGTCCTCGTAGACATGGTCTACGGCGTGGGGGTCGCCGGAGTTCATGGCCGCGACGAAGCGGGCGGCGGTTTTGTCGTCCCCGCCCATGGAAATCTACTTTGTAAAGGCGCCGGTTTTTAAGAATTGCCTCCAGACAACAACGTCCCGCACACTCAAACCCGCACCAAAGAGACGTTCGTGCAGACCGGCCCCGCGCTGGGCGTCGCGATCACTTTCCGGTCGCGGTATCAGATCCCACCGGTACGCCGCGCTCCCTCGGGCAGGCCGAAGGGCAGATGGGGGCGGTAGGCAGCGATCTCGAGGAGGCGGTTGTACTTGGCGATCCGCTCGCCGCGAGCCGGTGCTCCCGACTTGAGCTGGCCACATCCCGAGGCCACCGCCAGATCGGCGATGAAGTCGTCGTGTGTCTCTCCGGAGCGGTGCGAGATCATCTGCGCGTACCCTCTGGTTTGGCAGAGTGAGATGGCCTGCAAGGTCTCGGTGACCGTGCCGATCTGGTTCGGTTTGATGAGCGCCGCGTTGCCGATTCCGTGCTCGATCGCCAACCTGATGATCGCCGGGTTGGTCGCGAACACGTCGTCTCCTACCAACTGGACCCGGTCGCCGAGTTCCTTGGTCAGCAGGCGCCACCCGTCTTCGTCGTCCTCGGCGAGGCCGTCCTCGATGCTCCAGATGGGATATTCCTCGGTCATGGCCGCGTAGCGCTTGATCAGCTCCGATGACGACATCCGGGCGTCACCCACGCGGTAGGAGCCGTCCGGTTCGCGAAACCGCGAGGCGGCCGGATCGAGGGCGATGGCCACACCGTGCAGGCCGGGGGTGTGGCCCGCGTCCTCGATCGCCGCGACGAGCAGTGCCAAGGCGTCCTCCGGATCGGCGAGTTGGGGCGCGAAGCCGCCTTCGTCCCCGAGCGACGTCACACGGCCCTCTTTGGCCAGACGGCGGTGCAAGGCGGCGTAGACCTCCGCTCCGATGCGTACGGCCTCGCTCATCGACGCGGCGCCCAGGGGCGCGATCATGAACTCTTGGAAGTCCATGGCATTGTCCGCATGGACGCCGCCGTTGAGTACGTTGAAATGCGGGACGGGTAGCCGCGGGTGGACGTCGTGCGGGGTGAAGGCGGTGAGGTACTCGTAGAGTGATCCGCCTTCCCAGTGCGCCAGCGCGCGGGTCAGGGCCATCGATACACCGACGAGCGCGTTGGCCCCCAGGCGTGACTTGTCGCGTGTCCCGTCCAGTTCGATCATCGCCTGGTCGACCTCGGCCAGGGAGATCCATGTGCAATGCTCCAGCATGAGGGCGATCTCTCCGTTGATGGAGCCCACCGCACGCAGGACGCCCGCCCCGCCGTAGCGGCCGCTGTCGCCGTCGCGCAGTTCGACCGCCTCACGGCTTCCCGTGGACGCGCCCGAGGGGACTCCGGCCCAGCCGGTCGCGCCGTTGGCCAGGGTGAGGTGAACCGACAGCGTGGGCCGGCCCCGCGAGTCCAGGATCTCCACCGCGCTCATGTTGATGATCGCGAATTTGCTCATGTGGTCCTCCCGCAGGTCTTGGAACGGTGTTGTCTCCGACGTGGTCGCAGCCGGTCCGGCAGTGTTCAACTGCCATCGTCGGACGGCTTCGATGAGACGACCGTGAGAACGCCGCGCCACTCGCGGCCTGATGGAGCGCGGGGGAGGAGCATCGTGAATCCATGGGCGACCTGCGTGACGGACCGTGAATCATCCGGCAGGTGCCCGAGCCGGGACCGGCCCGCACGCGTCGCGCCCATGCTCGCGATGGCGGTGGGCGGGGCCATGAAGTGAGCCAGGCGCAGCGTCTCGCCACTGAAAGGTCGAGTAGGTGGTCAGCGCTCCGCGGAATCCGGCTCGGGGCCGCGATCACCGTGGCGCGGGACGCCGGTAGGAGCTGATACGGTGAGAGGCGTGATGATCTTGCTGATCATGCACCTTGCCGCCGCAGCCGTCTGGTTCGGCGCGATGGCCTACAGCCTCGCCGTGGTCCAGCCTAAGATCTCTCGCTTCTTTCCGACCCCGTCGGCCCGCGAGGAGTTCCTGCTTCTCCTGGCCCAGGGTAACCGCTGGAAGGTCGCGCCTCTCATCGGCTTCCTCGCACTCAGCGGCCTAGCGCTCGGCCTGGCCGTACCCGCCGTGCTCTATCTGGCCGCCGGAGTGGTCTTCGGTAACGTCTCGTGGCGCCATTGGCCGGCCCGGCTCTTCGCGCTCCCCGAGGAACTGCCCGGCTACCAGCGGCGCCTGCGGCTCCAGGCCTGGACCATGCTCGGGCTGGTCGGCACCGCGTTCGTGTTCGCGCTGGCGGCGCGCGTAGAGGTGTGAAACCGGCCTGCCGGCATGGCCGCAGGCCGTGCTGCCCGGCACTGCGGTGTGAGTGTGGTGGCGGCTCAACCGGCCTCGGGATCGGCGGACGCTTCCTCGATCGGGAACAGGATCGGGCTGAGCAGGTATTGGGCGCGATCGGGCGTGGCTTGATTGGTCAGTCTTGGCGCTATCGCGCTGCGTAGTTCGCTGATCAGCTCCAGGAGCTCGTCTTGGCTGAGCCAGGCAGCATGCTGTCGGTAGCCGACGAGGTCTGCCACCGGGTCGGCGCCATCTCGGTCGAGGTAGGCGTTGAATTCGGCGAGCAGGGTGGCCATCGCTGTGGCGAACCCGCGCCGATGATCGTCGAGTGTCAGGGACGCGATCGTGTCGGCGTCGATCGTGGCCCGGTCCTGGCGCAGTCGGTATCGGCGCTCCACCGCGCCGCGCACTCGCTGCTCGTCGGCCACCTCCAGGATTCCCCCGGCTGCGAGCAGGTCGACGTGCCGGTAAACGGTGGCCTTCGAGACGTCAGAGATCCGAGCGCATAGCTGGGACGTCGTCAGCATCCGCCCTCCGCGCATGGCGTGCACGACTCGCAGCCGGATCGGATGGCCCAGAAGCTCCAACACGTTCATCTCCATACGATCTCATATCATGCTACCTTTCTCAAAAATCGAGAAAGGTAGGGGCCGGGATGACGACAGGCACCGAGCCGGCGGCGATCGCCGTCGCGATCGTTGAGATGGCGCAGCAGGGACGATTCGCCGAGATCGAACACCTCTTCGCTCCACCGCTGCGAGCGTTGATCAACGCCGAGGTGCTGCAGGTGGCCTGGGTGGCCGAGATGGGTAAAAGGGGACCGGTGTCCGCCGTCGGAGAGCCGGTGAGCGAGCAGGCCGGGGCGGGGCTTGTCCGCGTGAGTGTTCCGGTGACCTGCGAGCGCGGGGCATTGACCGTGGTGGTAGCCGTTGACCACGACGGCATGCTGCACGACCTGCTGTTAGCCGCGGCTGCAGCGCCTTGGGCGCCGCCGCCGTACGCCGACCCGAGGACCTTCGACGAGCACGACGTCATGATCGGTGACGGACCTCTCGCTGTGCCCGGCACGATGAGCCTGCCGCATGGGCCCGGCCCGCGACCAGGCGTCGTGTTGCTCAGCGGGGGAGGCCCCTTCGACCGCGACGCCACCAGCGGAGCCAACAAACCACTCAAGGATCTCGCCTGGGGGCTGGCCGGCCGCGGTGTTGCGGTGTTGCGGTTCGACAAGGTGACCTACGCCCACAGCGGCCAGGTGGCGAACGCGGCCGGCTTCACGATGGCCGACGAATACGTGCCGCACGCGGTGGCCGCCGTTCACCTGCTCCAGCGGCAGCCGGGTGTGGACCCCGCCCGCGTCTTCGTTCTCGGCCACAGCATGGGCGGCAAGGTCGCCCCTCGGGTCGCGGCAGCCGAGCCGTCCGTCGCCGGTTTGGTGATCATGGCTGGCGATACGCAGCCGATGCACCAGGCCGCCGTCCGCGTCGTCCGTTACCTCGCCTCGCTGGATCCCGGCCCGGCGGTGGAGGCCGCCGTCGAGGCGATCACGCGGCAGGCTGCGATGGTCGCCGGTCCTGACCTGTCACCGTCGACGCCGACCGAAGCTCTGCTGTTCGGCTGGCCGGCGGCGTACTGGCTGGATCTGCGCGACTACGACCCGGTCGCGACCGCGGCGGCCCTGGACAGGCCGATGTTCATCCTCCAGGGCGGCCGTGACTATCAAGTGACCGTCACGGACGACCTGCCGGGATGGAAGGCGGGTCTCGCTCATCGGCCGGATGTCACGATCCGCGTCTACGACGCCGACAACCACCTGTTCTTTCCCGGCACGGGGCCGTCCACGCCGGCGGAATACGAGCCCGCGCAACACGTGGACCCGAACGTCGTCGCCGACATCGCCGAGTGGCTGAGGCGTGACCACGCGAATATCGTTTGACGGTTCGCGGCGTCAAGGGCCTCACCGGCTGACACGCAGAGATCGGGCTCCCTCGCCTGCGCCGCGCTCGGCTGGACCTGACTCGACCCCGGCGCCGGGTTCGTCATCGCAGCCCTCGCCGTCATGGAGGGTGTCGCGCGCGCAGCGGCCGTAGCCGGTGAGACCGAGTTGGGCCCGCTCGCCTTCGATGGCAACGTCGATGGAGCCGGAGAAGTGATGTTCTTGGAAGGCCGGCCTGTTTGGCTAACGGCCTTGCGAATCTCTGGAGGCAAGGCGGGCGGTCAGGCCCTGGAGTACGCATGCGAGTCATCGCGCTGGTCGTCAAGCTCGCCTACGACCAGTTCGCGTAGTGGCCATGACAACCTCATCAGGGCTGCGCCTACCGAGATCCGGTCCGCCTCGGGGGCAGCCAGGATCAGACCGTCGACCGTGAGCGGGACCAGCCGGGCCGCCACGCCGGATTCCCCCTGCGACCGCACGGGCCCGTCTGGAGTCGTGATCACGTGGCTGGGAAAGGATTGGACGGGATGATGCTCGGGCTTGTAGCTTGCAGTTGATCGTGACACCGCCCGAGGAGGTGAGACCCATGAACGCTGTATCGATGTGGGTGCTCCCTCTTCCCGTCACGGTCGGGCGATTGAGGTAGGTGTCGCCGGGAGCGCCTCGCCAACAAGGCACTCCCGAAAGGCAACACCTATGCACTCTCAGCAGGTCACCGCCGAGCCGCCGTCGAACGACAGGGTCGAGCGTGACTCCACGGTGGGCGACGTCCCCGGAGTTCTCTGGTCGCCGGCCTCCGGCGCCGATCGCGCGCCCCTCATCTTCGATGTGATCATTGCCGGGTGCGGGCCGACCGGTGCGATGCTGGCCGCCGAACTGCGGCTGCACGATGTGCGGGTACTCGTTCTGGAGAAGGAGACCGAGCCCAAGTCGTTCGTCCGCATAGTCGGTCTGCATATTCGCAGTCTCGAGCTGATGGCGATGCGCGGACTGCTGGAGCGCATTCTCCAGCATGGAAGACAGCGTCCGGCCGGCGGTTTCTTCGCCGCCATCCCCAAACCCGCGCCCAAGGGCCTGGATTCCGCGTACGCCTATCTGCTGGGCATCCCGCAGCCGGTAATCGAACATTTGCTCGAAGAACATGCGATCGCACTGGGCGCGCAGGTCCGGCGCGGTTGTGCGGTGGCCGGTTTCGAGCAGGACGACGATGGTGTGACCGTCGAGCTGGCCGACGGGGAACAGCTGCGTTCGCGCTACCTCGTCGGCTGTGACGGCGGGCGCAGTACGGTGCGCAAACTGCTCGGTGTCGGCTTCCCCGGCGAGGCCTCACGGACCGAGACGCTGATGGGCGAGATGGAAGTGGGCGTGCCGCAGGAGGAGATCACCGCCAAGGTGACCGAAATCCGCGAGACCCATCAGCCATTCTGGCTCCGGCCCTTCGGCGAAGGAGTTTATAGCGTCGTAGTCCCCGCCGCGGGAGTCAGCGACCGCGCGGAACCGCCCACCCTCGAGGATTTCAAACAACAGTTGCGCACCATCGCCCGGAACCGATTTCGGCGTGCACTCCCCGCGCTGGTTGTCCCGCTTCGGGGATGCCACCCGGCTAGCCGAACGTTATCGGGTCGGGCGGGTGCTGCTGGCCGGCGACGCGGCACACGTTCATCCACCCATCGGTGGACAGGGCCTCAACCTGGGCGTTCAGGACGCATTCAACCTCGGTTGGAAACTGGCCGCACAGATCCGCGGCTGGGCCCCGGAAACACTGCTGGACACCTATCAGGCCGAACGTCATCCGGTCGCCGAGGACGTGCTGGACAACACCCGCGCCCAGATGGAACTGCTGTCGACCGAACCGGGCCCGCAGGCCGTGCGCAGGCTGCTCACCGAACTGATGGACTTCGACGAGGTGAACCGCTATCTGATCGAGAAGATCACCGCGATCGGCATCCGCTACGACTTCGGCGAAGGCCCCGACCTGCTCGGCCGCCGCCTGCGCGACATCGACGTGAAACAGGGCCACCTCTACGGTCTGCTGCATCGCGGCCGCGGTCTGCTGCTGGACCGCACCGAACGCCTGACCGCCGGCGGCTGGTCAGACCGGGTCGATTACCTCGCGGATCCCACTGCGGTACTGGATGTTCCGTGCGTCCTGCTACGTCCCGACGGCCACGTCGCCTGGATCGGCGACGATCAGCAGGACCTGGACGACCACCTCTCCCGCTGGTTCGGCAAGCCCGCCGACTGATTTCGCCTGAGCAGTGGTCATCCCGCATATACGTGGCGAGATGGCGAGCAGATCTGCGGAGCTGTCGGCCAGGAACTGGGAGTGGTCGGCGTTCTCGTCGGACATCCACTGCCCGCTGGCATGGCGGAAAATGGCCATGCCAGCGTCGGTAGCCAGTCGTGCTGTCCGGGTCTCGACCAGGGCCCCGGCGAGTCTGATGTTCGTGTCGGCCTGATGCGGTGAAGGTCTGTGTGTGGCGGGGTGTCTGGTGTGAGGTGTCTGGTTTGACAAGCGGGCACGGTCTTTCAAGATCGAAAGCGCCGAGTTGACCCGGCTTGACGTTGGCTTCACTGCCGTCGCGCACCCGCTCATCCCCGACAGCGTTGCCGGCCTGGACTTCGCCCTCACCGCCCTGTTCGCCGTCGTGGCCCTCGACGCGATCCGGGACCGGCGCGACGACGCTGGCGGCCCTGGCCGTCACCATCGGTCTGCACCTGTGGCGCCGCAACGCCCTTTTGAGCATCCTTGGCGGCGCCACCGTCCCCGTGGTCCTCGCCAGCGCTTTTTCGCACACTGACCCGGCCACCTGCCCACGCCCACCGGCAGGGCAGCAGGCCCGGGGTGGACAGCGGGACCGGCGTACCTCCGGGCGCCGGATCAAGGCGGCGGCTTTCCCAGGCAGAAATCGTTGCGCGAGCCCGGAAGGACGCCGGCCTCCTCGTAGATCCTGATCGCCTGCGCGGACGGACCGTGCCCGCGCGCCGGGTCAATAGGTCTGAGCCGCTCACCATTTTTGAAGGTTCGCCCCATGGATTGGGCGCTACCACGGCGAAAGTTTCAACAATGGGTTCAACGATACCGTTGAAGGCGTGATTACTGGCATCAAGGACACCGCCCATGCCGTCGAGGTCGCCGCCGTCATGAGGCTGCTCCCGGCCCGGCCGCGGCTGCTCGCCCTGGGCGAGCCCACCCACGGCGAGGACATTCTGCTCGACCTGCGCAACGAGCTCTTCCGGCAGCTCGTCGAGCAGGAGGGCTACCGGTCGATCGCGATCGAGAGCGACTGCGTGATGGGCCTGGTCGTGGACGACTACGTCACCGCGGGCAAGGGCACCCTCGACGAGGTCATGGAGCGCGGTTTCAGCCACGGGTTCGGCGCGTCGGCGGCCAATCGCGAGCTCGTGCGCTGGATGCGCGACTACAACGACGGCCGGCCCGCGTCCGAGCGGCTGCGCTTCGCCGGTTTCGACGGCCCTCTGGAGATGACCGGCGCCGCGAGCCCCCGGCAGGCCCTCACCGCACTCCACGGCTACCTCGCGGCTTGGGTGGAGGCGGACCTGCTCCCCTGCACCGTGGAAACGCTCGAACGCCTGCTCGGCGCCGACGACCGGTGGATCGACCCCGCCGCGGTCATGGACCCGTCCCGGTCCGTGGGGCGGTCGGCCGAGGCCAGGCAGCTGCGGCTGCTCGCCGACGATCTGGTGGCGCTGCTCGACGCGCAGACGCCGCACCTGATCGCGGCGTCCTCGCGGGACGACTGGGACCGGGCGCGCCTGTACGGGCGCACCGCCACCGGCCTGCTGCGCTACCACTTCTGGATGGCCGACACCTCACCGGGCCGCGTGACGCGGATGATGGGCCTGCGGGATTCGATGATGGCCGCCAACCTTCTCGCCGTCGCCGAGCGGGGCCCGGCGCTGGCCCACGCCCACAACCGCCATCTCCAGCGGGACAAGAGCACGATGCGGCTGGGCAACCTGCCGCTGGAGTGGTGGAGCGCCGGCGCGATCGTCAGCGCCCACCTGGGGGAGGGGTACGCCTTCCTGGCCACGGCCCTCGGCACGATCCGGCACCAGGGAGTGGACGCCCCGCCCCCGGACACCGTCGAAGGGCTCCTGTACGCGCTCCCGGAGGACCGCTACGTCGTCGACGCCCGCCGGATGGCCGCCGCCCTCGGCGACACGCGTCCCGCCCCCCGCGTGTCCCCCTACTACGGCTACTTCCCGCTGGACCCGGCCCACCTGGCCGAGAACGACGGGATCGTGTTCGTCAAGGACGTCCCGCGGAGCTAAGGCGTCAACTACCACCGGCTGAAGCCGGTCCGGACAGGCCTGCGAGGTGTAGGCCGGGTCGACCAGGACGAAGGCGACCCCGGCGCGCGCGGCCTTGTAGCGGGTGAACGCGATCTGCTGGGCGAAGGCTCAGTTGTGCAGGGTGCGCCGCTGGAGCCGGTGAGCCCTTACCCGGCCGCGGATGCCCTGCAACTCTTCCAGGGCGATCCCTTGGCCGGTGCGTTCGGCTTCGCGTACCACGTACTTGCTGATGCGGAGCGTGGGGGTCAGGGTTCCGCGTGCCGGTCGAGGCCCAGCGTGGCGATGAGGTCTTCGTGGAGCTCGAACCAGACACGATGGCAGGAGTCGACGTCGGTGCGGTCGACCCAGGTGCCCTCCCCGGCTCGGGCGCGCGCCAGGGCTGTGGTGAATCGTGTGTCGTATCCGCGGAAGCGGGTGAGGACGCTGCCGAGCCGGTCTGCGAGTGGCGTGAGTGCGCGGTCGATCCCGGCGAGCTCGTGGAGGACTCTGGCGTCCCAGGCGGGATCGGAGTGGTCGTTGACGGCGAGCCGATCGCCTGCCGTGGGCCGGAGTTGCCAGTCGGTGCAGGCTCGTAGCAGGAGGGCGTTCAGCGGGAGGAACTCGCGGTAGACGTCACGGACCTGGTCGGCACCGCCGACGCCTGCGAGCTCGGCCGCGAGCTGGCGCTCGTTCTCGGCCCGGCCCTGCTCGGTCAACGACCAACCTCCGGCGCCGGCGAAGGCGGTGTGCTCAACCCAGCCACGTGCCTCGGCGTCGACCAGCACCTCTTTCGTCTCGGCCGCGTTGAGGCCGTACCGATGAGCGATCACCGGGGTGTCCGCGAACCCGGTGATGCGCACGGCGTGCAGGACCAGGAGGGCGGGCGGAGAGTCTGGCGTCACGAGTCGGCGTCCTGTCGTGCTGTCAGGCGGGTGTAGTGCTGCTGGCACGCCTGCGGGGAGTTGAATCCCATCGCCTGCGCCATCTGTGCCCAGGTCAGTCCTGCGCTCCGGGCTATGAACAGCAGGGCGGATTCGAGTCCTTCGACCTCGGCGCGTGCGGCGGGCAGCAGGGCGAGCGCGCTCAGGATGTCCTCCGGGTCCAGGTCGGCGCTGCGCCAGACGGCGAACTGCGCGAGGTCGACCGCCGACGGCGGGGCGGGCGAGGGCCGCCACGGGCGGGCGTCGAGCGCATCTGCGCCCACGCTCATCAGACGCTCACGAGCGTCCTGCTCACGGCGAGCCTCGACGTGGTCAGCGTGCACGCCGTGAGCGATGTCCTGCTTGCGTGGCATGGCTCTCATGATGCACAATCAACAAATTGTTGTCAACTATATGTTGAAAGGTAGGGTGGATGATCGTACCCCTCATGGAGGCTGCCGCCGATACCTGCGGGGGCAAGGCCGGCGCACTCGGCGCGTTGCTCCGCGCGGGTCTGCCGGTTCCCGACGGCTTCGTCGTCTCGTTCGCCGTTTACCTCGCCGCTGTCCGCGACCTGGACCTCGGGCCGTTCGCCGGCGAGTCGGACGATCTTGACGCAACGCGACAGGCGATCGAGTCCCGCCCGGTCCACGCCACCGTGATCGATGCGCTGGGACGCGCACTCGACGAGCTCGGCGATCCGCCCGTGGCGGTAAGATCATCGGCGGCAAATGAAGACACCGGTCAGGCATCGGCGGCCGGTCAGCACGAGAGCTTTCTCGCTGTGCACGGAGTCAGCGAGGTCGCCGATGCCGTACGTGCCTGCTGGGCCTCGCTTTTCTCTCCCCGTGCCATCGGCTACCGGGGTGCCTCCGGCCGCGACCACCAGCCGTCCGATGATCTTGCGATGGCCGTCATCGTCCAACGCCATCTGGATGCCGAGGTATCCGGGGTCATGTTCACACCCGCGGACCCGGACGACGCGACCCAGATCGAGGCGTCCTGGGGCCTCGGCCCCAGCATCGTCGGGGGCACGGTCACCCCTGACGCCTACCGCGTCGCCGAGGACGGGTCGGTCACACGCACCGTCGCAGACAAACGGATCCGCCTTGACCGGCGCGGCACGCAGCTCGTCATTCGCGACGTGCCCACCCGTACCCGGAACCAGCCGACGATCGACGACGCGACCGCCACACAGCTGGCCGAGCTGGGCAAGGAGATCGCTGCCGTACTCGGTGGACCGCAGGACATCGAGTGGGCGATCGTCGGCGGCCGCATCTGGGTTCTGCAAGCACGGCCGGTCACCGCCGCACCCCCACCACCACCACCACCACCATCGCCTTCCGGCGCCTCGGATGCCCAAGCCGCCACACTCACCGGAACACCAGGCAGCCACGGGACCGTGACCGGCACCGCGAGGATCGTCCGCGGTCCCCGCGACTTCGCGCGCGTGCACCCGGGCGACATCCTCGTCTGCCCCTTCACCGACCCCGCTTGGACGCCGCTGCTGCGCATCGCCGCCGGCGTCGTCACCGAAACCGGAGGCGTGCTCTCCCACGCCGCGATCGTCGCTCGCGAGCACGCCATCCCCGCCGTCCTCGGCATCCCGAACGCGACGAGCAGGCTCCACGACGACACCATCATCACCATCGACGGCACCACCGGCACCGTCACGGCGGCAAACGCGTGATTGATCACTTCCGTCCCAGGCCGGGAGTCATTGCCAGAAGCCGCACGCGGCCGAACCCCCACCTACGAATCGGAAGGAGATGGGGACGGGTCCGCACGGACACCGCGCCCTGACTACTCATGACAACGCGACACCTCTACCTGGCACGCCACGGCGCGGCCAACGCGTTTGGGGAGCTCACCGACATCGGGCGCCGGCAGGCGGGCCTGCTGGGCGAACGGCTCGCCGGCGTACCGGTCGACGCCGTGTGGCACTCTCCGCTACCACGCGCCGTCGCGAGCGCGCACGAACTCGCCCGGCATCTACCGAACGTGCCCGTGACTGAGGCCGCCGAACTCGTCGACCACGTGCCCTACGTTCCCCATGCGGCCGAAACACCCGCGTCATGGGCCGGCTTCTTCGACGGCTACGACGACACCGAGGCAGCCTCGGGCCAGAAGCTCGCCGAGGCCCTGATCGCCCGGTTCGCGAAGGTCCCCGGCACGACCACGAACGGGACCCAGCCCGACACACACGAGGTCCTGGTGACGCACGCCTACCAGATCGCGTGGCTGGTGCGGCACGCACTGGATGCGCCGCCATCCCGGTGGCTCGGACTGAACAGCGCCAACACCGCACTGACGGTCATCGAGTACCGCAACGGCCTGCCGCCCACGATCGTGATGTTCAACGACATGAGCCACCTCCCGCCCGACCTGCGCTGGACCGGGTTCCCCAAAGGCATGAGGCCGTGAGGTGGCTCCTGCTGTTCGTACGCGCTCCCCGGCCGCTGAGGGGGATGGGACCGGATTTCGGCGGTAGTGCTGACGCTGTACAGGCCGAGATCGCTTGACAACCCCGAGATAACGATGGTCAGGCGTGCAACCGGATGCGGCAGGGCCGCCACTGCGTGCCCTGCCGGATGCCTTCCGTCAGGTGCAGGGGCTCGCGGACCAATTGATGTAGCCGGTGACCCTGCCCCAGGTCACGACCTCACCATTGCAGTGTTCTGTCTTGACCCCGACCAACTTGGTGCGCGCGGAGTCGGAGAAGTACTGGGTGTTGCACATGTAGCCGGCCCTGCAGGCAGGGGCGGCCTGTGCGCCGGCCGGTACGGCCGCGAGAGCGGCGGTGGCCAAGGCCGCGACGGCCAGTACGCGACGGATCATGAATCGTCCTTCCAGATCGCGGGGGAATGGTGGGAATCAGCTACAGGGGTTTCGGACCAGTCCTTGTGTACGGTGCGCACGCCCCAGTCGTGGCAGGAGCCGTCGCAACCCTCGAAGCGGCCGCCGGCCACCTGGGTGCCGGTGCTGTCGGAGTAGTACGTGGTGACGCGGTGAAGAAGCCCCGCCGGAGACAGATGCTCGGTCAGAAGCAGGAACGCTCGGAGAAGGTCTGGTAGGGACCGCGTACGCCCCAGGTACGGGTGGTTCCGTCGCAGTCCTCCTGCTTGCCGCCGACGGCGTTGGTGCGGGCGGAGTCGGAGTAGTACGTGGTGGTGCAGTAGTGGTCGATCCTGCAGGGCCTGGCATGCGCCGGGCCGGATGGCAGGACGACGAGGGCGGTGGCGGCCAGGGCGGCGGCGACGAGCGCGCGACGGATCATCAATGGTCCTTCCTGGGCACGAAACAACACAAAGGTCCCGCGACTTCATGGGCGGCCCAACCGCTGATCGAAATGATCCGTCCTGTAGGCAGAAAACGCAAGAGGGACTCATGTTCCACCACGCCCCGTAGAACAACGATCACGTTTATTGCATTTGTCGCGACATATCCGCTACGCCGGACCGTCCACCGTGAATCCCGCCGGCCACCCGCAGCGCTACGGCTCGACCTCAGCCAAGCGACTCCCTCACGTCCCCGATATTCCGGAACGCTAAATATTGATTTTCGGACCCGAGCCCGATGAGCTTCTTGTCCGGGTATTCGAAGTCGGCCCCCGCCCACGACAAATGGGAATCGGTGACACGGAGGGCTGCCATCAGTGGGCGACAGGATCTGATATCGCGAACGCTCGCCGGCCGTGGACCAGGAATTCACGTACTGCTGGACCATGCGTGCTCTTCCAGGTCAACGCCAGCCTGGCGGGCGCCTCGACGTCGTCGATGACGCGGGCGGTGAGCCGGTCGCGGTAATGCGCGGCCATCGACTCGCTGAGGATGGCGACGCCGAGCCCGCGGCTGGCCAGGTCGGCGATGGCGTCCGCGGCGCTGGCCTGGAGCGCGATCACCGGCCGGCGGCCGTGCGCCGCGCAGGCCTGGTCGAACACCGTGCGCAGGCCGGTCCCGGGTGGCATGCACACGATCGGGTAGGCGTCCAACTCGCGCAGCGTGACCCGCCGCAGGTCCGCCAGGGGGTGTCCGGCCGGTACCGCCGCGACGAGCCGCTCACTGATGATCGTCATCGCGTCCAGCCCGTCCGGGGCGGCGGTCGCCGTCCCGATGAGGGCCAGGTCGATCGTGCCGGCGCGGACGCCTTCCACGAGCCAGTCGGAGTTGCCCTCCAGCAGCGAGATCTCCACCCCGGGATGCGCCCTGTGGAACGCGGCGAGGGCGTCGAACAGCGGCGTGATGGTGCAGCCGATGACCATGCCGACGGTGAGCCGGCCCCGGATCAGGTCGGTGACCTCGCCCACCGCCTGGCCGACCGCCGCAGCGGCGGCGAGTGTGGCGCGGGCATGTTCGAGCGCGGCCTTTCCCGCGACGGTGAGGGTGGCGGTCCGCGCCGACCGGTCGAACAACTCGGTGCCGAGCTCACGTTCCAGCTGGCGGATCTGGGCGCTGACGCCTGACTGGCTGATGTGCACCCGATCGGCCGCCCGGGTGAAGTTCCGCTCCTCGGCGACCGCGACGAAGTATTCCAGCTGCCGCAATTCCATAACTACAGATTCTAGTTCCGATCAGAACAAGCTGTTGGACTTCTGAACTGGCTGGCACCACCCTGGAAGAGACCTCAGAACCAGCCACAGAAGGAACTCATGTACGAGAAGGCCATGCGCCCCGAAGACCTCACCCGCCTGTTCGTCGAGCGGTCCAACGCCGGCGACGCGGCAGGAGTCGCCGCGCTCTACGAAGAGGACGCGGTGATGGCCTACCCGCCGGGCAGCCAGACGACGGGCCGGGAAGCGATCCGTGCGCTGTGGGAGAAGGTGCTGGCCAACCGCCCCCACTTCGAGCACGAAGACCCGCTGCCGACGCTGATCAGCGGCGACATCGCCCTCACGTCGACCCCGCCCAAGGACGGCGCCGGCGCCCGCGCCCAGGTCGTCCGCCGCCAGCCCGACGGCAGCTGGCTACGCCTGCTCGACCAGCCCGAATTCGTCCCCGTCACCCAGGCGCCCTGATCATCGCCGACCACGCTCACAGATCCCGGCCTGGCCACCGTATGGAGGCCAGTACACGCTCAGCAGACGAGGACGGTCATGCGTCTGAGTCAGCCGGGAAAGCACAAAGGCGCCCGCAAGGCGGGGGTCTTTGTGTGCTGTCAGCCGTGCGGGCCGGTGTCGCCGGGGCGTGAGCGCGTCGCGGCGACAGGTCTGCAGAGTTCAACATGCGGGACTTGACAGAGAAGATGTCCACGGAAACCACCAGCCGCTCCGGACCGACGATCTCGGTCGGCAAGGCGGCGTTGAAACCGCCGGAGCTTCTGCGGCAGGATCATCGGATCGGCTCGCAGATGACGACTGGAATCTCCCGTTCGGTCCATGCCTGATACCGATCGAAGTCGGCGTACATCGCCACCAGCCGGGGCCACAATTCGGCCCGTTCGGCCGGGTCGGCGGTGCGGGCCCGCATCCTCCTGACGTCACGTCTGATCTGCACGGTGACCTCCGGGGCGGCCTGCAGATTGAGGTACCAGAGCGGATTGTTCGGCAGCCCGCCCTGTGAGGCGGCCAGGATCACCCGGTCACCGTCGATCAGATGGAGCAGCGGAAGTGTCCGCGGTAGCCCGCTCTTGCGTCCCTTCGTGGTGAGCAGGCACATGGGCACACCGCGCGGAAAAGCGCTGCCGATGCGCCACGTGCCACCGATCCGGCCGCCTGTGGCGCGGTAGACGGCGACATTGAGCCGCGACACCACTTTGATGATCTTTGGCACCAGCCTGGAGTCCAGGCCCTGTGGCCGGTTGAAGCCCGGGGTGGTGGGTTCGGCGTCGGTCATCTCATCTCCCGTTCTGTGGGCACACGACACAACGGCAGGCGCCCGTTTGACGTCAGCGCGAAAGCCGTGGACGGACGCGGGCCCGGTCGGCTCCAACCGGTGAGGCAAGCGCGGGCCCGGAGGCCGCTTTACGTTCAGATGCGACAAAGTCCAGAAAGTGAGACTATGTCTCATAGTGAACCGGAGGGCCCCCACAACCGCAAGAGGCGAGCCACCGCCGCCCGCATCGCCGCCTCGGCCGCCGAGCGCGTCTCCGAACGGGGACTCACAGGCACCACCGTCGACCGCATCGCCGACGATGCCCGCGTGTCCTCACGCCACCTTCTTCCGGTCGGCGCACCGGCGGTACCGGGCTCTGTTCTCCCGGTAGCGGTCTGCTGCCACGCAGACGGCCGCGCCGCAACTGGCCTTCATCTGATCAATTGGTATGTCCCGCGTCGCGGGCCAGGAGGGCGGCTTGGACGCGGTTGGTGACTTCCAGCGCCGCCAGGATGCGGCTGACGTGGGCTTTGACGGTGCTTTCTCGCATGGCGAGGTGGGTGGCGATATCGGCGTTGGTCGCTCCTTGGGCGAGCAGGGTCAGCACGTCCCGTTCGCGGGGAGTGAGCTGGTCCAGCCGGGCCTGGGCCGCGGTGGTTCTGGGCTGGATGGTGGCGTGGTAGCGGTCGATGAGGCGGCGGGCGGCGGTGGGGTGGAGCATGGCCGAGTCGGCGGCCACCAGGTGGACGGCGCGCAGGATCTCGGCTGGGTCGGTGTCTTTGAGCAGGAACCCGTCGGCTCCGGCCGCGAGGGCGTTGTAGACCTACTCGTCGAGGTCAAAGGTGGTCAGGGTGAACGCCTCGTCGCCACGCACCCCGCATACCTCTGGACTCGCAAAGCTCGTGCCCTGCTGGCATCACGGACCGAGGCGCGCCGGCCCGCCGCGGTGGACGAGGTCATGGCCGCCTACCAGCGCGACTACGCCATCGCTCGCTGCACCGTGTGGCCCAACCTGCCCCCGGCCCATGTCTGGCACCTGCGGCGCCCCGCCGACCGGTGAACATGCTGTCCGCTCGTACTACCGTCCACCACGGCTACCGGCACGTGCCGGCCTGGTCTCGCTAGCCGACGTAGGCGACTGCCCGGATCTCGACGCGCATAGCCGGAGTGGCGAGTCTCGGATAGACCAGGAGTGACGCGTAGGAGCGGTCGTCGAGCAGCCGGGGCGCGTGCTCGGAGAGCCAGGCGTCGCGAGCGCGCATGTACTCCGTGCGCTCCGCGGGATCGGCCACGAACTGGTCGAGCTGGACGACGTCGTCCATGTCGGCGCCGGCGTCCGCGAGCAGGGCTTGCACTCGGTCGAGGGCGACCTTTGTTTGCGCGGCGACTCCGGGGACGGGTCTGCCCTGTTCGTCGGTCGCACCGTCGATCCCGCTGAGGAAGACGAACCCTCCTGCTGCGGCTCCGCGGCCCCACGGTTGCACCACATGCCCATAGGTCAGCGAACCGAGGCCTCGCTTCGTCATACTGCGCCCTTCCCGCGTCGTTGCCTGAGACAGTGTGTGGCTCCGCGTCACCGCACCGCCTGCGGTGAGTGGGCGGAATGTTGCCGGCCGCCGCGGGCCCGTCCCCGCTCGATCTGTCCAGCTGTCTCATTGGTGGGGGGTACGGCCATGGCGGGCTCCCGGCGGGTCACGAGGTGGTGGGGCGGCCGGGCAGGAAGCGGGCGCATTCGCGCAGTGCGGCGGCGTTGGCCGCGATCGCCGCGTCGACGAGCTCGTGGCCGAGTTCCGGCGTCGCGCCCGTGGGGTCGCCGATGACGCCGTCGCCGGTGCCGAAGTCGTCGCTGCTCCAGCCGAAGGAGACCGGTTTGCCGAAGCCGATGTGCTCGTACGTTGTGAGGTGTTCGGGGACGCTGCGGCGGGCCTGCGCCATGTCCACCAGGCGCGGGTGGAGGTGGAGCATGGCGGCGGTCTCGTTGAGTCCGCCGTGGTCAGGATCTCCCTCGATGACTGGATCGCGCACGGCGGGTCGCTGCCAGACTTGATCCATCGCGCGTTGGGCACCGTCACCATCGACATCCCCGAACACGACGGCCCGCTTGCCAGGAAAGACGCGTCCCGCCAGGCCGTTCCCGATGAGTGACACAGGATTCAAGGTTCTACGTCACGCCGGGGCCTTCTCCGGAACGGAGATCATCGCGCGGACGACGCATTGTCCGGGCCGGGAGCTGGAGCGCGGGGTGGCGGAGCTGGTGCAGGGTCCAGCCCTGGCCGTGCGGGTCGAGGGGGATGGTGGCGGGGGCTTGCCGTCGATGGCATCGGCCCCGTGCCGGTCAGGCGCGCATGTTCGCACCGCCGTCGATGGCCCACACCTGGCCGTTGATCCATTCGGCGTCGTCGGACAGCAGGAAGGCCACGACCGCGGCCAGGTCACTCGGGCGGCCCAGCCGGGTGGTGGGGACGTGCTCCAGGAACATCTTCTGGAGCTGGACGTCGTTCTGCGCCGCCTGCGTCTCGCCCATGACCAGGCCGGGCATCACTCCGTTGCAGCGCACGCCCTTGGGGCCGAAGCGCCCGGCGATGTGCCGGGTGAGCGCGTTGACCGCCGATTTCGATGCCCCGTAGGCGGGGCGCTTGCGGTCGCTGGCGCTGACCGCGGCGCCGGAGGAGCAGTTGACGATGCTGCCGCCGCCGTTGTCCAGCAGGTGCGGCAGGACGGCGCGAGCCGTACGCACATAACCCAGGACGTTGACGTCCAGGGTCCGTTCCCATACGTCCAGGTCGGTGTCGAGCAGCGACTTGTCGCGCCCGAGGTTGCCCGGCGACAGGTCCGCGCCGACGTTGAACAGGCCGTGCACGTTGCCGAACTCCTCGATGGTCTTGGCGACCATCGCGTTGACGGAGTCCTCGTCGGCGAGGTCGAATTGCAGCGCGATCGCCGAACCGCCGGCCTCGGTGATCTTGGCGGTGGTGGCCTGCGCGCCGGACAGGTTGATGTCGCCGACGACGACGTTGGCACCTTCCTCGGCGAGCCTGATCGCGGTGCCCGCGCCGATGCCGGTCGCCCCGCCGGCCACGATGATCGCCTTCTCCTTCAAACCACGCATTGTCCGCTCCGATCGATTCGGGCGCCCCGCTGTTCTCGGTGGCGCCTACGTCGTGATGTAGGCCGGTGGCGCGATCCGATGGGCGTCCGCCACCCGGTCCGCCAAACCGTACATATGTGTACGTTTCCGTCGCCGCTAAACGTACAATCATGTACGGTTCGTGGCAAGTTAGGGTTGGACCATGCGTGAAGTGGGTTGCCAGTGACACGGAAGGACGCCGCCCGCAACCGGGACCGGCTGCTCACCGCGGCCCGGCGGATGTTCGCCGAACACGGCCACGACGTCGCGCTGGAGGAGATCGCCCGGGTCGCCGGGGTGAGCCGCACCACGATCTACCGCAACTTCGCCACCCGCGAGGAACTCGCGGCCACGGTCTTCGCCGACAACGTCGCCCAGATCGAGCACCGTGCGGCCGCACTGCGAGAACAACCCGACGGTGCGGTCAAGCTGTTCGACTTCGTCCTGGACATGCAGCTGGACAACCGCGGCCTCGCCCAGGTCCTGTCCAATGCCGACCTGCAATGGTTCATGGAGCATTTCCGCCGCATCGCGGCCTGCTTCGAGCCCCTCCTCGACCACGGCCGCGCGGCCGGTATCGTCCACCCCGTCGTCGACATCGACGACCTGATGCTCGCCATCTCCATGGGCGAGGGTGCCATCACCACCAACGACGCCGCCCAGCGCGACAACCGCCACAAGCGCGTGCGGGAAATGCTCCACCGCGCCCTTTTCGCCCGCTAACGCCAACCGCCCCTGGTGAAGCCGAGCCGGCCTGTCATCGTCCGCCGCGGCGCCTCGGAGCTGACCTCGCAGCTGGTGGCGCACGCAACGACAGCGATGCGAGCCCAAGGAAGGCCCAGCCTGCCCAACCCGTCAGGCGAAATCGGCCGCCGTCATGCCGGCTGGATGGCCGGGTGGCCACTGCACGAGCTCGATCCTGTAGCCGTCGGGGTCGGTGAGCCATGACGTCCGGAGCCCTGGCCCCGGCTCCGTCGGCGGCTCGGCTGTGACGCCCTTGGCCGCGAGCTCGGCGATCGTGGCGTCGAGATCGTCCACCTGGACGACGAGGTGGTTGACGGCGCCGATGTCCTTGACCGGTCTCGCGGGGTCGTGCACGAGCTCGAGGCTGACGAACGGATCGTCGGGCAGCTGGAGCATGGTCAGGCTGCCGAACTCCGTCTCGGGGACACCGCCGAGCTCGGCGTACCCGAGCGCGGTGTAGAAGGCGCGCGAGCGTTCCAGGTCGGTGACCCGCAGCCCGAGGTGCAGCATGCGCATGATCGGCAGACTAGTGCCAGCCGGACGAGACCACCACTCCCCGCCGGGGCTCTGGCGGCTGCGCGCCCGTGCCGAGTCCGGCTGTCGTCGGCGATCGTCACGGCCTTGGCCACGTTTTCCGGGGCACACGCCGGCGGCTGGTGGCCACCGCGAACTGAAGCCGGCCGTCGGCTACCGGGATCCGGGTTGTCGGCGTCGGCTCACGAACGGGTGATGGCTTGCTCAAGCAGGTCCTGAAGAACGCGCTGCTGCTCAGGGGTTAGCCCGGCCAGCGGTGAGTCCCGGGCCAGGAGCTGGAGGAGCCGTTCGCGGAGGGCGTCGCCCTCCGCGGTGAGGACGAGTTGTTTGGCGCGGCGGTCGGTCGGATGCGCACGGCGCTCGATCAGGCCCTGTTTCTCGAGCTTGTCAACGACGAAGGTGGCGTTGGAGGGCTCGCAGCTCATGCGTTCGGCGAGCTCTCGCATGGTCATCGGTCCGGCCATCTCCCGCAGCGCGGTCGCCTGGGCCGCGGTGAGACCCAAGGTGACGGCGCGCTCGCGTAGGTGGTCGGTGATCTGCTGGGCCAGCCCGTTCACCAGACCGCACAGCTGCCGCTCGGCGATGGCCTGCGGTTCTGGGGACATCGTCATGCATGCCATCCTAGCAAGTCCATCAAGCCGAAACATTTAAAGCTTGAACATTGCTAGCTTGATGCTTATCGTTGCCTTGCCGCCGACGTGGGACGCGGCGATGACCTGACGTGCTGAAAAGGGAGATGGGACCATGGCGAACTCCGTGGTTGACCAGGGCGAGCGGCTGCGGCGGCCGGCGGGCATCCGCTCGGTACGCCTCGGCGACACGAGGGTGTCCTTCGTGCCGGACGGCGCTGTGCAGGGGAAGCCGGGCAGCTGGCTGCCCGGCACCACCGATGAGATCTGGGCCGCTCACCCGGAATACCTGGATGCCTCCGGCTATCTTGTGGCGAGCATCGGCAGCCTGCTGGTGGAGAACGGCGACCGCGCCCTGCTGATCGACGCGGGGTTCGGCCCGCGGTCGCTGCCGGCGGAGCCTGGAAGTCCGAACGGCGCCATTCACGGCGGCGCGCTGCTGGACAGTCTGACCGAACTCGGCCGCAGGCCAGAAGAGATCGAGGCGGTGGCCTTCACCCACCTGCACCCCGATCACCTCGGCTGGGCCTGGCATCCCGCCCCGGGCGGTGACCGGCCCGCGTTCGCTCATGCCGACTACCTTGTGTCCGAGCCGGAATGGGCCCAGCGCGACCTGCTGGAGGCGCAGGGCATGTCCAAAGAGATCACCAGCCTGGCACCGCGTGTCCGTACGGTGACCGACGGCCAGGAGATCTTCCCTGGCGTGCGAGTCCGGATCGCCGCCGGTCACACGCCCGGGCATGCCGAATACGTCATCACATCGGGCGGGCAGCGGCTGATCGCCTTCGGTGACGCCCTGCACTCACCGATCCAGGTCGACCGCCCCGAATGGTCCTGCGTCTACGACCACGACCCTGTCCAGTCCGCCGACCATCGCAGCCGTCTCGTCGCCGAGCTGGAAGAGCCCGACACGATCGGCTTCGGTATCCACTTCGCCGACGTGGTGTTCGGGCAGGTCCGGCGGAACGGCGACGGTCCCGCCTGGCGGCCCCTGGACGCCTGACCCATCGGAGGCGACCGGTGACAAGCACGTTCGCGTGCGAGCTCCCCATGAAGCCGCGCGCCAGGCACTGGCCCGGCATCGTCGCAGCCGCGCTGACCGCGACGGTCACGGTCATGCCCGGCTTCACTGTCGGCGCCCTCGCCTCGGCGATCGAGCAAGACCTACAGCTGATGATCAGTGCCTTCTGCGCCGCCACCGCGCTTGGCTCGCCCCTCGCCAAACGGGTGGCGGCGCGCCTGTCCACCCCCGGGGTGCTCGCCGGCGCAGCGGTGGTCGCCGGTGCCGTGATGCTCACCGTCTCCAGGCGAACGACCTGGCCACGATGACGGCAGTCTTGGTGGCGGGCGGGCTGAGCAACGGACTCGTCCAGCCCGCGGCGGGCAGGTGGATTCGGGGCCATTCGGTCATCACTTCAGCATGAGGTGAACGTGAGTTTCGGCGCCACCTCCGTGGTGCGCCCGAGCCTTCGGACGGCTGGGCGGGGACAACTTGTGGCGGCTCACGATAGAGCGGTGAACATCCGTCCAACGGTGGTGAGGATCATCTAGGCGGTGGGGTGGTGGGCCCGCCGGGAACCCGGCAAGACCCTGCTTGTCCCTGTGGTCCGGGCGAGCAGGGACGGCGGTCTTGTCGGCTCTGGAGGGCCAGGGGACGAGAGCGGTTCTCCTCGGGGTCTGCCTCTATGTGGGAGGGAGGTTTGTCAGGGCTGGCGCGCCCTGGCCAGGTGGCGTTCGTAGAGTTCGCGGTTGCGGCGCAGGAAGCCGGCGAGGAGTTCCAGGTCGGCGGTGGTGTAGTCCTTCATGAGTGCGTCGCCTTCGGTGACAAAGGGTCCGTAGAGCTCCCAGGTGCGCTGCCGGGCGGTGTCGGTGATCTGGATGAGGGTCTTGCGGCGGTCGGTGGGGTCGGGGGAGCGGGTCAGATAGCCCAGGCGTTCAAGCCGGTCCAGCATGGCGGTGACGCTGCCGGTGGCCAGGCCGAGCTCGGCGCCCAGGCGGCTGGGGGTCAGGGCGGCGTGCTGGTTGAGCAGCTCCAGGCAGCGTAGGTCGGTGCGGTTGATGCCGAGCGCCCGTGCCGCGGTCTCGTCGTAGGCGTCGACGGCCGCCTGCATCGCTTGCATCTCCTCGCCGACCGTGCGGCGGAGGACTGCCCAAGAATCCCTTGACATTCAAGCCTCTCGACTATCAAGCTAAATATGTATCTCGAACATCAAGATACATGACAGTCGAGAGGAAAAGCTATGACGACTCTGACCAGCCCCGCTTCGCGCAAGCCGATGCTGATCGTCGCCCCGCTCGCAGTGGCCCTGGGAGCGCTGGGCGGCCTGGCCGCCAACTCCGCCCCCTTCGTCGGCGTCGGAGCAATCGCCGGCCTGCTGTGGGCCGGCGTGGCCACCTTGCTGGCCCGGCCGCTGCTGCGGCTGCGCGACACGGTGGCCGCCGATCTCACCACACTCAGTGCGGCGTTCGTGGTGATGCTCACCTTCGGCGCCGGGCTGATCCAGCACGTGATGTACCCGACGCCCGAGGCCTACCTGGGCCTGATGCAATCGCCCGCCTCCGGCGGCGCGACCGGGCTCTACATGGCGCTCAACCCCCTGGTGGAGTGGCTGCTCATGCCCGCGGCGCTGACCCTGACCTGGCACCGCCCCCGGCAGCGCCGGCGGCTACTGACCGCCGCCACCGTCTACTACCTGCAGCGCCTGGCCACCTACCTGTACTTCGCGCCCACCGTGCTCGGCTGGACACACGGCGCGACGCTCGCCAAGGTGGATCTCTGGATCACTCTCGACGTGGCCAGGATGGCCCTGGACCTGGCCGTCGTCGCCATCCTGGCCACGGCGGTCATCGCCCGCGAGCGCTGAAGGCGTCGAGGGCGCCTGCTCATTCCTTCGCGGAGCTCGCGAGGAACCGGATGAACAGATTGGTGAGGTCGCCGGGCTGCTCCGCGACCATGTTGTGGCTCGCGGCCAGCTCGGTCACGTGAACGGTGCCCGGGAGGTCGTGGAGGTCGCGCCGTACCCCTCGGCGGAAGGCCGCCATGAGCTCACCGCCGTCCATTCCCGCCGGGTCTCGATCGGGCAGGACCACCAGCGCGGGGCACGTCACCGCGCGGAGGAGGGGGATCGCGTCACGAAACTCCGGCGCGTAGCGCAGCGCCGCCAGAGTCTCCGGCCCGGGGCGGAGGTAGCTGTGGCCGTCCCTGGTGGTGAGGGCCCGTTGGGGGAGCATCGGCGCCTGCTCGGCGGGGATCGGCCGGCCCATCGCCGCGGCCTGGGCGTCGAAGGTGGCCTTGAGCTGGTCGAGGGCCGTCTTCAGCGCCTCCTGCGCCATGCCCGGATAGTTGCCCGGGTCGTTCTCCGCGGATCTGAGGCCGTCGAGGTTGACGATCGCCGGGCATCCGGGGTGGCGTCGCGCCCACATGATGGCGAGCATGCCGCCGAGCGAATGGCCCACGATCGCCGGACGATCCAGGCTGAAATGCTTGACCACGGCCTCAAGGTCGCCGAGAACCGCGTCCCACTCCCAAGGACCGTCCCCGGACAGCCCATGGCCGCGCAGGTCCACGGCTACGACTCGGTGCCTTCGCGCGAGGAGCGGTGCGAGGGCGTCCCACGCTTCGAGCGTCCCGCCCAGCCCATGGAGGAGCAGTACGGCGGTGCCGTCCCCGCCGTGGTCGCGGGCCGCCAGAGGAATGACGTGGTCAGTGATGGTGATGTCCTGAGGGGACACGCTGCTCCTTCGGTTGGTTGAGCCGGGCGCGCACGGACTCCGTGGTCACTCCGCCGTCGGGATGGCGTTCGAGCTTCGCGCGCTTGACGAGGTCGTGAACCCCCTGGCGGGTTATGCCGAGCATGGCCGCGGCCGTGGCGTACGGCACGGCCGCCGCCCCCGGGTGCCCCGCGCGGCGGGCGACGGCCTGCCCGAAGACCGAACGCCACCACGCCTCTGGCGGGTTGAACGGCTCGTCTCCGGGGAAGACCGCCGCGATCAGCCGCGCCACCGTACGGACCGCGAGCTTGTCGTCTGGGCCGAGCAGCTGCGCCGCCCACACCTCGGCCTCGATGCGCAGCCGTTCCCGAATCGGCCGGACCTGATCATCCGACTCGAAAAGGATTTCGAGCGGGTCGACGATCCGGGTTTCCATCAGCCGGACGAGCTCTCCGGCCAGTTCGACGTGCTCTGCCGTACTCGCGTGGTTCACTTGACGAACGATAGCAAGTACTTGGCAGAATATGTCAAGTAGAAACGATCAGCCCCCGCGCTGCATGAGGCGTTCCTGGACGGCGTGCGCGCTTCCGGCGCCAAGCGCGTGGTCATCCAGCGGATCGCGTGTACCTCGTAGCGCGATCAGCTCGGCTTCGGCAAACGGGTCAGGTGAGGTCATCGCGTGCCTGCTTTCTCGGATCCGAGGTTCGCCCTATCGGGGTGGAGTCGCCTGTCGGTCGCCCAGACGGCCAGGGCGCAGGCCGCGAATCCGGCCCCGAGAAGACTGGAGCCCGCCCAGCCGTGGGCGGTGAAGATGGCGGTGGTCGCGGCTGCGCCGAGGGCGGAGCCGAGCGAGTAGAAGACCATGTAGCTGCCGATGACGCTGCTGGTGCGATCCGGATGCGCGGCGGTGAGCAGGTGCTGGTTGCTCACATGCACGGCCTGGACCGCGAAGTCGAGGACCACGATTCCGACGATGAGGAGCCACAGTGACCACGGCAGCTGCGCGATCGCTGCCCACGAGAGGATGAGCAGGGTGAGCGCGAGAGCGGTGACCGGGGCCGCCCGTCCTGCATCCGCCCACCGTCCCGCACGGGCCGCGCCGAGCGCGCCGGCGAGTCCGGCGATGCCGAACAGTCCGATCTGGCTCTCGCTCAGCTGCCACGGCGTGTCCGCCAGCGGCAGGGACAGTCCGCTCCACAGGGTTCCGAACGATGCGAACAAGAAGAACGCGATGAGCCCGCGCGTCAGGAAGATGCGCTGCCCGAACAGTCCGCCGAGTGCGACGACGGCCCGCCTGTACCCCGCAGGTCGGTCGGGGCGCTCCTCCGACGGCAGTACGACGAGGATGAGGGCCGCGAGCCCGAACGACAGCACCGCGAGCACGGCATAGACGCTCCGCCAGCCCCACGCCTCGGCAAGCGTGCCGGTGACGACCCGCGCGCCCAGGATGCCGACCACAACGCCCGAGGTCACGACACCGATGTTCCGTCCGCGTTCGGCAGGCGGCGAGACCGACGCGGCGTAGGCCACCGTGGTCTGCACCACGACCGCGAACACCCCAGCCGCCGCGAGTCCCACGAACGCCACCCATGCGGCTGACGCCGAGGCCGTCAGCATCATGCCCACTGCGGTGAGCGCCAGGTGCACGGCGATGAGTCGGCGCCTGTCGATCACATCGCCAAGCGGCACCAGCAGCACCAGCCCTGCCAGATAGCCGACCTGGCCGGTCGCGACGATCCACCCAGTGAGTTCTGCCGACACACCGAGATCGCGTCCCATCGGCTCCAGAACTGGCTGCGCGGCATAGATGCTCGCCACAGCGACACCACACACCACCGCGAGCAGCAACCGCCGCCACACGTCCATCGCACTCCCATCCCAATCAGTAGCATATTGCAACCAAATTGACCGTACGGCATAATGGTTTCAATCCGCAACTCATCGGGAGGTGTCATGTCGCGCACCACCATGCGTGCCCCGAACCTCGACTGGACCGACCCCGACTGCCCCGTCGCCCGCACGCTCGACCTCGTCGGCGACAGGTGGAGCCTTCTCGTCATCCGCGACGCGATGGACGGGGCACGATCGTTCACCGAGTTCCAGCGACGCACCGGCATCGCACGCAACATCCTCACCGACCGCCTCCGCAAGCTCACCGCTCACGGGCTTCTCGCGCAGCGCACCGCACCATCGGGCCGCCGTCAGGAATACGTGCTCACCGACGCCGGCCGCGACCTCTTCCCGGTCATCCTCACCCTGCGACAGTGGGGAGAACGCCACGCCTTCGCCCCCGGCGAGACCCACTCCACCCTTGTCGACCAGCACGGCACCCCTGTGCCGGAAATCGCGCCGACCGGCGCCGACGGCACCCTCCTCGACACCGACACCACCCACGTGCAGAAGGCCCGATAGAAAGCAGAAAGACCTCGCAGATACCCCACATCACCCCACTCGGGTCGGCGTCACCGCGGGCAAACGTGACGGCATGGCGGCCGTACCTGACGAAGAGCGCCGCTGGTTTGACCTTGACGCTGCGTCAACTTCTAGCATCGGGGCCATGTCCATCACCGTTCTTGACACCTACTCCGCCATGCGGCGGATCCTGCTGGCCCCGGTCGCGGAGCGCGCTGACCTGCTGCGTTCGATGCTGGAAGCCAACAGGGGCATGTACCGCTACAACCCCGGCGAGGTCGACCTGGTGGCCGCGCACCTCGAAACGTCCGGGTTCCCCATCGACCGCGACGAGGAGCGTTGCCTCGACGCGCTCGAAACCCTGGCGGCGGCCGGAGCCTGGGAGCGGATGCAACGCGCGCTCGACAACGCTCTCGCCGTACTGCTGGAGGCGACGCCGGGGCTGGAGGCCCCGGACATCACCGTGCTGTTCGTCCTCGGCGATCCGGGTGACGAACACTTCATGGGTCCCTGCAAAGGATTGACCGGGTTCGGCGGCATCTCGGGCCACATCGCCATCACGTTCTGGCCCTTCCCCGAGAACGTGGAGCGGCTGGAGGCCACCGCCGTGCACGAACTGCACCACAACCTGCGGTGGGGCCCGGGCGGGGTCGTGTGGGACCCGATGACCGTCACGGTCGGCGATCACATCGTCGGCGAGGGCCTGGCCGACGCCTTCGCCCGCCAGCTCTACGGCGACGAGCTCGGCCCCGCCCGCATCGGCGTGCCGCACCTGCACGACGACGAGGTCTTCAGCAAGGTACTCACCGGGCTCGACGTGACAGGCATGCAGAACTTCACTGCCTGGGTGCACGGCGACCCCAGCGCCGAGCGCTTCGGCCTCACCCCGGTGGGACTGCCGATGGGTGCCGGTTACGCCGCGGGCAACAGGCTGGTCGACACCTACCTGGCGGCGACCGGGCAGACGGCGGCGCAGGCCCTGCACGCCGACAGCTCGGAGATCATCGCCGCCACGCTCCGCCGCGGGTAACACTGGAACGATGGAGTGGACGATCCAGGAACTCGCGGCGAGGGCCGGCATCACCAGCCGCACCCTGCGTCACTACGACCGCGTCGGGCTCTTGGCCCCGTCCCGGGTCGGCGCGAACGGGTACCGCTACTACGACCCGGGCGCGGTCGCCCGGCTCCAGCGGATCCTGCTCATGCGCCGGCTCGGCATGGGCTTGCCGGCCATCGCCGAGGTCCTGGCGGACGAGGTGGACACGTGCGACGGGCTCCGCGCCCACATCGCCGCACTGGAAGAGGAACGGGACCGCATCGAACGGCAGATCCGGTCTGTGCGTCACACGCTCGAGGCCCTGCAGGCGGGGGCGGAACCGCAAATGGACGTGATGTTGGCGGGGTTCAACGACCACTCCAAGGACGAGGTGATCTCACGCTGGGGCGAGCGCGCGTTCCAAGTGAGCAACGACTGGTGGCACGGCAAGACCCTTGACCAGCAGCGGGCCTGGAAGCAGGACACCGAGGACCTCGTCGCCGCATGGGTGGCCGCAGCGAAGGCCGAGGTTTCCCCGACCTCGGAACACGCTCAGTCACTGGCCGCCCGGCACGTCCGGTGGCTGAGCCAGATCCCGGGCACCCCCACGGCCGAGGGCGACCGGGAGCGCTCGATCGAGATGGTGAAAGGCCTGGGGGACATGTACGTCGACGACCCCCGCTTCGCCGGCATGTACGACGACGCCGCGGGGGCGGCGTTCGTCCGCGACGCACTGCAAGCGTACGCGCGGACCCGGATGTAGCTCGTGTGGTGACAGACCGCGCCGGTCGGCGTCGGTGAGTTTCTCGCTCCGTTTCGGCTCGGCCAGGACGATCTGCACCATGCGGGTGTTCAGGTAGACGATCGCGGCCTGGACCAGGGGGAGTGCGAGGGTGGAGACCTCGACGCTTTCGCGGTCGTCGCCGGTCAGGTCGCCGCCATTTGCCTTAGAAGTCCTAACAAAATGATCCAAGACCGTGCCCAGTTACGGTCGAGATCGCTGATCTCGGCGTCGGTCGCCCAAGCGCATTACGCGAACCAGCTGATCGCCTGCCCGTGCGATCGGGTCCAGGCGAGCGGCGTCCCGTCCAGCGCGAGCACGTTGTACAGTGCCTCGCCCGGCGGCATCGGAAGCGTGTCGTAGGGCAGCACGTCCGGGGCCTCGTTCGCGATCCAATGTCCGGGTAGCCCGCGTACCACCTCGGCAAACGTTACCCGTCGCGGCGTTGGCACGTGGTACAGCACGGAGCTGTGGAACACCACCAGCGTCGCGTCGGGTGGGGACTGCGCAGCCAGTGCCGGCAGGTCGTCTACCAGGTCGCCCCGTACGAGCAGCGGCGGGTCGGCTGCGACGACGGCCGCCGCCGCCCGCAGCCGGGCGCGGCGATGCGTGTGTTCCGGCCAGATGAGGGCGTCGAGCCATGCGAGATCCACGGGGTCGGTCACATCAAGCGGGTTCAGGTCCAGGCCGGCCCGCCACACCACCTGGGGCAGGCCGGTCGGTGGCGCCATATTGGTGGCCGTGCAGGCAAGGAGCGGGTCACCGGAGCCGACCAGGTGATCGCCGTAGCGGTAGGCGTACCGGTCGGGGTAGAGGCACAGCCCGGCGGACGCGCCGACCTCCAACAGCGCGAGCGGCTGCGGTAGCACGGTGAGCACCGGTAGCAGGACGGCACACCGTCCGGGTTCGTTCGTCTGCGTGGCTCGTGTGCGTATCTCCGCCTCGATCACCGGCCAGTTCGCCACCGTGTATTCATGGAACGCGGCCGGATCCTCGACCGGCCCGCCCAGCAACCGGACTACGCCGAACAGCAGGTTCGGCTGCCGCTTGGCTGGCGGAAGCACGGCGAGCAAGGCCAGGAGCTCGTGATCCCGCGTCACCGCGGATGCCAGGCGCTCGTACGCGGGCGACACGCCGTGCGCCTCGCGCGCGGCGAACTCGGCGTAGATCGCAGCGATTGTCATATGCCGATGATCGCAGTGAACTCCTCCCGCACTCGCATCCACAGGCTGGGCGCGGTCCTGGATCAATTTTGTTAGAACCTCTTAGCCGCTCGTTGCAGCAATTCTCAGCCACGTCCGCCCACGTCGACTCACGTCCAGCCACGACGAGTCGACGCTGCTACGTGCCAGGCGCGCTGGCATCCGGATTTGAGTCTGGAGACGATGATCGGGGGCTTCCGCCGCTCCACCTTCGTGCGATTTAGGACATCGAAACTGGGATACCCATCGATGGCCGCATTCCACAGAGCCCTCAGCACGTGCTTGTGAGGCGATGGCTGCTTCCACGCGACTACCTCGTACTCAGGGCCTTTCTCGCCCTCTACCAGGTACTGAATGATGGGGCCTCGCGCACCGAGGGCCCGCTGTTCCTGTCCGAGCGTCATCCGGTTCCCGCCCGCCGCCCCCCGCCCAAGGACCTCTGCCCGCACACCGTCCGCGCCCGCCTGGGATACGACCGCGTCCGCGTCCTCCTCGAGCAGTACGCCGGTCTCGAGCCCCACCAGCTCCGCCATTCAGCCGCCGCCCACCTCGGCGACTCCAAGACCCCGCTCCACCTCATCATGGCCAAAACACGCCACAAGAACCCCCGCACCGCCATGCGCTATGTCCGACCCGGCGGCGAAGCCATCGCCGAAGTCACCGGCGTCCTCGCCCCACCCCGCCGCGCCCACTGGCCGGGGAGTGCCAGCCGGACCGCCTTCCGCACGGCGCTCGGCGTGGACGACACCACCTGGACCCGCGGCCGCGGGTGGGCCCTCGCCACCGGCCTGAACGCCTACATCCATTACGCCGCCATCCACCCCAGGGTCGCCGCGCAGACCACGCGTCAGATCACCGAGGCCCTCATCGGCTAGGCACCCAAGACTCCTGTCAGATCGCTCCAGTCGCAGGGTTAGTCCGGACGTTGCACGTGCGGTCGCGGCGACCTTGTCGCCGCGCGCCAGGGCGGCCTCGGCGAAGCTGCGGCCAAGACCGCGGGACGAGCCGGTGATGAACCAGACCTTGCTCATCAGTTGGAACCCTTCACGTTGTGGTTGGCGGCGAACAGGTTGGCGGGGTCGTACTCGCTCTTGACCGCCGCGAGCCGCTGGTAGGTGGCGGACGGGTAGACCGCGGCGACGTCCTTGTCGGTGGCGGTGGTCAGGAAGTTGGCGTAGGCGCCGGTGACGTGCGGGGCGAGCTTGCCCCAGACCGCGTCGAACGCGGGCTGGCCGGCGGCGATGACAGGCTCAGGGCCGACGGTCGTGGTGATGACCATCAGCTCCGCCTGGCGGTGGGCGTAGGCGGTGGCGTCGTCGGGGACGCGGGAGACGGCGCCGCCGACGCTGCGGATGGCGATGACCGGCGAGCCCTGCGCCGTCGCGATCTCGGTCAGGGTCCGCAGGGCGCCGGGCACCGACGTAGGTCCGACGAAGGCGCTGCGGGTGACGAGCTGGATGCCGGGCGGCGGAGTCGCGCCGTCCACGAGCACGTCGCCGTAAGGCATGAGCGCGACATCGTCAGAGAGCACCGTGCCCAGCGCCCGGATCGGGTCGATGACCTGGGCCGCGAGCTCGGGGTCGTCGCCGTCGAAGGCGACCTGGATCTCCACCGGCGCCTCGGGGCCGCCCGCGAACGGGTTGGCCAGGGTGGCGATGGAGGTGAGCTCCTCCGGCGCGGTACGCAGGTAGTCCGCCCAGCCCTGCAGCACCGCGGCCCCTTCGGAGGCCGGGAAGGTGATCTTGCCGAAGATGACGTCGGTGGTCGGGTGGGCGGCGAACTCGAAGGCGGTCACGACACCGAAGTTGCCGCCACCACCGCGCAGTCCCCAGAACAGCTCCGGGTACTCGGTCGCGCTGGCGCGCACGAGCTGCCCGCCGGCGGTGACCACATTCGCCGTGACCAGGTTGTCCAGCGCCAGGCCGTACTTCCTGACCTTCCAGGTGATGCCGCCGCTCAACGTCAGCCCGCCGACACCGACGCTCCTGGTGTCACCGGAGGAGATCGCCAGCCCGTGCGGAGCCAGCGCGGCCACGACCTGGCCCCAGGTGGCGCCGCCGCCGATCCGCACCAGGTGCCGATCCTTGTCGATGACCTCCACGCTCGACAGCCCGCTGAGATCGATCACCACACCGCCGTCATTGGTGCCGAAGCCGGCGAAGGCGTGGCCGCCGCCACGCACCTTCAGCACAAGTCGCGCGTCGGCGGCGAATCGGACAGCGGCTTGCACGTCGGCGGCGCTCTTGGGACGCAGCACGTAGGCCGGGTTGCCGGAGGCCAGTATCGAGCGACGGGCCGCGGCGTAGTCGGCCGCGCCCGGTTCGATGATGTCGCCGCCGAAGTCACGTCGAAGGGTTTCAGGTGCTGAGTTCATGACATGTTCCTTTGCATCAGCTGAGCTGGTCGGACATGAGATGCCGGTGGCCCACTTCTTGTGACACGTGCAGTCCCGTGACGTGAGCCGCATGCCGGCTGCCTCAGAGGTGCTTGTAGTTGGGCAGGGTGAGGGCGGTATGGGCTGCGCGACCCTGGGTGTCGGATGGCAGCGCCGTCTGGCTTCGCAGCATCGCGTTGCGGGCCTCGAATTGCTGCCGGGTGGCGAAGGCCTGGTTCTGCTCCACGAAGTTCCGAACGGTCTTCTCATAGGCCGCGAAGGCGGTGGTGTGGTCGTTGTGCCTGGCCAGCTCGTCGGCCAGGACGTAGGCACCTACCAGTGACAGGCTCGACCCCTGGCCCGACATGAACGACGTCGCGTAGGCGGCATCGCCGACGAGGGCGACGCGGCCGGTAGACCAGACGGGCATGCGGATCTGGCTGACGACGTCATACACGTCCGCGTGATGGTCAAGCTCCGGTGGCTCACCCGAGATGATGCGATCAATGGTGGCGGCGGAGACGTTCGCCGTGCAGAGCTCGAACTCCTTGGAAGGATCAGGCGGACAGGCGGCGGGCGATGGCCGGGACCACGATCGCGGCGGCGACCACGTGCGCCAGCATCAACAGCACCCTCGTGGCTGCGGACGCGTCCACGAGCACATCCGGTACCAGCGACAACACTGTGAGCACAACCGTGGTACGGACGAATACCGTGCGCGGACGGCGAACCGTGCGAGCCAGCACCAGCGCCAGCACCAACCCCACCACGGAGAAGACAACGGTCAGCACGGCGAACCCGGACACCGGGATCGGCATGCCGCCGACAACCAGGCTGATCCCGGCGAACTCACCCACCGCGGCAACGGCCGCGGTCGCCCCGCCGGCGACCACCGCGGCGATCAAGCCACCGATGACCAGCGGTCGCGCGGGAGAGGTAGCGGTGGTGGTGACGTCTTCGTGGATGTTTTGCTCCATTTTGATGCCTTTCGGAGGAGAACACGCGGTTTGCGGATGCCTGGAGCGTTCAGCGTCCTCTGCGCATGTAGGCGCGGAGCGACAGCGGGACGAAGATCACCAGCAGCGCGGC
>NZ_JBQHCV010000033.1:0-104952 GCF_052068215.1 Nonomuraea sp. H19 | reverse complement strand
CACGACCGGCGAGGCCAACCGCCAACTGTCCGGTTCCGCACGAACAGTCGAGGACGTGAGCGTTCGACGGCAGGAGACTGAGGACGTCATCGAACGACGCAGCGAACTCGGCTGGAGGCAACTTTGCATCCGAGATGAGCCATTCATACACCTCGGCAAGCACGTCATAATCCGTCACAACCACTACCTCCGTCACGCGGCAGACTCACGGCGGGACGTCAGTCCATCATCGGAGCAAGCCGGGCACCAATGGTTTTCGCAAGGACAACCCGTCCGCGCATGCCGCGGATAGCGCGAGCTGATCCGCGTCGGCCCCCAGCCGCCGTCGGGCCATCTCCAGCATCCCCGCACTCGCGTCGACGCCGGTCACGAGGGCGCCTCGATCGCGCAGTTCGAAGAACAGAGGGCCAGAGCCGCAGCCGGCGTGGGCGTTATCTGGGGTTGTCAAGTGAACCTGCTGGTCAGCCACTTGAATGCCTGTCAGGCACGTCAGGCAAGTAGGCTGCCCGGATCGGTCCGGGGGTCATATGTGGCAGTAGGTTCGTCCCGGTCCCGCCGCTGTCGCGATTCCGTCATCGGCGGCTCTTGGATCAGGGGCGGGATCGCGGGCGTTGGGATCATGCTGGGTGAACAGATTCCCAGAAGGGCCTGGATCGGCAAACTGGCTGGGCTTGCTGCAGAGATGGCGGGGGGCCCGCCGGGCGGCGATCGGCGCCGTGCATGGTCGAGCGGATTCGGTTTCGGAGGCTCCTGCCCGACCATCGCGTCTGCCCGGTCCCGTCAGGCGGCCTCGAAGTCGGCTCGGTGGTCGGCGGCCCACTCCGCCAGAGTACGGCCCGGCCGCCCGGTCACCACGGTGGCGGGACGCGGGACGTCGGGGACGGTGAGGGTGTCGTGCCAGTAGTCGAGCAGCATCTTCATCACCGGCTCGGGGATGAACTGTGCGGTCTCGGTGCGGAACTCCTCGGGTGTGATCTCCACCAGCGGGATCTCCCGTCCCAGGGCCTCGCTGATGATGGCCACCTGCTCGGAGCGGGTCAGCGCTTGCGGGCCGGTGAGCGGGATCACCTCACCCAGATGATCGTCGGAGAGCAGGGTCTCGGCGGCGGCCTCGGCGACGTCGTACTCGTGGATCGGGGTCTGCGCCGATGCCAGGTACGGCGCCCGGATCGGTGCGCCGGATCGGATCTGCCAGGCCCAGGAGAGCAGGTTGTTGGCGAAGGTGCCGGGCCGCAGGATCGTCCAGGCATCGGTGCGGCCGGTCACGACGGCCTCCACCGCGCTGTGGTGAAGCTGGCTCGCCGACCCGTGGTCACGCTGGAACTCCTTCGCGGCAGCCAAGGAGGACAACACGGTGAAGCGGTGGACGCCATGCGCGATGGCCGCGGTGACGAACGCCTCGACGCCCTCGGCGGGGAAGACGAAGGCGCGATCGACACCGTCGAACACCTGCGACCCGAGCGTGGTGGCATCGGCCAGGTCACCGGCGACGACCTCGACCCCGGCCGGCAGGTTCGCGTCATCGGGCTTGCGGGTCAGCGCACGTACGGCGGCGCCGCGGGCGAGCAGGGTCGCGACGAGGTGACGACCGACGGCACCGGTCGCTCCGGTAACAAGGATGGTCACGATTGTTCTCCTTAGGGAAGTAGCCCGGCCTGTCCGGCTTGAACTGCAATCTAGAGCAGGTTTAGGTCATTTTCTGTCCCTATTTCTCCTAGACTCACGGATCATGCCGGAACAGACCACGACCGAGCGGGCCCTGCGCCTGCTGGAGCTGCTGCAGGCCCGCCGGTCCTGGAGCGGCGGCGAGCTCGCCGACCGCCTCGGCGTCGGCGGCCGCACCTTACGGCGGGACGTGGAGCGGCTGCGGGCCCTGGGCTATCACATCGAGGCACGCCGCGGCCCTGACGGCAGCTACTGGCTGACCACGGGCAGCGACCTGCCGCCGCTGGTGTTCACCCCGGACGAGGCGCTCGCCGTGGCCGCGGCCCTCGCTTCGTCAGCCGCGAACGGCGCCGCCGGCGGGGGTGAGGTCGCGCTCACCGCTCTGGCCAAGATGGAGCAGGTGATGCCCCAGGCGGTGCGCCGGCGGGTGCGGGCGCTGCGCTCCTCGATCGCCCTCGGCGACACACCGAACGCAGCGGCCGGCGCGTATCCGGCTCCATTGAACGCCGATGTGCTGGCGGTCCTGGCGCTGGCGTGCCGGGACGCGGAGCAGGTCCACCTGCGCGTGATGAGCACCGAGGGCGCAGAAACCGGACGGGAATCCTCGCGCCACGTCGAACCTGCCGCCCTGGTGCCCCGGCAGACCCGGTGGTTCCTCGTGTGCCGCGACCTCGACCGCGGCTGGCGGGTGCTGCGCGTCGATCGGATCACGCGAGCATCGGCGACGGGCGTGCGCTTCGAGCCGCGCGAGGTCCCCGGAGGCGACCCGGTCGCGTTCGTCACCAGCCAGCTCGGCGCTCCGCCTCGGAAACATACGGCGACGATCCTGATCCACGCCCCGATTGAACAGGTACAGGCGTACATGGGCGGCTTCGCCGCGGACTTCGCTCCGACGACAACCGCCACGGGTCAGGCAGCGACCCACTGGCGCATCGCCGACGTACGTCTGGAGGTCCTCGCCGGTGGCCTGCTCTGGGTGCGGTGGCCCTTCGAGGTGATCGACTCCCCCGAGCTCGCCGCCCTGCTGCGGGATCGAGCCGCGGCCTTCGCCTTCGCCGCCGACCCGTGCTGATGCCGACTCGCCAGGCCGTCACCACTAAGGGTCTCGCGCGGGCAAAGGGACACGCATTCCCGGACTCCTGCGCGGGCTGGGGCGATCGCCGCCGGGAGCCTCCTTCGTCGGCCCACGGCATCGAGCCCGAAGGCCACCTGAGGTGGCGTGATCACGGCAACGCTGACGTAAACGCATACGACCGAGCCCTGACGAGATTTCGCAGGTGACGAACGTGCCTGACAACCCCAGATAACGTGTCAGGCACGTTCCTCTATAGCCCAGTTACCTGACATGCCTGACGCCTTCTCGGCACCCCAGATAATCGAGCATGCGCCGGCCGGTCACGTCCCCGGCGAGCTCCAGCATCGCGGGCCGCTCGTAGTAGGCGTTCTGGAGGCCGGTCTCGTTATGGTTCGTGTACCCCTCGGCCATCCGATCGTAGTCATTGAATCGGGACGAAGATGTGGCCTCGGTGAGCTTCTCGGGCATAGCAGACATCAGGCCATTGCGGCCCATCAGTCGACGATCTCGTCCCACGCCGGGTGCATCTGCTCAGCCATCCCCAGATCCCCCGAAAGGTCGGCAAAGGGCCAGCCTCGCGCAAGCTCGTCCGCCGCGGCGGACGATTCGCCCGACACCGCTCAAGGAAGCCTTTCCGACACGGGCGCTGGCCGCGATCCTGGCCTTTACACCCCGTCCTCGTCCACGCTGTCGCCGCCCTCGGGCACGTCGGGGATCTCACCGAGTTGCCGCAGCCCTTCGGCCGGGGCGGAGGAGGCGATGGCATAGCGGCCCAGGACGTTGAGGTGGGCGTGACCGAGCGGGCTGAGCCGGGCGGCGTCCTCGTCTTTGACCGGCACGCCGTGGGCGCGTAGCTGGTCGACCGCGGCCGACAGGTACTTGGAGTTCCAC
Organism: Nonomuraea sp. H19; assembly: GCF_052068215.1. Lineage (NCBI taxonomy): Bacteria > Bacillati > Actinomycetota > Actinomycetes > Streptosporangiales > Streptosporangiaceae > Nonomuraea > Nonomuraea sp. H19. Next base: position 101,321 of record NZ_JBQHCV010000033.1, on the reverse strand, counting down.
AGCGCGACCGCGTTGACCACCAGCCCCAGCGCAGCCAGTTGATCTTCTTGCCCTTCACGGTAGGCCTTGCGGATCTTCCCGCCGTTGCCGTGGCAGATCTTGCGGGCCAGCCGGTGCCGCGACTCCTGCACGGTGAGCTGCTTGTTCAGCTTGCGCCGGTAGGTGTCGTCGATCGGATCCAGGATGGACAGCAGGTGCAGGGTCTTGTCGATCCGGCCGTACTCGGCGAACGCCTGCCCGAGCGGGGTCGGGCGCCCCTTGCGCGCGAACATGCGCAGCAGGTCGTAGGCGCGGACCTGGTTGGTCACCAACGATCCGGCGACCCGGGTCATGTCGGCCCACTGGGCATGGATCTTGCTTCGGTTGATCTTGTTGCGGGCGATCGCCTCCAGCGGCCCGTACTTCGGCGTGCTCCCGTCGGGCAGCTCGGCGCGCCAGAACCGCTGGTCGCCCAGGTCGGCGAAGCGGGGCGCGAACCGGTAGCCGAGCATGGAGAAGATGCCGAACACCATGTCGCTGTCGCTGGCCTGGTCGGTGGTGACCAGCTCGGGCTTCGGCCCGGCGTCGATGTTGATCAGGCAGTCCAGGATGTACAGCGAGTCGCGCGGCGTGCCCGGCACCACCACCTGCCCGATCCCCATCACTTGATCATTGACTGCGTTGAGGAGGGTCAGGCCGCGTTTGTAGCCGAAGTACTTGGGCGAGGGGGCGGCGTTGATCGTCTGCACCGGGACGACGAAGCGCAGCCCGTCGGCCGAGGCCAGCAGCCCGCCGCCCCACAGCTTCACGATCGGCACACCGCGCTGGGCCTCGATCAGGACCGCGTTGGCCGCCGCATGGGTCTCGGCGCGCACGTAGTTCTGGTCGACGTGCGACAGGCGGCCGCGGGTCAGCGCCTCATCCCCGTCCTTGATCACCGGGGTGAGGCCGACGTTGCAGGCCTCGCTGATCAGTAGCGCCGCCAGCGATCGGGGCAGGTCGGGCATGCGGGTGGAGATGTCGGCCAGATGCACATAGGCGTCCAGGAAGCTGGTCCAGGAGTGCACCTCCAGCAGCAGCTCGGGCAGGTCGATGCGCGGCAGCATCGCCTGGCAGGCCGCGCGCAGCCACTTCAGCGACGGCGACTCACCCAGCGCGCCAAGCTTTTCCACCGACAACCGGGCGTGCCCGTCGGCCGGGGTGACCACCCGCACCAGGGCGTCGTCACCGGCCTCCTCGAGTCGGCCGCCCATCTGCTTCCACGCCGCATCCAGCGCCAGCAGCTTGGCGTCCAGATGGGCTTGGACCGGATCGGTCAGCGACAGCGAGGCGAGCACATCCTCGCTGATGGCCTCCCACGCCGCCCCGTCCAGCAGATGAGTTGGCCGGGACCGGGCAGGGCAAGGCGCTGGAGCGGGTCGAGGCAGTGTGGGCGCTGGGCGGTGGAGCGGTGGACACCCTGGGGGTGGCGCCGGTGAAGCTGGCCGAGCTCGCCGCGTACGGGATGTCTGCCAAGGCCCCGAAGATCAAGCAGTTGGAGGCGATGCGGCGCTCGGCCACGTTGCTGGCGACGGTCTGGCATCTGGAGGGCGCCTCGGTGGACGACGCGCTGCTGCTGTTCGACGTGCTGATGGCGACCAGGCTGCTGTCGCGCGCCGCCCGGGCCGGGCGGGAGCAGAAGCTGCAGTCGCTGCCCAGGCTCCGCAAGGCCGCCGCTGACCTGGCCGCGGCGGTCGCGGTCGTCTATGCGACGCCGCTGGAGGCCGAGAAGGGGCCGACGCGGGCGGCGGATCTGGTCGGCCGGATCGAGCAGGTGATCTCCAAGGAGCGGCTGACCGCGGCGCTGGATCTGATCGCCGAACTGGTGCCGGGCGAGGAAGACGACAACGATCTGGAGTGGCGGGCGGAGTTGATCGCCCGGTTCAAGACGGTCCGGCCGTTCATCGACTCCCTGGCCCAGGCGATCCCGTGGAGCTGCACCCCGGCCGGGACGCCGATCGTGAAGGCGGTCAAAGACCTGCCCACCTTGCTGGCGCGCGGCAAGTACGCCGGGGTCGAGCACATGCGCGAGCACGACGGCCTGGTGAGCGGGTCGTGGCGGCGGCTGGTGTATCACAACCCGAACCTGCCCGACGGCTCGCTGGACCGTGCCGCCTACACCTTCTGCCTGCTGGAGGCCCTGCACGCGGCTCTGCGACGGCGCGACGTCTACGCGGTCGGTGCCGACCGGTGGGGCGATCCGCGTGGCAAGCTGATCCCGCAGCCGGTATGGCAGGTGCACCGCGACAGCGTCTTGACCGCGCTCGGCCTGGAGACGGACCCGACCCGGCATCTAAAGGATCTCGCCGAGGACCTGGACGCCGCCTACAAGCAAGTCGCGGCCAACCCGGCCGTCACGGTCAAGGGCGGCCGGTTGAACCTGGAGAAGCTGGAGGCGCTGCCGCTGCCGGACGGCTACCAGGCGGTGCACGACGCGGTGCAGGCGATGCTGCCGCGCATCGACTACCCCGAGCTGCTGCTGGAGGTCAACGGCCACACCGGGTTCTTGGAGGTGATGCCGCACCTGTCGGGGTCGGAGGCACGGCGCCCCGATCTGGACATCAGCCAGGCCGGCGTGCTGGTCGCCCGCTCGTGCAACGTCGGATTCGTCCCCGTGCTCAAGGCCGGTCAGCCGGCGCTCACGCTGAGCCGGCTACGCGGGGTGGAGAAGGGCTACTTCCACCACGAGGGCCTCGCCGCGGCGTCGGCGACGCTGGTGACCGCGCAGAGCGACATCTCGATCGCGGTGCAGGACTGGGGCGGCGGCCTGGTCGCCTCCGCCGACGGGCTGCGGTTCGTGGTCCCGGTCAAGTCGCTGCATGCCCGGCCGAACCCGGTCTACTTCGGGCGCGGCAAACGCTCCCGCGGCTCGACCTGGCTCGCGGTCGTCAACGACCGGGTCATGGGCCTGGGCGGTCTGGTGGTGCCGGGAACGATGCGGGACTCCCTGTTCATCCTGGACGCCCTGCACCGCCTGGACGCCATCGAGCAGCCCGACATCGTCACCACTGACACCGCCTCCTACAGCGACATCGTGTTCGGCCTGTTCGCGATCTGCGGCTACCAGTTCGCTCCCAGGATCGCCGACATCGGTGACGCCCAGATGTGGCGGCTGGACCTGGTCGACGCCGGGCTGGCCGACCAGGCGGTCGCCAAGGCCGACAACGGCTACCGGCACCTCAACGATCTGGGCCTACGCAAGATCAACATTCGGATCATCCGGCACCACTGGGCCCACATGCTGCATGTGGCCGGGTCCCTGGTGACGAACCAGGTGCGCGCCTACGACCTGCTGCGGATGCTGTCGGCCGACGGCCGCCTGACCGGGCTCGGGGCGGCGTTCGCCCACTACGGCCGCATCTTCAAGTCGATGCACCTGCTGCACGTGGCGCACCTGGAGGACTACCGGCGGATGATGGGCGCCCAGCTCAACATCGGCGAGGGCCGCAACGGCCTGGCCCGGCGCGTCTTCTTCGGTAACCTCGGCCAGCTCCGCCAGGGCTATGCGAAGGGCATGGAAGACCAGCTCGGCGCGCTCGGCCTCGGTTTGAACGCGATCATCTATTGGAACAGCCTCTACATCGACGCCGCTGTGAAAGCCCTGCAGGCGGACGGGCAACTGGTGATCGGCCCGGAGATCCGCGCTCGGCTGACTCCGTTGATCTGGGAGCACATCAACTTCCACGGCACCTACCCGTTCACCCGGCCGGAGACGCCGGGAAACCTGCGGCCGCTGCGCGATGCCAGAGCCGAAGACGATGAACAGGACTACTGAACACGCCAGGGACGCAGCCCCTCCGCCGCCGGGGCCAGGTGATCGCCCGCACGGCGGGGGAGTCCCCCGCCTGGCTGCATTTCTCTGTCGAAAGCATCGGGCGGGGAGTTGGATGGGGTCTGTCATCACGTTGGCTGCACCCGGTCTACGACGGGCCCGCCGACCCGCTGGCCGCCGAGCTGTGCCGGGCCCTGGCCCAGCACAACATCCCGGTGCAGACGGCCGCGGTCGGCGAGCACACCGCCGTGGTGGTGTGGAGCGGGCTGGTGGCCCGGGTGGGCGGCGGCCCGCCACGGTGGCCGTCCCAAGGTTTTCGACGACGACATGATCGCCTACGCCCGCGGCCTGCGCTCCCGCGGCGTGCCGGTGCCGGAGATCGCCCGCGAGCTGGTCATCCGGGCCGGGATCGACAAGGGCCGCAACCCGTCCCTGGCCGGCGTCTATCGGGTGCTGGGTCGGGAGGGCCAGAGCTAACACGCCGAGTCCGGCAGGCCAGGAAGGTCCTGGAACAGAACGGCCTGCCGCCCGGCCTCACGACCCGTCTCAACCACACATCAGATGGTCCATCGCGTCGTTGATCAGCTTCTCGATCGGAAGCGCGTTCTCGTTCGGCATCCACAACGTGGTGAACAGGACCATCCCGCGGCGCCCGTCCTCGGTGAACCCACTGTGAGCGGTGTGGCCCGGCGTGTTTCCGGCGTGACCCCAGTACGTGCCACACGGAGATTGGAACTGGCCGATCCCCAGACCGTAGCGTGCACCGGGCCAGACGACATCCCATTCGGCGGCGGGAACGGTCTGTTTCATCGCGGCGAGCTGCGCGGGCTGGAGGAGCTCGCCCCCGAGCAGGGCCTGCCAGAACCGCACGAGGTCGGCCGCCGTGGTGATGAGGTCGCCCGCGGCATCGCACGGGGTGAGGTTCATCTCCGTGGTCTCCACGGGCTCAACGCTGTCCGGGAACTCGGTGTAGCCCTTCGGATGCGGGTCCGGAAGCCGCGGATCGCCGCCGGGCGCGAAGGTGTGGTCCAGGCCGAGGGGCCGGATGATCCGGCTCCTCACCTCCTGTGCGCGCTGGTTGCCGGTGACCTTCTCGATGATCATCCCGGCGAGAACGTAGTTGGTGTTCGTGTAGCTCCAGCGCTGGTCGCCCGGTTCGGGCAGCCACTTCGGTTCATGCCGCATGGCGATGGCCACGAGTTCCTCGGAGGTGTAGGAGTCGTACCTGTGCTCCAGGAAATCTTTCGCCGTGAAGATCGGAATCTCGTAGATGTATTCCGCGAGCCCGGTTGTCTGCTGGAGCAGGCGCCTGACGGTGATCTTGGTGCCGTCGTTGCCGTTGCCGCGGACCACGCCGGGCAGCCAGTCCTCGACGGTGTCATCGAGGCTGAGCCGACCCTCGCCCACGAGCTGGAGTACAACCGTGGCGGTGAACGTCTTGCTGGTGCTGCCCATCCGGAAGTGACTGTCGTGGGCGATCGGCCGGTCCGAGGTGCGATCGGCCGAGCCGTAGCCAACGGTGAGCAGTTCCCGGCCGGTGTGTGCCGCGGCGAGCAGCCCGGGGACCCCCTTCGCATGGATGGCCTTCAGATCGGTCTCCAGCGTGGATCGGTCATATGCATGAGGTGATGTCGTCATGGATCCGATGCTGGACCCCTGACGCAGGGTCAAGGTCAAGCCTTGCTGCGCTGCCGGTCTCGAAGGAGCGTGTAGAGCCTCTGTATGCCCGGTGAGGAGCTGTCGATCAGACCGTCGATCAGGTCGATGGCCGCCGGCTGGTCCTCGCTGTCGGCTGGGTCGAGGCGGGAGAGCCAGGTCAGGATGCGATCGGCGAGTCGCGGAAGCCGGGGGTCGCTCGGCGGCCAGTCGAAGGCTTCGTCCAGGGCGAGGTAGATGCCCTGGGACTCGGGGTCGGCGAGGACCTCCTTCTTCGTCCTCACCCCTTCGGATACCGACTGCGGTGACAGCGCCGTCAGCAGGATCCAGACGTCGCGCTCGACGCGTATCTGTCGTTCACTGATGCCGATGCCGCGGAGCAGATCGAGGAGCTCGATGACCTCGGCGGGCAGAAAAGCCCGGTCTCCGGCGGCGAGTCTGGTGATCCGGCGGCGATGCTCGGTGAGCGCACTGATCTTCTGCAGCAGGGACGCGTCGATCTCGGTGATGGACTCGGCGAACTCCGCGGGACTCGCGCCGATCAACTCCTCGACGCGGGCGAGGGGGACACCGGCGTCGGCGAGCGTTCTGATCTTTATGAGGTCGACGACGGCCTGCGCGTTGTATCTGCGATAGCCGGACTCGTCGCGGGCGGGCTCGGGCAGGAGGCCGCGCTGGTGGTAGTGGCGTACGGTCCGCACCGTCACACCGGCATGGGCGGCGAGCTGACCGATCGTGAGCACGGTCCCTCCCAGTCAGAGGCGTCGGGCGGCTAGATGACGATCTTCGCACATCGCCCTCGATCCCGTCGAAGTGCTCCCGTGTGTAAATCAGTCATCCAGCACCTGCCTCAGGACAACGTGCGGCCGGTCTCAGGGCGTGGGGAACACATTCCCTCAAATCGTTGGCGGGTGGTCCTGGTACGGACGAGTCGCCGCGTCACCACGATGGTCATGGACCAGATGACCATGCTGTTCAACCCCCGGTACGGCGCGAGCGGTCGCCCGTTGTGGACGGCGCGAGACCGCGACGCTGAGGTCATCCGGACGGTGTTGCGCAAGGCGGGGCGTCGGGAGTTCAGCGAGCGCCACGGCAGGTTCGTCGTCGAGGGCGCCGGCGACGGAAGGCCGTTCCAGGTCGCGTGCGCCGACGACGCCGAGGCGTCCGCGCAGGAGCTCGCCCGGTACTCCGGCGACCTGCGCAAGCCCGGGTACCGGGTCGAACCAGACTGGCGCGTCACCTCGACGGCCCTCCGCTCCCGAAGCTGGCTCCAGCCCCAACGTAGCTGTGTGTGATCACGATTGCGATTCGTGATCACATCGTGGATGCTGAGCCCCAGCAAGGTGGTCTCCGGGGAGGATCGGACCGGAGTTTTGGCGCTAGAGAGTCGATCTTGACGACGATTCGGTGACGACGGCTGTTTGCCCTGGCCGAGCGCCCTAGCGTTCCTGCTCATGCCTGTGGATTTCCTCTCTGATGAGCAAGTAGCCCGCCGCCCCGACCGGCCGGTACCGGCCGGTCGGGGCGGTTGTGTATCTGCGGGCCACCGCTATCGAGGAGGGCCGAGGCTTGTCCTCGATGAGCGGCGTGCTGGCCGGCGCCGCCTACCCCCTGCTGCTGGCCTGGCGGCGGGCCCTGGCCTGCGGCTAGCGCAGATGCCGGGCGAAGAACCCGGCCGCATCCTCCCCTGCGAACTGCGGGACACCGGTGTGCCCGCCCATGTTGGCGTGCAGCGTTTTCTCCTTGGAGCCGAAGGCGTCGAACAGGTCCAGGGCCGCCTGCCTGTCGTTCCCTTCGTCATCCCACTGCAGCAGGACATGCAGCGGAATGGTGACCTGTCGGGCTTCCTCGAACATGGTGCGAGGCACGAAACTCCCGGCGAAGAAGCCGGCGGCCACGATGCGCGGCTCAACCACCGCAAGCCGGATGCCGATGGAGATCACTCCCCCCGAGTACCCGACCGGGCCGCCGATCTCGGGCAGCGACAGGAGGGCGTCCAAGGTGGCCTGCCATTCCGGGACCGCCTTGTCGACCAGCGGGAGGATGAGGGCGTCGATGATCTCGTCACCGACCGGCTCGCCGGCCTCCATAGCCCGGCGCAGGTCGGCGCCGGCCTGCTCGGCACCGGCCAAACGGGGCCGGTCACCGCTCCCGGGGAGCTCGATGGTGGCGGCGGCGAAGCCATCCGCCGCGGCCTGCCGGGCCCGCACCACCAGCCGGGGGTACATCTTGCGCAGCCCGAGCGGGGGGTGGCCGAGCAGGATCAGCGGGACCGGTGCGGACGCGGATGAGGGCGTCCACAGGATGCCGGGGATCTCACCGAGGGTGAATTCGCGTTCGACGACGCCGTCGTCGAGGCGCTGTTCAGAAGTGAATCGCAAGGTCGTGCCTTTCGGGAGTGCGCTTGAACGGCGCTCCCGGACGACCTATCGCCCGACCGTGACCCCAGAGGGGAGCACCCATGTCGATACTGCGTTCACGGGTACCACCTCCTCGTTCTCTCGCACGGCCTCCAGAAAGGTAGCAGCGGTCGCTGTGGTCCGCCAACGGGTTTTCGCGAAGGCTCCGTGGCCGGATACCACGGAGCCACTCGCCTAAGGCAAGGCCGTGTAGTAAAGGGCTTCGCTGTGACGTGATCGCAGCGTGACGAAATCGGAACACTGCGCAGAGCTACTTAGGAGGAGCCGACGAGGCCCCGAGCCGGAATGAGAGCCAGCGGCCTTCAGGGCACTGATCAGTTCGCCGGGAGGAGGGTGATCCAGGCGGCGCCGTCCAGGTACAGACTAAAGGCTGCCACCAGCCCCTCGCCCACGGTCTCGGTCAGCCACTGGTCGTCACCGACTTCGCCGCACCGCTGTAGGTTCCGGATAGACCTGTCGGTGTCCGAGTGTGTTGTCGTGCATAAGGCGATCAGAACACCATCGTGAGCAGGTCGGCAAACAGCTCCTGTTCGTCGATCTCGAGCCCACGGTTCGTGAACCAGGTGGCCATGTTGTGGCAGTCGCGCATCAGGAAGTCCATGCCCTTCGGGTTGCCGACGATGTCGACGACCTGGGGCAGGTCGATCATCACGATCCGCTCGTCCTGCGCGAGGACGTTGTACGGCGAAAGGTCGCCGTGCGCGAGTCCCGCGCGGGCCAGTTCACGCATGCCGTCGCGGAGCTGCTCGAAATACACACCGAGCAGCTCCTTCGACGGCCTGACCTGGGCGAGCCGGGGCGCGGCACCGCCCTCGCCGTCGTCGATGAACTCCATCAGCAACTCGGTGCCGTCCACCTGCACGGGATACGGCACCGGGACGCCGGCCTTCCACAATCGGTTGAGGGCGTCCCATTCGGCGTATGCCCACTGACCGGCCGCGACACTGCGGCCGTGCGAGGTCTTCTTCGCCATCGCCCGGCTGTCGCGGCTGTTGCGGGTATGGCGGCCTTCGACGTACGACGCGCTGCGGTGGAAGGACCGGTGCTCCTCGGAGCGGTACCGTTTCGCGGCCAGCAGCGAGGACTTCGCCGGGTTGTCGCCGATGGCTTCGACGGCCCGTTCGATCAGGAAGACGTCGGCTTCCTTGCCCGTTTTGAGGACGCCGAGCTCGGTGTCGATCGCAGCCTGCTCCGTCACAACCCACGAGGGGCGTGGTTCCGGGCCGCGAGAACCGCGCTCGACCTCCAGCCAGGTGGACCACCGCTGATCTGGGCCCAGCTCCTCGTCGACCGAATGGAACGTGAAGACGAAGGCTGCGGCCGGATCTGGCTGGGACTCGTCACGGGTGAATTCGGACCGGGGCGAGTGGAGGTCGGAGTAGCTATCAGAGGGTTCGTACTCGGAAGACAACGGGTGTGCTCCTGAACAAAGAGGTGGGACTGATGCGGACATGCCGCAGCGCAGTGATGGCCATCCGTCAGCCCTCCTTAGTCCAGGCAGCGCTCTCCGCCGCTCGATCGACCCAGCATGCCCCGCCCGTTCTGGACCCCGCAACGTATTTACCGGCGCTGGGACCGTGCTCATGCCATGATCCCGATGCCTAACGGTGGGGTGTTCGTCGCCGGATCGCTGGCGTGGGGCATGGTCATCGACAGATTCCGGCCCGATCGCTGGGATGTCATCGGCGCGCTGGTCTGCCTGGCCGGCGTCCTGGTGATCATGTTCGCGCCGCGGGGCTGAGCCGCCGGCCGTGACTCACTCGAGCCCGGAAGGGTGTCGGGATTAGAACCAATTCCGCCACCCCGAGAAGGTGCCACAACGCCATCAAGCGCCCTTTGGGACTGGGACATGGTTGGTTGTGACATGAGGTCGCACGTTGTGAGTGGTCACAAGAAAGGAGGCCCGACGATGTCGGGACCGTGATCCAGGTCATTGTCACGGCGTCCCATTCGCCGTCGCCGAGTGCGGCCTTCACCGATGCCGTGTCGGTGCGGTCGGCGATGCGCGCGCCCGGACTCCCGGGGGGGGGCCGGTGGGCGGCTGATGCCTCGGTTGAGGGTGCTCACCTCGTCGCCGCGCTGCAGTGCGGCTTCGACGACGGCACGGCCGACGTGGTGCGTACCACCGAGAACGAGAAGCTTCATGGGGTTTCCTTCGTGAGGGGCAGCCAGACGGCTGAGCGATGGTCGGAGTCGTGGAAGATCTCGTGCTCCGAGGCGAGCTGGTCCGTCCCGGTCGTCGCGAGCGGCTCGCCGGTTCCCGGGTTACGGCCGAAACACGGATGGGCGCCTCTGGATACCTGCAGCCGGATGCGGTGGCCGCGTCGGAGCCGGTGAGCCATCGGCCACAGGGTGACCTCCACGGCCCGGATGCTGCCCGGTTCGCGCAGCCGAGCGATGCCGTCGTACACGTTGACGGAACGGCCGCGCGTGTCCACGTCGCGCAGCCTGGCGAAGTCGTCGGCATGCGGGGTGGCGGATCGTGTGTGCAGGGGGACGTGGACCGGGCCGACGGCCTCGACGTCTTGCATCAGGGGCGCGGTGGTGAAGGTGAGCGCGTCGGTTCTTTGCCTCGATGGCGTGATTGTCCTTCGCCGCCGCGGAGATGCCCACCTGCGTGCCGCCGGTGCTCTCCAAGTTCGGCATGGCCGGGAAGAGGGTGCACCGAGCTGCATGCGGTTCGCGAGCTCATCCGGCCTCGCACTCGCGAGACCGGATGAGCAGGTGATATCGAGCGGTTATCGGGAAGTCGGCGGGCACATCTCCGCTTCCATTTCCTTGGTGAGGATGCTGATCGGGTTGCCCCAGTCGCCGTTGATGTTGGTGGCGACCATGTGCTTGCCGTCTCGGGTGCCCATCGCGTACGTCCAGGAGCCGTGGATCCTGCCGCCGTTGCCCCAGACCGTCACGCCGCAGGACAGCTTCTGGGAGAAGACGCCGAGCCCGTAGGCGGTGTTGTCGATCCACTGCACGCCCTTGGTGGAGACGGTGGTGAACATCTCCTTTTGCTGCGCGGGCGGCAGCAAGCGGCCGCTCAGCACTGCCCGATAGAAGGTGTGCAGGTCGCTCATGGTCGAGACGATGCTGCCGGCTGCCCCGGCCCAGGAGGCGTTCATGCCGGTGAGGTCGTAGGGGGTGGTGGTGTCCTCGCCGACCAGGAACTTGACGTAGTGCTGCGCGTGCGGACGGCGCAGCTTCGTGCCTTCGCCCGGCAGATACGTTCTAGTCAGGCCGAGCGGGCGGATGATGCGCCGTGTGATCTCCTGGGCGTAGGACCTGCCGGTGACCTTCTCGATGATCATCCCGGCGAGCGTGTAGTTGGTGTTGGAGTAGCCCCACCCCTTACCAGGCGCGAAGGAGGGCGGGTTACGCATGGCTGTCTTCACCAGTTGCTCGGGACGGTAGCTGGTGAAACGGGTCTTGAGGAAGGCGGTGCTCCACTGTTCGGTCGCCAGGTCCGCATCCGAGGTGTAGGGGAAGATGCCGCTGGTGTGGTTGAGCAGTTGCCTGATGGTGATCTTGCTGCCGTCGTGGCCGTTGCCCTGCACCACGCCAGGCAGCCACTTGTCCACGGTGTCGTCGAGGCTCAGCCGGCCCTCGGCCGCCAGCTTCAACACCACGACCGCGACGAACGTCTTGGTGGTGCTGCCGGCCCGGAAGTGCTCCTGCCGGCGGCGCTTGAGGCCGGTGTCGGTGTCAGCCACGCCTGCCGTACCGAACCATGACCTGCGGCCGTCACGGACTTCAGCCATGGCGCCAGGCATGCCGTCGGCCACGGCTCGGTCAAGCACCTGCTGGAGCCGGGCGTGGTCGTCGGTGCGGTCGGCGTGGTCGCCGGCCGCCGCCGACGACGTGCTTACGGTCACGGCGACTGCGGCGGCGAGCAGGCAGGTGGTGGTGGTGCGGAGGATCTTGGTCATGGGTCGATCGCCATTCATACAGGTGGAGTGTTGGTGTAGGGGAATACGTGAGTCAGCTGGTGACACGGTGGAGCAGGATGTCGCCCTGGGTGACGTGGGCGTGGAGCTCGACGGTGTTGCCGTCGGAGACCTCGGAGTCGTCGCCCAGGTTGTCGTGGACCCTGCCGAGCGCGGTCTTGGCGTCCGCCAGTACGGCGGTGCCGTTCGGGATTCCGACGTTGATCGTCCCGGTGCCGACGTCCAGATCGGCGCGTCCGCGCGTCATCGCGCCGACCTTGACGGCGCCTTGCTCGACGGTCACGCGCAGGCCGTCTTCTGCCCGGTCCACCGTGACGTTCCCGGCGCCGTTGCCGATCACGGTGGCGCCGATGCTCTCGCCGACCTTGATCTGGCCGTGGGCGGTGGTGAGGGCAGCCGGGCCCCCGGACGTGGCCACGGTGAATGACAAGGCGGCGACGATCGGCTCCGGTGTGTCAAAGGTATCCATGGGTGGTTCACTTTCAGCGGGGGTCGGTGGCGGGCGGCGTGCTTACGCACCGATGGAAACGCCGAACTCCGCTTCGATGACTTTGAACATGGGGTCCCAGGACTTCCACTCGGTGTTGGTGTGCACGGCGACGGTGTGCCGGCCGTCGGGGGTGCCGACCGCGAAGAAATAGGAGCCCCAGAAGCTGCCGCCGATGCCGCGCAGCGTCCGGCCGCCGGTCGCCTGCTCGTCGAACTCGAACAGGCCCAGGCCGTAGCGGGTGTGCGGCATCCAGTAGCTGCCCTCGGTGGAGACGGTGGTCCACATCTGCCGGTGCTGTGCGGGCGGCAGCAGGCTGCCGGTGGTCATCGCGTTGAAGAAGCGGATCATGTCCGTCGTAGTGGAGACGACGTTGCCGGCCGCGTAGCCCAGGGAGGAGTTGAGCTCGGTGACGTCCAGGGGCGGCAGGCCGGGCTCCTCCATCAGTGATTGCCAGTTCGCCGGGGTGAGCGTGGCTGGGTCGGCGCCGTCCTTGAAGAACAGGTTGGAGTAGCCTCGCGGGTGCGGAGTGGGGTATCCGGTCTCGGTGGTGGGGCGCACGCGGGTGTGGGTCAGGCCGAGCGGCTGGACGACCCGTCGGTCGACCTCGTCGGCGTAGCTGTTGCCGGTGACCTTCTCGATGATCGCGCCGGCGATGTAGAAGCCGCCGTTGGCGTACTCGAAGCGTTCGCCGGGCGCACCGACCGGCGGCTGGGACACCGCCACCCGCAGCAGTTCCTCGGTGCTGAAGGTGTCGAAGCGATGCCGGTCGAACCCGGAGCGGGTGGCGTAGCGGTGGCTGACCTCCGGGGCCAGGCCGGTGGCGAACAGGCCGCTGGTGTTGCTGAGCAGGTGCCTGATGGTGATCTTGTCGCCGTCGTAGCCGCCTGCGTCCAGCACGCCGGGCAGGTGGGCGTTGACCGTGTCGTCGAGGCTGAGGCTGCCCTCGGCCTCCAAGGCCAGAAGCGTCGCGGCGGTGAAGGCCTTGCCGCTGCTGCCGGCGTGAAAGTACTCGCCCGGCACGCGCGGGGAACCGGTCTTGATGTCGGCCACGCCGGCGGTGCCGAACCAGGTCCGATCACCGTCCTTGACCTCGGCGACGATGCCGGGAATGTCGATCTCGGCCACCGTCCAGTCGAGTACCTGCTGGACGTTCTCATTCATTGCCATCGCACTGCCTTCCGGGTGGTTCCTCCGATGTTTTCAACGATGTCCGGCAGCTCTGACAGGCGGCTTATATCCCGCTTCTAGCCACACCGGCCGGCTGTAAGGCAGTGCTTGATCGGTAACCTGGCGAGCATGCGCATTGAGGTGTTGGGGCCGGTTCTGGCGTATGCCGACGATGGCGCGCCGATCGACCTGGGCGGCACCAGGGTTCGCGCGCTGCTGGCCAGGCTGGCTCTGGCCGCGGGCGAAGTGGTGTCCGTCGATGCGCTGCTCGACGCCCTGTGGGGCGAACGCGCGTCCGGCGACACCGTCAACGCGTTGCACGCGCTGGTACATCGGCTGCGCAAGGCCCTGGGCGAGGCCGGGGTGGTGGAGAGGGTGGCCGGCGGATATCGCCTGCACGTACGCGCCGAGCAGGTCAACGCGGCCCGGTTCGAGGAGCTGGCAAGGCGAGGCAGGCGCGAACTGGCCGCAGGCGACGTGCAGCGGGCGGCCTCGCTGCTGGAGGAGGCGCTGGCGCTGTGGCGGGGAGAGGCGCTGGCCGACGTGCGCGACATCCCGTTTGCCGGAACGGCTGGCGCGCGCCTGGACGAGCTGCGCGTCGGGGCCGTCGAAGACCGCTTCGAGGCGGAGCTGCGGCTTGGCCACCACGGCGAGATCCTGGCGGATGTGGAGGCGGCGGCCGCGGCCCATCCGTTGCGGGAACGGCTGGCCGGGCTGCGGATGCGGGCGTTGCATGCGGTGGGCCGCCAGTCCGATGCGCTGGCCGTGTTCGAGAAGGTCCGCGAGACGCTTGCCGAGGAGCTTGGCGTCGACCCCTCCGAGGAGCTGCGTAAGGCGCACCTCGCCGTGCTTCGGGGTGAGCGGGAGACCCTCCAGGCGGAACAAGCTCGACCGCAGGCGGTACGAGGACGTCTGCCGGCCCGGCTGACCAGCTTCGTCGGCCGGGAGGAAGAGTTAAGGTTGCTGACCGGCTTGCTGGAGACCTCCCGGCTGGTCACCGTCGTGGGCCCGGGAGGAGTGGGCAAGACCCGGCTGGCCGTGGAGGCGGTGAGCCGGCATCGGGCCCATCAGCGCGGCCGGGTCTGGCTCGTTTCCCTGGCCGCGGTGGACACGGCCGACGGGCTGCCGGAGGCGGTGCTGGGCACGCTCAGCGTCGCCGATGCCCAGCCGTCTGGCACGCCGCTGGAGCGGGTGGTCAACCTGCTCGCTGGTGGTGAGGGCGTGCTGGTGCTGGACAACTGCGAACAGATCTCCGGAGCCGTCGCGGAGTTCGCCGGGCATCTGCTGGAGCGCCGGCCGGACCTGATCATCCTGGCCACGAGCCGGGAGCCGCTGGAGGTCATGGGGGAGACGTTGTGCCGCCTGGGTCCGCTCGACCTCCCTCCGGCGCACGCGGATCCCGTTCGTGCCTCCGCATCGGCCGCGGTGCGGCTGTTCCTCGATCGGGCGGCAGCCGTACGGCCCGGCTTCGCACTGGATGCGCCCACCGCACGACCGGTCGTGGACATCGTGCGCCGGTTGGACGGACTGCCGCTGGCACTGGAGCTGGCCGCAGCGCGCCTGCGGACCATGAGCGCCGAGCAGATCGCCCGGCGGCTGGATGACCGGTTCCGGCTGCTCAGCACCGGCAACCGGACCGCCCAGCCCCGCCAGCAGACCCTCCTTGCGGTCATCGAATGGAGCTGGGACCTCCTCACCTCACAAGAGCGCACACTGGCCGCTCGGATATCGATATTTCCGGCGCAGACGGGTGTCGCCGTGATCGAGGCAGTTTGCGCCGATTCGGAGGGGGCGCTTTCCCCGGACGAAGTCGTCTACCTCCTGGGCTCTCTGGTCGACAAGTCCATCGTGGAGCGGGCCGGCGACGGATACCGGATGCTGGAAACCATCCGGGCCCACGCGGCGGACAAACTCCGGCTCACGGGGGAACGCGAAGCCGTCCTGCACAGGCTCACACGGCACTTCGCCGACCTGGCCGAAGCACACGAGCCGCTGTTGCGCTCGGACAAGCAGGCGGAGTCGCTGTGGGTGTTCCAGGCCGAATACGACAACCTGACATACGCCCTGCAAACGGCCATCGACAGCGGCGACGCCTCGGCCGCCGCCCGGATTCTCGGACCGCTGTACTGGTACTGGGTCATGCTCCGCTACGACGCTCGGGCCGACGCCTACGTCGCCAAGGTAGCCGAGTTCGGCGACGCGCTGCCCGCGGACGCCCGGGCCGCGTTCACCGCGATCCACCTGGTGGGCGTCGAGGGCGGGCCGATCACCGACCCCGAGCGGCTGCGCGCGCTCATCGACGACTGCGCGCGCACGGGCGCGCTGCGCCGCTATCCGATGCTGCTGACGATCGTGCTGGTGATGGCGGCCGTAGTCGGGCTGGATGAGCTGCTCGATCAGGAGATCGCCCGGGTACGCGGCGGCTCGGACCGCTGGGCGATCGCCTGCACCTTCATGATCGAAGCCATGCGCCATCGCGAACAGGGCGACCGGGAGAGCTCCGCGACCGCGATGACCACGGCACTGCGCCTGTTCGAGGAGACGGGCGATCGGTGGTGGGCGGCCAAGGCGCTGTACGGCCTGGCGCAGATCCACGCCATCGCCGGAGACCACGACCAGGCGATCACCGCCTACGAGCACAGCATCGCCATCGCCAGCGACCTCGGCTCGCAAGATGAGGTCTCCACCCGGCTCGGGCTGGCCACTGAACGCATGCGCGCCGGCGACCTGACAGGCGCCAGGCACGACATCGCAACCGCCGAACGAGTCGCCTGGCGGCGTGGCCAGCCGGTGCTGGAGATCGAGGTCCTTGGCGCCTCGGCAGAGCTGTACCGCCGCGCCGGCGAGGTCGAACGCGCCGATCAAGAGCTCGATCGCATACAGACGCTCACCCGCGAGCTGACCCTGTCGCCCGGGATCACCGCCGATCGGGTGCTCCCTGCCCGGGTGGCCAATCTGCTCGCCGCCGGGGACACCGTACGCGCACGCGAACTACTGCCCCGCGCCGTCCAAGTAGCACAGCAGAACATGGACGCCCCCTCGGCCGCTCACCTCCTGGCAAGGCTGCTGTTCCTGGAGGGCGATCCGGCCGGCGCGACCACCGCGCTCGGCCTGAGCCAGGCGATCCGCGGCACCTTCGACCACGGCGACACCGAACTGCGCCGCCTCGCGGAGGTGCTCGCGGAACGGCTCGGGCGTACCGACTACGACACCGCCTACCAGCGGGGCGCCGACATGACACCCCATGAGGCCGCCGACCGCCTGGCAAAGCTGCGTGTATAAGCCCAGGGTTGCAGACGTAGCGGGCGGGGCTGTTGAAGCATTTGAGCCGATCAGTCCGTTCGCCGCACAGTTCACCCCGCCCGAGGCCACCTGACGTGATCTCAGAGATGCGGCGTCGGCCGGGGACTGGCAGGCCTGGGCCTTCTTGCGCTCGAGGCGCGCGGTCGGTTTCGGTACCGGCGCACCGTGCTTCTTGATCGTGCGCCGGACCTCCACGCTGACTCGCGATCTCACTCGAGAAGAGCCGTACCTATCTCGCTTCGCCTCGCCAGGACCGTCCCGGACAACCCCCGTTGATTAGCTACCTGGCGGCTGGGGACAGGTTCGGGAGCGGAGGGCCTTGTCGCTGAGGTTTTTGCAGTAGCGATGAAGCCGAGGAGTCGCGTGCCGGCCCTGGCCTGGGCATCTCGGTCCAGTGCCGAGTATCGCCCCGACAGAGAACACCTGCTCACGCGGGGGCGGCTCAGTACATCAGCTCAGGCACACCGGCCGCCGTCGCTGCGTCCAGGGCGCTGCCCGGCGCCGCTGGGACCGTTTTGGCCGTACACGGTCCCCGGTTCCGACGAACCCAAGGGTGCATAACCACCCAGACCACCCCAACCGTTCGACGTCGACCCTTGGGTTCGCGGGAACTCTGGGCTTTCTAGGGGTCCTGGTAGTACTGGGGAAATTTTCGACGGATACGCAGGTCGGAGCACCCGTGAAGACCTTGGATCACATCCTGGAAGACTGGTTGCTGACCTGCGTATCCGTTGTTTTCTTCGCCGTTACTACCGGGACCCTCTCGGGGACCAGGACGACCTTGCCGAGGTTGCGGCGGGACTCGATGATCTCGTGGGCGCGCGCTGCTTCGGCGAGCGGGATTTCAGCGAATACGTGGGGGCGCAGCGTGCGGTTGCGGTGCAGTTGCCACAGCTCGTCGAGCCAGCGCGCGTACACTTCGGGCTTGCCCCGTGCGATGGCCGCCATCTGGAAGCCGATGACCGAGGCGCCCCGGACCAGTAGCTCGTACGCGTCGATTGTGCCGCCCCCCGAGCTGAAGGCGACCAGTCGGCCGCCGGGGGCCAGGGCGCGCACCGCGGGGCTGAGGAGTTCTCCGCCGACCCCGTCGATGACGATGTCAGCGGGATCGCCCCAGGACTCGTCCCCGTAGAGCACGACCTCGTCGGCGCCGAGGGCGCGAACGAACTCCGCCTTGTCCGCGCTGCTGATGGCCGCGACTACGCGGGAGGCTCCGCCTGCCTTCGCGTACTGCAAGGCGAGGGTGCCGACCGCACTGGCCGCTGCGGTAACCAGGACGGCGTCGCTGGGGCGGGGGCGGCCGGCCTCGTAGGCGCCGCGCGCCACCAGGCCGCTGCGGACCAGGGCCACGGCATCGACGGCGGTCGCCCGGTCGGGAATGCGGGAGGCCATCGCGTGGTGGATGAGGGTCAGTTCGGCATAGGCGTGGGAGAAGCAGAGACCGGTGACGCGGTCGCCCACGGCAAAACTGGTGACGCCTTCACCGACGGCGGCGACGGCGCCTGCTACCTCGCCGCCGAGCGGGCCGGGCTCGGTGCCCTCGCGCACCTTTCGTACGACGGGGAGCGTGACTCCGACCGCTTCGGTACGTACGAGCAGTTCACCCGGGCCGGGCTCTGGAACGGGGACCTCCTCGGCGAAGAGAACCTCGGGGCCGCCGTTGACCTCATAGCGCACACGACGCATGGACACCTCCGGGTGTGACACAGGCTCAAAATCGTTGGAATTTCCAATGGATTGTCAGCGTAGAGGAAGGTCATTGGGAAGTCCAATGACTTCGGGATAGCCTGCTTCCATGACTCGCACCGAACGCCTGCGTGCCCTGGCACACATCCAGTCACTGCCAAGCTGGCTGACCGGTCGGGTAGCGGCGCGCGGCCGGAGCCTGGTCGCTGAGGCATTCGCCGAGGAAGGGCTGAAGCTGCCGCATCACGCCGTGCTCGCGGCAGTGTCCGAGTACGGGCCTGTCGCCCAGGCGGATTTGGTGCGCCGACTGGGGTTCGACGCGAAGGACGTGGTCCTCCTGCTCAACCACCTGGAGGAAGCCGGGCTGGCGGCGCGGGAACCCGATCCGCGGGACCGCCGCAAGAACGCAGTGACGGTGACCCCGGCGGGCGTGCGGACCCTGGAGCGGTGCGCGGAGCTGGCGGAGCGGGCCAACGCCGAGCTGCTGGCGCCGCTCAGCGCGGCGGAAGGCCAACAGCTGATGGAGCTGCTGACCCGGGTGTACGAGGCGTAGCGCCGCTCTACCTGTCTTCGGGGTGTTGGCCTCCGAGTAGGAACGGACCGGTGAGCCGGGGTTACCGTAACATCTTGTGACGCTCTGGATCTTCGTGCAGGTCAGCGGTGGATCGCGGCGTGGCGCTTGCCCGAGCACGCGGAACGGAGCAAAGTGTGCGGGTTTCGGTCGGGACGCCAGGGGATGAGTCCACGCTGCTGCCGCCGGGACATCCCGCACCACCGGGCACCCACCGAAGCGCGGCGCCGGCGCCGCCGCCGTGCTGGTGTCCACGCCCGAACGGCGGCGGCAGGCCCGACG
Organism: Nonomuraea sp. H19; assembly: GCF_052068215.1. Taxonomy (NCBI): domain Bacteria; kingdom Bacillati; phylum Actinomycetota; class Actinomycetes; order Streptosporangiales; family Streptosporangiaceae; genus Nonomuraea; species Nonomuraea sp. H19. The sequence continues at coordinate 82,018 of NZ_JBQHCV010000033.1, read as the reverse complement.
TACGGCAACCAACTGAGCTTGCGTTGCACGGGGATTCCGGACCCCTCCGCTCCCCTTCGGGTGATCCCATCGTTATCTAGGGTTGTCGGACCCTTCCAGCAGGTCAGAGGATGATGATCTCTTCTTTCACGTAGGCCAAGTTGACCGAACTCAGCCCGGTGTCGGCGTACGGATTCCGGTGCGGAGTCGGGTACGCCAAATGTGCAGAGGTCGGGGGCGCGAAGCATTCGGGACGCTGCGATGGCGGCCGGCCCGACGACCCAGGTCCGCTACTCACGATGAGTAATCGGTGGACGTGGGCTAGCGCCCGGATCGCGGCAGATCCGCATGGGTCAGATGTGGAAAGCCCGCACGAGAACGATCCTGAGCCGATGGTCCACCGGTGAGGGCTTAGCCGTTTCGTCCGGCGGGCGGCGTGCGTCGCGGATCAATGGCTCCAGCTCCAGGCCGGTACCGATATGGCGCTCCAACCCCGCAAGCCCTATTCTCACCCATCGTGAAGCCCCTCAAGATCGCGGCACTCGCCTGCGCCCTCCTCACCCCCTTGACCGTCACGGCGGCCGCGCACGCCTCGGCGTATCCCGTGAAGAACCCCGTGCTCGTCAAGAACGCGTTGTACCAGGCCGGGCCGCTGCCCACCACGACCTGTAACGACCTGCCGGACGAGCCCATGACGCCCGCCGAGGCCCGTACCTACATCAACGAGGCCCTGCGCTGCCTGGAGAACACGTGGGGACAGCACCTGAAGAAGGCCGGCCTGCCCTATGAGCCGGTCAAGGTGCGGTACGTGACCCGCCTGCCCAAGAACTACTGCGCGTCCGAGGACGGCGAGACGATCCAGTCGTCCACGGTGTGGTACTGCGACTGGGACCGCACGCTGTCCTTCAAGATCGGCAAGTACTGGCTCCTCGGGCCAATTACCGGCCTCGATCTCTTCAACACGATCGCCGTCACGTACGGTTACCACGTGCAGAAGCAGGCCGGTCTCTACGACGCCGGCGAGGACCTCAGAGCCGGCAGCAAGGCCGAGCACCTCGAGCAGGGGCGGCGCATGTACCAGCAGGTCGAATGCCTGGGCGCGGCCTTCACCAAGAGCGTCTGGCCGCTGCCGGGCAAGACCGCGCGGGACTGGGAGAGGGTCGCGTCGTCCTTCTACCGCGACTCCGCCGAGTACGGCAAGGCCGCCAACCGCAAGCGATGGGTCAAGGCCGGTTTCCGCACCGCCGACCCGGCCTCCTGCAACACCTGGGCGGCAGCCTCGTCCAAGGTCTCCTGACGCGATCGACCCCGGCCTGGCCGGCCAGAACGTCCTGGCCGCCGCAGGGGCGGGCGGCATCGGCACGGCGATCAGCCGGGTGCTCGCCACCCATGGCGCCCGCGTGGCGATCCGCTACCTCGAGCGGGACGCCACACCGCCGACCTGCCCAACATGCCGTACGGACCCCCAGGTACTGTGCGTCAAGTAGCCGCTCACACTACTTGAAGTACTTGCTGCACGACTGAGAGCCACCAAAGATAACCGCAGGAATTGGCAGGTGGGAGCCTTCGAGTGCCCGGCGCTCGCCGGAATTCGTATCGTCCCCGAACTCGGCGAGCGGGTCAGGCGGCCGTCGTGTGGGTGGCCAGCAGGTGGGCTCGGGCGGCGCGGTGGTCGGCCCGGCCGTGGCGGTCGCGAGGATAGCGGTCGCGGTTGGCGTGAGCGGGGGCACCGGCGAGGATGAGGCGGCGTTGCCCGGGTATGTGCCGCTGGCCTTTGCGGGGTTTGCCGCGGGTGCGCATCCACTCGTGTTCGGCCAGCCACCAGGCCCAGGCGGCTCGTTCGATGGCGTAGGCGCGGTGGCGGCGCTCACGGGTGCCGTCGGCGCCGATGCGTCGTGCGGCTTGGTCCAGGCGGCTGAGCAGGCGCTCGGCGGCGTCGGCGGCCTGCTGTTCGACCTGCCGGCCGAGCACCAGCCCGATCTGGACGCCGGCCGGGTCACGCCCGCGGCGCAGGCCGTCCTGCGCGAGCACGGCCTCACCCTCACCGGGGTGACGGGCGCCGCGCCGCAATGGCGGCTCACCACCGGCGAGGGCCTCGTGCTGACCGTCCGGCGCGAGGGCCTGCGGCTCAAGGTCTTCGGCACAGGGGACCGCTACTACGTCCGCTACTTCACCAAGGACTACCGGACACCCGACGCCGGCTACCCCAAGCCGCTGTCGGACAACTGGTGGAACCTGCCCGAAGACATGCTTCACCTGGGACCGACGGTCGCGTCTACCTGTTCTCCGGCGGCCGGTTCATGCATTCCGACGCCCGCCGCCGCTGGTGGTCGCAGCCGATGTACCTGCGCGAGTACTGGGACAGCATCCCGTTCGACATGGTCGACGCGGCCTTCGTCGACGAGGACGGCCGCACCTATTTATTCGCCGGCGGCCAGTTCATCCGGTACTCCACCGCCGACTACACTCGCCTCGACGACCGTTACCCGGCCAACGTCGCGGGTTTTTGGGGCCACGTCTCCAACAACCTGCAACGCACCGGCACGGTCGACGCCGCTCTGGTCCTGGACGTCACCGAGAACGTCGACGGCCTCGACGTGCCGCGCACCTACACCTACCTGTTCTCCGGCGACCAGTACGTCCGCTACGGCGACGACCTCACCACCGTGCAACTCGGCTACCCCAGACCGGTCGCCGACCTGGCGGACGAGCCCGGCCTGTCGGCGCTGGAGGTGAGCCTGGACCGCGTCGATGCGGCCTACTCCGACCGGCGCACCGCCTACCTGTTCCGCGACGGCGTCTGCCACGCGGTGTCCACCGCGCTCCAGCGCCGCTACACCGATGTGCCGCTCAGCGACGTGAAGTGCGCGTTCATCGAGGACGGCTCGATCATCACCGGCGGCTACTACGGCGACTGGCACAAGCGTTCGGCGTTCGAGGGCAGGGAGGTGACGGCCACGCCGTTCCGCCCGCGCACCCTGCGGACGGTCCCGGAGGAGTTTCGGACCTACCTCGACTCCGTCCTGTCCGGCGCCGACGGCAACACCTACCTGTTCCGGGGCGAGCGCTGCTTCAACACCCAGCTGAACCGCTCCTACCCGCTCGCCGAGGAGTGGGGCCGGGTCCGCAACACCATCTACGAGGACGACGCGGTCGACGCGGCGTTCGTCGGCCTCGACGGCCGCACCTACCTGTTCTCCGGCGACCAGTTCGTCGTCTACGCCGACGCCGGCCAGACGATCGACGGGGTGCCGCGCTCGATCGAGGAGCACTGGGCGGGCCTGACTAGCGTGGCGCTCGCCTACGTGAAGGGCGAGCGGACGTTCCTGTTCGAGCACCCCGGCGACGACGGGTCGATCCGCTACGTCGTCTACTCCGGCGACGGCTACGACGCGCCGGACGACGGCTACCCGGCCGTCACCGACGACGGCTTCTTCGACGCGCCCGACGGCTTCCCCTTCCCCGCCGCCGTCCTGTTCGAGGGCGAGACCATGCTGCTGCTGAGCGGCGAGCGCTGCGTGTCGTTCAACGACGGGACCGGCCGCTGGTCGGCCGAACGCCCGATCGCGCGGCTGTGGCCGGGTCTCGGCGCCGACCTGGACGCCCCCGACACCCTGCGCGCCGCCTTCACCGCCCTGGACGGCGCGACGTACTTCTTCTTCGACGACACCTACGCCCGCTTCGCCGGGGGGACCCTGTCGGCGCGGTCGGCGGTCCGGGAGCGGTGGGGGCTGTCGGCCACCCCGTTCACCGCCCCCGGAGGCGGCGTCGACGCCGCCTTCGTCTGGCGCGCCGCGCGTTTGGCGTTGAACGTCGCCGGGGCGCGATGCCCCCAGGCGGTGCGGATGTTGAGGTGCAGCCGGTCCCGGCCGGGCCTGTCCTCCAGCTGGCTCACGTTCGCGATGCCTGGCAAAGGCGACCGGCAGTGCGCAGGTGTAGGCGCGCATGGTTTCCGATGAGGAGAGACGGCCGGAGCGGCCGCGGTGGCTGGCCAGCCACCGCAGGTACTCGGCCAGCGCCGCCGCGGTCGGCATCCCGGCCGGAGCGGTGACGGCGGTGAGCGTGGGGCTCGTCGTCGGCGGACTCCTCGGTTGTCAGATAACACGCAGGAGAGGGACGCCGCCGGGCGGAGTGTTTCCCCAGGAGCGACACCCCTGATTGTCAGATAACGGGCGATTATCTGACAACCATGCCGGAGTCCGGTCGTCTGTCACCACGGCGCAACCCCCCACCGCGAGCCAAACCGACACGCCGCGACCCGGTCAAGGCAGCTGACCCACTCGAGACCCGACTCAATCGACGACGACGTCCTGCACTCAGTTCGACCACGACAAATAACGATCCCAAAATCACGTCATCAAGCAATCCAAGTCACAGCCTCCGCAAAGGGCCTAATGGCCAGGGCAAACGCGCTCGCGTGTACCTGGTGACAGCTTCGTTAACGACAGGTCAAGTAGCCAAGATCAAAGCGGTCGGGTCGCCAAGAACGCCCGCGGTGTTGCAGTCTTCGACGTCGCCCTCCGTCAGACGATGACGGCCATGAGGTGGCCGCCACCTGGGCCACGGTCTACGAGGGCGAACCCAACTAGAGATCTACAATGTAAAGGCGGTGGATCTGGAGGTGGTTTTTCGTCGATAGGCGAAAAACCACCTCCAACGAGGCCCGGGGTCAGTCCTGGTCGAGCTTGTCCGCGACGGCGCGGATGGCGCGGGTGACGTGGTCGAGGGCGCGCAGGGTCTCGGTGTCGAGGTGGGACACGATGCGGCGCAGGTGCTCCAGGCCGGCGTAGTGGATCTCTTCCATGAGGGCGGCGCCGGCGGGGGTGAGCTCGATGCGGCGCACGCGCCGGTCGTGGGGGTCCTCGTGCCGGCTGACGAGGTCCTGGGCGACGAGGCGGTCGACGATGCCGGTGACGGTGCCGAGGCCGACGCCGAGGTGGTGGGCCAGGTCCTGGCCGGAGGCGGAGCCGCCTCCGGCCAGGAGCATGAGGACCTTGAGCTGGCGCATGGTGAGGTTGGAGGCGAAGAGGGGGGAGTGCTGGAGGCTGAAGTGCCGTCCCAGGCCGCGCTGGGTTTCGGTGATCCGTTGGATCAGGTCCTCGCGTTCGTCGTTCACACTCACCTCTCGTTTCCTGAGAAGGCTATCAGGAAAGCCTGCACGGTCTAAATATTCGTATGAGGCGAAGTGTTAGTCTGGGGCGAACTCTTTGGAGGGGAGCCCATGACCGCTTTAGCCAGGTTGAGCCTGGTCAACCGCAGCCTTGTGATCTTGGTCACGGTCGTGCTGAGCGCGTTCGGCGTGTTCACGATTCCGCAGCTGAAACAGCAGTTGCTGCCCTCGCTGGCCTTTCCCGGCGCATTCGTGGTCGCCTCCTATCCCGGTGCCTCGCCCGAGATCGTCGAGGACCAGGTCACCAAGCCGATCGAGGACTCCTTTCAGGGGCTGGCCGGCCTGGAACAGACGACCTCGACGTCGAAGGAGGGCCTGGCGCAGATCCAGGTGGCCTTCGAGTACGGCACCGACGTCGAGTCGTCGCTGAACAAGATGCAGCAGGCCATCGACCGGGTGACGCTGCCGGCCGGTGTCGATCCGCAGGTGGCGGCCGGCAACACCGACGATATTCCGGTGCTGGTGCTGGCGGTGGGCGACGGCGGCGACGAGCGGGCGATGGCCGACAAGCTGCGCCGGATCATGGTGCCGGAGCTGCAGGGCGTGGAGGGCGTACGCGAGGTGTCGGTCACCGGCACCCGCGACGAGGTCGTCACGATCGAGCCGGACGCCGAGGAGATGAAGGAAGCCGGGGTGTCGGCGTCGCAGATCCCCGACGTGCTCAAGGCGAACGGCACGCCGATCCCGGCCGGCACGCTGACCGACGCGGGTCAGTCGCTGACGGTGCAGGTGGGCGCGCGGGTCGACTCGGTGGAGAAGCTGAAGGACCTCTACCTCACGCCTACGCAGCCGCAGCCGCAAGCCGTCCCGCCTTCGACGGCGCAGGTCCGGCCGGGCCAGGGCGGGCTGCCGCAGCAGGTGGTCAAGCCCAAGCCGCTCAAGCCGGTCAAGCTGGGCGACGTGGCGAAGATCACGCGCGGGCTGGCCGAGCCGGCCACGATCACCCGCACCGACGGCAAGTCGAGCCTGGGCGTGTCGGTGACGATGGCGGCCGACGGCAACGCGGTGACGATCTCGCACGCGATCAGGGCGAAGCTGCCCCAGCTGACCAGGGCGCTGGGTGATTCGTCGGACACGGCGGTGTCGGTGGTGTTCGACCAGGCGCCGTACGTGGAGGAGTCGATCGAGAGCCTGACCACCGAGGGGTTGCTGGGGCTGGCGTTCGCGGTGCTGGTCATCCTGGTGTTCCTGTTGTCGGTGCGTTCGACGGTGGTGACGGCGGTGTCGATCCCGCTGTCGGTGGTGATCGCGCTGATCGTGTTGTGGGCGGGCGACTATTCGCTGAACATGCTGACGCTGGGCGCGCTGACGATCGCGGTGGGCCGGGTCGTGGACGACTCGATCGTGGTGCTGGAGAACATCAAGCGGCATCTCGGGTACGGCGCGGCGAAACTCCAGGCGATCTTGACGGCGGTGCGGGAGGTGTCGGGGGCGGTGACGGCCTCGACGCTGACGACGGTGGCGGTGTTCGCGCCGATCGCCGTGGTGGGCGGCATGGTGGGCGAGCTGTTCGGCCCGTTCGCGATCACGGTGGCGGTGGCGCTGATGGCGTCGCTGGTGGTGTCGCTGACGGTGGTTCCGGTGCTGGCGTACTGGTTCTTGAAGGCACCGGAGCTGACGCCGGAGCAGGCGCGCAAGCAGCGGGAGGAGGCCGAGGCCAAGGAGTTGCGCTCGCCGTTGCAGCGGGCCTATCTGCCGGTGCTGCGGTTCGCGACGCGGTTCAAGGTGGTGACGGTGCTCATCGGGGTGGCGGTGTTCGTCGGCACGATGGGGATGGTCGGCGGGTTGCAGACCAACTTCCTGGACTCCTCGGGGCAGAACACGATCTCGCTGTCGCAGCGGATGCCGGCCGGCACCGATCTGGCGACCACGGACAAGGCCGCCAAGCAGGTGGAGGGTGTGCTGTCGGGCCTGGACGGCGTGGAGACCTACCAGGTGAACGTGGGCGGCGGCGGCAACGGCTTCCAAGGCGGTGGCGGCGGCGCGGACCGGGCCTCGTACTCGGTCACGATCAAGGAGGGTGCCGCCACCGCGAAGGTCGAGCAGGAGCTGCGCGATAAGATCGCGGGCCTGTCGGGGGTCGGCGAGGTGACCGTGGGCGGCGGCGGAGGCGGCGGGTTCTCCTCCGACTCGATCGACGTGATCGTGCGCGCGCCCGACATCGAGACGCTGCAGGGCGCCACCGGCGCGGTCGCCCGGGCGATGGGCGAGGTGCCGGGGCTGCGGGATGTGGCCTCGAACCTGGAGGCGAGCGCGCCCCGGGTGGAGGTCGTCGTCGACCGGGAGGAGGCCGCCGAGCGGGGCCTGTCGGAGGCGCAGATCGGCCAGGCGGTGGCGCAGGCCTTCCGCGGCGCGCCGCTGGGCCAGATCACCCTGGACGGCCGGGCCAGCGACCTGGTGCTGCGCGGCGCGGACGCGCCGCAGGACGTGGAGGCGGTCGAGGACCTGGAGCTGGCCACGGCGGGCGGGATGGTGAAGCTGTCGAAGGTGGCTGAGGTCAAGAAGGTGGCCGCGCCGACGCAGGTGACCAGGATCGACGGTGAGCGCTCGGCGACGGTTTCGGCCAAGGTCGCCGACGCCGGTGATCTGGGTACGGTGACGCAGGCGCTGACGACGAAGCTGGGCGGGCTGCAGCTGGCTTCGGGAGCCCAGTACGAGATCGGCGGCGCGTCGGCCGATCAGGAGGAGGCGTTCGCCGACCTGGGGCTGGCGATGCTGGCGGCGATCGCGATCGTTTTCTTGATCATGGTGGCGACGTTCCGCAGCTTCGTGCAGCCGCTGATCCTGCTGGTGTCGATCCCGTTCGCGGCGACGGGCGCGGTCGGGCTGCTGGTGGCCACGGACACGGCGCTGGGCGTGCCGGCGCTGATCGGCATGCTGATGCTGATCGGGATCGTGGTGACCAATGCGATCGTGCTGATCGACCTGATCAACCAGTATCGCGAGCAGGGCATGGGCGTGGTCGAGGCGGTGATCGAGGGTGGCCGGCGCCGGCTGCGGCCGATTCTGATGACGGCGGTGGCCACGATCTGTGCGCTGACGCCGATGGCGCTGGGTGTGACGGGGTCGGGCGGGTTCATCTCGCAGCCGCTGGCGATCGTGGTGATCGGCGGGTTGATCTCTTCGACGCTGCTGACGCTGGTGCTGGTGCCCACCCTCTACGTCGCGGTGACGAGGAAGCGCGATCGGGGACCGCAGGTCCCCGAGTCCCGCGATCGGCTCGATCACAGTGCCGATGATGCTGGAAGGGAAGATCTCGCCGGCCATCCGGCGTGACTTCGTCGAGGTGTTGGCCGCCCGGCGGGGGCTACTGCATCCCGCCGGGCAGCTGACCGGACGGCCGTTACCTCGCCCTGGGCGATCCAAGGGTCCTTGTGCGTCACGGATCAGGGGTGAGCGCGCCGGTGTGGCCTGGTGCCGTGTGGCGGCGGGCGGGTGAATACACTTGTCGAACGTGACTTCCAAGCCGCGTATCCCTGATGTCCTGGCCGCCCGTTATGCCTCGCCGGAGCTGGCCCGCCTGTGGTCGCCCGAGTACAAGATCGTCGCTGAGCGGCGGTTGTGGCTGGCGGTGCTGCGGGCGCAGGCCGAGCTGCGGATTGCGGTGCCCGCGGGGGCGGTCGAGGACTACGACAAGGTCGTCGAGCGGGTCGATCTGGAGTCGATCGCGGCGCGTGAGCGGGTCACCCGGCACGATGTGAAGGCGCGGATCGAGGAGTTCAACGCGCTGGCCGGGCACGAGCAGGTGCACAAGGGCATGACCTCGCGCGATCTGACGGAGAACGTCGAGCAGTTGCAGATTCGCGACAGCCTGCTGCTGGTGCGCGATCGGGTGGTGGCGTTGCTGGCGCGGCTGGCGACGCTGGCCGAGGAGCACGAGGCGACGGTGATGGCGGGCCGTTCGCACAATGTGGCGGCGCAGGCGACCACGCTGGGCAAGCGGTTCGCCTCGGCCGCCGATGAGCTGCTGGTGGCCTACCGCAGGCTGGAGGAGCTGATCGGCCGCTACCCGCTGCGCGGCATCAAGGGCCCGGTCGGCACCGCTCAGGACATGCTCGACCTGCTGGGCGGCGATCGGGGCAAGCTGGCCGAACTGGAGGGCCGGGTGGCCGCTCATCTGGGGTTCGCGCGCCGTTTCACCAGTGTGGGGCAGGTCTATCCGCGCTCGCTGGACTTCGAGGTGGTCACCGCGCTGGTGCAGCTGGCGGCGGCGCCGTCGTCGCTGGCCAAGACGATCCGGTTGATGGCCGGGCACGAGCTGGTCACCGAGGGGTTCGCCGAGGGGCAGGTCGGCTCGTCGGCGATGCCGCACAAGATGAACACGCGTTCGTGCGAGCGGGTCAACGGCCTGGCCGTGGTGCTGCGCGGCTATGCCTCGATGGTGGGCGAGCTGGCCGGGGATCAGTGGAACGAGGGCGACGTGTCGTGCTCGGTGGTGCGGCGGGTGGCGTTGCCGGATGCGTTCTTCGCCTTCGACGGCCTGGTGGAGACGATGCTGACGGTGCTGGACGAGTTCGGCGCCTATCCGGCGGTGATCGCCGCCGAGCTGGGCCGCTATCTGCCGTTCCTGGGCACGACGAAGATGCTGATGGCGGCGGTGCGGGCCGGGATGGGCCGGGAGCAGGCGCATGAGCTGATCAAGGAGCATGCGGTGGCGGCGGCGCTGGCGATGCGCTCGCGCGGGGCCGCCAACGAGCTGCTCGACCTGCTGGGCGCCGATGAGCGCTTCCCGCTGGACCGCGCGCGGCTGGAGGAGCTGCTGGCGGATCGGGTGTCGTTCACCGGGGCGGCGGCCGATCAGGTGGAGGCACTCTCGCAGCAGGTGGGCGAGATCGTGGCGGCTCATCCGGAGGCGGCGGCGTACCGCCCTGGCGCCATCTTGTGATCACCGGGCTGCGCGAGCTGCGGTCGGCGGCGCAGGTGCGGGTGGCCTGCGCGGACGACGACCTGGTGATGTGGGTGGCGCAGGGGCTGCGCGGCGGCGCCCGCGCCTGGGCGCTGGGCGATGCGGTGGTGGCGGCGTGCCCGCAGGTGTCGCGGCGCGACCGGCTGGCGGTGTGGGGCGGCCGGGCGTGTGCGGTGCGGCTGGTACGGCACGCGCTGGGCGAGCTGGGGACCTCCTTTCGGCCGTTCGGCGATCGCGACCTGCTCCGGTACGTCACCGGCGAGGTGGACGGGCTCGAGGCGGGCGGGGAGTTCACCTGGATGAGCCTGGAGGAGGCCGTGCCGGGCGGCGACGGAGTGGCCTGGCTGGCCGGCGGCGCCGAGGCGGAGGTGGCGGCGCTGCTGGCGGCCGATGCGCCGGAGTCGTACGCGGTGCCCGGGGTGGCGGGGGTGCGCCGCTGGGCGGGCGTGCGCGTCGGCGGGCAGCTGGCGGCGGTGGCGGCGGATGCGTGGCCGGCGCCGACGGTGGGGCTGCTGGCGGGGGTGGCCACCCGGGCGCAGTTACGCGGGCGGGGGCTGGCCGAGCGGGTGTGCCGGTGGGTGTCGCGGGAGCTGTTGCGGGCCTATGGGCGGGCGGCGCTGATGGTGGACGACGACAACGCCGCGGCGATCACGGTGTACGAGCGGATCGGCTACCGGCGTCGGCCGGTGATGGCCTCGCGCGTCTGCGCCTAGTGCGCACCCGGTGGAAATTCGGGTGAGGTTCGGTCGGCGCTGGTGCAGAGTTGACGGCGTGATGTCCAATTTTGTGCCTGGTATCGAGTTGTCACGAGCGTTCTATGGCGAGGTGGTGGCGCCGCTGGTGCCGCAGGTTGCGCACAGTGCGGCGTTGATCGGGCCCGGGTCGGAGGTGCTGGAGTTCGACACGGAGCGTTCGGCCGACCATGACTGGGGGCCGCGGGTGCTGCTGTTCGTGGCGGCCGAGGCGGTGGCCGAGGTGGAGGCGAAGGTGGCGGCCGGGCTGCCGGAGCGCTTTCGCGGGTTGCCGACGGTGTTCGGCTACCACGGTGAGGTGCGTCCGGGGGTGACGGTGACGGAGCTGGGGACGTGGCTGAGCGGACAGCTCGGGTTCGATCCGCGGGCGGGGGTGTCGCTGCTGGACTGGCTGTCGGTGCCGTGGCAGCGCCTGGCCGAGGTCACGCGCGGGGAGGTCTTCCATGACGGGCTCGGCGTGGACGGGCTGGAGGCGGCCAGGGCGGCGTTGCGCTGGTATCCGCAGGACGTGTGGCGGTATGTGCTGGCCTGTCAGTGGCGGCGGATCGCGCAGGAGGAGCCGTTCCCGGGCCGGTGCGGCGAGGTGGGCGACGAGCTGGGCTCGGCCGTGGTGGGGGCGCGGCTGGCTCGGGAGGTGATGCGGCTGGCGTTGCTGCTGCGGCGCCGCTATCCGCCGTACGCCAAATGGCTCGGCAGCGCGCTGGCGCGGCTGCCGGGCTCGACGGAGCTGGGGGAGTGCCTGGGGGCGGCGCTGGCGGCGCGGTCGTGGCAGGAGCGGCAGGGCAGGCTCGCGGCGGCGTACGGGCGGGTGGCGGCGCTGCAGAACCGGATGGCGCTGGCTGAGCGGCTGGATGAGGGGGTGCGGGCGTTTCACGACCGGCCGTTCCAGGTGATCGGCGGGGACCGGTTCGCCTGGGCGCTGATGGCGTCGGTGTCGGATCCGGTGATCAGGGGGTTGCCGGTGGTGGGGTGTGTGGATCAGCTGTCGGATTCGACGGATCTGCTGACGGATGCCGGGCGGGCGCGGGCGGTGACGGCGGCCGCTCTCGGTCTCGGAGCTTAGAAATCTACAATGTAAAGCACATGGGTTGTTGAATTGCAGAATTCATCACTCCGAAAACCCCTCGGCAAGCGCAGCGGCCAGGGCCTCGACGCGGATGCGCCAGGCGGGCAGGGCGGTGGTGTCGCCGGTGTGGGTGAGGATGAGGCGCGCGCCGTGGCCGGTGCCGTCGGCCAGTTCCCAGCGGACGGTGCCGTGCGGGGTGTCGTATTCGAGGAGCTTGCCGGTCTCGGCGCGGGTGACGGGCCCGGGCTGGACGGCGGGTGTGGTGAAGGGGGCGGGCGGGGGCTGTCCGATGGTGGCGTGGTCGCCGTCCAGGTGCTGCCAGACGTCGTCGGCGGGGCGGGTGAGCTGGCGTTCGAGGCGGATGGTGGTGTCGTCGCCGGTGGCGGGGTCGAGGCCGAGGATGTGGATGTAGTCCTCGTGCAGGCGGGCCATCGCGGCGGGGTCGGGGTGGAAGGGGCGCTGGTCGAGGTGGGCGAGCATGGCCATGATGCAGGTGTGCCAGCCGGCGGTGAAGCTGGCGGCGCCGTGGCGGTCGGTGAAGGTGTGGGTGAAGGTGAGCAGGGTGCCTGCGGGGCCGTCGGGCTGGAGTTCCCAGCGGAGGTGGTCTTCGCCCCAGGTGTGGGCGAAGACGTGGGGTGGGTCGTTGCTGGTGATGCGGCCGTCGGGGCCGAAGCCGTAGGTGATGTGGTCGCCGTCGATGGTGACGGGGGCGGGGAACCAGGCGGCGAGGTGTTCGGGCTGGGTGATGGCGCGCCAGACTTTTTGCGGGGGGTGGGAGAGGCGGCGTTGCATGCGTACGGTGGTGCGGCCGTCGGGGTGGAGGGTGAGGGTTTCGTTCATGGTTGGTCGTCCATGGTGTCGAGGTGGGTTTCGAGGCGGTCGAGGGTGTGGTTCCAGAGTTTGCGGTAGGGGGTGAGCCAGGCGTCGATTTCGGCGAGGGGGGCGGGGCGGAGTTCGTACCAGCGGCGCTGGGCGTCTTTGCGGACGGTGACGAGGCCGGCTTCGCGCAGGGCGCGCAGGTGTTTGGAGGTGCCGGGTTGGGTGAGGCCGAGGTGGTGGGTGAGTTCGCCGACGAGGTGGGGGCGTTGGAGGAGGAGGTCGAGGATTTGGCGTCGGGCGGGTTCTGCTAGCACGTCGAAGCGCATACCGGCGAATATACCGGTATGGCTATATGCCTGCAAGGGAATGTATCAGGTGCCGGCGCGGCGGGCGTTGGCGTGGATGGCCTGGCGCAGGTAGCCGGCCAGGCCGGGGGCGATGGCGTCGAAGGTGGCGGTGAAGCGGGGGTCGTCGACGTACAGGTCGCCCAGGCAGCGGTGGATGTCGTGGTCGCAGTCGTAGAACCAGCGGACGATGTGGCCGCGGTGGCGTTCGGCCAGGTCCATGGCGTGCGGGCCGTCGGCGGGCAGGCCGGCTTTGCAGGCGGCGACGAGGTCGTCGTTGATGGCGGCCGCTTCGGCTTTGAGCTCGAGCCAGTCGGCTTTGGTGTAGGAGGCGACGCGGCGGCGGCTTTCGGCGTAGTGGTGAGTGTGTCCCCAGCGGCGTTCGACTTCGGGTTCGTGGTCTTCGGGGCGGAAGTCGCCGAAGATTTCGAAGCGTTCGGCGGGGGTGAGGGTGATGTTCATGGTGTGGGCCTGCATGGCGCGTTCGACGGCGGCGATGACGTTGTGGAGGTGCTGGGCGCGGCGGGTGAGGAGTTCGTGCTGGCGGCGCAGGTGGGTGAGCTCGTCGGTGTGGGGTTCGTCGAGGATGACGGCGATCTCTTCGAGGGGGAAGCCGAGCTCGCGGTAGAGGAGGATCTGCTGCAGGCGGACGAGGTCGGCGTCGGTGTAGCGGCGGTAGCCGGCGTTGGTGCGCTGGCCTGGGGTGAGCAGGCCGATCTCGTCGTAGTGGTGCAGGGTGCGTACGGTGATGCCGGCGAGCCTGGCGACCTGTCCTACAGAGAAGCTCATGCTTCCACGATGAGGGCTGACGTGGCGTGAGGGTCAAGGGAGGCTGGACTCTCCCATAGGGGGAGGGGCCATGCTTGGGGACGTGGAAGAGGATCTTCTGCCGATCGGGCAGTTCGCCCGGCTTGCGCGGTTGAGTGTGAAGCAGTTGCGGCACTACGGCGAGCTGGGGTTGTTGCGGCCGGCGTACGTGGACGGTGAGACCGGTTACCGCTATTACCGGGCTTCGCAGGCGCGGGCGGCGTTGTCGATCGGTTTGCTGCGGTCGCTGGATGTGCCGTTGCCGGTGGTGGGGGAGGTGCTGTCGGGGTCGCCGGGCGCGCTGGAGGGCGTGCGGGACTCCCTGGAGGCGGAGCTTGCGCGGCGGCGGCGCACGCTTTCCGTGCTGGAGCGGCTGGTGGCGGAGGGGCTGCCGGCGGCGCAGGTTCGCCTGGTGCACGAGCCGTCGTGCCGGGTTGCGGTGGTGCGGGAGCGGGCGGCGGGGCCTGAGGACATCGGGCGGGCCACGTCGGCGGCGATGGCGCGGTTGCTGGGGTGCGCGCGGGGGGCTGCCTCGCCGGTTCGGCTGGTCGGGTTGTTCCCGGTCGATCTCGGCGAGGTGGTGGAGGTGTCGGCCGCCGTGGCGCTGGAGGAGGAGGGGTCGGGCGGGGGTGCGGAGGTGTGCGTGCTGCCGGGCGGGGTGTTCGCGTGTGCCACGCATGTGGGCCCGTACGACCAGATCTCTTTGACGGCGCATGCGGTGCTGGCGTGGTGTGCGGAGCGGCGTCATCCGATGCGGGGGCCGCTGCGCGAGGTGTATGTGTCGGATCCGGCGGTTACGGCGCCGGATCGGCTGGTGACTCATCTGATGATCTGTCTGGAGGAGGACTCATGATTCCTGTGCTGACCGTCCACGGTCCGGTGACCTGTCTGAGCGTCTCGGGGGTGGGGGAGCCGGGCGGCGCCGAGCACGTGGCGGCGATTCGCGCGCTCTACACCGTCGCTTCGGCGATGGGTGGTCCTGGGGGGCCGATGGAGGGGATGTGGTACGTGGAGGACGAGCGGCCGGGTTTGGAGGTGCCGCGGGAGTTGTGGCGCTGGCATCTGCTGCTGCCGCTGGCGGTGGCGCCGGAGCCGGGGGCGCTGGAGCGTGCGCGGGAGGCGGTGCGGGCGTCGGGGGCGGCGGTGGATCGGGTGCTGGTGGCGACGTTCGCGGAGGGGGAGTGTGTGGAGCTGGTTCATGAGGGGCCCTTCAGTGAGGAGCATGTGTCGTTGAAGGTGATGGAGGAGTTCATGGCCGAGCGGGGGCTGGTGGTCAACGGCCTGCATCATGAGGTGTATCTGACGCCGCTGGATGATCCGGCGCCGCGTACGGTGCTGCGTCAGCCGGTGCGGGCCGGGTGAGGTGGAGGTGAGTTGACGTGGTGGCGGGCCGTCTTCCCGGGTGCCGGGGTGGCGGCCCGTTGTTCTACGTAGGTAGTCCGAATAGGTACCTGTATGGGCATTTGTCACCTCTTTCTTGAGTGGGCTGCGGCGGGATGCTGAAGGTCTGAGCGATATGCGCTGACCAGCGCAGGAGCGAGGATTTCAGTCATGTGCCAGCATCAGCCTTCATGCCCGTCCGCCGACGCCGCCGGCCGCGAAGCCGCGCGACTCGTGGCCTTCCACCCCGAGCAAGGGTGGGGGCTGCTGTGCAACGGGGTGGTCTGCTTCGACGACGCCGGCGAACTGCTCCCGGACGGGCGCAGCATCGCCCCCCTCGCCATGGCCCACGCCGCATGAACACCCCTGGGGCGTCGCCGACGCCCACGCCCCAGGCCGCGCCGGCCGCCCGCACAGCCACCCGCACAGCCACCCGCGCGGCCGGGCACGCGCGCGGCGCCGCCCGGCTCGAGATGACGCCGGCCACGCTCGGCGCCGACGCCGCCTAGAGCCTGCGCCCCCGCCATGGAACACCTGCCCGTCAAGCCCGGGACGCCGCAACGCCAAGCCAAAGGAAAAACTTGTTGTGGCTTTTTGACCGTGACCTCCTCAGATAACGGGCGAGACATAACCTGGTTAGTGACGGGGTCGCGGCTCATGGTGACCCGCCGGCCACGTCGCGCGAGGCGCCATGACAGCGGTGACGACCAGCACCTCCAGGGGGCACCACATCGGCATCCTCCCGGCCGAGGTGACGAGTTTCGTGGGACGTCGGCAGGAGATCGCCGAGGTCAGGCAGTTGCTGTCCATCTCCAGAGCGGTCACGCTGACGGGCATGGGAGGAGTGGGCAAGACCCGCCTGGCCTTGCGAGTCGGCCACGAGGTACGGCGCGCTTTCCGCGACGGCGTGTGGCTGGTCGAGCTGGCCGCGCTGGAGCAGCCGGACATGCTGGCCCGGGTGGTGGCCGAAGCTCTGCAGATCCGCGACCACAGCACCGCGCCGCCGCTGCGGGTGCTGGCCGACCACCTGCGCGACAAACAAGCGCTGATCATTCTGGACAACTGCGAGCACCTGGTCGCCGAATGCGCCGTGCTGGCCGAGACGCTGCTGCGCGCGGCACCCGAGCTGCGCATCCTGGCCACCAGCCGGCACGTGCTGGGCATCGCCAGCGAGCATGCGGTGCCGGTGCCGACGCTGCCGCTGCCCTCCGGCGACGGGCCGGCCCCCTCACCGGAGACGCTGACGCAGTGGGACGCTGTGCGGCTGTTCACCGAACGCGCCCGGGCGGTGCTGCCGTCCTTCACCGTCACCGAGGACAACCGCGATGTCGTCACCGCCATCGTCCGCTGCCTCGACGGCCTGCCGCTGGGCATCGAACTGGCCGCCGTGCGGCTGCGCGCCCTGTCGGCTCAGCAGGTGCTGGACCGCCTCGACGACCGCTTTCGCCTGCTCACCTCGGGGCCGCGCACGGTGCTGCCCCGCCATCAGACCCTACGCGCACTCATCGACTGGAGTTACGCCCTATGTTCGGAGAAGGAACGGCTGCTGTGGCATCGCGCCTCGGTGTTCGCCGACAGCCTGGACCTGGAGGGGGCCGAGACGGTCTGCTCCGGGGACGGCATCGAAGCGGAGGAAGTCGTCGACCTGGTGATCGGCCTGGTCGACAAGTCCGTGCTGATTCGAGAAGACCACCAGGACGGCGTCCGCTACCGGATGCTGGACACCCTGCGCCACTACGGTCGCGAGCGGCTGTCCGCCTGCGGCCAGGAGGCGCCGCTGCGGCGGGCACACCGTGCTTATTACCGCGATCTGGCGGCTCGGGCTCGGGCGGAGCTGTTCGGGCCTGCTCAGGTGGCCTGGTTCGGCCGGCTGCAGGCGGAGGGCGCCAACCTGCGCGCCGCCCTGGACAACTGCTTCACCGCACCGGCGGACAGCAGGGCCGGCCTGAGCATGGCCACGGATCTGCTCTATCACTGGATCACCAGTTATTACCTAGGTGAGGGACGGGCCTGGCTGGAGCGGGGACTGGCCGCCGTCACCGAACCGGACGAGGTACGCGGCCGCGCGCTGTGGGCCGGCGGCTGGCTGGCCGTCATCCAGGCCGACATCGGCGCCGCCGCCACGATGCTGGAGGAAAGCCGCCGCATCGGCGAACGCCTGGGCGATGAGTCCATCCTGGCCTATGTGGCGTTGTTCTCCGGCATGGTCGCCATGTGCGAAGGGCGTACCGAAGACGCGATCGCCTGCTACGAGCAGGCGCTGGCCGGGCACCGCCGCACCGGGGACGCGGCGGGCCTGGCCCTGTCGCTCATCCGGCTGTCGCTGGCGCGCTCGTTCGCGGGCGATTCGGCGGCGGCCATCGCGGCGGGCGAGGAGTGCCTGGCCGTGTGCGACGCGCACGGGGAGGGCTGGCACAAGGCGTACACGATGATGGCCCTGGGCGTGGAGGTGTGGCGGCAGGGGGACCCGCAGCGGGCGACGGAGCTGGAGAAGCAGAGTCTGCTGTCCAACCGCTCGATGGGTGACATGCTGGGCGCCGGGGTCAACATCGAGGTGCTGGCCTGGGCCGCCGCCACCCAGGGCCTGCACCAGCGGGCCGCGCGGCTGCTGGGTGTCCTGCAGACGGTGTGGGACTCGATCGGGGCGCCGCTGTCCGGGTACGGGCATCTGGCCCACTATCACGACGAGTGCGAGGCGGCCACTCGCCGGGCGCTGGGGGAGTCGGCGTTCGCCGCGGCGGTGGCGCGGGGCGCCCGGCTGCCGTATGAGGAGGCGCTGGCGTACGCGCTGCACCAGGACGACCGGCCCGGCGAGGACGACATGCCCGGCGAAGGCGTCAAGGGGGAGATGGCGCCGCTCACGCGCCGCGAGACGGAGATCGCCCAGCTTGTCGCGCAGGGGCTGACGAACAAGGAGATCGCGGCGGCGCTGGTGATCGCTCAGCGCACGGCGGAAGGCCACATCGAGCATATTTTGACCAAGCTCGGTTTCGGCTCGCGCGCGCAGATCGCCGTGTGGGTCGGCGAGCGGGTCAGGGCCGAGGGGCCTTCGCGGTCGTAGCCGGCCTCGGGGGTCCTCGGGGGTCCTCGGGGGGCGGGGGGTGCCGTCAGTACGGCAGCTGGCGTCCTGAGGGGGTCCGCAGGTCTGTGCCGTGGTCGTGGCGGGGCTTGGTCCTGGGTGTGCGGATCCTGATCCTGCGCACAGGCGTCGGTCCTTTCTGCTGGGTGGCGGTCAGCTGCGGAGTTCGAACCAGACGGTCGTGCCGGCGACGCCCCAGCAGCAGGCCAGCCGCTCCAGCGCCGGGTGGTGCGGGGGCCGGGCCGGGTGTGCGGCGTCGGCGATCTCGAAGCGCAGCAGCCCGTCCTCGGCGGAGACGGTGAGCCTGATCTTGTCTGCGCCGTTGTCGAGGGCGTCGGTGACGAACTCGCCGACGAGCCGTTGGGCGGCGCCGGCGTGCTCGCCCAGCTGCCAGGCGGCCAGCTGGGTGGCGGTCATGCGCTGTGCGCTGGGCACCGCCGAGGGGCGTGCCGACAGCGTCCAGGAGGCGGTGTGGTCCTGTCCGGTCCATCCGGCGCGGACCGCGAGGTCGTGGGCCGTGGCCAGGAGCCCGTTCCAGGAGGCGAGGCCGGTGGCGGGCCGTTGTGGGACGTCACCTAGCATGAGGTCGCCGCCTTGGAGATATTCGGTATGACACATGGCTCGCACATCGATCCTTTCCCCCGTCGGTGTGAGCATGTCTTCAGCATGCGTGGCTAACCCGCGAGAGAAGGACGGGACAATTCCCCTTTTCGATACCTAGTGGGTACGTAGGTAGCCGCGGTCACATCCTCCTCATGCCGGAGAAGGACGAATCCGGTCGAGCCGGACAGGGGAGTGGCCCGCTGGGGATCGGTCTGTGCGCGGCGGCAGGGCATCACGCCGGAGACGATAAATATACCGGTATTTCTATGCCAGGGTATAGACTGGATGCCATGGTACGACCTCCGCTGACCCCCGAAGAGCGGCTCCGCGGCGAGCAGCTCGGCTTCGTCCTGCGCCAGGCCCGGGGCGAGCGCAGCATCGTCGAGGTCGCCGCCGCGGCCGGCATGTCCGCCGAAACCCTCCGCAAGATCGAGACGGGCCGGATCGCCACACCCGCCTTCTTCACCATCGCCGCACTCGCCGACGTGCTCGGCATCTCCCTGGACCACCTCGCCGGCCGCTCCACCCCCGCCCCCACCTGACATCAGGAGCACCCGGGCGGCTCGGCCTCACCACACCGGCGTCACACCAGCGCCAGCTGCGCCACCCGCGGCTCGCGCGGCCGCGGCACACCCGGCCCGCAGCGCATCCCGTACATCTGGCACAACTGGGCGATCTGCCCGGTGATGCGCTCCTCATAACCGGGGGAAGGCAGCCCCGACCGGTCATACAGCTCCTCATACCGCGCCACCAGCTGCGGATGCGCCTCCTGCAGCCACTCCAGATACCACGCGCGCGTGCCCGGCGGCAGCCGCAGCACCACCGGCTCCACCGCCCGCGCCCCCGCACCCGCGATGCGCCGCACCGTGGCCGACAGCTGATCGGCGGCGTCACTCAGCAGCGGCAGCACCGGCGCCATCAGCACCCGGCAGTCCACCCCCGCCTCCACCAGCGCCGAGACCAGCTCCAGCCGCACCTGCGCCGTCGGCGCGCCCGGCTCGACCGCCCGCCGGATCCGCTCGTCGACGAACGCGATCGACACCGCCACCTGCGCCCCCGCCCGCGCCAGCAGCTCGGCGTCACGCAACACCAGCGCACCCTTGGTGTAGACGGTGAACGGCACCCCCGCCTCCGCCAGCGCCCCGATCACCCCCGGCATCAGCCGGTAGGTCTCCTCCGCCGCCTGATAGCAGTCGCCGGTGACGCCCACCGCCAGCTCCTGGCCGTCCCAGCGCGCCAGATCGGCCCGCAACCTGGCCACCGCGTTCGGCTTGACCACGATGCGGGTGTCGAAATCACGACCGGCGTCCAAACCCAGCCGGCGATGACCCGCGCGGGCGCCGCAGCCGCGGCAGGCATGGGCGCAGCCGCGATAGGGGGAGACGGCCCACCGCTGGGCGATGCCCGCGGCCTGCGGCACCCGCTCGATCATGGTGCGGGCCTGCGTCTCGTAGAAACCGTCACGCACGACCGCGCGCCGCTCGATCAGCGGGCGATCGTCGGCGGCGTCAACCAGCGGAAGCGCGTCCCAACCCACACCGACCAGTGGAACACGTTTTCGACAGCGTTTTCAAGCGGATCCGCCAACCCCGGGGGAGCCATTCCCCACACTAAACTGGCACGCTCGTACCAGTTTCCGACCCTCGAGGGGAAACACCCATGGCCTGGCTCCTGCTCGCCGCCGCCATCGCCTCGGAGGTCCTCGCCACCTCCGCACTCAAACTCAGCAACGGCTTCACCCACCTCGGCTGGACCCTCGCCGTCGCCACCGGCTACATCACCTCCTTCGCCCTGCTCGCCCAAGCCCTCAAACTCCACCTCGACATGGGCACCGCCTACGCCATCTGGTCAGGCGCCGGCACCGCCGCCATCGCCCTCATCGGCGCCGCCTTCATGGGGGAGACCCTCACCCCCCTCAAGATCGGCGGCATCCTCCTCATCATCGGCGGCGTCGTCGTCCTCAACCTCGCAGGTGGCCATTGAACCCCCACCACGACCCCGCACCACCCCGCCCCGCACAAGAACGCGGCCGCCGCCGCCGCGCCACCCTCCTGACCGCCGCCGTCGACCTGCTCACCGAAGGCGGATTCGCCGCCGTCACCCACCGCGCCGTCGCCCAGCGCGCCCACCTGCCCCTGGCCGCCACCACCTACTACTTCACCTCCCGCGACCAGCTCCTGGCCGAAGCCTTCGCCCGGCTCGTCGAAACCGAACTCGCCACCACCCGCACCTGGATCACCGACCACGGCCTGACCGCACTACCCGACCAGATCGCCCACACCGACCGCCACCGCCAGCTCGGCCTCTGGGAGCTCTACGTCCACGCCGGCCGCGACCCCGTCCTCCAGCAGATCGCCCGCCGCTGGACCGACGGTTGCGTACACCTCGTCGCCGACGCCCTCCACCTGCCCGCCACCGACACCCGCGTACGCCTCCTCTACACCACCCTGTTCACCCTCTGGCTCGAACACCTCGTCGAACAACGCCCCCTCGACGACACCCGAGCGCTGCTCACCACCGCGATCGAAAACGCATTGCGACCCCCATGACCCGTCCCTACACTTCCCCCGTGCTCCAACCCACGTACCCGATCACCACAGACCGCCTCATCCTGCGCCCCTTCACCCAAGACGACCTCGACGCCGTCCACGCCTACGAATCCCGCCCCGACGTCGCCCGCTACCTGCTCTGGGAACCCCGCGACCGCGACACCTCCCGCACCTACCTCGACAAGAAGATCGCCCGCACCGCCCTCCACGACGAAGGCGACGCCATCGACCTGGCCATCACCCTGCGCGACACCGGCCACCTCATCGGCTCGGCCCTGCTCATCTGGACCAGCAAAGAGCACCGCCAAGGCGAGATCGGCTACATCCTCCACCCCGGCCACCACGGCCACGGCTACGCCCCCGAAGCCGCCCGCGAAATGCTCCGCCTCGGCTTCACCGACCTCGGCCTGCACCGCATCACCGGCCGCATCGACGCCCGCAACACCGCCTCCGCCCGCGTCCTCGAAAAACTCCACATGCGCCACGAAGCCACCCTCATCGACAACGAATACGTCAAAGGGGAATGGGCCAGCGAAGCCATCTACGCCATCCTCGACACCGAATGGACCCCATGACCATCCACCACCTCGCCCTGGCCGCCGACTGGCACGCCGCCCAGAAAGCGGGGGAGTACCGCATCTCCACCCTCGGCCGCACCCTCGAACAAGAAGGCTTCATCCACTGCAGCCACGACCACAACCAGCTGCGCACCGTCCACACCGCCTACTACAGCGGCGTCACCCAACCCCTGCTCATCCTCGACATCGACCCCACCGGCCTCGACATCCGCACCGAGAACGGCTACCCCCACCTGTACGGGCCCCTGCCCATCACCGCCGTCACCGCCACACGCCCCTACACCACCTGACGCGCCGCCACAGGGATCCACACCACCAGCACAATGGTCCCCATGGACACCCGAACCGCAGCCCAACGCTTCGCCGACACCTGGCAACACGGCTGGACCCACCACGACACCGCCGCCATCACCGCGCTCTACCACGACGACGCCGTCCACACCAGCATGCCGTTCCGCCCCCCGCACGAGAGCAAACAAGCCATCGCCGACTACATCCAATGGTCGTTCACCGGCGAAAGCCAGCCCCGCGTCACCTTCACCGCACCTATCGTCGACGGAGACCAGGCCGCCATCGAATTCCGCGTCCACGCGCTCGCCAACGGCCGCCCCGTCACCCTCGCCGGCTGCGTCTTCGCCCACTTCGACGCCGACGGCCTGGCCGTACGCACCCGCGACTACTGGCACACCATCGACGGCCACCGCTGACCCGCCATCTCCACACGCCCGCCGGAGACATGCTGATCGCCCAATCATCGGAGACCTGTGCCGTCTCCGGCATTGCCGCCGCCCGCAAGCACACGACTGTGACGCCGTGTGACCCGAGGCCGGCCCCCGGACAAGGCTTCGATCGCCGCCCACCCAGGCACCATCCCCACTGCGCGGGGCGGCCAGCGGCCGCCGCCTACGGCCTTGACCTTGCGCTGCCACCCTCCCCGGACCATCTGCGCTGGGTGATGCTAATCCCGCCCGGATCGCTCCCCGATTCCGCACCCCGCCCAATGTCCGGGAACGACGCCCATGATCCCGCTATCGGCGACAACAGAATGGCACCCCGACCTTCGGCAGGTCATCCGCCTCACGGACCCGGGCGACACGTCTCAGTTGCCGCTGCGCACCTACACCGCAGAACAGCGCTGGACATCAGACCGCAGAACAGCGCTGGACATCAGGACGGGTCACGTGGGCCGGCGACGCAGCCCACACCGCGGCTCCCACCACTGGCAAGGCGCGAACACCGCGCTCCGGGACGCGCAGGCGCTCGCCTGCCATCTCGCCTCCATGGCACGGAGCGAAGCCACCATCACGAAAGCCTTCGAACGCTACGAAACGACCATGCTGGACCTACGGCCGCGCAGCCGTCAACGAAAGCCCCGCCGGCCGTTCCGATAGACCTCAAGCTCGACGCCGACGGGTGCCAGCCGCTACGCGCGGCACCAGCAGCCGTCCGAGCATCGGCACACGACCGACATCCGCACCCGTGATCACGAACCCCAGGCGGTCAGTGTCGGAAACCCGCGTCGGAAAGCAACCTCAGTGAACGCCGACCGCCATCACCCTTGGACGCCTTCATCCCTGAGCTGCGGCCGCAACCCACGGGACACCCCCCGGCGCCGCTCGCCCATCGAATCGCGCCGGGGCACGACAGAACCCCGTACAAAAAAGATCAGCGCACCACGCGCAGCGGCGCCACACCGGCCGCCGCCGGCGGCCGCGGCGCCGGCTCGGCACGCACCGCCGGCTCGGGACGCGCCATCTGCTGCGTCTGCTCCGCCCTCTCGGCGCACCCGCCCTCGCAGTAGCCGTTCGTCACGATCAACCGGCCCCGCAGTGTCGTGTACGCATCCTTACCGGACGCGGGCATAACACCCTGACACACCGGGCATAGCACCGACTGACTCCCCACGTGCTGCTCCTCTCACGGCGCGAATAGCACGAGCTCCACCCTAAATCCATACCTTGCGTAAAGGACAGCGAATCAACATAGCGTCAAACGGCCCGTCAGACCCGCAGGGGACCCGCGCCGCACCGCACCCGAACCGGCGAAACCCCGCTCAGCACGCCGAACACGCCATCTCCGGCCCCGCGGCGCACGCGCGAACGCCGTCCGTGCCGCTGAAAAACTTTCGCACCAGACCCGTCCGCCTCAGCCGTGCAGGGGAGCGGCAGCCCCTACCGGAACAGAGTCAACTTGACATAATGTTCATTATCAAGCAACGATCCGTACGCCGAATAGACCCCGTATTCCAGGGCAGACGCACACACATGCTCACCATGGAGATCACGACCCCGAGCCTCATCGCGCTCACGGCCGTCATCACCGCAGCTGCCATCTGGCTCATCATCCTCGCCGCCCGCCTCACCGAGCGGCCGCGCAACCGTCCCAACCCCAGCATCGATCTTGTCGATCAGGCCCGCGAGCTCAAAGCCCTCGGCCAGATCCAGGAAGCCGTCTTCCTGGTGCGGGGCGAAACAGGCATGAGCCAGCGCGCCGCCGCCCGCTTCGTCAACCGGCTGTGAGCCTGGCGGTCTCGCCCAAACGGACAGAACTGCACGAACGGTGAGTTTTAGCGTCATACCGTACAGAACGAGGATTCTGTTCTGTTTGACTTGTTTGTTGGCGTTCGTCCCCATCCGTGTCGCATCAGGTGTCCTATCTCATCGGACCTGCTTGGGCTGGCGGGTACTCGTCTCAGTGAAAAGGCGCCTCGATCCCGGAGATCCGCGGTGACCCGTCGGCTCGCAAAGTGCGGCGGGATACGCAGACGGGGCAGCGACCCGGGCGCTCCCCCAGCCTCCCACCACCGACCTCCTCGCAATCAGCGGGCGTTTCGCGTCCCGGCCGGGCCCATGGCGACCCGCCCGCCGGTGCGTGATCATCGGTTGGGGCCGTGCGTGCTGCCCGACGCATTCACCACCGGCAGCGCGTCCCCGAGCCACTGCCGCACAAGCGGCTGTTCCTTGCCCGCCACCGGCTACTCCCCTGTTTCGATCGCGGCGGCAGTGCTATGGAGGGCCGGACTTCAGCGGGCTCCGTCCCTCCCCTGCCCTGGTTGGTCAGGACCGGAAGTGATCTTGCGGTGTTGTGTGTGCCCGCCCCTGCCATGCGCCGCTCTTGTTTGGGCCGCGACGGTCACCGTCACTGCGCAGCGCGTTCTTTGCAGGCCTGGTGCTGGGCGGGTGCGTCCGACGGCAGGAGGTCACCGGGCCGCCGCGGCGGTGTCTCCATGGCGGTCTGGGTGTCATGGGCGCGAAGCATGCGTTTGAGGGGTTGCCGGCAGCCGCCGGGGTGCTGGGCGGTAGTGATCGTTCGCCCGGCGTGACCACGTGGCTAAACTGCCGCTATGACCGCAGAGTCGTCCCCTTTGACCCTCGCGCAGCTCGCCGAGCTGGCGGGAGTTTCGACCGCCACGGTCTCGAAGGTCGTGAACGGCCGCTCCGAGGTCTCGCCGGAGACGCGGGCCGCTGTGGAAGATCTCATCCGGCGGCACGGCTATCGCAGGCAGCGTCGGCGGCCTGCCCCGACCGCTGTGGTCGAGGTGGTCTTCCACGCCTTGGAGGGCGACTATCCGGTCGAGATCATCAAGGGTGTGGAGGAGGTGGCGCGCGAGCACCAGCTCATGGTGGCGGTGTCGGAGCTGCAACACCAGCAGGCCACGGAGCAGGGCTGGTTGGAAGGGGTGCTGCGCCGTCGCCCCACCGGGATCGGGGTGATCGCGGTGTTCTCCAGCTTGAACGAGGCCGAGCGGGAGCAGCTTGCCCGGCGTGAGATCCCGCTCGTGCTGCTGGATCCGGCCGACGCTCCTGGCAGGGGCACCCCGTTGGTGAGTGCGGGCAACTGGAACGGCGGGCTGGTGGCCACGCGTCACTTGCTGGAGCTGGGGCATCGCCGGATCGGCATCATCACCGGCCCCGACTACGCGCTGTCCGGGCGGGCCCGGTTCGACGGCTACCGGACCGCTCTGGACATGGCGGGCGTTCCCGCCGACCCCGGCCTCGTCGCGTGCGGTGACTTCCTCATCGAAGGCGGGATGGCGGCCGCGCAGCGGCTGCTGCGGCTGCCCGATCCGCCCACGGCCATCTTCGCCACGAACGACGGTCAGGCCATCGGCGTCTACCACGCGGCCCGCCGGCTCGGCCTGCGCATTCCGGATGATCTGAGCGTGGTCGGTTTC
This sequence comes from Nonomuraea sp. H19, assembly GCF_052068215.1. Lineage (NCBI taxonomy): Bacteria > Bacillati > Actinomycetota > Actinomycetes > Streptosporangiales > Streptosporangiaceae > Nonomuraea > Nonomuraea sp. H19. Next base: position 55,812 of record NZ_JBQHCV010000033.1, on the reverse strand, counting down.
GACGATCTGCCGTCCGTGCGATGGGCCACTCCGCCGCTCACCACCGTTCGCCAGCCTCTCACTGCGATGGCCGCCGCGGCCACGACCATGCTGCTGACGCTCGCGCATGCCGGCCCTCTGCTCCAGCACCGCATCGAACTCGCCACCGAGCTCGTCGTCCGCGAGAGCACCGCCCCTCCCCCGCCCGGTCGCCCGGGCAGGGGTGGCGGATCGCCGTCAGCAGGGTGAGTTGAGTGCGGCTGTTGCCTGTGTGCGCTGGCTGCCAGGGTTGTTGACTATGTGTGCTTCGTCGGCGACGGCGAATCCCAGGTGCCGAGAGGGTCGTCGGCCAGGCGCATGGGCGTACGGACGGTGAGATCGCTGCGGCAATTGGCCTGACCGCGCCACCGCTTTCGCGACGGCGCCGCCATCGGGGTCGTGGGATTGGGTCCTCAGGTGCGGGCCCACCGCTGGTTGGTGCCGCCGTTGCAGGACCAGATGATCAGCTTGGTGCCGTTGGCGGTGGCGTTGTTCGGCACGTCGAGGCACAGACCCGAGTGCGCTGCGGTGATGGTGCCGTCGGCGTTGTGGCGCCACTGCTGGTTGGCTTGCCGGTTGCAGTCCCAGACGATCACTTGGGTGCCGTTGGCGGTGCCCTGGTTGTAGGCGTCCAGGCACTTGTTGCCGTAGACCCGTAGTTCACCGCTCGCGGTGGGTGTCCATTGCTGGTTGGGCTGGCCGTTGCAGTCCCAGATCTGTGCCTGCGCGCCGTTGGCCTGCGAGGCGCCGGTGACGTCCAGGCATCGGCCTGAGGCGGCCCCTCTGATCGCGACCGTGGGGACGATGCCCCCTCCGGTGAGGGTGTACATGGCTGCGCCGTGCCCGGGCACCGAGGCGCTGATCGTTCCGGATGTGGAGGACGTCGTGTGCGCCCACAGGTCGCGTACCGAGTAGGAGGACGCCGGGCCCAGGCCCAGGGCTGAGGCGGTGGTGGAGATGGTCGAGGTCGAGGTGCCCCGGTTGAGCAGGACGATCGCGACCGAGCCGTTGGACATCGGCTTGCGCCAGACCTCCAGGTTGCCGTTGTCGCTGATCTTGTGGCCCTGCCTGCCGGCCCAGTCCTGGTTGATCGCGATGACCTCGGTGTTGGTCAGGATAGAGCGGGTCTCGGCGCTCATCGAGCGGATGTCGTTGCCTGCGATGAGTGGCGCGTTGAGCAGCGACCACAGGCTGAAGTGTGCCCGTCCCTCGGTCGGTGTGAGCGCGCCGACGCCCACTTCCAGCATGTCGGGGTCGTTCCAGCCCCCGGGCCCGGAGTACGCCTCGAGTCCGACCTGCTGGTCCAGGATGCCCATGATGGAGTTCCAGTTCGCGGCGATGTCGCCCGTCGTGCGCCAGGAGTTGCCCACCGGCATCCCCCAGGTCCACACGTTCTCCTGGCCCCAGTTGCACAGGCTGTACAGGATCGGGCGCCCTGTGGCGGCCAGCGCGTCCCGCATGGCGGTGTAGCGCTGCTGCCCGCTTCTGCCCTGGTGGTCGCCGCAGTTGTCGTACTTGAGGTAGTCGATTCCCCAGGACGCCCACAGGGCGGCGTCGCGCCGCTCGTAGCCGAGGCTGGCCGGGTACCCCGCGCACGTGGTCGTCCCGGCCGAGGAGTAGATGCCGAGTTTCAGCCCTTTGGCGTGGACGTAGTCTGCCAGGGCTTTCATGCCGCTGGGGAATTTCTGCGGGTCAGGCACCAGGTCCCCGTTGGCGTTGCGGTTCTTGGTGGACCAGCAGTCGTCGATGTTGACGTATTCATAGCCGGCCGCGGCCATGCCGCTGGAGACCATGACGTCTGCGGTCTGCCGGATGAGGTTCTCGTTCACGTTGCAGAAGAAGGTGTTCCAGTCGTTCCACCCCATCTGCGGTGTACGGGCGAGCCCGTTGTCCAGCGCGATGGCCGGCGGCGCCCCGCTGCCCATCGCGACCAGGGAACCGGCGGCCAGTAACGCCGCCAGAGTGAATCGAATGATTTTACGCATCTGACTGTCCTCCTCATGCGGGTCGGTCAGCAGCGGGAGGTGCTCCGGCGTCGCAGGAAAGGGTGGGCGTGGCCGGGGCGCCGTTGGCGGTGAAGCCGAAGGTGGTGGTGTGGTTGGCCGCGATGGAGCCGTTGTAGGACTCGTTGTGTACGGTCACGCCGGCTCCGGAGCCGGAGCGGATGCCGTTCCACAGGCTGCTGATGGTCTGTGCGCCCGGCCAGGTCCAGCTGACCGTCCAGCCGTTGACGGCGCTGGCGCCGGCGCGGACGGTCACGGTGGATTGGAAACCGCCGGACCAGGAGTTGACGGTCTCCATCGTGGCTGTGCATGCACCGGGTGCGGGGGTGGGCGATGAGGAGCTTCCGAATTGGGAGAAGAATTTCCACACCTCTGCCTTGGTCCAGGTCGTGACGCCGTTGTCGGTGTAGGTGCCGTCCACCGGGGCGGGCGTGTGGCCGTTGTCGAACGCGGCCCAGACGACCGGGTAACCGGCTCGGCATCCGGTGTAGGTGGTGACGATGTGGCTGCGGCTGCCCGAATTCGGCTCGGGAGGGTTCTGCGCGGTGCAGCCGTTGTTGCGGACGAACCTGTCACGCAGCGCTCGTCCTTGCGCGATGCTGAGCACCGTGTCCCCGAGGCCGTGCAGTCCCATGTACGCGACGGGCTGGGTTCCGCCGCTGCACCCGCTGAGTTGCGCGCCGGAGAAGACCGCGACCGCCCGGAAGATCGTCGGCCGCGAGCACGCGAGAGAGTAGCTCATTCCGCCGCCGTAGCTGAAACCGGTGGCGAAGCGCTGGGAGGTGTCGACGCAGAGATCCGCTTCGATGTGCCGGATCAGGTCGTCGACGAAGGTGACGTCCTCGCCGTTGCTGTTGGCCCAGCCGTTGTTGAAGCCCTGGGGTGCGACGAAGATCGCGCTGTTGTTCGACAGCTGTCTGAGGCCGTAGAAGGACCAGGGATATCCGCTGGTTCCGCCGGAGTCGACGTCGGTGGCGGTGCCGCCCCGCCAGTGGAAGCCGAAGATCAGCCGGTAGGGGGTGCCGTTGTGGTAGTTGTCGGGAAGCCGGAGGATGAAGGAGCGGTTTTTGCCGCTGGTCTGAATCGAGTGCGTACCGCTTCTCAGGGTTGGGGTTTTGCCGCATCCGGCGGTTGTCGCGAGGGCGCCGGCGGGCGTCGCGGCTGTGCCGGCGTCGCTGCTCATCGCCGCATGGCCCGTGGCCAGTACGAGAAGTGCCGCGGCAGCGACCGCGATGGTTGTGAAAAGGGAGCCGCGTCCTGACATCACGTAATTCCGATCTTGGTGGGGATTCCGATGCGTCTGGGTGGAGGAACCATTCGCTGCTCCCTTGTTCGGCGAGAGCGTCGGCCGGCTTGGGGTTATTGGAAGGAGGCGTCGTTGATGGAGAAGGCGTCGGTTTTCATGGTCACCTTCCGAAGGTCGGGCGAGCCGCGGTGTGTCAGGTGCGGGTCCAGCGCTGGTTGGCGCCGCCGTGGCAGGAGTAGAGCTGGAGCCGGGTGCCGTTGGCGGTGCCCTGGCCCACGGCGTCCAGGCACAGCCCGGACTGCACCCCGGTGATGGTGCCGTCGGCGTTCAGGCGCCATTTGTGGTTGTCGCCGCCGTGGCAGGAGTAGATCTGGATGCCGGCGCCGTTGCCGGTGCCGGCCGCGTCGAGGCATTTGTTGCCATAGACCCTGAGCTCGCCGGCCGAGGTGGCGGCCCACTGCTGGTTGCCGCGCCCGTTGCAGTCCCACAACTGCACCGCGGTGCCGTCGGCGGTGGCGGCGCCGGGCACGTCCAGGCAACGCCCGGAGCCGACTCCCTTGATCTGCCCGGCGGGTGGTGGAGTCGGCGTCGTGGTGGACGAGCCGCCGTCCAGGCCGAAGAAGCGGATGGCGTACGCGGCCATCCCGGTGCGCGGCAGGTCGTGGCCGGCTCCGGTGATGGTGTACGCCTCGACCTGCCCGGAGCCGAAGACTCGCCGGGTCCAGCCGGATTGCGGGCTGTCAGTGGAGGCGGGGGTCTGGCTCAGTCCGTGCGCGTTGGTCCACTGGTCGACCTGTTCCTGCAACATCGTGTACGGCAGCACCGAGTCGGCGGTGCCGTGCCAGGCCATCACGCGCGGACGGGGCCCGGTGTAGCCGGGGTAGGCGTTCCTGACCAGGTCACCCCACTGCTGCGGCGTCTTGTCGCCGCAGCCGGCGGGGCCGAGGCAACCGTAGGGAACTCCCGCGAACGGCGCGCCGGCTTTGAACACGTCCGGGTAGGTGGCGAGCAGGTTGTTGGTCTCCATGGCGCCGGAGGAGAAGCCTGTGGCGAACACCCGCTGCGGGTCGCCGTTGTAGCGTTGCAGCACGTGGTTCGTCATGGAGACGATCGACACCGGGTCGCTGCCGCCGCCGTGGCGCAGGGCCTCGTTGGACCACACGTCGAAGCAGTTCGACAGGCCGTTGGCGCTCTTGTTCGCCTGCGGGTAGATGACGATGAAGCCGTACCGGTCGGCCAGCGAGGCGAACTCGGTGCCCTGGTGGAAGGCCGGAGCCCAGCCGTTGCAGCCGTGCATCGCCACCAGGACTCCCGGGCGGGGTGCCACGGTGTCGGGGACGTAGAGGTACATCCGCAGACCGCCGGGGTTGGCGCCGAAGGTCGTCACTTCGGTCAGGGCCGCCGCCGACGCTCCCGGCGCAGGCGTGAGGAACACGGACAGGGCGGTGGCCACCGCCGTGATCAGAGCCACCAGGGCGGCTCCGATGCCCGCGTACCTTCTCGTACGCGGTTCGCTTCGCTTCATTGGTTCGCCTCTCCCTGTTAGCGCTAACAAGTCGGGCTCCCCCTCGGGCCGGTGGAGGTGGTGGCGGGACGGAGCAAATACGAGGCAGAAAGGTACTGTCAAGAGCGCCTTGACGTGCAGCGGGTCGGCGGGAGCAGCGCCCCAGCATGCTCACCTCGGATTATCGAGTCTGGCCGCGTTGATCAGCGAGAGCGTTGCGATGAAACTTTCACCTGCGCTCCAACCAGCGAGTCCGGCCGAAACTTTCAAAGGCCACGCGTCCCACATTGGTCCAGCACAACCGGCACAGGCAGGGACGGACGTCGCCGAAACATTTCATTACATCCTTGACAAGTTTCGGCGAGATTCCCACACTGAGTGTCCGAGGTGATCTCCCCTACCGGCTCGGTGGCGCTCAGCAGGGGGACTGCCGTCCCGACGCCTGTGGTGTGCGTCCCCACCAGGGCGCGGCGTCGGTCCCGCGGGTGTGTCCCGCACGATCCTTTCCCCATGATTCGCATACGGAGGCACAAGCATGCGTGTCAACGCCATGTCCCCACCTGCCGCCCGACGGCCGCTCGGCGCGCGCCGCCGGGCGCTGATCGCCGGCGCGCTCGGCGCACTCGGCCTGATCACGGCACTGGCGACGGCGATTCCGGCCGACGCCGCGGAGAGCACGCTCGGCGCGGCCGCCGCACAGAGCGGCCGCTACTTCGGCACCGCCATCGCCTCGGGCAGGCTCGGCGACTCCGCCTACACCACGATCGCCAACCGCGAGTTCAACATGGTGACGGCCGAGAACGAGATGAAGATGGACGCCACCGAGCCCAACCCGGGGCAGTTCAACTTCTCCGCCGGGGACCGGGTCTACAACTGGGCCGTGCAGAACGGCAAGCGGGTGCGCGGGCACACCCTGGCCTGGCACAACCAGCAGCCGAACTGGATGCGGCCGATGGAGGGCAGCTCGCTGCGCCAGGCGATGATCAGGCACATCAACGGCGTCATGGCCCACTACAAGGGCAAGATCTACGCCTGGGACGTGGTCAACGAGGCCTACGCCGACGGCAACTCCGGCGGCCGGCGTGACTCCAACCTCCAGCGCACCGGCAACGACTGGATCGAGGTGGCCTTCCGCACCGCGCGCGCCGCCGACCCGGCCGCCAAGCTGTGCTACAACGACTACAACATCGACAACTGGACCTGGGCCAAGACGCAGGGCGTCTACAACATGGTCAGGGACTTCAAGGCCCGCGGCGTGCCGATCGACTGCGTCGGCCTGCAGTCGCACTTCAACAGCAACAGCCCCTACAACAGCAACTACCGCACGACCATCCAGAGCTTCGCCGCGCTGGGGGTCGACGTGCAGATCACCGAGCTGGACATCCAGGGCGGCTCGGCCACCACGTACGCCAACGTCGTCAACGACTGCCTGGCGGTGCCGCGTTGTACCGGCATCACGGTCTGGGGGGTTCGCGACAGCGACTCCTGGCTCGGCGTCAACGCCGCCGCGCTGCTCTTCGACAGCAACGGCAACAAGAAGCCCGCCTACACCGCGGTGCTCAACGCGCTCAACGGCGGCACCACGACGCCGACGCCCGGCGGCGAGGTGGGGCAGATCAAGGGCACGGCCTCCGGCCGCTGCGTGGATGTGCCCAACGCCAGCACCACCGACGGCACCGCGGTCAACCTGTGGGACTGCAACGGTCAGAGCAACCAGCAGTGGACGCAGACCTCGGCCGGGGAGCTGAAGGTCTACGGCAACAAGTGCCTGGACGCCGGGGGCAACGGCAACGGTGCCAAGATCCAGATTTACTCCTGCTGGGGCGGCGACAACCAGAAATGGCGCGTCAACTCCGACGGCACGATCGTGGGCGTGCAGTCCGGGCTGTGCCTTGACGCCGTCGGCGCCGGCACCGGCAACGGCACGGGGCTGCAGCTGTACAGCTGCCACGGCGGCGGCAACCAGAAGTGGACCTACAACGCGGGCACCGCGTGAGCTTCGCCGACTGCGCGCAGTGGGGCCTGGTCCTGCTGACCCGGACCGGCTCCACCTGCTGACCGCACCCCCGGTGCGACCCTCCCTCGGCCCCGGTGGGCAGACCGAGGGAGGGTGAGTCACACCCGTCCGAAGCGGCCGGGTGTGGCTCAACAAGGTGTTCTCGCGGTTGACGATGCGGCACCGGCCGCCGTCCAGGTCTACCAGCTGCCACTGCAGGTTGGCACTGCCGTGTAGCTCCACTGCTTGAGCACCGAGCCGGAAGCGACGTTCCGGCCGCTGTCCACCACCAGGCCGGTGGTGGCGTTCGTGATCCGTACGTGGCTCGCCGGCGGGCCGGACGGTCATGCGGAACGTGCGCCCGGCTTGGCCGGTCAGTGCGATGACGCCGGATTCGGGTCGGGTGACACTGACAAGGTGAAGCCCTGACCGCGCGGCTCGTTAACCGCGCAGGAAGAAACTTAATCGAGATCAATGACGATGCCGACTGCGCGAGCGGAGCGGGCGTAGGCCGGCAACATGGTGCCGATGAGCGGCTGAGTTCAGCACCAAGGCTCAAGGGGATCATCCCCTCTTGACTTCAAGTCAGCAACTTACCGCGGAATCTGCCGCAAATTACTCTCTTGCCAACGGGTAACTACTGTGAAACTTTCACATGCACGAGGAGCGCGGCGCGATCTCCTTGGAGGCAAAACTCCAGGCGGGAAGGCGTTCCGATGCCAACGCCCAAGTCGGCGAGGGGCTCCCCTCATTGACTCCGGGCCTGACCGTCGGATGTACTCCGCGACAATACGCTCCATGGAGTAGGCCACACAGCTTTCTGCAGGATCGGATGTTAGCGCTAACGGGTTGTCCCTCTGCGATTCGGTAACGGAGCCCTGGATGTCCCCATTCATTTCCCGCGACGGCACAGGAGCCGAGACGGCCACGGTTCCGCATGACTTCATCAGCGACTTGTTAGCGCTAACACGCCGCCCGAGAGCGGCCTCTCCGAGGGCCTGACCCGGCGAAGACGTGACCGGCGGCGGCCGGTCACCACCCCCATCTCCAAGGAGCTCCGCATGTCCTTGAGCCGTCGTCAGCTCTTCCAAGCCACAGGCGCGACCGCCGCGCTCTCGGTCGCCGGCCAGGTCGCCGGCACATCCCCCGCTCTGGCCGCACTCCCCTGGGCCAGATCCGACATCGGCGTCTCGGCCTACGAGTTCGACCTCGGCCAGGTCCGGCTGACCTCCGGCCGCCTGCCGGACAACCAGAACCGCACGCTCAACTACCTGCGCTTCGTCGATGTCGACCGGCTGCTGTACGTCTTCCGGGCCAACCACCGGCTGTCCACCAACGGCGCGGCGGCCAACGGCGGCTGGGACGCGCCCAGCTTCCCATTCCGGTCCCACATGCAGGGCCATTTCCTGACGGCGTGGGCGCAGGCCTACGCCGCGCTCGGCGACACCACCTGCCGGGACAAGGCCGACCACATGGTGGCCGAATTGGCCCGATGCCAGGCCAACAACGGGGCCGCCGGATTCACCAGCGGCTACCTGTCCGGTTTCCCCGAGTCGGACATCACGGCCGTGGAGAACCGCACGCTGACCAACGGCAACGTGCCGTACTACTGCATCCACAAGACTCTGGCCGGGCTGCTGGACGTCTGGCGGCTGATCGGCAACACCCAGGCCCGGACCGTGCTGCTGGCCCTGGCAGGATGGGTGGACGCCCGCACGTCGCGACTCAGCTCAAGCCAGATGCAGGCCATGCTCGGCACCGAGTTCGGCGGCATGAACGCCGTGCTGACGGACCTGTTTCAGATGACCGGCGACTCCCGCTGGCTGACCACGGCCCAGCGGTTCGACCACGTGGTCGTGTTCGACCCGCTGGCCGCAGGCCAGGACCGGCTCAGCGGGTTGCACGCCAACACCCAGGTGCCCAAGTGGATCGGGGCGGCCCGCGAGTACAAGGCGACGGGCACGACCCGCTACCGTGACATCGCCGTCAACGCCTGGTCCATCACCGTCGGCGCGCACACGTACGTGAACGGCTCCAACAGTCAGGCCGAGCACTTCCGCGCCCCCAACGCGATCGCCGCCCACCTGACCAGGGACACCGGCGAGGCGTGCAACACCTACAACATGCTCAAGCTGACCCGGGAGCTGTGGCTGCTGTCGCCGGCGCGGGCCGATTACTTCGACTACTACGAGAGCGCCCTGCTCAACCATCTGATCGGGCAGCAGAACCCGGCAGACGCACGCGGGCACGTCACCTACTTCACCCCGCTCAACCCCGGCGGACGCCGGGGTGTCGGCCCGGCCTGGGGCGGAGGCACCTGGAGCACGGACTACAACTCCTTCTGGTGCTGCCAGGGCACCGGGATCGAGACCAACACCAAGCTGATGGACTCGATCTACTTTCACAACGGCACCACCCTGTTCGTGAACCTGTTCGTGCCCTCCACGCTCAACTGGAGCCAGCGCGGCATCACGGTCACCCAGACAACCTCCTACCCGGTCGGCGACACCACGTCGCTGCAGGTCACCGGCGACATGGGCGGATCGTGGACGATGCGCATCCGCATCCCGGCCTGGACCCAGGGCGCGACGATCAGCGTCAACGGAGTCCAGCAGAACATCGCCACCACGCCGGGCACCTACGCCGACCTCACCCGGTCGTGGGCGTCGGGCGACACCGTGACCGTGCGGCTTCCCATGCGGGTGATCATGAAGGCCGCCAACGACAACCCCGGCGTGCAAGCCGTCACCTACGGCCCGGTCGTGTTGTCGGGCGACTACGGCAACACCAGCCTGTCGTCGGCCCCTGCCCTGACCTCCTCCTCGATCACCCGGACCAGCACCTCCTCCCTGGCCTTCACTGCCACGGCCAACGGAGCGTCGGTGCGGCTGGGGCCGTTCTACGACGCTCACGACCACAATTACGTCGTCTACTGGAACACCGGTGGCCAGGGCGGCACCGGCGCGGCGAGCTTCCGGCTGGTCAACGCGGCCAGCGGGCTGGCCCTCGGCATCCAGAACATGTCCACGGCCGACGGCGGCCTGGCCCTCCAGTGGACCGACAACGGCACCGCCGACCACGACTGGGTCCCGGTCATCGACGGCAGTGCCCTGCGGTTCCGCAACGTCCACAGCGGCAAGGTGCTCGGCGTCGAGAACATGTCGACCGCCGACAACGCCCGGGTGCTCCAGTGGGGTGACACCGGCACCGCCGACCACCGCTGGACGATCAGCGACGTCGGCGACGGCTCCGTCAAGATCCGCAACGTCCACAGCTCCAAGCTGCTCGGCATCCAGAACGGCTCGACCGCCAACGGCGCCCAGGTGGTCCAGGACTCCGACAACGGCAGCCCGGACAACCAGTGGCGGTTCGTGCCGAACGGCGCGCGGCGTATCCAGAACGTGGGCACCGGGATGGTGCTCGGCGTCACCGGCATGTCCACGGCCGACGGCGCGCTCGTCGTTCAGTGGGGCGACACCGGCACCGCCGACCACCTGTGGACGGCGATCGCCGACACCGGCGGCTACCTGAGGCTGCGCAACTCCAATAGCCAGAAGGTGCTGGGCGTGGAGAACATGGGCACCGCTTCCGGATCGCGCGTCGTGCAGTGGGCCGACCACGGCACCGCCGACCACCGCTGGCGGCTGCGCTACGGGTCGGGCGCCGCCTTCCGTATCCAGTGCGCCAACGGCGGCCGGGTCCTCGGCCTCGGCGGCACCTCGCAGGGCGCGCAGGTCGTGCTCGCCGACGACAACGGCGTGAACAACAACCTCTGGAGGTTCTTGTGAGGCGCGTGCTCGCGATTTTCTCGGCGCTGCTTCTCGTGGGCGTCTTCCTCACGCCCCAGGCGTCGGCCGCGACGGTCGACACCAACGCGTGGTACGTCCTGGTCAATCGCAACAGCGGCAAGGCCCTGGACGTCTACAACCTGTCCACCGCCGACGGCGGCCGGATCACCCAGTGGAGTCGTAACAACGGCAACCAGCAGCAGTGGCAGTTCGTCGACTCCGGCGGCGGCTACTACCGGCTGAAGTCCCGCCACTCCGGCAAGGTCCTGGACGTCTACAACTTCTCCACCGCCAACAGCGCGAACATCGTCCAATGGGCCGACCTGAACGGCACCAACCAGCAGTGGCGGCTGGCCGACAGCTCGGACGGCCATGTGAGGTTCATCTCGCGCCACAGCAACAAGGCCCTGGAGGTCCAGGGCGCCTCCACCGCCGACGGCGCCAACATCGTCCAGTACGACGACTGGGGCGGCAACAACCAGCAATGGCAACTCGTCCAGGTCGACGGCAACCCGGATCCGGGCGGTACCTACACCAACCCGGTCGTCTGGCAAGACTTCGCCGACGGCGACATCATCCGGGTCGGCGATGCCTACTACTATTCGGCCTCGACGATGCACTACTCGCCGGGCGCGCCGATCCTGCGCTCCTACAACCTCGTCGACTGGGAGTACGCCGGGCATTCGGTCCCGAGGCTCGATTTCAACTCGGGCGCCTACGACCTCAACGGCGGCCGGGCGTACGTGAAGGGCATCTGGGCCTCGACCCTGAACTACCGGCCCAGCAACAGCACCTACTACTGGATCGGCTGCGTCGAGTTCAACCGGACCTACGTCTACACCGCCTCCGCCGTCGACGGCACGTGGACCAAACGCTCGCAGATCAACAACTGCTACTACGACGCCGGCCTGCTGATCGACACCAACGACACCATGTACGTCGCCTACGGCAACGGCACCATCAGCGTCGCCCAGCTCTCGGCCGACGGGCTCAGCCAGGTGCGCGCCCAGCAGGTGTTTCAGACCCCGAGCAGCGTCGGCACCCTGGAGGGCGCCCGCTTCTACAAGCGGGGCGGCTATTACTACATCTGGCTGACCCGCCCCGCCAACGGCCAGTACGTGCTCCGCTCCACCTCCCCGTGGGGACCGTACGAGATGCGCCAGGTCCTGCTCGACATGCCCGGCCCCATCCCCGGCGGCGGCGTCCCCCACCAGGGCGGGCTCGTCCAGACCCAGAACGGCGACTGGTACTACATGTCGTTCGTCGACGCCTACCCGGGCGGCCGCGTCCCGGCACTCGCACCGATCACCTGGACCGGCGACTGGCCGACCGTGCAGACCGTCAACGGCGGCTGGGGAGTCAACTACCCGAAGCCGAACATCCAGACCAGCCAAACCGTGGCGTCCATGATCGGCCCCGACACCTTCTCCTCGGGCAGCCTCGGGCACCGCTGGGAGTGGAACCACAACCCCGACACCAGCCGCTTCTCCACCGGCAACGGCCTGCGCCTGCAGACCGCGACCGTCACAGGCGACCTCTACAACGCCCGTAACACGCTGACCCACCGCATCCAGGGCCCGTCGTCGACGGCGACGATCGAGCTCGACTACTCGCAGATGGCGGGCGGCGACCGCGCCGGGCTGGCCATGCTGCGCGACCAGTCCGCCTGGATCGGCGTCAAACGCGACAACGGCGTCGATCGGGTCGTGATGACCAACGGCCTGACCATGAACAGCTCGTGGCAGACCACCGGCACCGGCACCGAGGCGGCGAGCGCGACCATCTCGGGCGGCCGGATCTGGTTGCGGGTCAGCGCCGACATCCGGCCGGGTTCCGGCAGGCAGGCCCGCTTCTCCTACAGCACCGACGGCAGCACCTTCGTGAGCCTCGGCCCGGCCTTCACGTTGAACAACGCCTGGCAGTTCTTCATGGGATACCGCTTCGGGATCTTCAACTACGCCGCCCAATCCCTCGGCGGCGCGGTCACCGTGCGCCGCTTCGACCTCACCACCCCCTGACCCAGCACGCCGACACAGGAAGGCACCAACCAGCAATGGCAACTAGTGCATGTCGGATAAATCGGAGCGCATCATGAGATTCAGATCCTTATCCGTTCTCGCGACGGTGGCCACGTTACTGGCGAGCCTGTTCGTCGCCCTTCAGGTTCAGGTGGCCAACGCGGCCACCGTCGACACCAATGCCTGGTACGTCCTGGTCAACCGCAACAGCGGCAAGGCCCTGGACGTCTACAACCTGGCGACCAACGACGGCGGGCGCATCACCCAGTGGACCAGGAACAACGGCAACCAGCAGCAGTGGCAGTTCGTCGACTCCGGCGGCGGCTACTACCGGCTGAAGTCCCGCCACTCCGGCAAGGTCCTGGACGTCTACAACTTCTCCACCGCCAACAGCGCGAACATCGTCCAATGGGCCGACCTGAACGGCACCAACCAGCAGTGGCGGCTGGCCGACAGCTCGGACGGCCATGTGAGGTTCATCTCGCGCCACAGCAACAAGGCCCTGGAGGTCCAGGGCGCCTCCACCGCCGACGGCGCCAACATCGTCCAGTACGACGACTGGGGCGGCAACAACCAGCAATGGCAACTCGTCAAGGTCGACGGCGGCAACCCCGGTGAATGCAACGATCTTCCGTCGACGTACCGCTGGACATCGACCGGCCCGCTGGCGCAGCCGAAGTCGGGATGGGTCTCGCTCAAGGACTTCACCGTCGCCCCCTACAACGGCAGGCACCTCGTCTACGGCACCACGCACGACTTCGGGACGAGGTGGGGCTCGATGAACTTCACCCCCTTCACCAACTGGTCCGACATGGCCTCGGCCAGCCAGAACGCGATGTCGGCCTCCACCGTCGCACCCACGCTTCTCTACTTCGCCCCGAAGAACATCTGGGTGCTCGCCTACCAGTGGGGCGGGACCGCCTTCTCCTACAGGACCTCCAGCGACCCCACCAACCCGAATGGCTGGTCATCGCAGCAGGTGCTCTTCTCCGGAAGCATCTCAGGCTCCAACACAGGCCCCATCGACCAGACGCTCATCGGTGACAGCACGAACATGTACCTGTTCTTCGCCGGCGACAACGGCAAGATCTACCGGGCCAGCATGCCCATCGGGAACTTCCCGGGCAGTTTCGGCTCCACATCGACGGTGATCATGAGCGACACGACGAACAACCTGTTCGAAGCCGTTCAGGTCTACAAGCTGCAGAACCAGAACCGCTACCTCATGATCGTCGAGGCGATCGGCTCGCGGGGCCGCTACTTCCGCTCGTTCACCGCCACCAGCCTGAACGGTTCGTGGACGCCGCAGGCCGCCACCGAGAGCAATCCCTTCGCCGGCAAGGCCAACAGCGGCGCCACCTGGACCAACGACATCAGCCACGGCGAACTGATCCGCACCAGCGCCGATCAGACCATGACCGTCGATCCCTGCAACCTGCAGCTGCTCTACCAGGGACGCGACCCCAACTCCGGCGGCGACTACGGCCTCTGGCCCTACCGGCCGGGTCTGTTGACATTGCAGCGCTGAGGGCGTGACACGGGTCCGGCCGGATGTTTCTGACGTTCAGCGCGGTCCCCGGCGCCTGACCGGCGAGCTCATGGGATGGAGCGGCGGCCCGTCCCATGGGCTCGCCCCTTCCATCCGTTGAGGAGAGACAGCAATGAGAAGGAAACCAACGCGCATCCCTCTGGCCTCCGCCGTCACCGTGCTTCTGGCCCTGGCGGCGGGAGCGGTGGCGGTCGGCTCGGCCGTCCCGGCGCGGGCACTGGACAACGGCGTGGGCCGTACCCCGCCCATGGGATGGAACACGTGGAACACGTTCGGCTGCAACATCAACGAGACGCTGATCCGGCAGACGGCTGATGCGCTGGTCAGCTCCGGCATGCGTGATCTCGGATACCACTACGTCGTGGTCGACGACTGCTGGTTCGATCCCAACCGCGACTCGGCCGGAAACCTCCGGGCCAACCCGTCGCGGTTCCCGAGCGGGATGAAAGCTCTCGGCGACTACCTGCACGCCAGGGGCCTGAAGTTCGGCCTCTACCAGGCACCCCTGGACCGGACCTGTGCCCAGTACTTCGGCGCCTATCCGGGCGCGACCGGAAGCCTCAACCATGAGGTCCAGGACGCCCGGCAGTTCGCCGCCTGGGGCGTCGACTATCTCAAGTACGACTGGTGTTCTCCCACGGGCACCATCGACGACCAGGTGCGCACCTTCGCGAAGATGCGCGACGCGCTGGCGGCGACCGGACGGCCCATCCTCTACAGCATCAACCCCAACAGCATCCATGCGAAGACCGGGCCGCAGCGTGATTGGGGCGACGTCGCCAACATCTGGCGTACGACGGAGGACATCACCAACGCCTGGAACACCGGCCAGGCCAACGGATACCCGATGGGCATCCAGAACATCGTCAACGTCAACGTCCCCCTCGCGGCCAACGCCCGGCCGGGGCAGTTCAACGACCCCGACATGATGGTCGTCGGCAGGGGCGGCATGACCGACACCGAGATGCGCAGCCACTTCGCCCTGTGGGCCGTCATGGCCGCCCCGCTGATCGCCGGGAACGACGTCCGCACCATGGACAACCCGACCGCGACGATCATGAAGAACCAGAACCTGATCGCCATCAACCAGGACCCGCTCGGCCTCCAGGCGGTCCAGATCAGCAACGACGGGACCCGGCGCGTCCTGGCCAAGCGGCTGAGCAACGGCGACGTGGCGGTCGCGCTGTTCAACCAGGGCGGCAGCACCACCACGGTCAGTACGACCACCTCTGCGATCGGCCTGCAGGGTTCCTCGTTCACCTTGCGCGACGCCTGGACGAACGCCGTCAGCACCACCACCGGCGCCATCTCGGCCGCCGTGCCGTCCCACGGCACCGTCGTGTTCCGGGTCAGCGGCGGCACGACCCCGACCGAGCAGCCGGGAGCCTGCGCGGCGGCGTACCGGCTGGTCGACAGCTGGGGCGGCGGCTTCCAGGGTGAAATGACCGTCACCAACACCCGGTCCTCCAGCCTCAACGGGTGGACCGTACGGATGACCCTGGCGGGCGGGCAGACCATCACGAACCTGTGGAACGGCGTGAACACCGGCTCCAGCGGCGCCATCTCCGTCAAGAACGCCGACTACAACGGCACGGTCACGCCCGGCGGGTCCGCCACGTTCGGGTTCACCGCCAACGGCAGCGGAGCGAGCGCGCCGACCGGCGTGAGCTGCACCAGTCCCTGAGCCGTCCAGCGTCACCGCGCCCAGCTGCCGCAGGCCCTCAACGGCGAGCCGTATGCCGGCCCTTGCGCCGCTCGGCCAGCCGTACCCCGACGAAGACCAGCACCGCCGCCACCACCATGGCGATCACCACGTTCGAGCCGATGCCGACGTAGGTCTCGACCAGCGACCAGTTCTCGCCCAGGAAGTATCCGGCCAGCACGAAGATGGTGTTCCAGATCAGGCTGCCGGCCGTCGTCAGCAGGGTGAACGTGGGCAGTGGCATCCGCTCCACGCCGGCCGGGACCGAGATGAGGCTGCGGAAGAGGGGGATCATCCGGCCGAAGAAGACCGTCTTGCGGCCGTGGCGCTGGAACCAGGCCTCGGTCTTCTCGATGTCGGAGGCCTTCACCAGCGGCAGCTTGGCGGCGATGGCCAGGACGCGCTCGCGGCCCAGCAGCGCCCCGATCCAGTACAGCGCCAGCGCGCCGATCACGGAGCCGAGGGTCGTGAACACCAGCACGTCCAGCAGGCCCATCTCGCCCCGGCTGGCGGTGAAACCCGCCAACGGCAGGATCACCTCGCTGGGCAGGGGCGGGAACAGGTTCTCCAACGCGATCGCGAGGCCCGCCCCAGGGGCCCCGAGAGTCTCCATCAGTCCAACGAGCCAACCAGTCATGAGGGCAAGGCTCAACGACGAACGTGGGAACGACCTGGGAAAGCGCTGTGATTCATCCGTCAGTGCACCCATAAAGCCGCTCACCGCCCGATGTGAGCACGCACTTACGGCTCTGCTCGATCCAACGGGGTCACTGCAGTCCGGGAATTTCGGTCGGAGACTGATGCCCCCCGCTCCCCCGGCCTAGGACCAGGGAAGCAGCACGGTGAAGTGAGCGCCTTCGCCGGGCGCCGTCCTGAGTTCGACGCGGCCGCCGTGGGCCTCCAGGATCGCGGCGGTGATGGCCAGGCCGAGTCCGGTGCCGCCGCGGGTGCGGGAGCGGGCCTCGTCGACCCGGTAGAACCGGTCGAAAATGTTCGGGGCGGCCTCCAGCGGCACGCCAGGTCCTTCGTCGATCACTTCCAGCACGACGCGGCCGCGCGATTCGAGGCTCCCCGCCGCGGCCACAGGTGGTCCGGGCTGTTCGGCGGGCACGTCTACGCGGACGTGTACGGGCGTGCCGGGCGGGGTGTGGGCCATGGCGTTGCTGACGAGGTTCGTGATCACCTGGCGCATCCGATGTTCGTCCACCGTGACGCGGACCGGTTTGTCGGCGCTCTCCAGGATCAGCGGCCGCTCCGGGTCGCGGGCTTTGGCGTCGTGCACGGCGTCCTCGACGAGCGTGCGGATGTCCAGTTCGGCCAGGTCGAGCGCGCGTTCCTGGTCCAGCCGGGCCAGCAGCAGCAGGTCGTCGACCAGCCGGCCCAGACGGATCGCCTCGTCCTCGATCCGGCCCATCAGCCGGTCCACGTCGGCCCGGTCCGGGGCGCCGCCGCGGCGGTTCAGCTCGGCGAAGCCGCGGATCGACGTCAGCGGGGTGCGCAGTTCGTGCGAGGCGTCCATGACGAACCTGCGCAGCCGCGCCTCGG
Organism: Nonomuraea sp. H19; assembly: GCF_052068215.1. Lineage (NCBI taxonomy): Bacteria > Bacillati > Actinomycetota > Actinomycetes > Streptosporangiales > Streptosporangiaceae > Nonomuraea > Nonomuraea sp. H19. The sequence continues at coordinate 38,443 of NZ_JBQHCV010000033.1, read as the reverse complement.
ACTGCTCCCGTTGGCGCAGCGCGGCGGAAAGCCTGCCGACCATGGTGTTCAGGGCGCCGCCGAGCCGGCCGACCTCGGTACGTGAATCCGACGCGACCCGCAGATCGAGGTGGCCGCCCGCGATGTCCTCCGCGGTCTTCTCGATCTTGGTCAGCGGCCGCAGTCCCAGCCGTACCAGCAGGAACCCACCCACGCCGAGGGCGAGCAGCACGGTGATCCCGACCCCGGCCTCGATCCAGATCAGCCGCGTCACGGTCACCTCGGTGGTCTCCGTCGACTGTGCGGCCACGACGATCCGCGGCCCTTCGGGCGTCGTCCGCCGCGACACCAGGACGCGCCACCCGGCGCCGCCCCGCCTGTCGTCGACCGTGAACGGGCGCTCGTCGTACTGGCCGATGGTGGTCGAGTTGATCATCGGCAGTACCGGCCCGTCCGCGGTGACCGGGGCGGACAGCTCCGGCGTCCCGTTGTCGTAGAGCACCAGGACCGCGAAGTCCGTGGGCAGACCGTCGGACTGGCGCTGAAGGTCGTCCGGCGACGGCGACAACCCTACCGGGCGGCCGTCCACCCGCTGCGCGAAGTCCCTGAGCTGGTCGTCCATCCGGTCGATCATCGACGTGCGGAGCAGCACGACGCTCGCGACCCCGATGGTGCCCACGCCGACGGTGGCCAGCACCAGCAATACCATGATCAGGCGCGCCCGTAGTGTCCACGGTCTGCGCCACCGGTTCTTGCTCAACGCTCTTCCCTGGGCAACCGCAGTGAGTAGCCGACGCCCCGGATGGTGTGGATCAGCGGCGGTTCCACCGAGTCGATCTTGCGGCGCAGATAGCTGATGTACGACTCGACGATCCGGCCGTCCCCGCCGAAGTCGTAGCTCCACACCCGGTCGAGGATCTGCGCCTTGCTGACCACCCGCTCGGCGTTGACCATCAGGTACCGCAACAGGTTGAACTCCGTGGGCGACAGCGGCACCAGCCGGCCGGCCCGGTGGACCTCGTGGGCGTCCTCGTCGAGCACGAGATCGGCGTACCGGAAGGTGCCGCCGTCCGGCGGGACGTCAGCGCCGCCGTTGGTGCGCCGGAGGATCGCCCTCAGCCGCAACACCACTTCCTCCAGGCTGAAGGGCTTGGTCACATAGTCGTCGCCACCGGCCGTCAGGCCCGCGATCCGGTCCGCCACGGCGTCGCGTGCGGTCAGGAAGAGCACCGGCAGCTGGTCGTGCACCGTACGGAGGCTGCGGGCGAGGTCGAAGCCGTCGGTGTCGGGCAGCATCACGTCCAGGATCACGATGTCCGGCCGGACGCGCCGGACCGTGGCCAGCGCTTCGGCTCCGCAGTCCGCCGCGTGCACGGTGAACCCGCTGAGCCGGAGCGCTGCCGACAGCAGCTCCAGGATGTTCGGTTCGTCGTCCACTACGAGGACAGTTGCCTCACCACGCTGCTGATCCACCTGACCAGGGTCGAAGACGAACCTGGGAACTTCCTGGGAACACGCTGTGAGTCATCCGACCGTGCACTCGTGAAGCGTCTCGCCCTCGCCGATCGCGGTGAGCACGGGCTTGCAGTGCTGCTCGATCCACTTGGACCGCTCGATGACCCTGTTGTCGTCCCCCATCCCGCCGCCGGCCAGCCCGCCGATGAGCACGAACCGCAGCTTGCCCGCCCGCACCCACGCGGTCAGCTGGTCCGTCGAGGGCGCCGGGTCGCGGCCGTCGAACCCGCCCATTCCGATGACGGTCTCGTCGGTGGCGACGATGTACGTGTTCGCGGCCTGGGCGCCGCCCTCGACCGCCATCGTGATCTCGGCTCCGGACGAATGTGACTTGGCGTAGTCCAGGATCTTGCGTTGGTCCGCGGTGAGTTCCCCACCGTCCAAGCCAATCGGCATCTCGTTGTCCGCCGGCCCCGCGGCCGGCAAGCTCGCGGGGGCGGTGGAGGCGAACGCACTGGCCCCCGACCACACGGCAGGTGCCAGCAACACCGCGACGAGCCCGAGCACGGGTGCCACCCTCTGGATCTTGCGCAGCGCCAAGGCCAGGATCGCGGCCAGCGCGACGATCACCACCGCGTACCGCAGCCAGCCGTGCCACGAGGTGTCCCGGGAGATGACCACCCACGCCCACACCGCGGTCACCGCGACGCCGGCGGGCAGCACGAGCCAGCTCCGTCCCTCGGGCTCCCGGTACTTCCGGAACGCCCACACTGTGCCCGCACCGACGAGTGCTCCGATCGCGGGTGCCATGACGGTGGTGTAGTACGGGTGGAAGACGCCTTTCTGGAAGCTGAACACGAGGGCGTACACCAAGAGCCAGCCGCCCCACAGCACCCAGCCCGCGCGGTCGGCGGTGTCCGCCGGGGCAGACCGGCGCCACCGCCGGAAGCCGAGCACCGCCGCGACCACCAGCGCGATCAGCGCCAACGGAAGCAGCCAGCTGATCTGCCCGCCGACCGCGTCGGCGAACATCCGATCGATACCGGACGGGCCGCCGAACGACGGGCCGCCGGGGCCGCCGGGGCCGCCGGGGCCGCCTCCGCCCGGCGGGGGCGTACCGGTCGCCGCCCCGCCGTTCGCCGTTCCTTCAGCGCCGAACACGCGGCCGAGCCCGTTGTGGCCCAGCACCAGGTCCAGGGCCGTGCCGTTGGTGCTGCCGCCGATGTACGGCTTCTGGCCGGGCCACAGGTCGACCGCCGCGACCCACCACAGTGAACTCGCCACCAGCACCACGGCCGCACCGGCCAGGTCGAGCACCTGACGGCGCCAAGGCGCCTTGTTGCCGACCAGGTAAGCGGCGAAAAGGGCAGGAAGGACGATGTACGCGGCCGCCATCTTCGCCAGGAAGCCGCAACCGACCAGGAAGGCCGTGAACAGCAGCCACTTCGTCCTTCTGCCTGGTTCCACCGCTTTCATCGCCCGGGTGAAGGCGTAGGCCGCCGCGACGAGCGTGAGGAGGAGCATGGTGTCGGTGTTGTTCGTCTGGGTGGTCGCCACGGTGATCGGGGTGAGCGCGAAGATCAAGGCGGCGATCAGCGCGGCGTTCTCCCCCGCCCACATCCGGACCGTCCGGTGCAGCAGGAAGATCGCCGCGACGCCTTCGATCACCTGCGGCAGCAGCACGGACCAGTTGTGGAAGCCGAAGATCCACACCGAGACCACCTGCGGCCACAACGCCAGCGGCGGTTTGTCCACCGTGACCACACCGGCCGGGTCGTGCGAAGCGAACAGGAAGTTCGTGAAGTTCAACGACATCGACTTGACCGCGGCGGTGTAGTACGTGTTGCCCCAGCTGCCGCTCCACAGCCCCCAGCCGTACAGCGCCGCCCCCAGCACGAGGATCGCGATGAGCGCGTACCGCGGCCGGCGCCTGGCAGGTTGCCCTGCCGGTTCGATGGGCACTGTCTGCTCCGCTTGGCCAGTGTCGGCGGCGGTCATGTGTTTCCCTTTCCCTGGTTGAAAACCCAGCCACGCAGCAGGACGAACCGGCCGGCCGTGCCCAGCACGGACGCGCCGAGCAACACGACCAGCTCGAGGAGTCGCGAAGGCCCGGCCACTGCGGAGTGCAGGACCAGCAGCGCGCTCGAGGTGAACGCGTAGTAGAGACCGAAAACGATGAGACCTTGCAGGTGCACCCGGCTCGACGAGCCACGGGAGCCGAGGAACGTGAACCGCCGGTTGGCCTCGGTGTTGACCATCGTGGTGATCACGAGGGCCAGCAGGTTGGCCGTCAACGGGTCCATCGCCGACCGGAAGAGCGCGTAGAGCAGCAGCGTGACCGCCGTGGACAAGACGCCGATCGCGCCGAACGACAACAGTTGCCAGACCAGACCGGTGTCCCGTCTGGACACCACCGCGTCCGGGTGGGACGGCTTGGGTTCCGGACGCCTCGGCAGGTCGGCGACTCTCGCTGTGCCGCCGGCTTTCGCCCTCGCCACCCGGATCAGGCCGCGAATGTCCTCGAGCGCGGTCGACCCGATCTTGACCCGGGTGTCGATGTCCTCGACCCAGTCGACCGGCACCTCGTGCACCCGCAGTCCGTTGTGCTCGGCCAGCAACAGCAGTTCGGTGTCGAAGAACCAGTTGTCGTCCTTGATGTGGTCGAGCAGCGGGCGGATCACGTCCGTGCGCGCGGCCTTGAATCCGCACTGGGCGTCGGAGAACGTCGCGCCGTGGCTGAGCCGGATGATCGCGTTGTAGCACCGGGAGATCAACTCACGCTTGGGGCCGCGCACGGTCCTCGCGCCCGAGGCCAGCCGCGAGCCGATCGAGACGTCCGAGTGGCCGTTGACCAACGGGGCCACCAGGGGCAGCAACGCGTCCAGCCCGGTCGACAGGTCGACGTCCATATAAGCGACCACGTCGGCGTCGCTCCATTGCCACGCCGTGCGCAGGGCGCGGCCACGGCCTTTCTCGTCGAGATGAAGCACGCGGACCTGATCCGTCGTTTCGGCCAGTTCGTCGGCGATCGCCAGGGTGGCGTCGGTGCTGGCGTTGTCGACGATGGTGATGGTCCACTCGAACGGGAACTGTTCGCCCAAGTAGGACTTCAGGACTTCCACGCAGCCGCGCAGCGCGCGTTCCTCGTTGTACACCGGGATCACGACGTCGACCGTGGCGGCTTTTGTCGCACCGGTCAGGTCCGGCGGGGTCGCCGGGGCTGGAGTGCTAATCATGAATAAAGGTTTGCCAGGTGCAACCGCGAGGAGGCTGGGCGGAACCTCAAAGGAGCCTGTGAGCCTGCGATATTCATCGACATTCTCCGATGACAGGTTCGTGTCATGGCGCGAGACCCGTTCAGCGTCCAAGCGCTTGAATCGGCTTTGCACAACGGAAATGCCGGTATGGGTATCAGCGCGCCCGGCCGCTGACATTCTCCGTCGGCCGGCGCGGGGATTCCTGCGTACTGAGCGCATCATGAGTCGGTGTTTCCGGTGTTTTCTGTGCTCCCGGCGCGGGAGTTCCGGCGGAACTCGCGGAATGTCGCCCACAGTATGGATACGACCGCGACCGCCATGAGCGCGGCGAGGATCCGGAACTCCAGGGTCGGCGCGTACATCTTCGCCATCGCGTCCGCGAGGACCCCGGACGCGGGGTCACCGCCGGGAGACGCTGCGTCTCCGCCGGGAGGAGGCTCGCCGGTGGACATCTCCCCTGGCGAGTCTCCAGGAGGCATCGAATCCGCCGCCGGGAACAGCACGGGGAGATAGGCCAGGAACGAGGCCACCTGGACGAGGACAGGCACGTACCAGAGACGGCGCGGCAGGTAGAACGCAGCGATCACGGCGAGTACCTCGGCCAGATAGAAGTAGCGCTCGTGCATCGACGGCAGCAGGAACGGCATCAGGACGGCCGAAGTCGCCCCCATCAGCACGATTTTCGCCGTCGTCAGCTGCACTCGGCTGAGCAGTACGCCGAGACACAGTCCGACAATCACCAGCCCGGTCACCGCGACACCGATGGGCCGGATCACCGCCGCGTCGGCGCCCGCCGGGAGGAACTGGTAGATCGACGGCGCGTTCAGCGACAGCGCCGAATACGAGCCCACTTGCTGCGCGTACACCGACAGCAACTGTCCCAGGGGCGCTCCGGCCAGCAGCGCCGGCACGTCCAGCAGCAGGACGACCCCGGGGACGGCCAGCAGTGCCCGCCACGGCATCCACTTCTTCAGTACCAGCACCAGGAGCAGCGGGAACAGGAAGACCGCCTGCAGCTTGAAGGCCAGCGACAGGCCGAAGAAGACGCCGGCCGCCCACGGCCGCCGGCGAAGGAGGAAGTACACGCCGCCCAGGCCGAACGCGGCGTAGATGGAGTCGGCCTGCCCCCACATCCCGCTGTTGGTCGCCACGGTGGGGAGGAACAACACGATGAGGGCGGCCAGTGGCGGTAACCAGCGGCCGATGTGGCGCAGCGCGACGATGCGGTAGGTGAAGTACGCCAGTACCAGGTCGAACGCCACCGAGATGATCTTGATTCCGGCGAGCGGGGGTATCGGCAGATAGGTCAATAACGTGATCAGGTACAAATAAGGGACGTTGTAGTCCGCAAAACGGTGCTTGAGGGCGCCCAATCCACCATGCGTGGAAATGAAGTCATACCAGCTTTTCACAAAGAATTTGTAGTCGAAGGACTCGTGGCCGAACATGGCGACCCTGGCCACGACCGCGATCACGACCGCAGCGGCCACCAGCCCCATTCGGCGGAATGTTCGTTTCCGATTCTCGTCGCTGTCGACGGATTCCGATTCTGCTGACACGCCGCGACCGTAGAGCGCCTTTGTGTGAGTTACCTGGAAGTTGTGCGAGTAAACCCTGAGAACCGGTCTTCATGGCCCGGTCTCGGCTGCCTGTCGCCGGGTTTAGGAAAGTCTGTTTTCGCGAAGACGCCGAGGTCGAACGGATCTGCGGCGCCGACTGCGGTGAGATCAGCAGCGAGCGCCCGCTTTCTGGGGCGGGCGGCTCCGGCGGGCACGCGCGCCCCGGCCAGGACACGGCGCCTGCTTCACGGAAGCTTCACAGTCGAAGTCGTACGCGCAACATGATGTCCCTGTTCGCTGTCGTGGTGTGGACAGCTTTCCCCTCACCCGAAAACTCGTGGTCGCGGCGCACGCCGGGCTGGCCGGGGCGCTGGTCGGCGCCGCCGCCCTGCACCTCGGCTGGGCGAAGCAGGTGGACACCGTCCGGAACGTGTTCAGCGACTACGCGCTGAGCGACGGCGCGGACCAGATCTTCGTCGGCACCGTGGCCTGTCTGTCGATGGGATCGACGGCGCTGGTCGCCGGACTCGTACGGTCCAGGCTGCCGGTCGGCGCGCCGGCGCTCGCCCTGCTGGGCGCGTGGTGCGGCGGGCTGGCGCTCGCCGTGGTCTTCCCGACCGACCCGCCGGGCGTCCCCACCGTAGAAGGGTTGTTGCACCGGTACGCGGCGGGCGGAGCCGTGGCGGCACTACCGGCCGCCACACTCCTGATCGCCCGGCGGCTGGGGCAACGGCCCGGCTGGCAGACGACGGCGCGGTCACTGCGCCGTACCTCCTGGGCGAGTGTGGCGGGCTGCGTCGCTTTCATGTGCGCGCACCTGTGCGTCATGACCCCCGACCCGGCGCCGCTGGTCCAGGAGATCGGCAGCTGGCTGGGGCTGGCCGAGCGGATCACCCTCGCCCTGGAGATGAGCCTGCTGTTCATCCTGGCCGGCGCGGTGGCGGCGAACCGGGAAGACAGACAGGCCGGCGCGGTGGCGGCGAGCCGGGAGTGCACATGACCTGGCTCGCCATCGGCCTGGCGGTCCTGAACGCCTGCTGCTTCACCGCCGGGACCTGGCTGCAGCACAGCGCGTCGGCGGGTGGCGCGTCCCTGGCGGCCGCGCTGCGGCGGCCCCGCTGGCTGGCGGGGCTGGCGCTGCTGGCGGCGGGGGCGGTGTTGCAGGTCATCGCGCTGCGACTGGCTCCGGTGACCGTGGTCGAGCCGGCCGGGGTGCTCGGGATCGTGATCAGCGTGGTGTGGGCGCTGCGGCTGCGACGCGCCCCGCTGCGCTGGGACACCGGCCGTGCGCTGGCGGCGATCCTCGTCGGGACGGGCGGCTTCGCGGTGCTCGCCGCGTTGAACACCGTCCCCCGCCCGGTCCCCGTGGCGGCGCAGATCCAGGCCGGTGCGCTGGTCTTCGCCGTGATGGCCGTCTGCCTGCTGGCCGCCCATCCGCTCAGGGGCCGGGCCCGGTGCCTGGTCCTGGGCATAGGCGGGGGTGCGGCCTACGGCTGCACCTCTACGCTGGTCCGGGCCGCGACGGAGGAGTTCCTCGCGCACGGCGTCAGCGCGCAGCTGTTCGGCACGCTCGCCGGTCTGGCGGCGACGGTCCTGGCCGGTTTCTGGTTCGTGCAGCGCGCGTACGCCGACGGCCCGCCCGAGAGCACGGTGGCGACCCTCACCGTCGTGGACCCGCTGGTCGCCGTCACCATCGGCATCGGCGTGCTCGGCGAGGCGCCCGGCCTGACCGTGCCGATCATCGCCGCGGGGCTGGTCTTCGCCGCCGTCGCGATCGGCGGGGTCGTCGGCCTCTCCGGCGACATCCCCACCCAGCCGCCGCCCCCTTCACACCCTTCGTCCCCTTCTTCCTCTTCGCACGACAGGAGCACCTCATGCCCGGTCCCGTCCGGCGTATCGTCATCGGCGCGGACACCTACCCGCCCGACGTCAACGGCGCCGCGAACTTCGCCCACCGCCTGGCCACCGGACTCGCCGGCCGAGGCCACGAGGTCCACGTGATCTGCCCCGCCACGGGCGCCGGTCCCGAGCGCGTCACGCCCGATGGCCCGACCGTGCACCGGCTCCCCTCACACGGCACCCCGTTCCATCCCACCTTCCGGGTCTGCCTGCCCTGGCAGATCCGCAGCCCGGCCGCCCGGCTGCTGGAGCGGATAGCACCCGACGTCGTCCACGTGCAGTCCCACTTCGCCGTGGGCCGGACACTGATCAGAGCCGCGCGGCGCGCGGACCTCCCGGTGGTGGCGACCAACCACTTCATGCCGGAGAACCTCGTCGGCCACACCTCCCTTCCCGGCTGGCTCGCCGCCCCCACGTGCCGGCTGGCCTGGCGCGATTTCGTACGCATCTTCCACCGCGCCCAGGTCATCACCGCCCCCACCCCCAGCGCCGTGCGGCTGATGCGCAGGCACGGTCTCGTCGGTGACGCCGTCTTCCCGGTGTCCTGCGGCCTGGACCTGCACCGCTTCGCACAGCACACGGCGAAGAACCAGGGCGAGGGACTACGCGTGCTGTTCGTGGGCCGGCTGGACGCGGAGAAGAACGTGGGCGAACTCCTGCGCGCCCTGCCGCTGCTGCCCACGTGGCTACCGGTCACGGCCGAGATCGTGGGCGACGGCTCCCGCCGCCGTGAGCTGGAGGACCTGGCCCGCGCACTCGGCGTCGCCGACCGCGTCACCTTCCACGGCCTGGTCGGCGACCAGGAGGTCCTGGACGCCTACGCCCGCTGCGACGTGTTCTGCATGCCCGGCACCGCCGAACTGCAGAGCCTGGCTACGATGGAGGCCATGGCCGCCGGAAAGCCCGTCGTCGCCGCCGACGCCACGGCGCTGCCCCATCTGGTGCACCAAGGACGCAACGGACTGCTCTTCCCGCCCGGCGACGTCCCGGCCCTGGCCGAAGCCCTCGGCTCGATCCTGGACGACCCCGAAGGCCGGACGCGCATGGGCGAAGCCAGCCGTGAGATCGTCGCCCGCCATGACATCGAGCACACCCTGGACACCTTCGAAATGCTCTATCGGGAAGCGGCCAAGCTCACGACGGCCCGTGGCAGGGAGAACCATGAGCACACAGCGCATTCTGGTCGTTGACGACGAACCCAAGATCCGGATGACGCTGCGCGGCTATCTGGAGGCGGACGGCTTCGAGGTCCTGGAGGCGGCGGACGGCCCGTCCGGCCTCGCCTCGGCCGTCCGCGAGCAGCCTGACCTGATCGTGCTGGATGTGATGCTGCCCGGCCTGGACGGGTTCGAGGTGCTGCGCCGGATCCGGGCGATCCGCCAGGTTCCGGTGATCCTGCTCACCGCCCGGACGGAGGAGGTGGACCGGGTCATCGGCTTCACCGCGGGCAGCGACGACTACGTCACCAAACCGTTCAGCGCCCGTGAGCTCGCCCTGCGCGCGCGGGCCATCCTGCGCCGCGCGGAAGGCCCGGCCCAGGCCGCGGAGGAACGGACGCTGCGCTTCGACGGCCTGGTCATCGACCCCGACACGCGTACGGTGACCTGCGACGACGACCGTACGGTGGAGCTGTCCGCGCTCGACTTCGACCTGCTGGTGGCCCTGGCCCGCGCGCCGGGCCGGGTGTTCACCCGCCACGGGCTGATCGAGCACGTATGGGGCAGCGACTTCTTCGGCGACGAACGCGTGGTGGACGTCCACGTCCGCACGCTGCGGCGGGCACTCGGCGACGACGCGAGTGCGCCCCGGTTCGTGGGCACGGTGCGCGCCATCGGCTACCGCTTCCTCGCCCGTCCCGCCGTATGACCCGCCCGCCCCGTCGCCGGAGGACCGCCTGGGCCGGCACGCTGCGCAGCGCGGTACGACGGCTGCCGGCGCTGCCGCTGACCATCCGCCTGACGCTGTCCCACATGACGGTCCTGGTCGTGTCGCTCGTGGTGATGGACGCCACCTCCGGAGTGATCGGGCCCCCGGCGCCCCTCACCGGGCGTACCGACTTTGAAGCACTGGTGGCCGCGCTGGCCAGCCAGGACGAAGGAAACATCGCTTTTGAGATGGTCCTGCCCGCACTGACCGCCGGCATGATCTCGGCGCTCGCCCTGTCCCTCGTGTTCTCCCGGTTCTTGCTCCGGCCGTTGCGCCAGGTCAGCGCGGCGACCCACCGCCTCGCCGACGGACACTACGACGACGTTCTCAACGTCCCCCGCGAGCCGGGACTCGCCGCACTGGTCGAGGACGTCAACCGGCTGGCCGCCGCACTCGCCGACATCGAGCGGCGCCGCGCCCGCCTGGTCTCGGAGATCGCCCACGAGATGCGCACCCCGATCACCATCCTCAACGGCCAGATCGAGGGAATGGCCGACGGCATCTTCACCCCCGACGACGCCATGTTCGCCTCCCTCACCGACGATCTCACCCGGCTGCGGCGTCTCACGGACGACCTGTCCAACCTCTCCCGGGTCGAGGAGGGCGCGTTCACCCTGCGGCACTCGCTCACCGACATGACGGCCCTGACACAGACCACCGTCGAAAAGCTGCGTCCCCAGTTCGACGACGCCCAGGTCACGCTCGTCATGACCCCCGGCCCGCCGGTCGAAGCCCTGCTCGATCCGGGCCGCATCGCCCAGGTGCTGGTCAACCTCCTGGGCAACGCCCTGCGTGCCTGCGACCCCGGTGGCCGGGTGTCGGTCACCGCGCGCACCGGCGACAGCCCGGCCCCGCACGTGGAGATCACCGTCCAGGACGACGGGGTCGGCATCGCCGCCCACGACCTCACCCGGATCTTCACCCGGTTCGAACGCGTCGAGCACCCCGGGCGCCCGGCCCCCGCGGGCGGCAGTGGCATCGGCCTGACCATCGCGCGCGGCATCACCCGCGCCCACGGCGGCAACATCACAGCCACCTCCGGGGGTTTGGGCCAAGGGGCGACCTTCACCGTCCGCCTGCCGCTGGCGCCGCCAGGCGCCTAGGCCGTCTTCCGGCCATGGTCTGTTGCCGCCGCACAGGTCAGTTCCCGCTGAAATCCGGCCACAACGTCTGTGAAGGGAATGGAGGCGGACTGGTGAGCGAGAACCAGCACGACACATGTGTGATCGGGGCGGGGCCCGCAGGGCTGCCGACTATCCGCCGGCCTGCCGCTGCGGTCGGGGTCAGGTCACCAGGCCGTTGCGGTAGGCGTAGACCACCGCCTGGACGCGGTCCCGCAGGTCGAGCTTGGTGAGGATGCGCGACACGTACGTCTTGACGGTTTCCTGGCTGATCACCAGCGTCGCGGCGATCTCGCTGTTGGACTGGCCGTCGGCGATGAGGCGTAGTACCTCCAGCTCGCGGGGGGGCAGCCTGGTGTCGTCCGGCGTGCCCTCGGCGGGCCGGATCCGCGCCGCGTACCGGCCGACGAGCTGCCGCGTCACCTCGGGTGCCAGCAGCGCGGCGCCTGTCGCGACGGTGCGGATGCCGTGCAGCAGCTGCGCCGGTGGGGCGTCCTTGAGCAGGAACCCGCTCGCCCCGGCGCGCAGCGCCTCGTATACGTACTCATCCAGGTTGAACGTCGTCACCACGAGCACCTTGACCGGATGCTCCACCCCGGCGCCGGCCAGCAGGCGGGTCGCCTCGATGCCGTCGAGCACCGGCATCCGCACGTCCATGACCACGATGTCCGGGTTGAGCCGGCGGGCGAGGTCGACCCCGGCGCGGCCGTCCGCGCACTCGCCCACCACCTCAAGGTCGGGCTGTGCATCGATGATCGTCGCGAAGCCAGTGCGGATCAGCGCCTGGTCGTCGCAGATCAGCACCCGGAGCGGGGCGGTCACGGGCTCCCGGCGGGGATGCGGGCCCGTACGACGAAGCCGCCGCCCGCCTGCCGGTCAGCGCTGAACTCGCCGCCCAGGGCGTCGACCCGCTCGCGGAGCCCGTCCAGGCCCCGCCCGCTCCCGCCGGGAGAGCCGGCCCGCGAGCCGGATCCCTCGGTGCTGACGTCCACGGTGATCTCCTTCTCGCCATAGCGCATGCGGACTACGGTGCGGCTGCCGTGGGCGTATTTGAGGGCGTTCGTCAGGGACTCCTGCACGACCCGGTAGGCCACGAACTCGGCGCTTCCGGCCGACTCCGCCGGCCTGCCCTCCTCGGTGAACTCCACCGGCTGACCGGCCTGACGGGTCTGCTCCACGAGGGTGTGGAGTTCGCCGACGGACGGCGTCCTGACGTCGGTGTCGTGGTCGGGGTTGAGCAGGTCGAGCAGGTGCCGTAGGTCGGCGATGGCGCGCCGGCCGGTGTCGGTGACGGCGTTCAGGGTCGCGTCGAGGCGATCGGGCACGGCGGTCAGGTAGCGTGCCGCCTCGGCCTGCACGACCATCGCCGTCACGTGGTGGGTCACGACGTCGTGGAGTTCGCGGGCGATGCGGGTGCGCTCGGCGGCGCGGGTGGCCTCGGCGACGTGGCGGCGGCGTTCGGCCTCGGCGGCCCGGGTGGAGCGCAGCCAGGCCCCGATGCACCACGCCAGGACCAGCGTCAGGTAGAAGACCACAAATCCCTCCGGCCGTTCGGGCGCGCCGAGCCGGTCGAGCGCGACCGCCAGCGGCACATACGCCGCGGACAGCAGGAGCACGGTGGCGCGCCGGTGATGTTCCAGATAGGCCGCCGCGCTGATGAGCGCGATGGGCAGGGCGGTGCCCGCGAACGCGTGGTAGGCACGGATCTGGTCGAGGGCGAAGCCGAGCGACACCAGGGTGAGGCAGACGGCCGGCCACCGCCGGCGCACGGCGAGCGGGAGGCCCTCCAGGGCGACCACCATGACGGCGAACGCGTCGAGGGGGCGGACCGGCAGGTCGCCGACCTGCGTCCCCTTGCCGTGCAGCGCCGGGACGAAGGACACGGCGATCATCAGCAGCGCGAACGGTGAATCCCGGACCGTGACGTCACAGGTTGCCGCGCCGGCGGGCCAGCCAGATGAACACGATCGTCAGCAGCACGCCGGACACCACCGTGTACAGGCTCGCCTCCGGCCCGAACGCGCCGCCTGTGAGCAGGGCCGGCCCCGATGTCACCCCGTCCAGCAGCCCCCGGATGGCCGACGCGCCGCTGGTGACCTGCGTGCCCGTGCATGATCATCGCTTCGGGCCCTGCACGCTGCCGGACGAGGTCACTCCCGACAGCGCGGACTGGCACAGGGGCGGCTGTTACTGGGGCGACCCCGGCTACCACGTGCTCGTTTGCGAAACCAGGGGCGGCAACCGGGAGGGGTACTACATCCGTCGCGAGGACCGCCGCCGCAGCCGCCACCAGGCGCGCCGCGAGTTGCGCGCCTATCGCGGTGAAGACTGATAGAAGGCGGACGGGGCGCTCGCTTACGCGTCCTGACGGTGACCGCCGCCGTAGGCAGATGATCCCACCGAACGGTGCAGGCGATCCTTCCTTCAGACGGCAAGGGTCAATCGCGGCTGCTGCAGACCGTCGATGGCCTGAGTGTCTCACCGTTGGGTGGTGTGGCCAGGCCGCTGGAGCCGGTCCGCAGCGGGCGGGCCGGCTCCAGGGTTCGGGCGTCACATTGGGGTCATACCCGGGTCCACTTCTGGTTGTTCTGGCCGTTGCACGTCCGGATCTGCACCTTGGTGCCGTTGGCGGTGCCGGTGCCGCTGACTTCCAGGCACTTGTTCGCCCCGATGGCGGTGATGGTGCCGTCGGCGTTGAGGCGCCACTTCTGGTTGTTCTGGCCGTTGCAGTCCCAGATGATCACCGCGGTGCCGTCCGCCGTCCCGGCCCCGTTCACGTCCAGGCACTTGGTGCCGTACACCCGCAGCTCGCCCGCGCTGGTCGACGTCCATCGCTGGTTGGACTGCCCGTTGCAGTCCCAGATCTGCACCTGGGCGCCGTTCGTCTGCGAGGCGCCGTTGACGTCCAGGCACCGGTTCGATCCCACACCCCGCAGTGCGCTCGTGCTGTCCGAGGGCGGGTCACCCTGCCCGACGCCCCTGCCGCTGAAGGTGAACGAGTCCACGTCGAACGAGTTCGCCGACGGCGCCTTGAACACGACGTAGACATTACGGGTGCCACCGGGGTCGGTGACCCGCACCGCGGGCAGGGACACGTAGGTGTTCCATCCCCCGGTTGCCGGCACGGGGCCGGCGGCGATGAGCGCCCCGGTCGGCGAGTCGGCGTGCAGCTCGATGGACGCCCCGGTGCTGGACGGCGCCGAGACACGGAAGGACACCGTGTCGATCCCGGACAGGTTGATCGGCCTGAAGGAAATCCAGTCGTTGTTGGAGATGTCGCCGATGCGCCTGCCGCCCTCGGCTCCGGGCTGATCGATGATCCGGATTCCGGACGAGCCGGTGAAGTGCTCGGCCTGCTTGTGCTTGGGCTGCAGCGTGATGCCGGCGCTGCCCTTCAGGCCGCCCTTGTCGGTGTAGTCGGCGGACAGGACGTAATAGACGTTGGAGGCGTCGTCATGGCCGGAGGCGGTGGTCGTGACCGTCCCGGAGCAACCGGTGTACTGACCGGTGTCGTGGGCGTGCTGGTCATGGCCGAGTGCGGTGACCACGTTGACCTTGGTGCAGTCGACGGCGCCGTCCTCGGGGTCGGTGACGTTCACCGTGTAGGCCACCTGGTCGCCGAAGTCGATGAACCCGCCGTCGGGGGGAGCCGAGAAGACGACGTTGGGACGGGTGTTGCCGACGGCGATGGACAACGTGACGCTGCCCGTCTTCCCGCCGGAGTCCCGTACGGTCAGCTTGACCGTGTAGGTGCCGTTGGCGGTGTAGGTGTGGGACGGGTTGGCGCTGGTGGAGGTCCCGCCGTCGCCGAAGTCCCACGCGTAGGTGATCGCGTCGCCGTCGGGGTCGGACGAGCCGGCGGAGGAGAACGCCACCGTCAGCGGCGCCGCTCCCGAGTCGGGGTTGGCGATCGCCTTGGCCACGGGTGCGCGGTTTCCGGCTACGTAGTCGACGCGGTAGATGCCGTCATCGGTGTTGTCGTGGCCGAAGCCGTTGCCCCAGTCGGCCATGTACATGGCGCCGTCCGGACCGAACTTCATGTCGATCGGCGCGTGCGGGGCGAGCTGTGCCACAAAGCGGTTGATCTTCAGGAGGTTGCCCGAGGAGTCCAGGCGGAACTCCTTGACGAAGTTGCGGCTCCATTCGTAGAAGAACGGTGTGCCGTCGAAATACTCGGGGAACTTGCGGTCAGAGCTGCTGGCCGGGTCGTAGCGGTAGAACGGGCCCCCCATCGGGCCGGCACCGCCGCAGCAGTCGATCTCGGGGAACTCGGCCGAGGCGTGGTAGTTGTACCAGACGGTCGCGGGCTTGGCCGCGGGCAGGTTGGTCAGGCCGGTGTTGTTGGGCGAGTTGTTGACCGGCGCCGAGCAGTTGAACTTCGCGCCGGAGGTGTTGGTGGCGAAGTTGTAGTCGTTGTACGGGATGTTGTCAGCGACGCAGTACGGCCAGCCGTAGAAGCCCGGCTGCTTGATCAGGTTCCACTCGACGGTGCCCTCGGGACCGCGGCTGGAGTTCGCGGCGCCCGCGTCGGGGCCGTAGTCACCCACCGAGATCCAGCCGGTCACCTTGTCGACCGAGAAGCGGAACGGGTTGCGGAAGCCCATCGCGTAGATCTCCGGCCGCGTCTTGGCGGTGCCGGGCGCGAACAGGTTGCCGGACGGAATCGTGTAGGTGCCGTCGGGCTCGGGGTGGATGCGCAGGATCTTGCCGCGCAGGTCGTTGGTGTTGGCCGAGGACCGCTGGGCGTCGTAATGCTCCCGGCCCTGCCGCTCGTCGATCGGGGCGTAGCCGCTGGACCCGTTGGGATTGGTGTCGTCACCCGGGCCGATGTACAGGTTGCCGCCCGGCCCGAACGCGAGGTAGCCGCCGGTGTGGCCGGGCTCGTCGACGTTGCGGTACGCCGGAACCTCGATGATCTTCTTCTCGCTCGCCACGTCGAGGCTGGTGCCGTTGAAGGTGAACCTCGATACCCGGTTCACCTCACCTCCATTGGACGGCGAATAGTTGACGTAGATCCAGCCGTTGGTGGCGAAGTTCGGATCCAGCGCAAGCCCGATACCGCCGTCCTCGCCGCCGTCGTACACCGGCAGGGTGGCGATGACGCGCGTGCCCCCGCCATTGGCGGGGATCATGTTCACCTTGCCCGAGCGTGAGATGTAAAAGACCCTGCCGTCGGCGGCGACGTCCAGTTCCATCGGCTGGTCCGGTGCGCCGTCGAGGGTCACCTTCTGAAACCGTGCCGCGACCGTGCCGCCGCAGTCACCCGGCGCCGCGCCCGCCGCCCACTTCACCCCACCCAGCAGGTGCTGTTTGAACAGCGGCTCCGAATAGGAGGACGCCTGGTGGCCCATCGCGGTGGCCCACACCCGGCCGCCCTCCGGGTTGTGACACCAGGAGATAGGGTGGTCGGCGCCCATCTTGTTCGGCCCCGCGTCATAGGTGGTCTCGTCCGCGGTCACCAGCACGTGCACCGAGCCGCGCATGTTCTTGTCGAAGTTGTACCACTCCTCCGGACGCACCCACCGATCCGGCAGCCCCTTCGTGGAGGGGTGAACCTTGTCGGCCACCTTGGCGGTGCCCTGCAGGGTCGCCGAATGCGCGGTCATGTGCGCGCCGGCCAGCACGACCTGGTCCCACCAGGGGAACTGCGCCTCGATGTTCATGTCGGTGGCGTTGTGGATCGCGACGACGCCGCGGCCGCTCCGCACATACGTCTGGAAGGCCTGACGTTGGGCGTCGTTGTCCCACACCATGCCACTGGTCTGGAACATGATCACCGCGTCGTAGGTGTTCAGGGTCGCGGTCGTGAAGACGGCGGAGTCCTCGCTGTGGTCGAGCTGGAAGTTGTTGTCGGTCGCCATCTGCTGGAACATCGCGACACCGGCGGGGATGGAGTCGTGCCGATAGGCGCCGCTCGCGGTCTCGGTGAACAGCAGCACCGTGAACTGCGGAGCGGCCGCGTGCGCCACCAGTGGCACCGCGGACAGCCACAGCCCTAATAAGGCTGCGGCAAGGGCGGGAAGCAGGCGTGATGTTCGCATGGAGGATCTCCTGGGGGTTACCGGCAACGGTCGGAGTTGAAGGGTGCGAAGGCATGCGTCGTCTCGGCTCGTTCTCCGTGACCAGGTCGATCCCCGCGGCGATGCCCGGGCCGAGCGGGGACGGTAGGGCGGTCATCTCGCCGCTGGTGAAGGGCTCCGCGCCGAACAGCGCCTTGGCCGGCTCGGTGCGGGCCGAGTCCTGCAGCCGGGCCACCCCGACGATCTCTGTGGTCGGCTCGTCCATCACCACGATCCGGGTGTTCAGCGACAACGCCTTGACGATCTCCGCGACGTGCTGCTGCGCGACCGAGATCTTCATGGGCGTCGACTGCCTGCGCCGTTCTCCACCACCGCGTGGACATCGCCGGCGGACGCCTCCAGGTCCACTTCGTTGAGGACCCGGACGCCCACGAAGCTTTCGCCGATGCCGGTCAGCTGCAGCACGTGGCCCACCCATCGATCCGGGCGGCCGGGCCGGGGGCGGGCGGCGCCGCAGCGGTGTGACCGGCCGGGACGAGTCTCCGTGCCCTTCGGGGTGAGGAGTCATGCACGGGGATCTCCTAACGGGCGGGCGGGAGTCGTGCGGTTCGCCGGGCCGGTCTTCCGGTGATGACGCCACGGTCGCTGGACGGCGCCGGCCGGCGCAGCCGGCACGCTTTCCTCCCTGGTGGACGGCGCGTGGCGCGGTGGACGCCGGGCCTGACCATGCGACAGGCGTCGAATCGATTCGAAACGAAAATAGGTCTGCTTAACATACCTGTCAAGCATGCTTATCCAGCGCATCAGAGACCGCCTTTCCTCCTCGCTGGGCGGGGGCTCGCTGCTTGACCGGCATTTGCCGACGGTGCCGATGGTACGCACCTGTATCACCGCTCTCGACTCGGCAAATATTGGTTCTACATCCTGGATTAGTCAGACGCGCGATAAGTATGAAACTTTCAAGCTCTGTACCGGGCGCGGGCTTCCCCGCCGCGCATCCGCCGAGAAGCCTCCTTTTTCTGCCGACCCGGCCCGAGAACGAAGCCCGCCGCGCGATCGATCGCGCCCGCTGATGGAGGCGTGCACGTATCCCACTGCTTTGCTGAACAGCAGGGCGCGGAACCCGTGGAGGGCGGCGCTGGACGCGTGGGCGGGAGCCGGCGCCAGGCGCCGGCAACAAGACTGGGAGTAAGAGGGCAGCGAGGAATCATCGCATGGCGAATCTCCGGGGGTGCGGGGACACCTCGAGACGCGGCGCGAAGGGAACGCGCGCGTCCAGAGGGCGCACGCCGGCGGATGTCAGAAACGGTGAACGGGTGTCAGAGGGCGCGCAGGTAGGCGAGGCCGTCGACGGCCAGCGCATCCTGGCTTTCCGCGAGGGGCCGCCAG
Source organism: Nonomuraea sp. H19 (assembly GCF_052068215.1). Classification (NCBI taxonomy): domain Bacteria; kingdom Bacillati; phylum Actinomycetota; class Actinomycetes; order Streptosporangiales; family Streptosporangiaceae; genus Nonomuraea; species Nonomuraea sp. H19. Next base: position 19,838 of record NZ_JBQHCV010000033.1, on the reverse strand, counting down.
ATGGAGGCCGCGGTGGCGATGGTCTGGTTGTGCGCGGTGAAGGACTCGATGACGAGCGGCCCTTGATAGCCGGCGTCGTGCAGGGCCCGGGTGAAGCCGGGCCAGTCGAAGCGGTCGGCCCCCGGCGTGCCGCGATCGGTGCCGCACACCTGCACGTGCGCGATCCGATCCGCCGCGACCCGCACCGCCTGGGCGGGGTCTTTCTCCTCGATGTTCATGTGGTAGATGTCGAGTGCCAGGTGGCAGTCCTCGGGCAGCGCCTCCAGCGCCTGCTCGACGGTGTTGACGAGGCTGGTCTCGTACCTGTTGAGCGGCTCGACCGCGAGCTTCACCCCACGCTCGGCCGCGTGGTCCAGGACGGGCCGCAGATTCTCCCGCAACTCGGCGTAGACGCCGCGGCGCTCTTCCGGTGACAGCCGCCACGTACGGCCGACCGAGGCGTACGCCGGCCCCCCGATCACCGGGGAGCCGACGGTCACCGCCACGTCGACGCAGTGCCGCAGATAGTCCTGGGTTCGGCGAACCGTCTCCGGGGAGGCGGCCACGAGCTCGCGCCCCGGCGGCATGACCAGCACCACGGACGCCGCCAGCCCCTGCTCGGCCAGCACCGCCGCGGCCTTGTCCGGGTTCCAGTCGCCGGGTTGCTCGACGGGCAGCTCGATGACGTCGAAGCCCCACCCGGCGATGCGGGGCGCGAGCCGCGCCAGGTCGTCGTCGGTCAGCGGGGAGACCCAGACCCAGGTGTTCACTCCGATGGAGAACATGGCATCCCTCTTCGTCGGTTCGCGAAAGGAGCCGATCAGCTCTTCTTCCCGCCCCAGGTCTCCGGGAACCCGGGCAGGTCCTCACAACCGCACAGCGCGTAGTGCAGCGGCGGCATGTTGGGCTTGAGGTAGGTCGACAGGTTCTCGCTGGTGACCTTCGGCTGCGGCAGGTTCCACATCTCGGGCACTTCCTCGCCCTTGAGGATCTTCAGCGCGGCGATGATCGGGGTGCGCCACTGGTAGGTCGGGTACGTGGGTGCGATGGCGGTGAGGTTGGCGCCCTTCCACTTCTGCAGGAAGTCCTGCTGGTCCTCGCCGTTGATCGGCGGCACCGGCAGGCCGGCGTCCTCGAACGCCTCGATCGCCGCCACCGCCGTGGCGCCCGCGTCCATCCAGACGCCGTCGATCTTGCCGTGCCGCTGGATGTAGTCGCTGACGATGCTCTTGGTCTTGGCGGCGTCCCCGTCGGTGAACTCCACCCCCACCACCTGGACCTGGCTCTTGTCGAAGACCACCTTCGCCGCCGACCAGCGGGTCTCCAGCACGTCCACGCCGGGCAGGATGCGCAGCGCCAGGACTTTCCCGCCGGCCGGCACCTTCTCGACGAGGAACTCGGCGGCGTCGGCGCCGAAGGCGTAGCCGCCGATGGGCTTGATGAACGTCACCGGGCAGTCCGTCTCCACGCCTCGGTCGAACACGATGACGGGCACCTTCCCGCACGCCGCCGTCACGGCGGGGGTGAGCGTGGCCGTGGTGTTCGGCGAGACGATCAGCGCGTCGCAGCCCTTGGCCTGCAGCTCGGCGATGTCGGAGATCTGCTTGTCGTCCTTGCCCTCGGCATCCAGCGCGGTGAACTTGGTGATCTCCTTGTGCAGGCCGACCTCGGCCTGCATCGTCTTCCAGCCGACCTGTCGCCAGGGGTTGTTGACCGCCGCGTTGGAGAAGCACAGGTGGTACGGCCCGTCCTTCTTGTACTTCGTCGTGTCGATCATCTTCGGGGCGATGGTCTGCTCCCAGGGCTTGTCCGTGGGACCCTGCGGCGTTTGGGAGCGCATGGCCAGCTGGGCGTCGAAGTCCGCCCGCACGAAGAACTTCGACTGCGCGCCCGTGCCCGAGCCCTGAGCGCTCTGGCCGGCGCTCGCGGCGGGCGCTGCGGGTTGGGTTGTGGCCGCCGGCTTGTCGGTGGTGCAGCCGGCGAGGACGAGCGCGGTGAACATGGCGACTGCGGCCTTATGACGCGGCATGTGCGTCTCCTCTTCGGGGGGTGAACTTCCGGGGAAGTCGGATGGCTCCCGCCGCGACCGCGGCGATGATGATGACGCCCTGCACGGTGAACTCCAGCGCCCCCGAGATTCCGTACAGGTTGAGCAGGGTGAACAGCGCCTCCAGCGTGAAGGCCCCGGCCATGGCGGCGAGCACGGAGCCGCGGCCGCCGCCGAGCACCACGCCGCCGAGGACGACCGCGGTGATGGCGGAGAACTCCAGCCCCTGGCCCACCTGTGCCGAGACCCCGGCGAAACCGCCGAGCAGGATCGCCGCGACGGCCGCGGCCAGGCCGGAGAGCATGAAGGCGAAGATCTTGGCCCGGTCGACCCGGACCCCGGACAGTGCCGCGGCACGCTCGTTGTCGCCGGTGGAGATGAGGGTCTTGCCGAAGTCGGCGCGCATGAGCCAGATCGCCGCCGCGCCCACGGCGATGAGGACCAGCACCGACCACGGCACCGGCCCGAGGCTGCCGCGGCCGAACACCCGGAAGCCCTCCGACAGCGCGCCACGCGGCGCGCCGCCGGTCCAGAGGAAGACCGTCCCGCTGAGGATGAGCAGCATGCCGAGCGTCACGATGAACGACGGCACCCGCAGCTTGGTGGTGACCACGCCATTGACCAGTCCGACGAACAGCCCGACAACGATCAGCAGGGCGAGAACGGGCCAGGTGGCGGACTCGTCGCCGTCGATGAGCCGCGCGGCGATCACTACCTCGGCCGTCACCAGTGAGCCGACCGACAGGTCGAACTCGCCGGAAACGATGACGAAGTACTGTCCCGCGGCGAGGATCACCAGCGGCGCGGCCCGCTTGAGGAACGCCAGGAACCCGGCAGGCTCCAGGAAATGGGGGTTGGCGACTGCGATCGCGGCCAGCAGCACCACGAGGACCGCGAGGATGGGAAGTGCGCGCTTCATGCCGACCGCCCCTTGATACGCCGGGCGTAGACGGCCACCGCGATGACGATGACCACGCCGCGGACCACGTCCTTGACGAAGGAGTTGACCTCGAGCTGGTTGAAGATGGTGTCCAGGACGGCCAGCAGCAGGACCCCGCCCACGGTGCCGGCGACCCCGCCCTTGCCACCGGCCAGCGCGGTCCCGCCGAGCACGACCGCGGCGATGGACTCCAGGTCGTAGCCGCCGTCGGTGCCCACCGTGGGCGCGCCTGCCCCGAGCCTGCTTGCCAGCAGCAGGCCCGCGATGCCGGCGCAGACGGAGCACAGCACGTGGGTGAGCACGATGACCCGGCCCGTACGAATCCCGGACAGGCGGGCGACCTCCTCGTTCCCGCCCACCGCGTAGATCCGGTAGCCCAGCCGGGTCCTGCTCAGCAGGAACCAGACCACGACGGCCACGCCCGCCCAGAGCAGGGCCGAGACGGGGATCGGCCCGATGCGGGAGTAGCCGAGAAGCTGGAACGACTCGGGCACCTTGCCCGCCGGGCCGTCGTACAGGTGGTCGACGATGCCCTTGATGATCAGGGCGACGCCGAGCGTGGCGATGAAGGCGTGGACCTGGAGCCTGGTGATGACCAGCCCGTTGACCAGCCCCACCAGCGCGCTGATGGCCAGCACTGCGGCGACCGCCGGCAGGACGTTCCCGTCCCGGCCCGCCATGATCTCCGCCGCGACCAGCGAGGCCAGGCTGATCAGGTACGCCACGGACAGGTCGAGCGATCCGGCCAGGATCGCCAGCGTCTGCCCGATCGCCACGATGCCGAGGGCCGCCGAACGCTGCTGGATCCCGACGACGCTCTCCATGGTCAGGAACTGGCCGCCGTCGAGCGCGACGAGGACCCAGCCTGCCGCGATCAGGCCGGCCAGCGCGAGGAACACCACCTGGGTGGGCTCGCGCAGCCGCGCCGTCACCGGGACGCCGTTCATGCCGCCTCCTCCCCCGCGGCCAGGCGCATGATGGCCTCCTCCGAGGGCCCGGCCGGGAGCGTGCCGGCGATCCGGCCGTCCCGCAGGACGACGACGCGGTCGCTCATCCCGATGAGCTCCGGCAGCTCGGAAGAGATCATCATGATGGCCATGCCGTCATTCGCCAGCTCGCGCATCAGGTCGTGGATCGCGGCCTTGGCCCCGACATCGACGCCCCGGGTGGGTTCGTCGAACAGCAGCACGCGCGGCGCCATCGTCATCCATTTGGCGAGCACGACCTTCTGCTGGTTGCCGCCGGAGAGGTAGCGGACCTCCTGTTCCTGGCGTGGCGGCGCGAGCTTCACCCGTTCGAGCAGGTCGCGGACGCCGTTGCGGCCTTTGGCGCCCACCGCGCGGGCGACGAGCAGGGCGTTGTCACGCACCGACTGGCGCAGGGCGAGCCCTTCGGCCTTGCGGTCCTCGGTCACGAGCCCGATGCCCATGGCCACGCCTTCCCTGACCGAGCGGGGACGCGCCGGGGTCATCTCCCCCGTGGTGAACGGTTCCGCGCCGAAGATCGCTTTGGCGAGTTCCGACCTGCCGGATCCCTGCAGGCCCGCGATGCCGACGATCTCTCCGGCCCGCAGTTCAAGATCGATGTCGCGGAGCTGGTGATTGCCCGCTCCGCGCAGGCTGAGCCGTACCTCGCCGGCGGCGGACGAGCGGGGCGGGAAGTAGGTGCCGAGGTCGCGGCCGACCATCAGGCGGATCAGCTCGTCGGAGGACACCTCCCCGATCGGGCAGGTGGTGACGCGTGAGCCGTCCTTGAGCACGGTCACCCGGTCGGCGAGGTCGAACACCTCGCGTAAGCGGTGGGAGATGTACACGACGGCGACCCCGCGCTGCCGTAACCGCCCGATCAGCCGGTAGAGCAGCTCGACCTCGTGCTCGGCGAGCGCCGCGCTGGGCTCGTCCATGACGACGAGCCGGGCGTTCACCGATAACGCCTTGACGATCTCGACGACCTGCTGCTGCGCGACCGAGAGCCGGCGTACCGGGACCCGCGGCTCGAAGGAGTGCTCGCCGAGCTCGTCGAGCAGCCGCGCGGTCGCCTCCTCCATGGCGGCCCGGTCGACCAGGCCGCGCTTGACAGGTTCGCGCCCGAGGAAGACGTTCTCGGCGACGGTGCGCTCTGGTAACAGGTTGAACTCCTGGTAGATGATCGCGATGCCGCAGCGCTGCGCGTCGAGGGGGTGACCGAAGGAGACCGGCCGTCCGTCGATGTCGATCGTGCCCTCGTCCGGCGCGTGCACCCCGCAGATGATCTTCATCAGGGTGGACTTGCCGGCGCCGTTCTCGCCGACGACAGCGTGCACCTCGCCGGCCGTCACGTCCAGGTCGACTCCGGACAGCACCCGTACGCCCAGGAAGCTCTTGCCGATGCCGCGCATGCTCAGCACTTGGTCCACCTCTCCGTCTGCGCCGACGCGAGGACGGCCTCGCAGATCGCGGCCGCCCGGGCGACGTCCGCGAACACCGGCAGCCCGTCACGGTGCTCACCGCGGAGTGCGGTGGAGGTGTCGGCGGCGAAGGCGTCGAAGCAGTCGTGATACCCCTCGGGATGACCGGCCGGGAGCGGACAGGAGGACAGGGCGGCCTGGGACAGGGTCTCCGGGTCGCGTATGAGGGTTCGCGATCCGGCGCGGGCTCCCACCGGGAGAACCGCCGCGACCAGCTCTGCTTCTGCCGCCCGCCCTGCCATCAGCGCGGCGATCTCCGCGTCCGTGGCGAGCGGCTTCTCACAGATCACGGCCAGTCCCGCGGACAAGGCATTGAGGGCGGACAGGGCGTGGAGGTGATGGGGGGTGCAGATGTGCGCCGGGTCGATCTCGCCGGACTCGGTGAGCTGGTCGGCGGAGGCGAAGACCTTCGCCGGGCCGAGACCGTCCTGCTGCGGCTTCTCGGGTCGCGATCCGGCCACGCCGGTGATGGCGGCACCGGCGAGCCGTACGGCGCGGGCCTGCACCCGCCCCATGAAACCTGTCCCGATGATCCCCGCTCTGGGGCTATCGGCAGTTTCAGGCTTATATCCCTCATGGTGCGGGATGCTAAGCGGGCTTATGTCGATGGTCAAGCAAAAGTTCCCACTGGTGCGGCATAATTGGGGGGAGATCGCGAAAGATGTCGTCCCGATGAACGGAGCGGTGTTGAGTGAGAGCACGCTGATGGCCACCGGTGGCCCGGCCACCGGAGCAGGAGCTCTGCTCTCGATCCTGCGCGACGGACGGCCTCGCACCCGCGCCGAACTGGCCCAGCTCACCGGGTGGGCCCGTTCGACGCTCTCGCTCCGGCTGGACGCCCTGCTGAGTCAACGCCTGGTGACGCCGACGGAAGACGCGATCCACTCGGGCGGGCGTCCCGCGACGACGTTCGCCTTCAACCGGGGCGCACGCGTCGTGCTGGCGGCCGACCTCGGCGTGACACACGCCCGGCTCGCCGTCACCGACCTCGCGGCCACCGTGCTCGCCGAGCGCAGCGCCGAGATGCCCATCGACCGGGGTCCGGTGCCCGTGCTGACCTGGCTCGTCGAGAGCTTCCACGAGCTGCTCGGCGAGTGCGGGCGCGGCATCGCCGACGTGTGCGGCATCGGCGTCGGCCTCCCCGGCCCGGTGGAGCACGACACCGGCAAGCCGGTCAACCCGCCGATCATGCCGGGGTGGGACCGCTTCTCGGTGCCCGAGTGGCTGAGCGCGCGGCTCGGCGCCTCGGTGCTGGTCGACAACGACGTGAACATCATGGCACTCGGCGAGTACTGGGCGGTCAGATCACAGGTCAAGCACCTGATCTTCCTCAAGATCGGCACCGGTGTGGGCTGCGGGATCATGAGCGAGGGCCGCCTGCATCGCGGCGCCCAGGGAGCGGCCGGCGACATCGGCCATGTCCGGGTCCCGTCGTTCGAGGACGTCGTCTGCCGTTGCGGCAACACCGGGTGCCTGGAGGCCGTGGCGGGCGGTGGCGCGCTGGCCGCCCGCCTGCGCGCGGCGGGCGAGGACGCCTCCGTCAGCCGCGACGTCGTCGGGCTGGTGCGAGCGGGCAACGTCCACGCGATCCAGGCGGTCCGGCAGGCCGGCCGGGAGATCGGCACGGTCCTGGCCTCGGTCGTCAGCTTCTTCAACCCTTCGCTCATCGTCATCGGCGGCGACCTCGCGGAGGCGGGCGAACACCTGCTCGCCGGCGTTCGCGAGGTGGTCTACAGCAGGTCGCTGCCGCTGGCCACGCAGCACCTCGGCATCCTGGCGAGCGAGCTCGGCGACCGCGCGGGCATCACCGGCGCGGCGGTGATGGTGATCGAGCACGTGCTGGCGCCCGAGGCGGTGGACCAGGCGGTGATGGCCGTAAGCGGCCGATGATAAGACAGCGATAAGCATGCTTATGCTTGACCATCGACAAAAGTAGCTCTTAACATCGCGGATACCTACATACCGGATGCCTTCCGCATGCGGGGGTAGTCCCGACGCGATGGAGCTTTCATGGACAAGCTCGGTGTGTGGCTCATCGGGGCACGTGGATCCGTGGCGACCACAGCGACCGTCGGCGCCGCGGCCATCAGGGCGGGAGCGGCGTCCCCGCAAGGATGCGTGACGGAGTCCCCCGGTTTTCCCGGCCTGGTTCCGCTCACCGACCTGGTCTTCGGCGGCCATGACATCACCGAGACCTCCTTACGCAAGCGCGCCGAACAGCTGGCGAGGGCAGGCGTCATACCACCGGACCTCCCGGGGCTGCTCGCTTCCGATCTGGACGCCGCCGACGCCGAGATCCGGCCAGGTCACGTCCCCGGCGACGGCGGCCGGGCCGCCGCCCGGCTGATCGACGACATCGCCGGCTTTCGCGCCCGGCACGGGCTATCCCGTGTCGTCGTCGTCAACGTGTCGTCGACCGAGCCCCCGGCCGGTTCGCGGCCGGAGTTCGAGAGGCTGGCCGACCTCGAGAAACGCCTCGCCGCGGGGGACGACGTCCTGCCGCCGAGCTCGCTGTACGCCTATGCGGCTTTCCACGCCGGCTGCGGCTACGTGGAGTTCACCCCCTCCACCGGGCCGACCCTGCCCGCCCTGACGGAACTCGCCGCCCAGCGGGGCGTGCCGTACGCGGGACGCGACGGCAAGACCGGCGAGACCCTGGTCAAGAGCGCCCTGGCGCCCATGTTCGCCGACCGGGCACTGCGGGTCCGCTCCTGGTCCGGGCTCAACCTGCTCGGCGGCGGCGACGGGGCGACACTCGCCGATCCGGCCGCAAGGTCCAGCAAGCAGCTCTCCAAGGACCAGGTCGTCGCGAAGGTCCTGGGAGGACCCGTCGAGGGGGAGACGCACATCGACTACGTCCCGGATCTCGGAGAGTGGAAGACCGCCTGGGACCACGTGACCTTCGAAGGCTTCCTCGGCGTGCGGATGACGCTGCAGTTCACCTGGCAGGGCTGCGATTCGGCGCTGGCCGCTCCGCTCGTCCTGGACCTGGCCCGGCTGGTCGCCCGTGCGCACGAGAAGGGGCGGAGTGGCGTCCTGCCCGAGCTCGGCTACTTCTTCAAGAGCCCGCTGGGGACGGACGAGCACACGCTGGCCGCCCAGTACGCCCGGCTGCGCGCCTTCGCCGAGGAGCTGTCATGAGGGCGTTGCTCGAGCTGGTCCGCGCACCGGCCGCACTGTCGGTGCCAGGGGACACCATGGCGGGGGCCGCCGCCGCGGGGCGGCGTCCGGCACCCGGCCTGGCCCTGGCGTCGGTGCTCATGTACTGGTCGGGAATGGCGCTCAACGACTGGGCAGACCGTGAGGCGGACGCCATCGAGCGTCCTGAACGCCCGATCCCGTCAGGCCGGGTCCACCCGAGCGCCGCGCTCGGGCTCGCGGCCGCCCTGACCGGCGCGGGCCTGGCCACGGCCGCCGTCACCGGCGGCCGTCGCGGTCTCACCGTCGCCGGCCTGCTGGCCGGCGCGGTGTGGGCCTACGACCTGGGCCTCAAACGGACGGCGGCGGGACCGGCGTCGATGGCGGCCTGCCGCGTGCTGGACGTACTCCTGGGCGCCGGCGAGCAGGCCGGAGCCGCCGTGCCGGCGGCGCTGGCGATAGGCGCGCACACCTACGGAATCAGCGTCCTGGGCCGGGCCGAGGTGACGGGGGCGGCACCCGGGACCGCCGAGCGCGCGCTCGTGGCCAGCACCGCGGCGGCCGGGCTCGCGGCCGCCTCCTGCGTGCGCAGCGGAGCCGCCGCCCGGGCCGGAGCGGGCATCCTCATCGCCGGCTATCTCGCCTCCACCCTCCCGGTCCAGGCCGGGTTACGGGCCCGGCCCGACCCCGAGAACGTCCGGCAGGCCGTCCGCCTGAGCATCCTCGGCCTGATCCCGCTCCAGGCGGCGGCGGTCGCCGGTGGCGGACGGTTCGCGACGGCGGGCGCGCTGCTGTGTTCGCTGCCCGTGGGAAGGTGGCTCTCGTCCCGGCTGGCGACCTCGTGAAGTGGGCCTACTGCACCAACGGCTTCGCCGGCCACCGGCTCCCCGAGGCGCTCACGGTCCTGGCCGATCTGGGGTACACCGGTGCGGCGATCACGCTCGACCACGGACATCTCGACCCCCACTCCCCCGGCCTGGCCACGGAGGTGTCGCGGATCGCCGGGCTCCTCGAACGCCTCGGCCTGGATGCCGTCGTCGAGACGGGCGGGCGTTACACGCTCGATCCCCTGCGCAAACACCATCCGACCCTCATCAGCGACGACGCCGAGCACAGAGTGGAGTTCCTGACCACGGCGATGCGGGTCGCCGCCGACCTGGGCGCTCCCGTGGTGCATCTGTGGAGCGGGGTCCGGCCCGACGGCATGCCGGAGGCGGAGGCGTACACGCGGCTGGCCTGTCAGTGCGCACGGCTCCTCGACGAGGCCGACCGGGTGGGCGTCACGCTGGGATTCGAACCCGAACCCGGGATGCTCGTCGCCGGCCTGGACGGCTTCGAGCGGCTGCGTGCGATGCTCGGCGCCCATCCCCGGTTCGGTCTCACCCTCGACATCGGGCACTGCCACTGCGTGGAGCAGGAGGACCTGGACACCTGTGTCCGCCGGGCGCTGCCGTACACCGTGCACGTGCAGATCGAGGACATGCGCCGGGGAGTCCACGAGCACCTGGAGTTCGGCGAGGGCGAGATCGACTTCGTGCCGGTGCTCGCCGCTCTGCACGGCTACTCGGGTCTGGTGGCCGTGGAGCTGGCCCGGCACAGCCATGCGGCCCCGCAGGTCGCCCGCCGATCGATCGACTTCTTGAGGAGGGCACATGAAGGAGCCGCCACAAGAGTGGCTGGCACAGGCCGTCCGGCAGGTCGAGGCTGACCCGCACGCGATCCACCGGCTCTTCCCGCAGGCCGAACGGCGGGGCGGCCCAGGCGCCCGGCGCGCGCTGCTCGGCGCGCTGCACGGCCACCACGCGGTGATCAGCAGCCTCTACGAGGCCGGCGACAGCGGCGAGCGGCTGACGATCCTGACCGCCCTGCATGAGCTCGATCTGGAAGGGACGGCGGTCGGGCTGGTGCAGGACGCGCTGCGCACCAATGACGCGCGGCTGGTCGCCGCGGCCCTCGGCCCTTACGGCTCAGCGTGGCTGGACGACCACTCCTTCCGGCAAGGGGTGCTCAAGTGCGTCTTCATGTCGATCCCGCTGGCGGCGGTGGCGGAGCTGGACCGCCGCTTCGACGCCGAACTGGCCCGGATGTTGTCGGACTACGTGATGGAGCTGCGGGCGGCCGGCCGGCCCGTCCCACGCGACGTCCTGGAGAGGATCTGAATGCGCATCTTCGACCCCCACATCCACATGACCTCCCGGACCACCGACGACTACCAGCGCATGCACGCCGCGGGGGTCCGGGCCGTCGTCGAACCCGCCTTCTGGCTGGGGCAGCCCCGCACCAACGTGGGCAGCTTCCTCGACTACTTCGACGCGCTGCTCGGCTGGGAGCCGTACCGCGCCGCGCAGTACGGCATCCACCACCACTGCGCGCTCGCGCTCAACCCGAAGGAGGCGAACGATCCGCGGTGCGCGGGAGTGCTGGCCGAGTTGCCGCGATACCTGCTGAAGGACTCCGTCGTCGCGGTCGGCGAGGTCGGCTACGACTCGATGACAGCAGAGGAGGAACGGGCCTTCGAGGCCCAGCTCGCCTTGGCGCAGGAGAATGCTCTTCCGGTACTCGTGCACACTCCGCATCGGGACAAGGCCGCGGGCACCCGCCGGACGCTCGACGTGGTCCGGGCCGCCGGGATACCCCCCGTGCGGGTGCTCATCGACCACCTCAACGAGATGACCGTCGGCATGGTCGCGGACTCGGGCTGCTGGATGGGGTTCTCGATCTACCCCGACACCAAGATGGACCCGGACCGGATGGTGGCCGTGCTCAAGGAGTACGGCACGGACAGGATGCTGGTGAACTCGGCCGCCGACTGGGGACGGAGCGACCCGCTGAAGACGCGCGAGGTAGCCGACGTCATGCTCGCGGCCGGCTTCGGCGAGGACGAGGTGGATCAGGTGCTGTGGCGCAATCCGGTCGCCTTCTACGGGCAGAGCGGCCGGCTCGACCTCGAGACCGGTTCAGAAGCCGGCCCCGACTACGCCGGCAACACGATCAAGCGGGGCTGACCATGCGGCTGCGCCATCCGGACGGCTCGACGGTGCACCTGTCCTACTGCACCAACGTCCACGCCGCCGAGGATCTCCCCGGCATCCACGGTCAGCTGTCCGGCGTCGCCGCACGGGTCAGGCGCCTGCTCGGCGTCGACCTGCTCGGGCTGGGGCTGTGGCTGTCCCAGCACGCCGCTGCGGACCTGCTCGCCCGGCCCAAGGAACTCGCCGGGCTGCGCGAGCGGCTGGCCGCGCTCGGGCTGGAGGTCGTGACCCTCAACGGATTCCCCTACCGCGGCTTCCACGACGAGATCGTGAAGTACCGCGTCTACAGCCCTGACTGGGCCGACCCGGAGCGGCTGCGTTACACGCTCGGGCTCGCCGAGATCCTCGCCGCGCTGCTGCCGGACGACGTCACCGAGGGAACGATCTCGACACTCCCCCTCGCCTGGCGGACCGGGTGGACGAACGGCAAAGCGGCGGCGGTCATGGCCAATGTCGATGCGGTCGCCCAGGGCCTGCGCGCGCTGGCCGGCCGTACCGGCAAGGTGATCCGGCTGGGCTTCGAGCCGGAGCCCGGCTGCATCATCGAGACGACCCCCCAGGCGACCGCCCTGCTGAGCGACGTGGATCGCGACTACCTCGGTCTCTGCCTGGACGCCTGCCACATGGCCGTGGGCTTCGAGGAACCCGGCGCGGGCGCCGGCAGCGGGCTGCCGATCGTGAAGCTCCAGGCGTCGTGCGCCTTGGAGGCCCCGCCGGGGGCACAGCGGGGGCTCGCGGCGTTCGACGAGGCGCGGTTCCTCCACCAGACGCGCTCCGCCACCGGATACGCCGACGACCTGGGCGAAGCCCTGGCCGGTGGCCTGCCCGCGGACGAGAGCTGGCGCGTGCACTTCCACGTCCCGCTGCACGACGCGCCGCCCTCTCCGCTCGCCACCAGCGCCCCCTACCTGCGGGCCCTGCTGGACGCGCTCCTCGGCGGAGACCGCCCGCTGACCAGGCACGTCGAGGTGGAGACCTACACGTGGAACGTGCTTGCCGGCGCGCCGGCCGACATCGCCGAAGGCATCGCCGCCGAGCTCGACTGGATGCGGGGGCAACTCGCCGCCCTCCGGCTGAAGGAGACGTGATGGCACCGCTGATCGTGATCAATGTGGTCGGGCTAACCCCGCGCCTGCTCGCGCACATGCCGAACGTGGCGAAGGCGGGCGCGCCGGCCGCGCTGCGGCCCGTGCTCCCAGCCGTCACCTGCTCGATGCAGGCCACCCTGCTGACCGGTTCGATGCCCCGCGACCACGGCATCGTCGGCAACGGCTGGTACTTCCGCGACCTCGGCGAGGTGCTGCTGTGGCGCCAGCACAACGCGCTCATCCAGGGCGAGCAGCTGTGGACCGCCGTGCCCGGCCTGCGCACCGCCAACGTCTGCTGGTGGTATGCGATGGGCGCGCCGGCCGACCTGCTCGTCACCCCGCGCCCCGTCTACCACGCCGACGGCCGCAAGTCGCCGGACTGCTACACGCGCCCGCCCTCACTCCACGACGACCTCGAGGCCGCGCTCGGGCCGTTCCCCCTGTTCACCTATTGGGGCCCCAACGCGGGGATCGCGTCCTCCGAATGGATCATCGCCGCGGCCCGCCGCATCCTGGCCCGCGAACGGCCGGACCTGCTCCTTGTCTACGTGCCCCACCTCGACTACGACCTGCAGCGGTACGGCCCCGCCGGTCCCGAGGCGATCGCCGCCGCCCGCGCCGTCGACGCCGCGCTGGCTCCGCTCCTCGCCGAGGACGCCCAGGTGGTCGTGCTCTCGGAGTACGGCATCACCCCCGCGTCCCGCCCGGTGGACATCAACCGGGCGCTGCGCACCGCAGGTCTCCTGGAGGTCTACACCCAGGCCGGGATGGAGTACCTCGACCCGTGGACGTCCCGAGCCTTCGCCGTCGCCGACCACCAGGTGGCCCACGTCTACGTGCGCGACCCCGCCGACCTCGACCGCGCCCGCGCCGTCGTCGCCGAGCTGACCGGCGTGGACGAGGTGCTCGACCAGGCGGGGAAGGCGAAGTACGGGCTCGACCACGAACGCGCCGGCGAACTCGTCGCGGTGGCGGAGCCCGACGCCTGGTTCACCTACTACTACTGGCTCTCCGACGACCGCGCCCCGGATTTCGCCAGACTCGTGGACATCCACCGCAAACCCGGCTACGACCCCGCCGAGCTGTTCATGGACCCGGGTGATCCGTTCGTCAAGCTCCGTGCAGCGGCGGCGCTGGCCAGGAAGAAACTGGGCTTCCGCTACACGATGCAGGTGGTGCCGCTCGACCCGGCGCCCGTGCGGGGCAGTCACGGCCGGTTGCCCGATCTCCCCGACGACGGCCCGCTGATCATCGGCCCCTTCGACCGTGACTCCTACGAGGCGACCGAGGTCAAGGCACTCCTGGCCGACCTGGCCAGGAGAAGCCGCTGACCGCGCACCGGCAGCCGGCCGGGTGGCCCGAGGTCACGGCCGACAAGGCTGTCGCGGCCGGACCGGGTGTCGTATCGGTCTCGTGTCAGGGCCGGTCGGGTGCCGAGGGCGGGGGTCCATCAGGATGGCCGCGTGCCGACGCGGGCGGTCGAGGCCTCGCTCTGCTGAAGGTGGGCGCGCAGCCAGCGCTCCGTTGTGCTGACGTGCATGAGCGCCGCGGCCTCGGCCAGCGCGGCGTCCCCTTCGATCAGCGCTTCGTAGATGGCTTCGTGTTCGGCGAGAGTGCGGGGGGCGGCATTGTCGTCCACCAGTCCGCGCCACACCCGGGCCCGCAGCGTACGGCCGGCGATGCCTTCGAGCAGGGTCGCCAGGGTCTGGTTGCCCGTGGCGGCGATGACCGCCCGGTGGAACTCGGCGTCGTGCCGGTTCAGCAGTTCGACGTCGTCACGCGCCTCGCGCATGGCGGCGAGATGCTGCTCGACCTCGCGGAGCTGCTGGGCGGAGATCCGCACCGCGGCCAGCCCGGTGGCAATGGGCTCGAACAGTCGCCGCACCTCGGTGACCTCCAGAAGCGTGTCGCCCTGGAGCAGTTCGACCGCGCCGCCGACCCCTCCGAGCAGCAGGCTCGGCTCGAGACTGGTCACGTAGGTGCCGTCACCTCGGCGTATCTCCAGTACCCGGGCGACGACCAGCGCTTTGACGGCCTCGCGCATGAGGTTGCGCGACAGGCCGAGCTCGGTGGCCAGCTGTTGCTCGGGCGGCAGCTTGGAACCGGGCGGCAGCTCTCCGGACTGGATGAGCTCGCGAATCCGCGTGATGGCCTTGTCGGTCAATGACATCGACGGTCCCCCGGGGCGGTCCGGCTTTCGGGGAGAGAGAGCCGGACGTGGTGATCGGTACGTCCCCGCAGCGTAACAGTGACATCCCATGTTTAGAAAGCAGAGATCCCATGTCTGGCCCTGATCGGCTCCGCGTGTATCGGATGGCGTCAACGTTTTTACGTGCATCGATGCCAGGAGTCTATGACAAGCCTAGACACGACATCCCTGGGCGCGTATAAATCCATCCCATGTCGAAGAATCGACGTCATGCAACGTTGATGCAGACGAAACGCCTCTGGGAAGGCGCCGGCCGCCGTGACTGAAGTGATCAGCGCCGTCGAGGCGGTGGACGTCCGGTTCCCCACCTCACGCCAGCTCGACGGCTCCGACGCGATGAACCCCGACCCGGCCGCGGAACGCCGCGCTCTGGAAGCGCGCCAGGCGGCCGGCTCGTGACCGCGTGGGAAGTCGCCGCGGCCATCGCGTATCTGGCGAGCCCGCTCGCCGGAGCAACAACAGGAACCGATCTTGCCGGGGACGGCGGCATGAGCGGCCTGCGCATCCGTCCGCGCAACTGACTCAGCACCAACGTGTCCCTCGGCGAGACCGAGGTCAGCGGCAAGGAGAACACATGAAACTCAGGTCGGCAACCCTGGCTGGCATCGGCTCCTGCATGGCCGTCTGCCTCCTCTCGGCCTGCGGTGGCGGCTCCGGCGGCGGCTCCGGCACTGCGGCGACCGACGGCGGCGGCTCCCCCGTGGTGGGCGTCGACTACCCGCGCTCCGACACCGACTTCTGGAATTCCTACATCAAGTACACCCCCGAGTACGCCAAACAGCTCGGCCTGGACATCAAGACCACCAACTCCCAGAACGACGTCGCCAAGCTGACCGCCAACGTGCAGACGTTCATGAGTCAGGGCGTGAAGGGCGTCGCGATGGCGCCTCAGGACACCGCCGCCATCGCCCCGACCCTCCAGCAACTCGCCGCGAAGAAGATCCCCGTCGTCACCGTCGACACCCGGCCCGACACCGGAGACGTCTACATGGTCGTACGGGCCGACAACCGCGCGTACGGCGAGAAGGCCTGCCAGTTCCTCGGCACCAAGCTCGGCGGCAAAGGCAAGGTCGTCATGCTGCAGGGCGACCTCGCCTCGATCAACGGCCGCGACCGCACCGAGGCCTTCAACGACTGCATGAAGAAGAACTACCCCGGCATCAAGGTCTTCGGGGAGGCCACGAACTGGGACGGCGCGATCGCCGCGCAGAAGCTGCAGACGGACCTGGTCGCCAACCCCGACATCAAGGGCGTCTACATGCAGTCGAGCTTCGCGCTCGCCGGGACGCTGCAGGTGCTGCAACAGCGGGGGCTGCTGGTGAAGCCGGACGATCCCAAGCACGTCTTCGTCGTCTCCAACGACGGCATTCCCGAGGAGCTCAAGGCCATCGCCGAGGGCAAGATCGACGCGACCGTCTCGCAGCCGGCCGACCTCTACGCCGAGTACGCCCTGTCCTACCTCAAGGCCGCGATCGACGGCAAGACGTTCCAGCCGGGCCCGACCGACCACGACAGCACCATCATCCAGGTCCGCCCGGGCCTGCTGGAGGACCAGCTCTCGGCCCCGCTCGTCACCGCCGACGGCGAAACCTACGGCGGCGTCAAGAGCCTGAAGAGCACCGACCAGTCCCTGTGGGGCAACAACCTCAGCTGACCGGAAGCCGCGAGAGAGGAGGGCGGTTCATATGGGCGATCGGGAACCGGTGACGAACTCCGGTTCAGCCCCGAGCGGCGGCGGGTGGCCCCCGGCAGGGTCACCCGTCGCCGAGGCTGCGGGGATCACCAAGCGGTTCGGTTCGACGCTGGCGCTCGACGGCGCACGGATCACGATCATGCCGGGTGAGACCCACGCGCTCGTGGGGCGCAACGGAGCCGGCAAGTCGACCCTGGTGTCGATCCTGACCGGTCTGCAGGCGCCGGATGAAGGGACGCTGACCCTCGGCGGGCAGCCCGCGCCACGGCTCGCCGACCGCGACGCCTGGCGGCAGCGGGTGGCCTGCGTCTACCAGAAATCGACGATCATCCCCGAGCTGACGGTCGCCGAGAACCTGTTCCTCAACCGGTACAGCCGGGGCCGCGCCGGGCTGATCAGCTGGCGCATGCTCCGCCGCCAAGCCCGGGAACTGCTGGAGAGCTGGTCGGTGGACGTGAGCGCCGGAACCAGGGCGGGAGACCTCACCATCGAGCAGCGGCAGTTCGTCGAGATCGCCAGGGCACTGTCGTTCGGCGCGCGCTTCGTCATCCTCGACGAGCCGACGGCCCAGCTGGACGCCGCAGCGATCACCCGGCTCTTCGACCGGATCCGTGACCTCCAGCAGCAGGGTGTCACGTTCCTCTTCATCAGTCACCACCTGCAGGAGATCTACGAGATCTGCGACATGGTGACGGTCTTCCGGGACGCGCGCCACATCCTCACCGCCCCCGTGAAGCGGCTGCCGCGCGCGGAGCTGGTCGCGGCGATGACCGGCGAGGCCGCCACGGCCGCCGAGCAGCACGGACGTGAAGCCGTGCACCGGCCCGGCGACGAGCATGTGCTCAAAGTCGAGGGTCTGTCGGCGGAGGGCGCCTACGACGATGTGTCGTTCCAGGTCCGAGCGGGTGAGATCGTCGGTCTGGCTGGCGCGGCGAGCAGCGGCCGCACCGAGGTGGCCGAGACGGTCGTCGGCCTGCGCACTGCCGGCGCGGGCGCCGTAGAGATCGCCGGGAAGCGCCCACGGCCCGGCAGCGTGTCCGCGGCCCTGGCGGCCGGAGCCGGTTTCGTTCCGCAGGACCGTCACCATCAGGGTTTGGTGCCCGAGATGTCCATCGCGGACAACAGCACGTTGACGGTTCCCGAACGGCTTGGTCCGTCGGGATTCATCAGCGGGCGTCGCCGGGACGCTCTCGCCCAGTCCATGATCGAGCGGTTGACGATCAAGGCTCCAGGGCCTGCCCTTCCGGTCTCCGGACTCTCCGGAGGGAACCAGCAGAAAGTCGTGATGGCTCGGGCGATGGCCAACGATCCGCGGCTGCTCGTCCTCATCAACCCGACCGCCGGCGTCGACGTGCGGTCCAAGGAGTTCCTCCTCGGCAAGGTCGAGGAGATCGTCCAGTCGGGCACGGGCGCGCTCATCGCGTCCGACGAGCTGGACGACCTGCGGATGTGCGACCGCGTCCTGGTGATGTTCCAGGGCCGCCTGGTCGCCGAGATGGCCAGTGGCTGGCACGACCACGACCTCGTGGCCGCCATGGAAGGAGTGGACCTCGATGCATGAGACCGCGACCGCGGGCCCGGACGCCACCCCCGGCACGCCGGGAGCCGATCCGCCCCCGGCCGACGGCAACCGGCGCCGGATCGCCTTCGCTCGCCTGCGCGATCTGGCGCTCATCCCCGCGATCATCGTCATCGGGGTGGTGGGACAGTTCGTCAGCCCGGTATTCCTGCAACCCGACAACATCGTCAACATCCTGCAGACAATGTCGGAGATCGCGATATTGGTCCTTGCGCAGACCATGGTGCTGGTCGTCAAGAAGATGGACCTTTCGCTGGAGTCCACCATGGGGCTGGCGCCCGGGGTGGCCGCCTGGCTCACCGTGTCCGCGGGCGCGGGGCACGGCCTGGGCCTGCTTCCGGGCGCCTGGGCGGTTCCTGTCACCCTCGCTGTCGGTCTGCTGGTGGGCGTCGCCAACGCGCTGCTCATCATCCGGTTCGGGCTCAACGGCTTCATCCTCACGCTCGGCATGCTGATCGTGCTGCGAGGCATGCTGACCGGGATCTCCGGAGGGCAGACGTTCTTCCAGCTGCCCGAATCGATGATGTATCTCGGCACGGCCCTGTGGCTCGGGGTGCCCGCCTCCATCTGGATCTGCCTGGCGCTGTTCGCGATCGGCATCGTGGTGCTGGGCTTCACCGGCTTCGGCCGGTCGCTGTACGCCATCGGCGGCAACGTCAACGCCGCGAAGGCGGCCGGCATCCGCACCGATCGAGTGCTGGGGATCGTCATCGTCACGGCCAGCGTCCTGGCCGCGCTCAGCGGATTGCTGCTGTCCGGCCGGCTGGCCTCTGTCGCCTCCGCCCAGGGCAACGGCTACATCTTCACGGTCTTTGCCGCCGCCGTCATCGGCGGCATCAGCCTGAACGGCGGGAAGGGAACGATCTTCGGAGCCTTCACCGGCGTCCTGCTCCTCTACCTGATCCAGAACGTGCTCACCCTCGCGGGCGTCCCCGCCCAGTGGATAGGCGCCCTCAACGGCGCGATCATCATCATCGCCCTGGTCATCTCCCGCATAACCGGAGGAAAGGTCCAAGAATGACCATGGAGGCGGGCGGACCCCGTCGACCGCGGCCACCAGGCCGCGTTGCCGGCGCGCGATTGTTACTCCCGTATCCCAGCTCGGCTGGAGGGGCGCCGCGTCCGCGCCGAGGTAGGCGAATGGAGCGCAGCTGCCTACAGCGTTCGACGCTGGGCAGCGGTCCCTTGCGGATTCTGGCGAAAGGAGCCGGCCGTGCCGGAGAATGTCGCACTGATCATTCGATTCCGCCTGGCCGCTCTTCAGACGTCTGGTGGCGCGTCAGCCGCTCGGCCTTCCGCCCGCGCATGGCGCTACATGGTTATGAAAGGGCAGGGCTAACTGATGCCGCGGTATCGCTCGGCGGGTACGGGCGCTCGACACCTTCGCGCACCCCACTCGGCTGGTGCATGGGACGCACAGTGCCGCCGTCGTCATGCAGCGCTACTCGCCATGGACGATCTTCGCCGCAGCCGACGACTGTAGACGGGGCCCTATCGCGGGCGGCGCTGTTGTTCGTGGTCACTGACTGCGGCGCCGCTCTATGTCGCCCGTGACCTTCGTCGAGCGCCAGGAGGCTCGCATCCATCCATCCGGTCGCGATCGTAGGTTCGCGTGACCAGCAGAGAGGAGCACACCCGTGACAGACGCGACGTCCTTCCTGCTCGAACGCCTGCACGCGGCCGGCCT
>NZ_JBQHCV010000032.1:0-112345 GCF_052068215.1 Nonomuraea sp. H19 | reverse complement strand
CCGCCACCGAGGCCGCCTAAGATCCACTCACGGCACCTACCTCGTCGAGCCTTTTACACCGCTCCGAGGACGCGACCCTCACCTGGCCTTTGGGATCCGACTTTAAAGACACCCACCAATGCCTGTTCATGGCACAGCGCTCAGGCGGTTGTTCTCTCACGCGGCGAGCACACCCGCGTGCACCCCTCCCGTGGCCGACGCCCCAGCCGAAGACTCCTAGTGGCCTACGGTCATACTCCCACCAGCACGGCGATCAGCCACGTTCTCGGTGAGCCAGGGTGAGGAACGAACCCTGGATCGTCGATCGCCCCCAGCCATGCACGGTGGCCAGCCACACCGTGGCGATCGTAAGGGCTGTATCTGTGCGGCGGCGCGGCAACCCCGGCCGGTGCGTTCGGTCTGTACGGCGGGGCCGGCGTGCGGCGCCCGGCCCGGTGTCCCGCCGCCGTCCGGGACCGGCCCCCAGGCCGCATGCCCGGACGGCGGGCGGAGGGCCGGGGGTACGGCGGCGCGCCGCGCCGCCGCTTGTGGCCGCGATCCTGGCCGAATGGGACGCCCACGTCGCCGAGCACGGCACCGTCACACGCGAGGAGGCCCGCCGCGACAACGAAATCGCCGACCTGAAGCGGAAGCTGGCCGACAAGACCCGCGAATGCGGCACTCTTCAGCGTTCCCTGGATGCGGCCGCCACCGCCATTGCCGCCCTTCACCACGACAACACGCTGCTGCGGGAGGACCTGGCGGCCCGCGGCGGCACCGTCGTCCCGCTGCATCGTTCCTCGCGACGCTGAAGGGTCGCCCGCAGCGAAACTGGGCTGTTGCGGACGGTGACTGCGTTATCACTGTGGCGTTAGGGGCTGCTCTCATCTTCACATGATTACTTAGCGTATGCAACAGCAACTCAAAGTAGTTTCGCGCAGCTGAAAGGGTCTCCATGCACAGCATCCTGACCAGGATCCTCGCGGCTCTCGCCGCCATCGCGGCGTTCAGCGTCGCCACACCGCCCGCCCAAGCAGCGCCCACAGCCTACTTCGTGATGACCGACATCACCCGCGAGGAGTTCGTCGTCCAGCTCACCGACCCCGGCAAGATCCAGCACGCTCGCGACCTGCTCAGCGGCGCCACCGAGGACCGACCACACGTCGTCGGACGCATCATCAAGCGCCCCACCCCCTACAACCCGCGCTGGAGCTACCACCTGAACCCCGACACGGTCGACTTCTTCGACTACGCGATCGAGGTCTGCGACGCGACCATCCCCTACGTCGAGGACCACCTGGACGAGGCCGGCGGGGCGTTCCTGCCTGGTCTTGTCTGGTGCGACTGGTCTTCCAGGCTCGTGCGCGAACTCACGCCATAGCCCCCTGACGTCGTCTGCCATCGCGGCCCTGGAGAACCGCTCCGGGGGCCGCCCCCTCGGGCGGCACCCAAGTAAGCAGCTGTGGATCCCTCGGAGCCATGCCCTAGAGACACCGGCACCTCGTCGCAGGCGTCGCATCACCGCAAGTCATGAGCGCTTCCGTCGCTCTAGGTGATCGGACGTATGTCGAACCCCGGTATAGGGGCCGGCCCATTCTCGCCTGGAACAGCGACGACCTCCGCTTGTTCACTCCTTCGCCCGGAGTCCTTCAGCGCATGTTGAGCGGCGCGCGTGTGCTCGCGGGCCGTCTCCGGCCGTCCCATGCGGTCGGCCAGCTCGGCGAGGACCTGATGAGTGGAACCCCAGCAGGCGCTGCCGATGCCGAGCACGACAAGCAGGTTGGCGGAGGGCAGGAGCGTCTCGTACAGGCGGCGGGGCTCGGGGCTGCCGAGCCGGGCGGCGATCAGTCCCCAGACGGGGGTGAGGAAGTCGGCGGTCCAGTCCTGCCTGATGGCGGTGCCCCAGCGGGCGATCAGATCGTGGGCGAGGTCGGTCCGGTCGGATTCGGCGGCGGCGAGGATCGCGAGCGGGCGGACGGGCTCCAGATGGCGGTCCTCGGCCGCGGCCAGCAGGTCGTCCAGCACCGTGCCGCTCTCGCCGTGGGCGCGGGCTCGGGAGTAGGCGGTCACCAGCCGCCGGTACGGCCCGCCCCACAGGCTGGAGCCGTAGCGCGGCGACGTGTACCCGGCGGCGAGCCGTTCCACCTGGTTCCAGTCGCGGTCGAGCATGTGACGGCCGGTCTGCGCGATGCGCACCATCGCCTCCAGGTCCGGCCGCCGGTCGCGGTCGAGGAGGCGTTCGCAGCGGCCCAGTTCGCGGTCCCATTCGTCCAGGTCCGCCTCGCGTAGCAGGCAGGCCAGGCGGGTGACGCGGGCGACCAGCTCGGTGCTCGGCGACAGTCCCGGCAGCGCCGCCAGCTGTTCGGCGGCGGCGCGGCGCTCGCGGTTGCGGCCGGGCACGAAGGCGGCGAGCAGGTAGTTGCTCAGCGTGCGGGCCTGCAGCGTGCGGTCGTCGGCTCGCCTGGTCAGTTCGATTGCCTGCGTGGTGAGGCGTTCGCCTTCGGCCTGCCGCGGGCCGTAGTGCAGCTCGACGCCGAGCGTGCCGAGCAGCCGGGCCCGATCGCCGTCCGGCAGCGGCCCGGCGAGCAGCTCTTCGAGCGCGGCCACGATACGCTCGTCGACCTGGCCGTAGGGTCGCCAGTGCCACAGCGCGGGCGTGCCGAAGAAGCTCAGCGCGTCGATCATGGCTGTGCGGTCGCCGAGCCGGCCGGCCAGCTCGATGGCCTCGAGCAGGTCACGCTCCGCGGCCTCGGCCTCGCCGGTGGCGCGCCGGGCGTGCGCCAGGCCGATCAGCAGCCGGGCTCGGGTGGCTTGGTCGCCGGGCGACAGGTGGGTCAGGGCGAGTTGCCAGAACTGGACGGCCTCGGTGTAGGCGAGCTGGCGTGCCGCGTGCCCCGCCGCGCGGGCGGCGTGCCTCACGGCCTCTGCGGCGCCGCCCACCTTGGCGGCCTGGGCGAAGTGGTGGGCCAGTGTGGCGGCCTCGGCCTCGGCGGTGTACGGCTCCAGCGCCCGGCCGACTCCCAAGTGCAGGCGGGCCCGCTCGAGCCGGGACAGCTTGGCGTAGAGAGCCTGGCGGACCAGGGCGTGGCCGAAGCGGTAGTCGGGTCCGCCGGGCGGCTCGGTCAGCAATCCCGTCGCCACCGCCGGTTCCAGGGCCAGCATGACCTCTTCTGCGGGTTTGGAGGTGACGGCCACGAGCGTCTCGACGTCGAACTCGCGGCCCGCGATCGCCCCGACGCGCAGGAGCTCGCGGGTCTCTTCCGGCAGGCGGGCGACACGCCGGTCGATCACGTCGCCGGCGCCCCTGGGCACGGCGGTGGGGTCGCGCCGTTCGCTCTGGCTGAGCCGTAGCACCTCTCCTAGATAGAACGGATTACCGCCGGTGCGCTCCAGCAACGTGCCCGGCTCTTCCTCGAGGTTCCTGGAGCGCAGGTACGCGGCGACCTCCTCCAGGGTGAACGACGTCAGCTCCAGCCGGTCCACCACGTGCTGGCGGGCCAGCGTGGCGAGCAGGTCACCCAGCTCGTGGGGATGGTCGCCGGGCTCGGGACGGAGGGTGGCGACGGCCAGGACCGGGAGGCGGGAGAAGGGGTCGGCCGCGTAGGCGAGCAGCCGCAGCGAGGAGGCGTCGGCCCAGTGCAGGTCATCCAGGACCACCAGGAGTGGCCGGGGATCCTCGGTCAGGGCCGCGACGGTCTGTTCGAACCGGCCGTACAGGGTCGGTTCCAGGGCCTCGCCCGACAAGGGCTCTCCCTCGTGGCCGCTCTGCCGGATGATCTGCGTCCACGGCCAGAAGGCGGGAGCCGTACCCTCCACACAGCGCCCCCAGGCGACGCGGAAGCCGCGGGCCTGCGCCAGCTCGGCCGCGACCTGAGCGAGCCGGGACTTGCCGATGCCCGCCTCCCCGGCGATCAGGACGACGCCGCCGCGGCCGCCGCGGGTCTCGGCGAGCCGGCGTTCCAGCACCGCCAGCTGGCCGGACCTGCCGACCAGTGTGCTCGTCGCGGGCACGGGCGCCGGGGCGGGCGGCTCCGGCGTCGGCGCGGCCGGCCGCAGGTCCGCCGCCTGGTCGAACACGGCCTGTTCCAAGGCGCGCAGCTCGGGCCCGGGGGTGAGGCCGAGATCCTCCGACAGCCGGGCCCGTACGCGGCGTAGCGCCGCCAGCGCGTCGGCCTGGCGGCCGGTGCGGTAGAGGGCGAGCACCAGCAACGCCCAGCCGCGTTCCCGGTAAGGGTGTGCTTCGACCAGGTCCTGAAGGCCAGGGATGACCGAAGCCGCCTCGCCGAGCGCGAGCCGCGCATCGAAGCGGTCCTCCAGCGCCGCGGTCTGTATCTCGGTGAGCCGCGCCACGGTGGGCCGCGCGAACTCCTGGTCGGCGAACTCCCCGAGCGGATCGCCGGTCCACAGCGCCATGGCGCGGTCCAGGGCGGTGATCGCTTCCTGGTGCTCGCCGCGGGCCAGGGCCAGCCGCCCTTCCTCGGCGTGGGCGGCGAAACGCCCGAGGTCCACCTGGCCGGGAGCGACGGCGAGCAGGTAGCCGGGCTCGCGGGTGAGCAGCACACGCGGCGGGGTGCGCGGTGGCCGGTCAGGCTCCAGGATCTTGCGCAGGTGCGCGATGTAGGCCTGCAGGGTGCGCGTAGCTCCGGCAGGCGGCTCGCCGGTCCAGAGCTCGTCGATCAGCCGGTCGAGGGAGACCACGCGACCCGGCTCCAGCGCCAGCATCGCCACGAGCGCCCGCTGCTTACGCGTCCCCAAATCGAGCGGCTCGCCAGAGGCACCGGAAACCTCCACCGCACCGAACAACCGGAACGCCAGTCCCGCCGCCATCATCCCACTCTGCTCATAGATCCACCGAGGTCACAGCATATGCCCCCAGCCTCAGCTCGATCCCAGCTCGACCTCAACTCACCTACGAGAGCCTTGATCCAACGCCAACGAAGGGGATACATCATGAACATCGGCGACGAACTGCGCAGTGTGGTCAGGGGCACCGTGCTCGCGGCCGGCGATGGCGGCTTCAAGCAGGCTCGCCGTCCGTGGAACCTGGCGGTGGAGCAGCCCGTCCGCGCGGTGGTCGAGGCCGCCGACGCCGATGACGTCGCGGCTTTGGTACGGCACGCGCGCCTGGCCGGGCTCACCGTCACCACCCAGCCGAACGGCCACGGCGCCAGCGGTGATGTGGACGGCGTGATCCTGCTGCGCACCGGCAAGCTGGACGAACTGGTGATCCACCCTCGGGAGCGGCAGGCCAGAGCGGGCGCCGGCGTGAGCTGGGGCCGGGTGCAGCAAGCGGCAAGCCCGCACGCGCTGACCGGTCTGGCGGGCAGTTCCCCGGTGGTCAGCGTCACCGGCTACACGCTGGGCGGCGGCCTGAGCTGGTTCGGCCGCAAGCACGGATTCGCCTCCTCCAGTGTGCGTGCCTTCGACGTCGTCGACGCCGAAGGCATCCGAGCCCGGGTGGACGCCGGCAGCGACCCCGACCTGTTCTGGGCGCTGCGCGGCGGCGGTGGCGACTTCGCGATCGTCACCGCCGTCGAATTCGACCTGCACCCCGCTCCCGCCCTGTACGGCGGGCGCATGCTGTGGCCCGGCGACAAGGCCCGCGATGTCCTGGAGGCCTACCGGGAGATCACCGCCGACGCGCCGGAGGAACTGACCGCCTGGTACGACCTCCTGCAGTTCCCCGGCGCCCCGGCCATGGTCGCCGTGGACGTGGCCTTCCTCGGCGAGCGGGCGGAGGCCGAACAGTTGCTCCGCCCGCTCGACAAGATCGATGCAGGCATATCGGACTCCCGCGCCGTGATGGCCGTCGCCGACCTGCCCGCCATCACCGCGGAACCGACCGACCCCGGCGCCGGCCGCTCCAGGGCGGAACTGCTGACCGGGCTGGGTTCCGACGTTGCCGACGTGCTGCTGGAGCGGCCCATCGACCCGCTGCTCAGCGTCCAGCTCCGGCACCTGGGCGGCGCGCTGGCCCGGCCCTCGGACACGGCCGCGGGTCACCTGGCCGAGCCGTACGCCCTCTACCTCTTCGGCCCGACCCCCACCGCGGAGGCCGGCGCCGCCGTCGCCGAACGGCAGCGCGAGCTCAGCACCGCACTGCTGCCGCACACCAGCGGGCGCAAGCCGTACACCTTCCTGGGCCAGGGCGAGCGGGCCGCCAGCGCCTTCACCGGCGCGAACCTCGCCCGCCTGCGCGACCTCAAGCGCGCCCGCGACCATCACGGGACCTTCAGGAGCAACTTCCCCGTCCTCGCCTAAGCCTTAAATGCCGCTGGCGCCGCACATGGCGACGCCCGTAGGTGTGCGGTCGGCCGTTGCCATACCAAGAGCGAGCATCGGTACGCCCGATGCCTCCGTAGAACAGCCAAGACCGTCCAGCCGGAGCTGATCGCGGTGGCCGGGCCGAACTTGTCGCCGCCTTCGCTGTTCCAGACAGTCAGCGTCCCGGTGGCGGCCGAGAAGATGTCGGCCACGCCGTCGGAGTTGAAGTCCGGCGTGGCCGATCCACTCATCGCGGCTTAGCGCGGGTTCTTCGCGTGGGTGAGGGTCTCCCAGGCCAGGAAGCGCGAGGCACCGACCGGACGCTTCTGCTTCACCCACTTCGCCGCACTGGGCATGTCGTATCCGAAACGCTGCTGCAGCGCGTTGTAACCGACTTCGAGGTTCGGCCCGAGGCCGAGGGTGACCCTTCCGCCGCACAGCCACGATGGCACCGTCGCGCCCAGTTGCAGGCGAGCGTGGAACTCCATCGCGAATCGCAGCCGGTGCTTGGCCTCGGCGTACAGGTCCACGCCCTGGTGGCGGGCCGTCTCCGCGACGTGGGAGATGGCCGCGATGCCCCATCCGGTGTGCCCGAAGTCGCGGCAGGTTTCCTGGGCCAGGCCGTTCACGAACTTGGTCTGCCCATGCCAGTAGTCGATGATCTCGGCTTCGGTGTCGTGCTTGCTGTCCGGCGGCGCCTTGGGCAGCGAGCCGTCCGTCGCGAGGTAGATGTAGGCGGGCAGCCTGCCGCGCCAGGTCGTGATCGCCCGGTCGAAGGAGACACGGTCGTCGAGGTGCACGGCGATGCCGATGGCGGCATCGGTCATGATCAGTTCCCAGTTGCCCTGGTTGTTGGGCTTTCCGGCGATCACGGTCGGGAGGTACACGGTGCGTAGCTTGTCGGCGAACCGGCCGGCCTGGGTCCAGCCGGCGTAGGTGTGCTTGATGAGTTCGGCGGCGCGGGAGAAGTTGGCGCCCGCAAAGCCAGTCTGTAGCGGCGCGTTGCTCCCGGTGTGTTCGGTGATCACGGCCGACCAGGCGTCCATGATCTGGATCGCTTTCTTGGCGTAGCGGGAGTCCTTGGTGAGGTACCACCGCAGGGCGTGTGTGTAGGCCGCATTGGCGTCCTCACGCTCGTCCGAGCAGCCGTGGTCGGGGTTCCCGTACATACCGCACTCCACGACGGCGCGGGGCTTGGCCGTGTAGGACAGCGAGGCATAGGAACTGCGTTGCAGGGCTTCCCAGGCGGACTTCCACGGTTCGTTGCCGAGGTTGGCTTTGACGAAGTCGAGCTGAGCACGGCTGACCAGGACGCCGGGATGCTTGAATGCGGCCGCCTGCGCGGGCTGCGGGGCGGATAAGGCGGCGGTCACGAGCATGGTGGCGGCGAGAGGGCGAGCGAGACGCACGGGTTTCCTTCCAGGCGCGGACGTCCATTCAGCCAGCCGCCGACTTTGCTGTCAACTCAGCTGTCAACCTATTCGCGCTGTGGACAGCGGCCGCTATACCGCCGCATACCGTACCCACGGTTGGACGCCTCGCCAGGCAATCGTGGAGGCCTAACGTGCTCAGCCGACAGCGACGGTGAAGATGTTAGCAAGATCCCGAGATTGTCCTGACAAACATAAAAGCCCGCACCAGGATGTGCCTGGTGGCGGGCCTTTCGTATGAGCGCGGCCGACAGGAGTCGAACCCGTATCCTTCTGATCCGTTGGGAAGGGCAGACGTCCTGTCAACGCGCGGCCGTCCCGCTCAAGTGGTGATCGCGGAGAGTCGGCATGCGGTCGTGTAAGACGGCGTTGCTGTACGGGCTGCTGTACAGCCCGCGCATCTCTGCGTCGCCGCATGTGCTCGACCGGCAAGACGCGCGCTGCGTGCTCTGCGGAGAACACCTCTTGTCTCCCGAACAACCCCCGCAAGGACCGGATGAATGGGAGAGATGGTGGCTTCAGGTAGCACGAAAGGCGATCTCACAAGACCACCTCGTCTACCACGGAAGCCGCGGCCCGAAGGGTGGCGTCCGATCACACCTTGTGCACACCTCATGCCACCGGAGCCTCATGTCCCGGGAACGCATGAGGACGGCCAAGCCCTCCCGAGCGTCCGCGGGGCTTGCTTGAGCCGTGTGCTGCGACGAGCAGCAAGCACGGTTCTGAGGGGGCCGGGGCGCAGCAATGCGCCCCGGCTACCCGACCCTGACAGACCTTCAAGCGGCTGACCAGCTAGTTCACCTGACTACTCCAGATAACGATGGCATATGGGGTCCGTCTGGACCGGCAGGCAAGTAAGGCAAGTGGCCTTATGGGAACTTGCCTGACGGATTATCTGGGGTTGTCAGGCACGTAGGTCACGTCAGGGGACGTGAGGTTACGATCTCCGTGGAAGATCTCCGGACGTCTGATCGCAGGAAGGGGCTCCCGCCGAGGACTTCGGGACTATCCGGCGTACAGCTTGGCGAGGCGCGCGCCGAGATCGGCGCCGTAGTTCTGGTGGTAGACCTGGGCGGAGCAGTAGACAGGGCCGCCCTGCCGGGCCAGGCCGGCCGTCCAGGTGGCGGCGTTCTCCACGCCGGGGTCGCTCATCTGCAGGCCGGTGACGGCGATGTCATCCACGCGCACGTCGACGAAGTTGTTACCCACGCCCTTGCGCTCGTACAGCCGCCATTGCAGTGTCGCGCTCGTCGCCCCGGTCAGCTTGGCCGTCAGGTCGATCGTGGTCTGCTGCCAGGCGTACTCATCGGCGGCGACATCCCGCTCCCACACCACCTTGTCGTTGAGGAGAAGCTGCTTCATGTGGTAGCCGGCCGGGCTCCCGGAGCCGCGGTTGTCCCGGTGCCAGAAGCTCACCGTGCGCTTGGTCACGCCGGGTGTCAGCTGGATCGTCCGCGTAGCGCCGCACCACATCCCGGCCTGGGTGAGGGTGTCGGCCTGGACGACGAAGCTCAGCCGTCCGTTGCCGGTCCGGGCGAGGTTGTCGGTCGCGGGGCGTGTCCATCCAGGATCACGGGCGATGTAAGGGAGCTTGTACTGCAGGATCCCGGCGAGTTCTCCCGCGGCGACGTGCTCGAGCGCCTTCTTGGTGATCGCCTCGACGTAGGCCACGGTCGGTTTCAGGGCAGTACGGCTCAGCGGGTGGGCGTAGGGCATCAGGTAGATGTCGGTGCCGGGGAGGCGCTGGGCGACTTGCTTGACCTGGTAGGACAGGCTCCACGTCCACGACGTGTCCCGGACCGGCTCGTCGCGGAAGGGGAAGATCACCCCATCCAGCAGCGGGGCCTGCTCGGCGGCGAACGTATCGGTGAACTGGCTGTAGTAGACGGTCGGGATGAACTTGAACGACGGGTTGATCGCCTTGGCCGCCGCACGCATCTGCTTGACGTACGCCGGGGTGAACGTCTTGAGGTCGAAGCCGTAGTCGTCCACGGTCCAGCCGATCAGGTTCGGGTGGCTCTTCGAGAGAGTGGCGAGCTCGCTGGACCATTTCACGTAGTCGTGCCCGTGCGGCCGGGATACGGCCGATTGGCTCGGCGCGTAGACCGTGACCCACACGTCAATCCCGGCGTCCGCGGCGGCCAAAAGGAACTCGTTACGCAGGTCGTCCCAGTGATCGTAGCCACCGGCCAGAGGATAGACGTAGGTGTTCACGTTGAGTGCCTTCAACGCGGTGATCATCGCCTTGGTGTCCATGTGCTTGATGCCATCGGCCCGCGGCTCCACCTCCCGGATGAGGTTCCCCGCCGTCCCCACCACGCCAGGGCCCGCGGCGTGGGACACACCGGGAAGCAGCGACAGCAGCAGGGCGACGACCACTACGAGCACGGGACGGGGCACGACGTTCCTTCAGCATGATCCGTAGACGAGGGTTCGTCAGCATAGGGGACACCGGTATGTCGCCGGTATAGCGTGACGCGCCGCCCCGGACGCGCGATGTCCGCCGCACGCGCGGCGATGACATCGGTGAAGGACATGCACCGCGCCACCACCTCCGAGGCCGGCAACCGCCACTCGATCGCGCGCAAGGAGTTCGCCACGATGGCCGAAGCCGCCGACGAGTGCATCACCAAGGTCGTCGGCATCGACAAGGTCGGCCCGCAGGCGGTCCGACAGGAGAACACCAGTCTGCTCACGCAGATGATCGCCGATCTGGAAGCCCGCCTCGCCGCACCAGCGCGGCAGGCTGACCAGGGCCCACCGCCCCTCAACGACCAGCCAGGAGCCCCGCCATGACCACGCTCGAACGCACCCTTGCCAAAGCCCTCACGGAGATCGTTATCAGACTTGATCTCAGTGACGACGACATAACGCCCGAGGCCGCGATGGAGGTGCTCCAGCCAGGCGATCGCACTCCTGTAAAACCTCCCCGAGCAGGTCCGGCAAGCCCTCGCCGACCTAATCAATTAGTGCGCGCAGGAGGAAACCGACCCTGAGAGGCATCTGACGGCCTGGGAAACGCCCGAAACCCTAGGTCTCCTGGGCAATCGAGAGAGGCGGAAGCGATCTTGTTCTGTTGAGCGGCGGAGGGATAGGCGCCGCAAGTAACCTCTGAACACACGCGGAGGGTCAGGCGCAGTAGCACGCGCCCTACGCCAGCGCGTAGAGGGCGGCGAGAGTGCTGCCGGCGTAGCTGCATTGCCGTCCCAGGGTGCTTGAGTCCTTCCTGAGGGCTCTGTGACGCTCCTTCCTGAGGTAGACGCGCGCATTGTGGGAACCAGTGTCGCCGCAGACACATCCCGGGCGCTGCGGTCCACCAACCATGATCGCTAGGGAACGTATAGGGAACGATCAACCGTAGAGTGCCGGTGTCACTCGTGGACGGCCGGACACAAAGCGAGAGGCCCGTCACCGCGTTTCCGCTGGTGACGGACCTCTTCCCGCTGGTGTGGCAGGTGCAAGGTTCGAACTTGCGTAGGCTGAGCCGACGGTTTTACAGACCGCTCCCTTTGGCCACTCGGGCAACCTGCCGTGCCATCCGCTCTCGCGGCGACAGACAGAAGAATAGCGGACTTCGGGGGTGCACGTGACACCGGTTTGTCCCGCGCCACATCACGGCTACCGGCTCCGCCGAAACGGCTCCCAGCGCAGGAGGCCAGAACGGGGCTCCTGGATGATCAATCGCTCGCCGGAGATGAGGCGGCGAAAAGCGGGCGTACACGGGCGGTGTCCTGCACGGCGCGCCGATGCTGGCTAGGCTCGTTCGCTGGGTCCGCGCGTTTCGCGTACGCCGGGGAAGCAGGATCCGCATACGTGTTCCGCAGCTGAGAGGGTGGGTGTTTTGGCCGATTCATCTTTCGACATCGTCAGCAAGATCGACCGCCAGGAGGTCGACAACGCGCTGAACCAGACGGTCAAGGAGATCGGACACCGGTTCGATTTCAAGGGCACCGGGGCGAGCATCAGCTGGTCCGGTCAGAACAACATCGAGATCAAGGCGAACAGCGAGGAGCGGGCCAATGCCGCGCTCGACGTGTTCAAGGAGAAGGTGGTCAAGCGCGGGCTCTCGTTGAAGATCCTCGACGCGGGTGAGCCCAAACTTTCGGGCAAGGAATACCGCATGCTGGTCAGCCTGAAGGAGGGCATCGACCAGGAGAACGCCAAGAAGCTCTCCAAGCTGATCCGCGACGAGGGGCCGAAGGGGATCAAGGCGCAGATCCAGGGCGAGGAGCTTCGGGTCAGCTCGAAGAAGAAGGACGACCTGCAGGACGTCATCACGCTGCTCAAGGGCAAGGATCTGGATATCGCGCTGCAGTTCGTGAACTACCGCTAGCCAGCATGCGCGGCGGCGCTGGGCCGGCTCCTGGTACGGGGCGGGGGTGGCAGGCGGGCATGTCCGGGGCGCATGGAGCGAGCGCGTTGTCCACGTGGGCGTCGCGGCTTCTCCTGTGCCTCGGGCCACGCGCGCGGCACGATGGCTTCTCGCTCCGGTCTTCATGAGCTTGGTGGTGGCCTGCGGTGCGTCCGAGGCCGAGCGGTTCGCGGAGTCCGTCGATGCCATGGAGCGGGTTCCTCGTATGCTCGGTCGGTGTGACGAAGATCCCCCTGCGTCGCTTCACGGCGCGCGTACTGCCCATTGACGATCAAGGTCGGGTGCTGCTGCTTTGCGGCTTCGATCCCGAGCGGCCGGATCAGCTTTTCTGGTTCACCATCGGCGGGGCGATGGAGGGCGGCGAGACGCTGCGGGAGGCCGCCGCGCGGGAGCTGTTCGAGGAGGTCGGGATCCGGGCGGGCGCAAAGGATTTCAGCGGCCCGTACGGCACGAACACGATCGAGTTCTGCTGGGCCGGGTACGCCATCACGCAGGACCAGACCTTCGTCGCGATCCGGGTGGGCGACGCGGCTGTTTCGTTCGATCACATGGAGCAGATCGAGAAGGACACGACGACCGCGTACCGGTGGTGGAGCGCGGAGGAGCTCGAGAGCACCGAGGAGATCTTCTTTCCTGAGGATCTCGCAGCGATCTTGCGGAAGGTCACTGCGGGCGGCGAAGGATGCGGGTAGCGCCGGCGATCAGTGCTGTTGCCAGGATCCAGCCCGAGACGATCAGGCCGTACGCGAGCCACTGCGTCCATCCGCCCGGGTCGAAAAGCTCTCGTTGCCCGAATGCGGGTAGCGGAAGCAGCAGGTCGAAGGTGTAGGCGAAGGAGTTGAAATCGGGGCTCTCGGCGGGCTTGAGGGGTCTGGGAGGGTCTAGGGCGAAGACGACCGTTCCGATGGCGAGCAGGAGCGTGAACCATACGCCTGCCAGCCAAGGGCGGTAGCCGTACCCGACGGCGGCGTCGAGTAGCCGGCCCCACAGCCTGCCGCCGAGGCTGCTCTGGGTCTGGCGCCGGGCGCGGAGCTTGGCGAGCTGGGTGCGGCGGGCGAGAGCGTCGTTGCCGTCGCTGAGGTACCACGCGGCGAGCTGCTCGTACGGCTGCGGCCGGAATCCCTCCGGATCCCGCGTCACCCATTCGATTCTGCGGGCGACGCCGCGGCCGCGCAGGCGGTCGTAGGTCAGGCCGTTCAGGCGTAATTTCTCCGGCCAGGTGTCCGGGCTGTCATGGAGTGTGCCGACCCGGCTGTGGGCGAGGGTGACGACGCCGTCGATGGGCTCGGCGGGCTTGAGGACGAGCTCGCGGATCTCCATGTGGCTCAGGTGGAGGGCGTAGCGGGTGTCGGGACTGCGTACGGTCCCCTCCAGCGATAACGTCCCGTTGATCCGGGAGCCGCGCAGCCGTACACACCCGACTGCCTGGAATCCATCGTTGCAGCGCAGGCTGTCCTCAACGACCATGTTGTCCGCCGTGAGCGCTTCCTTGCCGGGATTGCGGAGGGTCGCGTGCTCCAGGGAGAGTCCGCCGTTGAAGCGGCCGCCGAAGAGGGCCACTCCTCCGGTGAAGTCGGCGTTGCGCATGACCGTGGTCGAGTCGACGACGACGGTGGGCGCGTACAGCGACCACTCGCCGTCGTCGCCCACCACCTTGGTGCCGCCCAGCCACAGGCCGCTCTCGAACTGGGCCCGGCTCAGCCGGACCGTGCCGGTGATGATGGAGCCGGACAGGCTGAGGTGTCCGGCGACTCGCATGCCGCCTGCGCTGAGGCCGGGGAAGCAGCAGTCGGTCAGGCGGATGGTGCGGGTGGTGGAGCCGGTGAGCTTGATGGGCTCGTCGAGGTGGCAGCCGCTCAGTACGAGCTCGTGCGCGATGGTGCCGCCGAGGATCGCGAGCTGGCCGGTGATCCTGGCACCGCGCAGACGCACCGCGGGGACGGAGCCGTCGCCCGCGTCGTGGGCGCCGAGCAGCAGGGACGCGATGACACGGGCTCTGATCGTACGGTCGGGGCCCCAGGTGTCGCCGTCCTTGGGGGCGTTCTCGCCGGCCGTAGGGCCGATGCTCTCCCGCACCGGGCCGAGGTCGACGAATTCGCCCGTGGGGAAGGCGTTCCACAGCTTGCGTTCGGCCTCGGTCAAGCGAGGTGATCGTCCCATGTGATCCTTCAGCGCCGGTAGCCGGCCATGCGCTCGAGGCGGGCGACGCGCTCGGACGTGGGCGGGTGGGTGGAGAACAGGCGGCCGAAGCCGGAACCGCTGAACGGGTTCGCGATCATCATATGGGAGGCCGAGGTGAGGCGGCTGTTCTCGGGGAGCGGAAGCCGGCGGGCGCCCATCTCTATCTTGCGAAGGGCCGAGGCCAGCGCGAGCGGGTCGCCCGTGAGCCTCGCGCCCGACTCGTCGGCCTGGAATTCGCGCGTCCTGGAGATCGCCATCTGGACCATGCCGGCCGCCACGGGTCCGAGGAGCATCATGAGCAGCGCGCCCACGAAGCCCGGCCCCTCGTCGTCGTCCGAGCCGCCGAAGAACACGGCCACGTAGCTGAGCCAGGTGATCATCGTGGCCAGCGCGCCGGCCACGGAGGAAACGAGGATGTCCCGGTTGTACACGTGCGACAGCTCATGCCCGATCACGCCCCGCAGCTCGGCCTCGTCGAGCAACTGGGTCAGGCCGTACGTCACGCACACCGCGGCCTGGCGCGGACTCCTGCCCGTCGCGAACGCGTTCGGCTGCGCCGTCGGCGAGATGTAAAGGCGTGGCATCGGCTGACGGGCCTCGGTGGAGAGCTCTCGCACGATTCGGTAGAGCGTGGGCTGCTCGACCTCGCTGACGGGCCTGGCACGCATGGCCGACAGCGCTATCCGGTCGGAGAAGAAATAGGCGGCGCCATTGCTCACCAGGGCGAGCACGAGCGCGATCTGCACACCGGTGCCGCCGCCCAACCACGCGCCCACCGCGACAATCAGCGCCGACAGGCCGCCGAGCAAGACGGCCGTGCGCAGACCATTGTGGTGCAAGGTTCCCCCCTTCGTGGTCTGGGTTCAACCCGTCCAACGATGGTGACCCGGTTCTTCGTTCCCCGCAGTGCTCAACTGAGGGCAGAGCGCGACCCCCGCACCCCGGATCAAGACAGCGAAGTCACGTCCAGGACCAGCTGGGGCGCGAATGAGAACACGATCGCCACGGCCACCGCCAGGCCGATCGCCGGCCAGATCGCCGGCGAGGCGAGCGTCCTTCCCCCGGCCTGCGCCCCCTCCCTGGGCGCTCCTTCCCCGGCCGGGGTGAACAGGCGTGCCGTCCAGACGGCGTAGTAGTAGAGGCCGATCACGGTGTTGACCGCCATGACCAGCGCCAGCCAGCCGGCGCCGCCGTCGACGATCGCGCGGAAGACGAAGACCTTGGCGAACAGGCCCGCCAGGCCCGGGGGCAGACCGGCCAGGCAGATCAGGCAGAACGCGAGCGCGACGCCCGCCGCGGGGCTGCGCAGTGCCAGGCCGCGGTAGTCGTCGAGCTCGTTGCGGGGGGCGGTCCTGGAGATCAGCATGACGACCGCGAAGGCCCCGAGGTTCATGGCGGCGTAGATGACGAGGTACGCGGTGGACGCGCTGATCGCTCCCCCGGCGGTGGCCGCCGTGGTCTGCGCGATGCCCAATGGGGCCAGGATGTAGCCGGACTGGGCGACCGAGGACCAGGCCAGCAGGCGTACGGCGGAACGCTGCCGCATGGCCAGCAGGTTGCCCACGGTCATGGTGAGCGCGGCGATGATCGCGATGATCGGGACCCAGGTGGCGGCCT
Source organism: Nonomuraea sp. H19 (assembly GCF_052068215.1). Classification (NCBI taxonomy): domain Bacteria; kingdom Bacillati; phylum Actinomycetota; class Actinomycetes; order Streptosporangiales; family Streptosporangiaceae; genus Nonomuraea; species Nonomuraea sp. H19. Next base: position 96,502 of record NZ_JBQHCV010000032.1, on the reverse strand, counting down.
GTCCGGACAGAGCCGTGCTCAGTACGAGGATCAGCCCGGCGAACCCGGCCGCCTTGGAGATGACCGAGAGCAGGGCGGCCACCGGGATGGGAGCGCCCTGGTAGACGTCGGCCGCCCAGGCGTGGAACGGCACGGCGGCGATCTTGAAGGCGAAGCCGGCCACGACGAGGACGACGCCGACCGTGACCACGGCGGGGAAGTCCTGGCCGGCCGCCAGCGCCGTGCTCACGCCGGGCGCGGGGATCCGGCCGCTGAAGACGGCGGCCAGGCGGGACAAATAAACCGTGCCTGCGATGCCGTACAGAAGCGAGACCCCGAACAGCATGACCGCCGTCGACACGACTGATACGACGAACAGCTTCACAGCCGCTTCCGAGGACCTGCCGTCATAGCGCTTCAGGGCGGTCAGCGCGAAGACCGGGAGAGAGACCAGCTCGAGCGCCACCACGAGCATGATCAGGTCACGGGAGGCGGGCAGGGTCACCGCGCCGACGAGGGTGCAGAGCAGGAGGAAGTACCACTCGCCCACCGGGATGCCGCCGCCTGCCAGCTGCGTCATCGACAGCAGGACGATCACCACGGCGGCAGCGAGCACCAGGCCCGCGAAGACCAGCGTGAACCGGTCCACCACGAAGGAGCACAGCGTGTCCGCCCCGGCGAGGTTGGGCGGGACGCAGAACGTCCGCTGCGGGGGCCTGGTCGCCTGGGCGACGACGAAACCCAGGGAGACCAGGACGCCGGCCAGCGTGACGAGCCCGAGCCCGCTCTTCGTGCGCGGGCGGACGGGGAGGAATGCGTCGAGCAGCAGCACCAGGCCGGCCGCCAGGGCGAGCACCAAAGGAGGTGCGATCGCGAAATAGTCGATCTGCTGGATCATGAGACGGCTCCCAGCAGGATCTGCACGGCCGGTGTGGTGAGGGACAGCAGGAGGCCGGGCCAGAGCCCGAAGAGCAGGATCAGGACCACCAGCGGGGTCCAGGCCAGCAACTCGTGGCCTCTGATGTCGGCTGACTCGGGGATGCCCGGAGGAGCGTGCGAGTCCGGTGTCTCCAGAGTGGCCGTCGCCGCGCGGGCCGGGGACGAGGTGAGGGGTTCGACGGGGCGCTCGTCCGGGGGTTCGTGGATCAGGCGATCGTCGAGGGCGGTGATCTCCGCGACCGGCCCCCCTTCGATCTCACCGCCGTCGGCCTGCGCCGGAGTGGCGTGCCGGGGGCGGCCGTGGGTGACGCGGGAGAGCATGACCAGGAAGTACGCGGCCGTCAGGACCGCGCCCAGGCCGCCGATCACCATGTACGTGAGGAACAGGCCGCGCGGCAGGCCGTTCGCCGGCTGGAACGCGCCGAGGAGCGCCAGCATCTCGCCCCAGAACCCGGCCAGCCCCGGCAGCCCGAGCGAGGCGATGGACGCGAACGTGAGCACCGAACCGAGGCGCGGCAGCGTAGCCAGCATGCCGCCGCCCAGCGCAGGAATGTCGGCCGTGTGGTAGCGATCCTTGATCGCTCCCGCCAGGAAGAACAGCAGGCCGGTGATGAGGCCGTGGGCGATGTTCGCGAAGAGCGCGCCGTTGATGCCCACCGGAGTGAGAGTGGCGAAACCCAGCAGGACGAAGCCCATGTGGCCGACGGAGGAGAAGGCGATCAGTCGTTTGAGGTCACGCTGGGCGAGGCACGCCAGGGCGCCGTACACGATGCCGACCACGGCGAACGCCCCCAGCCACGGTGCCACCACCGCCGCCCCCTCGGGGAGGATCGGTATGGCGATCCTCGCGAAGCCGTACGTGCCCATCTTCAGCAGCACCCCGGCCAGCAGCACCGAGCCCACGGTGGGAGCCTCCGTGTGGGCGTCGGGCAGCCAGGTGTGCAGGGGCCACATGGGGGTCTTGACGGCCAGGCCGATGCCGATCGCCACGAATGCCAGGATCTGCACGGATCTGGACATGCCGGCGCCATGGGACGCGCTCAGCGCCTCGATGTCGAGCGTGCCGGTCTGGGCCCAGACGAGCAGCAGGCCGAGGAGCATCACGACCGAACCGAGCAGCGTGTAGAGGATGAACTTGATCGACGCCGCCCGGCGGCCCTCGCCGCCCCAGATGCCGATCAGGAAGTACATCGGGATCAGCACGATCTCGAAGAACACGAAGAAGAGCAGCAGGTCGAGCGCAAGGAACGTGCCGATCATGCCTATTTCGAGCACCAGCAGCGTGAACACGAGCGCTCTCGGCCTGGCCCTCATGAACGAGGCCCGGGCGCCGCCCCAGCACAGGTAGACGAAGCACAGGAACGTCAGCAAGGCGGTCAACGCGACCAGCGGCAACGAGATGCCGTCGACGCCGAGGTGGAAGCGGAGCCCCAGCCCGGGGATCCACGGCAGGTCCACCTCGAACTGCTGCCGCGCGGCCTGGCCGTAGTCGAACGTCGCCACCAGCAGCACGGCCAGCGCCAGCGTGATCCCAGAAAGGATCAGGCCGTACGTGCGTAGCGCCGGGCGGAGGGCGTACGGCGAGACGAGCAGTGCGAGCGCGCCGACCAGTGGCACGGCCAGCAGCGCGACGGGGAGCCAGCCCATCATGCGAACACCACCGTCCTCAGGTCCACGGGCATCGTCATGACGCCCTGGCGAGGCCGTCCGCTCACGTGAACATCACCGCCCTCACGTCCACGGGCAACGTCATGACGCCCAGGCGAGGCCGTCCGCTCACGTGAACATCACCGCCCCCACCGCGATCAGCAGGACGCCGGCCAGCAGGCCGCTCACGTAGAGCTGGACGTTGCCGTTTTGCGCCAGCCTTAGCATTCCGGACAATCCGCGGGCCGACCTGCCGGAGCCGCGTACCGCACCGTCCACGACCGCGTCGTCCGTCCTGATGACGAGCCTGGCCAGGGCCAGGACCGGGCGGGCGAAGAGCGCGGCGTAGAGGCCGTCCACGTAGAACGCACGCTCGCACGGCAGCCGCAGCGGGCCGAGGAAGCGCGCCGGGTCGGCGATGGGGTCGACGCGCCAGAACGCGTACACCGCCCCCGCGCCGAGCAGGGCCAGCACCACGCTGATGGCCGCCACGCCCAGGTCCAGGTGCGGCTCGCCGGCGAAGCCCAGCAGCAGAGCCGGGACCGCGAGGAGGATGACGGGCACGAGCATCGTCTTGGGGGCTTCCGTGACGTCCACGACATGGGCCGTGCCGGGCTCCGGCTCGGGGAGCGCCACCGCCCTCGCCTCGCCGAAGAACGTGCGGAGCCAGGCTCTGGTGGCGTACGCGCCGGTGACGGCCACGGTCGCGAGCGCGCACCCGTACAGGAGGAGGGCGGCCGCGTCCGTCAGCGTGCCGGTCGACAGGGCCTCGTCCATGGCCAGCAAGATGCCGTCCTTGCTGAAGAACCCACTGGCCGGAGGGATCCCCATCAGGGCGGCGAAGCCGATCGTCATGGTCACGAAGGTCACCGGCAGCTCACGGCGCAACCCGCCCATCTGGGTCATCAGGTTGGAGCCGACGTGGTGGATCACCGCTCCCGCGCAGAGGAACAGCAGTGCCTTGAACGCGCCGTGGGTCAACAGGTGGAAGATGGCCGACGTGTCGGAGCCCGCCGCCAGGCCGCCCGCCATGTAGGCGAGCTGGCTGATCGTGGAGTAGGCCAGCACGCGTTTCAGGTCGTCCTGGGCCAGCGCCGCCAGGGCCGCGCCGAGCATGCCCAGCGCGGCCACGACGGCCAGCACGTCCATGGTGGGCTGCGCGGCGGCGAAGGCGCCGAAGAGCCTGGCCACGATGAAGACCCCGGCGGCGACCATGGTGGCGGCGTGAATGAGCGCGCTGATCGGCGTCGGGCCCGCCATGGCGTCCGGGAGCCAGGTGTGCAGCGGGACCTGGGCGCTCTTGCCGGCCACACCCGCCAGCAGGAGCATGGTGGCGGTCACCAGGGTCGCCGCGGACATTTCCGGCACCTTCGCCAGCACGTCGGCGATGCGGAAGCTCCCCGCCGCCGTGCCCAGCACGAAGATGCCGAAGAGGAAGCCGACGTCGCCCAGGCGGGTGACGAGGAACGCCTTCACCGCGGCGCGCGAGTTGCCGCGGTCCTCCCACCAGTGGCCGATGAGCAGGTATGAGCAGAGGCCCATGATCTCCCAGCCCACGTAGAGGACCAGGAGGTCGCCCGCGTAGACCACGAGGAGCATGGCGCTGGTGAACAGGCTGATGAACGCGCTGTAGGAGGGATAGCGCGGGTCGTCTTTGAGGTAGCCGACCGAATAGACCTGTACGGCCAGGGCTACGACGGTCACCAGGACGCCGATGATGCTGGACAGGCTGTCGGCCTGCAGGGTCAGCGAGATCGGGATGCCGCCGGTGACGATCGTGCCGTAGGCCTGGCCGGTGGGCTGTGGCGAGGTGGCGGTGGCGCCGGAGAGAAAGGCGAAGCCCGGCGCCCACGCCAGTCCGGCGGCCAGCACTGCCGAGGCTGCGGTCGGGAGGATGGCCAGCCAGGCTGCTCGGTTGTTCGCTCGCTCGCCTGCCGCTATGGCCAGGTGGGCTTGGGGTGGTGCCGCATGGCCGCGGCCGGGTCCGGCGTTGCCTCCGCTTGCCTCTGCGCCGCCCTCGGGCCGGGCCTCGGCTGATCGGCGGTGTGGCCAGCGTGAGAGCAGCAGGCCCGCGAAGGCGGCGGCGAACGGCAGGAGCACGGCCAGCAGCGGGAACGTCGTCACAGCGTGCCACCTCGCTTGGCGGGCTGCTCGCCCTCGCGGTCGCCGTCAGGCTCCGCCTGGTCACTTCGGTGCTCGGCGTCCTTGCCTGCTGGCGTGGGGGTGGGCCCGTCCGCTGGGGTGGGGGCAGGCCCGTCCGCTGGCGCGGGGGCGGGCCCGGACGTGCCACCTGCGACATCGGCGTGGACTCGTGCCGGTGCCGCCGGGCTGTGGGTGGTGCGGGCGCCTGGTTGTTCGTCGGTGGGTTCGGCGAGGTCGCGGAGGTGGTCGATGTCGACGGTGCGGCGGTTGCGGTAGAGCGCCAGCACGATCGCCAGGCCCAGGCCCACTTCGGCGGCCGCGATGACGATGATGAAGAGGGTGAGCACCTGGCCGCTGTGCAGGCGGTCGGCCAGCCACACGTCGAACGCGACCAGGTTGAGGTTGACGGCGTTGAGCATCAGCTCCACCGACATCAGCACGAGGATCGTGTTGCGCCGGGCGAGCACGCCGTAGACGCCGACAGAGAAGAGGAGAGCGGAGACGACCGCCGGGTAGACGATGTGCACTAATGACCCCCGGTTTGATCGGGTGCCGAGTTACCGCCGGTCTGTTGGGGTGGCGAGTCACCGCCGGACTGTCGGGAGGCCGAGCCACCGCCGGACTGTCGGGACGCCGAGTTACCGCCTGGCTGTCGCAGTGGCGAGTGGCCTTCGGCGGGATCAGGCGGCGAGGAGCCTGGGGTCTGATCCGATGGCTGGCCGCCGGGGATGTCCGTGCGGGACAGGACGATGGCGCCGATCAGTGCGGCGAGCAGCAGCACGGACAGCGCCTCGAAGGGCAGCACCCAGGTGGCGAAGATGCTGGCGCCCAATTCCTTGGCTGCCCCCTCGCCGGGTTTGAGCGGTGTGTACGCCGTGCGGAACCCGTCGATCACCACCGTGACCAGGATGGCCGCGGTCGCGAGCGCCACCAGGGCCGAAACCAGCCGGTTGCCGCTGTCGAGATCGGCAGAGCGGCCGATCGGGGCGCGGGTGAGCATGATCCCGAAGAGCAACAGCACGACCACCGCGCCCACGTAGATCAGCACCTGGACCCAGGCCACGAACTCGGCCGTCAGCACCAGATAGCAACCCGCCAGGGCGCCGAAGCAGACCACGAGCCAGAGGGCGGCGTGGACCAGTTGTTTGGTCGTGACGACAAGCAGCGCCGATCCAACCGCTACCGCGCCCAGCAGCAAGAACACGATCTCTTGCCCGGTGGGTGACAGGTAGGAGGGCACCGCCTCGGTCACGACTCCTCCTCTGACTCCCTTGTCTCGTCAGGGCCGCTCCCGCCTGGCGGACGAATGGACCGTGGGTCGGCCATTCTGCGTCGGCGAGGGCCCGGGGCAGAAGCTTGCTCCTCCGGCTCGGGCTGCGGGGGCGGTTCGCCTGGAGCTGTGGACAACTTCTCTGCGGACGGCTCGCCTGTGGATGAAGCCCGTCCTCGCTCTGTGGAGGGGGTCTCCGTGTTCGGCCCGTCCTCCGTCCCAGGCTCACGGCCTCCGGTCACCCTGGGCTCGCCGCCTCCGGTTGCCCCCGGCTCACGGCCTTCGGTCGTCCCGGGCTCACGGCCTTCGGTCGTCCCGGGCTCGCCGCCTCCGGTTGCCCCCGGTTCACGGCCTTCGGTCGCCTCTGGCTCAGGGCCTTCGGTCGTCGTCCCGCGCTCGTGGCCTTCCGCGGTTCCGGCGACGGGCGCGGGGGGAGGGCTGTCCGGGGTCGAGCTTGCGGATGGAGGGACGTCGCCTTGGGCGCGGGGTGGGGAGGTCTTGCCCTCGGGACGGGGCGGGAGGGTGCCGGGCGGGCGGATTGCCCGGATGTTCGTCATCGGTCGGCGTGGGCGCTGGGGCCTGTCGGCGGCACCGGGTGTGGTCCCAGGTGCGCTCGTGGTCGGCTCTGCGTCCGGTGCGCCGGCCTGCTCTGCTCTTGCGGCGCCCTGCTCTGCTCGTGCGCCCGCTGTGGGCTCGCGGTCTGAGGCCCTGGTGGCGGTTTCCCGCTCCGCCGCACCGGTGCCGACCCCGCCTTCTCCGGCCTTCGCCGTACCTTCTCCGGCCTTGGCCGTGCTTTCTCCGGCCCCGACCTCTCGTTCCACCGCCCCGGCCTCGCCTTCCACCGCCCCGGGAGCGGCTTGCGGCCCTGCCACCCGGGGAGCGGCTTCCGGCCCTCCGGCCCGGGGAGCGGCTTCGGGCCCTCCGGCGCTGGGCGTGGCTTGCGGTCCTCGAGGGCTAGGCGTGGCTTGTGGTTCTGCCGCGCTGGATGTGGGCTCGCGGCCTGAGGGGTCGGTGGTGGGGGTTGTGCCTGGCTCGGGGGGTTGCGAGGGCTTGTCCGGTCGAGGTGTACGGGCGCGCGGCGGCGTGCCTGCTTCGCGACTGGGCGGCGTGCCTGCCGTACGGGCGGGCCGTTCGGCGGCCGGGCGGCGGGGGGCGGCGGTGAGTTCCTTCGGGGGCTCGGCACCGGGGTCGTGGGCGGGCGGCGGCGGGACGGTCTGCGTCCAGGCGGCCAGCCGGTCCTTCTCATGCAGCAGGTTGCGGATGTCGCCCTCGGCGTACTCGAACTCCGGAGACCAGAAGAGCGCGTCGAAGGGGCATACCTCGATGCAGATGCCGCAGTACATGCACAGGGCGAAGTCGATGGCGAAGCGGTCGAGGACGTTGCGCTGGCGCGGGCGGCCGCCCTCAGGGGCCGGGATCGTCTCCTTGTGCGAGTCGATGTAGATGCACCAGTCAGGACACTCTCGGGCGCAGAGCATGCAGGAGGTGCAGTTTTCCTCGACTAGGGCGATTACCCCACGGCTGCGGGGCGGGAGGGCGGGCCTGACCTCGGGATACTGCTGCGTGACGGATTTGCGCAGCATGTGGCGAAGGGTGATGGACAGCCCCTTTGCAAGCCCGACTCCCGGTATACGCCCCATAGCTCAACATCATGACGCACTTGGCTCCGCACGTGAATGAGCCAGCGCATTGTCCCCAGTTTTTCCACAGCTATCCACAGGATAGCCCGAGGTTATCCACAAGCTGCACACATGCCCGATATGAACTACGGCAAGGGCGATAGTCTCTCCGCCATGCAGCACAGCCATCCGGTCCGCCCCAGTGGCGGGGCGTGGGCGGCCTCCGTCGTGTGGGCCTGCCTGCCCCTGCTCACGTGCGGCCTGGCGACCCCGTTCACGATCGGGTTCGCCGGGTTTTGGCTGCGAAGCGTGTTCCAGGTCGTCGCCGCCTCCGTCTACCTGGTCTGCATCGGCTCCTTCGTGATCGCGGTGCTTGCCTACGACGATTTCGAGTACATTCCCGATCCGCTGGCCGGGCTGGTGTCGCTGGGGCTCCTGGTCAGCTGGTTCGGCGGGCTCATCCACTCGGGGATTTTGGTGCCGATGATGGCGCGGGCGCGGTTGCGGCCGCCGCTGCCGCCACCGGCATACCAGCATGTGGATCTGGGGCAGCGGACCACCGCGCCGAGTCATCAGCGGCGTCAGGGGGAGCCCGAGTGGATCGGGCATTACCGGGTGATCAAGCCGCTCGGGCGCGGCGGGCAGGGGGCGGTTTACCTGTCCATGGCGCCCAACGGGGTGCGGGTCGCCGTGAAGGTGCTGCACGATCTGGTCGACGAGACGGCGCGGGCGAGGTTCGCGCGGGAGGTGGATGCGGCCCGGCGGGTGGCGACGTTTTCCACAGCCCGGGTGCTCGATGTGAACATCACGGGGCAATACCCCTACATCGTCAGCGAATACGTGGAAGGCCCCTCGCTGGAGCAGCTCGTCCGCAAGTACGGGCCGCGTGACGCCGACAGCCTCACCCGGCTGGCGTTATCCACAGCCGGGGCGCTGGCGGCCATCCACAAGGCAGGGATCGTGCATCGCGATTTCAAGCCGAGCAACGTGCTGATCGGGCACGACGGGCCGCGCGTGATCGACTTCGGGATCGCACGGGCGCTCGATCAGGTCACCGTGACGTCCGGGAAAATGGTGGGGACGCCGCCTTACATGTCGCCCGAGCAGCTGACCGGGGAGGCGGTGGGGCCGGCTTCGGATGTGTTCAGCTGGGCGGTGACGATCGTGTTCGCGGCTACGGGGCGGCCGGCGTTCGGGGAGGACACCGTGCCTGCCGTCTTCAACCGGGTGCTCACCGTTCATCCGGATTTGTCGCCACTGCCTCCTGCGTTGCGCGGGGTCGTGGGGGCCTGTCTCAGCAAGCGGCCTGACGAGCGGCCGTCGGCCGCCGATGTGATGATGGCGATCATCAACTGATACGGCCGGGTGTCAAGGAGTGGCCTTCCTGGCGCTGAACGAAAGAACTCTCAGGTGAGGACCTTCACCACTCCGGTGAGGGCCAGCTGGACCAGGGCCAGGGGGACGAGGCCGGCCCAGGCGAGCTTCTGGAGCTGGTCCTCGCGCAGCCGGGGGTACGTCACGCGGAGCCAGATCACGACGAACGCCAGCAGGAAGACCTTGACCAGCGTCCACAGCCAGCCCGGCAGGAACGGGCCGTGCCAGCCACCCAGGAACAGCACGGTGGTCAGGAAGGACAGGACCACGATCCCGGCGTACTCCGCGAGCATGAACAGGGCGAACCGCATGCCGGTGTATTCGGTCATCGGGCCCATGATGATCTCGGACTCGGCTATCGGCATGTCGAACGGCGGCCGGCGCAGCTCCGCCAGCCCGGCCATGAAGAAGACCACGCCGCCGATCGCCTGCCACGGCAGCCACCACCACTGCCACGCCTCCACGATCCCGGGAATCGACAGCGTGCCCGCCGCCATCGCCACCGAGGAGGCCGCCAGGACCAGCGGCAGCTCGTACGACACGAGCTGGGCGGCCGAGCGCATGCCGCCGAGCACGGAATATTTGTTGGCCGACGCCCACCCGGCCATGATCGAGCCCAGCACGCCGATGCCCATGACGGCGAGGACGAAGAAGAGGCCGAGGTCGAGGTCCACGGCCACGAGGCCGCGGTCGATGGGGATGGCGATCAGCACCACCAGATAGGGGACGAGCGCGACCCCGGGGGCGATCATGAAGATGCGGCGGTCGGCCGCGGCCGGGATGACGTCCTCCTTCTGCGCGAACTTCACGCCGTCGGCGATGAGCTGCGCCCACCCGTGGAAGCCGCCGGCGTACATGGGGCCGAGGCGCGACTGCATGTGTGCCATGACCTTGTGCTCGGTCTGCCCGATGATCAGCGGCAGCACCAGGAACACGACGAGGATGACGGCGAAGCTGAGCACTACGTCAAGCATCGGGCGGCTCCCAAGGCTCCCAAAAGATCAAAGCTCCCAAACGATCACGGCAGGTCAGGCATCCGGTTGTCCCCAATCGGCAGGGACGCCCGGCGGGAGAGTCTTGCGGCGGCTCGGGGCGCCGTGTCCGGACTCGCCGGGCTCCTTGGCGCCGGGCCAGGCCTTGGCCACGCGGGCGGCCAGGATGAAGTCCTTGCGCAGCGGGTGGCCTTCGAAGCCGTCCGGAAGCAGCAGCGGCACCAGGTAGGGGTGGCCGTCGAAGATCACGCCGAACATCTCGTACGTCTCGCGCTCGTGCCAGTTGGCCCCCCGGTAGACGCCGACGGCGGAGGGCAGGTGCGGGTCGGCGCGGGGCACGCCGGTGCGCAGCAGCAGGCGCCGGCCGGCGACCGGGTTGTAGACGTGGGCGACGACGAGGAAGGCGTCCGGCGGGTCGTCGACCCCCGTCAGCCAGTCGAAGAACGCGTAGCCGAGGTCGTCGCGGACGAACGTCAGCAACTCGATCCAGTCGGCGGGGCCGACGTCGATGGTGGTGTCGCCGTATGACTCGGAGATCTGGGCGCGGTCGCCGAAACGCGCGGCGACCTCGGCGTTCATGCCTCCTCCGCGTGGGAGCGGGACAAGAGGTAGCGGTCGCCGAGCTTCTCCTGCGCGATCTTCTCCTGGAGCTTCATGATGCCGTACAGGAGGGCCTCCGGCCGGGGCGGGCAGCCCGGCACGTAGACGTCGACGGGGATGATCTGGTCCACGCCGTTGGTCACGCAGTAGGAGTCCCAGTAGGGGCCGCCGGTGTTGGAGCAGGCGCCGAACGAGATCACGTACTTCGGGTCGGGCATCTGCTCGTAAAGCCGCTTCACGGCCGGGGCCATCTTGTCGGTGACGGTGCCTGAGACGATCATCAGGTCGGCCTGCCGCGGGCCGTTCGCGAACGGGATCACCCCGAACCTGATGAAGTCATGCCTGCTCATCGACGTCGCGATGAACTCGATCGCGCAGCAGGCCAGCCCGAAGTTGAACACCCACAGCGAATAGCGGCGGCCCCAGTTGAGCACGAACCGCATCGGCTTGGGCGCCAACCGGGAGAGTGGCCCCACCGTGGGCATCGGGAGATCCGTTGCTGCCATGTTGTCCATTCTTGCGCGGATCGCAGGTCAAGCAAAGAAACAGCAGCGCACGCCAGGGTTAGGTCCAGGTCAGTACGCGCTTGCGCCACGCGTACACGATGCCCAGCGCGATGAATCCCAGGAAAACGAACATCTCGACCAGCGTCGTCACCCCGTAGCCGGGCGCGTCGAAGACGGTGGCCCAGGGGAACAGGAAGACGGCGTCCACCGCGAAGACGACGTACAGGTAGGTGAAGACGTAGTAGCGGACCTGCGACTGCGCCCATCCCTCGCCCACCGGGTCGACCCCGCACTCGTACGTGGTCAGCTTGTCCGGCGTGGGACGGTTCGGGCGGAGCAGGCGGTTGGCGGTCAGGGCCCCGGCCACGATGGCGACACCGATGGCGAGCAGCGCGGCGACGAGCACGTAGGACCCGAAGTAGCCGTCCATGAGGCGATCGTAACCCAGCGGCCCCCGTCCACCCAGAGAACGCCGGCTCAAACCAGGAGTCGGTCAAAACCTCCCACACCATCACCCCAAAACGGGGTAAATGCCAAGATCAGCCCCATAACCTGACACACATGCACAAAACGCGATTCTTTTCCGGAATCGCTCTGCTGGCCCTCTCGGCCGGAGGTTGCGGCTGGACCGGAACCTCGTCCGAGCGGGACGTCATGGTCCCGGCAGAGCCGACACTGATCGACTTTGCCGACCCCGCGACCGTCACCGGCTTAACGACCAGAACGCTCACCGAAGGCGACTCCCCCACCAGCCGATACGTGCACATCACCTACCCCGAGCTCGCCGACGCCCCCGCCCTCAACCGCGCGCTGCGCGCCCAGGCCGAGCGCCAATTGAAAGACTTCCGCGCGCGCACCGGCACCGGCCCCAAAGGCCCTCGCCCCGAGTTGAACGTGGAGTGGCAACTGGCCGCGGTCACCCCCCAGGCGATCGCCGTACGGCTGCGCACCGGCGAGTTCCTCGGCGCGACCTGGGGCAACTCCACACAGACCTACTGGTACGACCGGCGCAACGGCAAGGCACTCGAATCCACCGGCCTGCTGGACGGGAAGGACGCGCTGCGCCGCCTGGCGGTGCTGGTCAAGGACGGGCTCAAGGTACGCGGGCCGCAGGTCGAGCAGGACGAGGTGACGGCCGACGGCGACCAGTTCGACTCAATGGCGTTCAACCGGAACGGGGACCTGGTCGTCGAGTTCGACGACTGCCAGATCGGGCCGTGTTCGCTGGGCCGGCTGGCCGTGGCGGTGCCGGCGGAGCAGGCCGCGCCGTTGCTGTCCGGTCTGGGACGGCGGGCGCAGGACAGCGTGCGGGAGCAGGCGAACGTTCCGCACGACGAGCCTCCCGTCGCACCCACGACCCGCCCCGACGCCCTCAGCAGCAGGGCGGGCACGGTGGACTGCGCCAAGACCAAATGCGTGGCGCTGACGTTCGACGACGGGCCCGGGCCTCACACGGGCCGGCTGCTCGACCTCTTGCGCGAGCACCGGGCGCGGGCCACGTTCTTCACGGTCGGCACCAGCGCGGCCGCGCAGCCGGGGCTGCTGCGCAGGATGAGCCAGGAGGGCCACCTGGTCGGGAACCACACCTGGGCGCACCGGGACCTGTCGAAGCAGACGACCAGCAAGATCGCCGACTCGCTCGAAAAGACCCAGGACGTGATCGCGGCCGCCACCGGCCAGGCGCCGACCCTGGTGCGGCCGCCGTACGGGGCCGTGAGCCAGGATGTGCGCGACGTCACGCACGAAATGGGGCTCGCGCTGGTCACCTGGGACGTCGACACCGAGGACCTGCGAGGGGCTGAAAGCGCGGGCGAAAAGGGCACACCTGAAGACACCTCTAAAGAGATCGCAGGGCACCCTAAAGAAACCAATGACGACGCCAAAGACATCGCGGACCGTGCTGTGCGGGGGGCGCATCCGGGTGCGATCATTCTCATGCACGACATCGATCGGGAAGCGGTTGACGTGCTTCCGGCCATCCTCAAAGGGTTGCGCGGGAAGGGTTACACCTTCGTCACCGTTTCAGAGTTGTACGGCTCTGCTGGGATGCAGGCCGGACGCCTGTACAGGTCAGGGAGCGAGCTTCGCGTAAGAAGCCCCTGACGTAGCACACGTGTTGGGGGGACGTATAGTTGGCGCTCGTGACCCGAACCGTCCTGTTCGCCCGCCTGCATGTAGACCTCTGCAGGCTCGCGTCCGGACTGTGTCGTCGTTCTCCGACCTCACCCTGACTCCGCCCGCGTTTACCCGCTTTACGCGGGCTGCAAACGCGTGACCTTCCGAGGATCTAGCATGGATACAGAGAACGCGCCCGAAGCAACCGCGCCTTGGCGCGTCGAGGAGGACTGAGCTGTGACGAAGCAGGTCCAGCAGCTCGACCGTGTGATCATCAGATTCGCCGGCGACTCCGGTGACGGCATGCAGCTCACCGGCGACCGCTTCACGGCCGGCACGGCAGAGTTCGGCAACGATCTCTCGACGCTGCCCAACTTCCCGGCCGAGATCCGCGCGCCCGCAGGCACCCTGCCGGGCGTGTCGAGCTTCCAGCTCCACTTCGCCGACCACGACATCCTGACGCCCGGCGACGCGCCGAACGTCCTCGTTGCCATGAACCCGGCGGCGCTCAAGGCCAACCTCGGCGACCTGCCCCGTGGCTCCGACATCATCGCGAACATCGACGAGTTCACCAAGCGCAACCTGCAGAAGGTCGGCTACGACACCAACCCGCTGGAGGACGACTCGCTCAGCGAGTGGCGGGTCCACGCGGTGCCGCTGACCTCGCTCACCGTCAAGGCCCTCGAAGGTTTCGAGCTGTCCAAGAAGGACGCCGAGCGGTCGAAGAACATGTTCGCCCTGGGTCTGCTCAGCTGGCTCTACCACCGGCCGACCGAGCACACGATCAAGTTCCTCGAGCAGAAGTTCGCCAAGAAGCCGGAGATCGCCAAGGCCAACATCGCGGCCTTCCAGGCGGGATGGAACTACGGCGAGACGACCGAGTCGTTCTCGGTGTCGTACGAGGTCAAGCCCGCCAAGCTCGCACCCGGCGTCTATCGCAACATCTCCGGCAACCAGGCCCTCGCCTACGGTCTGATCGCCGCCGGCGTGCAGTCCGGGCTGCCGCTGTTCCTGGGGTCCTACCCGATCACCCCGGCCAGCGACATCCTGCACGAGCTCAGCAAGCACAAGCGGTTCGGGATCCGTACCTTCCAGGCGGAGGACGAGATCGCGGGCGTCGGCGCGGCGCTGGGGGCCGCGTTCGGCGGGGCGCTCGGCGTGACCACCACGTCGGGTCCCGGCGTGGCGCTGAAGGCCGAGACGGTCGGCCTCGCGGTCACCACCGAGCTGCCACTGATCATCGTGGACGTGCAGCGTGCCGGGCCGAGCACCGGCATGCCGACCAAGACCGAGCAGACCGACCTGCTGATGGCCATGTACGGCCGCAACGGCGAATCCCCGGTGCCCATCGTGGCGCCGATGTCGCCGAGCGACTGCTTCGACGCGGCCATCGAGGCGGCCCGGATCGCGGTCAAATACCGCACCCCGGTGATGCTGCTCTCGGACGGCTACCTGGCCAACGGCTCGGAGCCCTGGCGCCTGCCCGAAGTTTCGGAATTGCCCGACATTTCGCAGGACTTCACCACCACGCCCAACGGCGAGGACGGCGAGTTCCTGCCGTTCAAGCGGGACACCGACACCCTCGCCCGTCCTTGGGCCATTCCCGGGACTCCCGGTCTGGAGCACCGGATCGGCGGCATCGAGAAGGCCGACGGCACGGGCAACATCTCCTACGACCCGGACAACCACGACCTGATGGTCCGCACTCGGGCCGCCAAGATCGCCGGCATCGACGTGCCCGACCTGGAGGTGGACGACCCGGACGGCGAGGCGAAGGTGCTGGTCGTCGGGTGGGGCTCGACGTACGGGCCGATCGCCGCGGCGGTGCGGCGGATCAGGAGGAGTGGCGGCAAGGTCGCCCAGGTGCACCTGCGCCACCTCAACCCGCTGCCCGCCAACACCGGCGAGGTGCTCAAGCGCTACGACAAGGTGCTGCTGCCCGAGATCAACCTCGGCCAGCTCGCCCTGCTGCTGCGCGCCCGCTTCCTCGTCGACGTGATCAGCTACAACCGTGTGCGCGGGCTCCCCTTCAAGGCCGAGGAGCTGGCCGGAGTCATTCAGGACGTGATCGACAGTGACTGAGCTCGTGAACGGGAAGGGCCTGTCCCTCATTCCCAAGACCGACGTCAAGCAGGGGTTGAAGGACTTCAAGTCCGACCAGGAAGTGCGATGGTGCCCCGGCTGCGGGGACTACGCGATCCTGGCCGCGGTGCAGAGCTTCCTGCCCGAGCTGGGCCTCAAGCGCGAGAACATCGTGTTCGTGTCCGGCATCGGGTGCTCCTCGCGCTTCCCCTACTACCTCAACACCTACGGCTTCCACTCCATCCACGGGCGGGCGCCGGCGATCGCGACGGGCCTGGCGGCCTCCCGCCCGGACCTGAGCGTGTGGGTGATCACGGGTGACGGTGACGCGCTGTCGATCGGCGGCAACCACCTGATCCACGCGCTGCGCCGCAACGTCAACCTCAACATCCTGCTGTTCAACAACAGGATCTACGGGCTGACCAAGGGCCAATACTCCCCCACCTCCGAGGTCGGCAAGATCACCAAGTCGACGCCGATGGGGTCGCTGGACAAGCCGTTCAACCCGATCTCGCTGGCCATCGGCGCCGAGGCGTCGTTCGTGGCCCGCACCATCGACTCCGACCGCAAGCACCTGCAGTCGGTGCTGCGCGAGGCCACCGCGCACCGCGGCACGTCGCTGGTGGAGATCTACCAGAACTGCAACATCTTCAACGACAACGCCTTCGAGCAGCTGAAGGACCCGGCGGTCCGCGACGACATCACGCTGCGGCTGGAGCACGGGCAGCCGATCGCGAGTGCCTCCAAGGCGGTCGTACGCTCCGCGTCCGGCGGCATCGAGGTGGTGGCCCGCGACGGCGTGAGCGAGGACCAGATCCTCGTGCACGACGCGCACAACCCCGACCCGTCCATCGCCTTCGCGCTCAGCAGGCTGGACGAGCCGGCGTTCGAGCACGTGCCGATCGGCGTCTTCCGCAGCGTCGACCGGCCGGCCTATGACGTGCTCATGGCCGAGCAGCTCGAGGAAGCGGTGGCGCAGAAGGGCCCCGGCGACCTGAGCGAGTTGCTCATGGGTGGAGACACCTGGCGCATCGGCTGACGTTCGCGATTCATGGGGCCTGCTCGACCGAGCGGGCCCCTTTCACGTGGAAAGGGGCGCTCGTGGAGTGGGCCGGCAGGCGGGTCCTGGTGACGGGGGCCTCTGGGTTCATCGGCGCGCGCCTGGCGGTGCGGCTGGCCGAGCTGGGCGCGCAGGTCCATGGCACCAGCCGCGGCGCGCTGGGGTGGCACGGCTCTGGCCCGGGTCCGCGTGAGGTCCACGGCGAGAGCGGGCGGCGAGGCGAGCTCCACGGCCATCGGATCGACCTGCGTGAAGCCGGCGCCACCGGCGAACTGGTCGCCGCCGTGCGGCCCGCCGTCATCTTCCACCTGGCCAGCGAGGTCGACGGGGCCAGGGACGTGTCCGTGGTGCGGCCGACGATGGAGAGCAACCTCACCAGCACCGTCAACGTGCTGACCGCAGCGGTCGAGTCCGGGTGCCGGGTGATCCTGGCCGGGTCGAGCGAGGAGCCGCGACCGGGCAACGGGCACACGCCGCCGCCCTCGCCGTACGCGATGGCCAAGGCGGCGGCGTCCGGGTACGCCGAGCTGTACCACCGGCTTTGGGGGCTGCCGTACACGATCGTGCGCCCGACCATGGTGTACGGCCCGGGCCAGCGGGACACCGCCAAGCTGGTGCCGTACGTGACGCTGTCCCTGCTGCGGGGCGAGCGGCCCCGGCTGACCAGCGGGGCCAAGCTGGTGGACTGGGTGTACATCGACGACGTCGTCGAGGCCTTCGTGCTGGCCGCCGAGAGCGAGCGGGCGGCCGGGCAGGCGTTCGACGTCGGGACGGGGGCCAAGGTCTCCGTGCGAGAGGCGGTGGAGCTGCTCTACCGGATCGCCGGGGCCGAGGCCGCGCCGCCCTTCGGGAGCGCGCCCGACCGGCCCCTCGACGTGCCGCAGACGGCTGACCCCGGGCCGGCGCTGGAACTGCTCGGCTGGCGGCCGCGGATCGAGCTGGAGGAGGGGCTGCGTCGCACGCACGCGTGGTACGCGGGTCAGGCCGGGATCTTGTAGATGTGGTAGGAGTGCTCGGCCTCGAAGGTGTCGGTGAACCGCCCTGACCCGTCGACGGGGATGCGGCGGTTCTCGAAGAGGACCTCGACCTGGCCGGGCGACAGTCCGCGGGGCAGCGTGAAGGTGCGCGACCCCGGCTTCCCCGTCCGCGACGGCATCGCGAACAGGTAGTAGAAGCCGTCGTGCGCCTTCAGCATCGTGTCCGTGTCGCCGCCGAAGTCGTACTGCAGCGACTGCGTGTTGAGCACCGGGGCGAGCTGCTTGATCTGCTTGTTCACCTCGATGACCGCGGGCCTGGTCTTCGTGCCGCAGGCGTCGCGCAGGACGTGCTGGCTCTGGCAGGAGCCGCCGAAGCTGTGGTTGAAGTAGATGACGCCCCTGGCCTCGTGGATCAGCGAGTTCATGACGGCGCCCTTGACCTCGGCCGCTTCGATCCCGCGCTTGTCCTCGGGGGCGGGGCGGCCCACCTCGACGAAGGCGTAGATGGGCTGGCGCTTGCCGTCCATGGCGTCCAGCTTGCGCTGCCGGTCGATGAGCAGGCCGTAGTTCGCCGCTCGCTGGCACTGGTCCGCCGCCATCCGCAGGGAGTTCTGGCCGTCCAGGCAGGCGTAGTAGCTGGTGTACCAGTAGACGTCCAGCGACACGAGGTCGGTGTAGTCGTTGACGAACCGGCCGGCCTGCCGGTCGTTCTGCCAGATCATGACGCCCTTGCCGTAGTTGGCGTAGTGCGGGCGGCCGTCCTTGGGGAGGCGGTCCTTGAGCGTCTTCATGACGGTGTAGCCGCAGCGTTCCTTGTGCGGGTCGTCCGGAATGCACAGGGGGCCCTGGCCGGGGAAGTTGCCGGTCCAGCCGTCGTCTCCGGGGCCGGCCCACATGTCGGCCTCGTCGGTGATCAGCCAGGCCACGGTCTCCTGGCCGTAGCCGCTCAGCGGCTTGCTGGGGATGGCGAACATGCCGTTGTTCCTGATCAGCGCCATGTCGGTGGACTCGGTCAGCTCGACGTAGGTGTTGATGCCGGCCTCGCGGTCCTTGTCCACGTCGCCCTGGCTGGTGACCGACTCGTACCAGACGCCCACGGGGAAGAACGAGGGGTTCGTCCATCCGGCGGCCTTGGTGGCCGCGAAGCGGTCGTAATAGGCGGGGCCGCCCTCCCAGGGGACGCGTGGAAGCCCGGCGACCTCCGGCGGGGCGGAGCCGGTGCCACCGGGCGACGCCTGCGGGGCGCCGGTCTGGCCCTGGGACATGCCCACGACCGCCCACACCAGGGCCGCCGCGACGGCGATGACCGCCACGACGAGGATCGGGCGGGTCGCCCGCATCAGCGCTCTCCCTCCGCCAGCTCCATGAGCTCGCGTGCTCGCGAAGACCAGGACATGTCCAGCACGGACGCCCGCAGCTCGGCCGCCGGTCGCCGGCCACCCTCGGACAGCGCGGCCTTGACCGCCTCGACGAACCGGTCGGGATCGGCCGCGATGCTCACCCGGTCACGATAATGGGCCAGCTCCGGGAAGTCCGTGCTGACGATCGGCAGGCCCAGAGCCAGATATTCCTTGAGCTTGATGGGGTTCGCGTGGCGGATCCACGCGTTGTCCTGCCATGGCATGATCGCCACGTCGAAGCCGGAGGCGTACACGGGGATCCGCTCGTACGGCAGGAAGCCGAACCAGTGCACGTTGGGATACCGGGTCAGCCGTTCCATGGGCACGGTCGCGTCCCCGATGAGCACCAGGGAGGCCTGCGGCAGCTCGGCCGCGACGCGTTCGAGCAGATCGACGTCGACCACGAACTCGTCCAGGGCGCCGAAGAAGCCCACGCGGGGCCCCGGGACGGCGGCCATGTCGGCGGGCAGGTCCGCGGTCCTGGTGAAGTGGTCGATGTCCACGCCGTGGTCGAGGAAGTGCGCCCGCTCGCCGGTGATCGGCCGTTCCTCGTCCATCAGCGCCCTGCTGACGTAGACGACGCGGTCGGCACGGGCGAGCAGCTCTCGCTCCAGCGTCTCGATGGTGGCCGTGTCGGCCTCGGGGAACGCCGAATGCCGGTCCGAGCGGTTGTACACCAGCGACCGCCTGGCCATCGGCCGTACCACGTCCCACGCCGTGGGGAGGGTCACCACGAACACCGGCCGGCGTAGCCCCAGCGCCCGGCACACCACCCGGACCTGGGCCCGGACCAGCACCGCGTTCAGGCGGCGCAGCAGGGGCGAGCCGTAGAACGGCAGGGGCAGCGGCGACATCACGTGGAAGCCGGGCAGCGGCCGGCGGACGAACTTGGCGACGCTGCGGAGCTTGCGCAGGATGCGCCGGGTGACCTGGGTCGACGTGCCCGGTGTCGGCATGCGCATGCCGATGCTGTTGACCACGAGCACCTTGCGATGCGCGGCGATCGAGCGCATGAGCTGGAAGTCGGAGTGGGCCTGGTTGTGGTACCACCAGTCCTGGGCCGAGAAGCAGACATAGCCGGGCGGCGTGGGCCGCTCGGGCCCGGCCGGCCATTCGGGCATGGCGATCAGTGCGCGTAGCGCGGCCCGGTGTTTGCGGCCGCCCGTACGGCCCCTGGCGATGGCGCGCGACGCCTCGTTGAGCAGCACCGCGCCGCGCATGCCGAGCGCCGCG
Organism: Nonomuraea sp. H19; assembly: GCF_052068215.1. Lineage (NCBI taxonomy): Bacteria > Bacillati > Actinomycetota > Actinomycetes > Streptosporangiales > Streptosporangiaceae > Nonomuraea > Nonomuraea sp. H19. The sequence goes on along the minus strand of NZ_JBQHCV010000032.1, from coordinate 76,567 downwards.
AGTCTCCCATGCCGCTCGCGGTGCAACCTGACCCGGTTGGCCGTGGCCAGCGCCCACAAGAAGCTGGAGGTCGCCTGCTCGCCGCCGAGGTGCACGGCCTGCGCCCGCGGCTCGTAGCGGACGGCGAAGCCGCGGTCTCCGGCGCGGAGCATGTACTCGGTCTCCTCCGAGTACAGGAAATACCGCTCGTCGAGCGGGCCGAGCGCGTCCAGACAGGCGCGGGAGGCGAGCCAGGCCGCGCCGGTCGCCCAGTCGGCGGTCCCCGGCCGCTCGTACGCCTCCGCCCCCACGACGAGCTCGCCCAGCGCCGGGACGCGCCCGGCCCGGTAGCCGCCGAGCAGGGCCTCGCCGAGCGCCCGCAGCACGGTGGGCCGCCTGCGGAGTGAGACGTGCGGGCTGCCGTCGTCACTGGTCAGCCGCGGCACCGCGATCCCGGTGCCGGTCACGGCCAGCGCCTCGCGCAGAACCGGGATAGAGCCGGCGGCCAGCCGGATGTCCGGGTTCAGCACCAGCACGTCACAGCCGGGCGCGGCGGACACACCAGCGTTCACCCCGGCGGCGAACCCCGCGTTGCGGCCCATGCGGATCACCTCGACGCCGGGCATCGCCTCGCGGGCCCGGTCGAGCGTCGCGTCCGCCGAGCCGTTGTCCACCACGAGCACCCGCGCGTCCCCCGCTCCCGCGGCGGGCAGCGAACGCAGGCAGTCGCCGACGATCTGCTCGCTGAAGTACGTGACGATCACTATCGCCAGCATGCTCACCTTCCCAGGAGGCGGACACGGAGCGCGCCGGTCAGCAGGCGCACGGCGAAGGGCGCGTCGTCGAGCAGGTAGCGGCGGACCAGGCGGCGCGGTTCCAGCGCGAGCCGGTGCAGCCACTCGCCGCCGCTGCGCTGCAGGAACTCGGGGGCGCGGCGGAACTGCCCGGCGGCCATCGGGATTCCGGCGCCGCAGCCGAGGAACCAGGCGGCGGGCAGCTGCGCGCGCAGGTCCAGGATGATCCGTTCCTGCTTGGGGAAGCCCAGTCCGACGAGCACGAGGTCGGGGCGGGCCGCGCGCACGCGCTCGGTGACGTCGCGCCGGGCCTGCGGATCGGCGTCGAAGCCGTACGGCGGGGAGTACGCGCCGGCGATCCGCAGCGCCGGGTAACGTTCCAAAAGCGCCGCGGCAGCCGCCTCCGGCACGCCGGGATCGCCGCCCAGCAGATAGACCGACCGCCCGTCGCGCGCTGCGCGCTCGGACAGGGAGTAGACAAGCGAGGCGCCGGTCACCCGTTCCGGGATCGCCGCACCTGCCAGGCGGCCCGCCCACACCACGGGCATGCCGTCGGCGACGACCAGCTCCGACCGGCCGACGAGCTCGGCCAGCGCGGGGTCGCGGGTGGCTGCTCTGACGATGTCCACGTTCGCGGTGACGATCGCGCCGCCGCTGCCGCCGGCCCAGGCCCGGGAGACGTGGTCGGCCACCCCCGCCTCGGCGATGACCATGACATGGATCGCTCCCACGCGTACCCGCGCAGGAGGACTGGTCGCCGTGAAAGGATCCGCCGGAATGTCCTCGCTCCTTCTCCCGGCCGAGCCACATCCCGACCTTTCACTGGATCATCGGCATTCCAGAGAATTCCGTTACGCGTGGGTCTGGCAGTAAATACGGCGCAGCCATGAGGATGGGGGCATGAGAGTGGAGCGCGGCGCCTTCGACGGTGTCCTTCTCTTCGTGCCCACCCCGCATCACGACGACCGGGGACTGTTCACCCGGACGTTCGACGCGGCCGTGGCGAAGGAGCACGGTCTCGACCCGGCCGCGTTCATCCAGGACAGCCAGTCCCGCTCGCGCCTGGGCACGATCAGGGCGCTGCACGGGCGTACCGGGCGGGGCGAGGCCAAGCTGGTCAGGTGCGCCCGGGGCGCGATCCACGACGTGCTGGTGGACGCCCGCCCCACCTCGCCGACGTACGGCCAGAGCATGAGCGTGGTGCTCGACGACGAGACGTTCGCCTGCCTGTATGTGCCGGCGGGCTTCCTGCACGGCTTCCAGGCGCTCACCGAGCAGGCCGACATCTGCTACCGGATCGACCGGGAGCACGACCCGGCCGAGGACATCTCCGTACGGTATGACGACCCGGACCTCGCCATCGCCTGGCCGCTGCCGGTGACGGCGATCAGCTCACGGGATCTTTCGGCCGGATCGTGGAAGGAAGCGCAGCCGCGGCTGCTCGGCTGAGCTCCTCCAGGCGGCGGCACTCCCTCGCCTCCCGCAGCAGCGCGCCCGCCGCTCCGACCAGGAGGAACGACAGGCCGGTGATCACGGCGTACGAGCGCAGGTCGAAGGTGGCCGCGCCGATGAGCGGCACCACCAGGCAGGCCGCCAGGGTCAGTCCGAGGTCGCGGTCGACGGGGTCGGAGAGCAGGCGCCTGGCGCGCAGCGCTGACGCGATCCCGGCCGCGAACAGGCCGACGAAGGCCAGCAGGCCGATGATCCCAGTCTCGACGGTCGTGAGGATGTACTGGTTGTCGAAGACCAGGTATTTGGGGGCGTACCAGGTGCCGAGACCGCGCCCCAGCCAGGGGTGCTTGGCGATCTCGGTGACGGCGGCGGCGTAGTCCATGGTCCGCCAGCGCAGACTCGAGTCCGTGGAGAGGTTGGTGAACAGGTCGACGATGGCCCCGAGCACGCCGGGCACCACCACCTTCACCGCCCCCAGGAACAGCAGCATCGCCCCGAGCGCGAGCAGCCGCCGCACCCGCGGCCAGCCGATCAGCAGCACCGCGGCCGCGCCCGCCAGGCCGATGAAGGCCGAGCGCGAGACGGAAAAGACCATCCCGGCCGCGATCAGGCCCGCGCACAGCCACCATGGCAGGGACGGCTTGCCCTGCTCGCGGGCCCGGAAGGCGAAGTGAAGCGCGATCGGCAGGATCATCGCGCACATGACCGCGAACTCGATGGGATGCCCGGTGGTGGCCGCCACCCTGCTCAGCCCGTTGCGTTCCAGGATGAACAGCTCCTCCTGGGTGAAGCGCAGGCCCGGCAGCACCATGTACTGGGTCGGGTCGAACTTCAGCAGGAACTGCACCGCGCCGATCACGCCGAGGACCGCCCCCATCACGGCGACGGCCTTCAGCATCACGTCGAGCCTCACCCTGCCGCGCACGCCGTCCACGACCAGCAGCACGACGCCGATCATCGCGAGCGCGGTCACGAGCATGTGGTCGGAGAGATCGAGCTCGTCCCTGGGCAGATTTCCGGCCGTCGAGTAGGCGTACGTGGCCACCAGCGAGGCGACGTAGACGAACACCGCGCTGCGGACGAGCGTGCGGCCCTTGGCCGCGCCCAGCGTGTTGGTGAAGTGCGCGCAGAGCCACCACACCAGGGCGAACAGCCCCACGGCTTCGGCCGGCGTGATGGCGAACGACAACCCGCGGAAGACCAGGCGGGCCGGGACGATCATGAGGACCACCGCGAACACGACGCCCAGGGTCGCGCCGTCGGCCGGGTACGGCCGGGCCGCCACGGGCGTCGCGGGCAGGGCGGGCGCGCTCATGAGCGCAGCGCCAGCGACTCGTTCCGCACGGCGGGTTCGGCGGGCTCGGCCGGCCGCCTGCGGCGCAGCGCCGCAGCGACGCTCTCCGCGGCGAATCCCGCGGTGAGGCTGGCGAACAGGCCGAGGACCAGCACCGCGGCGGCCGAGCGGCTCTTGCCGCCGCGCTGCTCCTGCGGAGAGGTCGGCGGCACCATCTCCGTCAGCGCGATGTACGTGCTCGGCGGCGCCTGGAGGGTGCGCTGGCGGGCCGCCAGCTCCGTCTTGGCCTCCTGGACCAGCTTGGTGACGAGCGCGTGGGCGGTCTCCGCCGAGGGACTCTTGACGTCGATGATCACGAAGGGGCCGTTGGCCAGCAGTTCGGGGTTGGGGCTGCCGTTGTGGACGGCGTACGTCGTCTTGCCGCCCGGCGGCGCCCCGAGCCGGGCCGCGGTCTCCGGCGCGCTGAGCGCCTGCAGCAGGATCGAGGCCGCGACGTTGAGCGCGCCGTTGTAGTTGAGCAGCGGGTTGGTCCGCGGATTCGGGTATTCGGGGTCCACTGGAACGCTCCCACCCGAGACCGGCACGGTCAGCACGAGCACCGCGTTCGACTGGTAGATGGTCGGGATCGTGGTGTAGACCGCGAACGACGCGCCCAAGGCCAGCAGGAACGCGGGGATGGTGACATACCATCGCCGGATCACGACCAGGACTGTCCCCCAGAAGTCCAAGACGCTTCCTTCCTGAGCTGGAGAATACGGGCCTCCCCAGGATCATCGGCCATCCGGGTACCCCGCGTTACCAGGAAATTTGTAACGAGATCACCGCATATCGCGATTTCAGTCCCGGGGTATTCGCGTCCATTTCAAGGGGTGGGAATGTCATCGACACAAGCGCAGAGCTTCACTTTCAGCCGCGACGAGCTCCTCCCGCTGGCCGACAGCCTGCGAGAGAGCTTCCTCAAGGCCAGTCCCTTCAGGCACGTCGTGATCGACGACTTCCTGCCGCCCGAGGTCCTGGAGCCGGTGCTCGCCGAGTTCCCTGAGCCCAGGGACGTCGAGTGGCAGCGGTTCGACAACGCCAAGGAGATCAAGCTCGCGCTCGCCGACACCGAGCGGATGGGCCCAGCGACCCGGCACCTGCTATCCGAGTTCAACGGCCAGGTCTTCGTCGACTTCCTGGAACGGCTCACCGGCATCGAGCACCTCGTGTCCGACCCGCATTACGACGGCGGCGGCCTGCACCAGATCAAGCCGGGCGGCTTTCTGAAGGTGCACGTCGACTTCAACCGCCACCGCAGGCTCAACCTCGACCGCCGGCTGAACGGCCTGCTCTACCTCAACAAGGACTGGGAGGAGTCGTACGGCGGGCACCTGCAGCTGTGGAACAAGAACATGACCCGGTGTGAGCACAAGATCCTGCCGGTGTTCAACCGGTTCGTGCTCTTCGCCACCACGGACGACGCGAACCACGGCCACCCTGAGCCGCTGACCTGCCCCGACGATCGCGCTCGCCGGTCGATGGCGCTGTACTACTACACCAACGGCCGGCCCGCCGACGAGGTGCTCGACGAGCACGACACCAAGTTCAAGCAGCGTCCGGGCGAGGAGTGGAAGAGCAACTTCCGGCAGACGGCCAAACGGTGGGTGCCGCCCGCGCTGGTGGACCTCGCGTCGCGACGCAAGTAGCGGCGGGCGGTCAGTTCTGATTGCCCCGCACGATGTCGATGGGGCCGGTCTCGTCCAGGTCGACGGGGGCCGGTCCCTTTCCGTTGCCGTCCGCCTTGCTCACCAGGCGGAAGTCCTGCGTGGACTTGACGTCCTCTTTCTCAGGCTCGGGCGCGGTCTCTTCCGGCTCGGGCTCCGCCACCATGGAGGCGACCGGCGGCTCCTCGGGCTCCGGCGCCGCCTTCGCCAGCCCCTGCAGGCGCGCGGGCATGGTCAGCTTCCGGCGGACGACCGCGTACGCCGCGCCGAAGCCGATCAGCAGGCCGAGCAGCGCGCCACCGACGGCGCCCTGCAGCTTCGCCGACGTGTCCGCCTCAGGGCTGAGCCGCACGACGTCCTGGAGCTGCACGAACGTGATGGGATGCGCCTTGAGCTCGTTCTGGCGGTCCTCCAGCTCCTGTTCGAGCCGTTCCTGGACCGCCTCCAGCACCTTGGTCGCCGTGGCCGGCGAGTCGCTGTCCACCTGGACGTAGACGAAGGGGCCGGTGGTGCCGACGCCCAGCAGCGTCGGATTGCTGCGCCCGTCGTCGATGGTGAGCTCGGTGGGCCCGTCCTCGGTGACGCCGACGGACTTGAACACATCGGTGGTGTTCATCGCCAGGATCAGGATGCTGGCGGTGGTCCGCAGGTCGTCGGTGAACTGCAACAGCGGGTTCGTCTGCGCCACGGGTTTGCTGCGGTCCACGGAGCCGCCGCCCGACGGCGTGACCAGGACCATGGAGACGCTGGCCACGTAGCGCTCAGGTAGGACGAAATATCCGGCACACGCCAACGCCACGGCTAAAACGGCCACCGGGATGCCGATGAACTTCTGACGGGCAAGGCCCATAATGGCCTTCCAGAATTCCATATATCCCCAGCCCGATACTCAAAGCAACGGGGCGTTCAGCATCCCCCGAAACCGTTCCAATCAGGACATCGCCCTTTTCGATCCGCACGTTACATGACCTGTTACGCGAGACCGGTCTGCCCCGATATATCCCCGGTGGCCGATGTCCGGCCCCGGGCGGGGGTGGGGGATGGACTCGGTGAGGGCTGCCGGCGCAGCGACAGGCTCAGGGCCGGATGCGGCGCCCGGCGCCCGGCTGGGCGGGCTCGACGGGATCCGCGGCCTGGCCGCGCTCTTCGTGGTGCTGCACCACTGCTGGCTGCTGTCCTTTCCCGGGTTCCCCGCCGACACGGGTCCCGGGTGGGCGGGCTGGCTGCTGTACGGCCACTTCGCCGTCGTCGTCTTCATCGCCTTGTCGGGATTCTCCCTGGCGGTCTCTCCCGCCCGCGCGGACTGGCGGCTGAACGGGCTGCGCCGCTTCGCCCGCCGCCGCGCCTGGCGCATCCTGCCGCCGTACTGGGCGGCGCTGGCGTTCAGCCTCGCGGTCGCGTGGCTCCTGGTGCCGCAGCCCGGCCAGCCCGTGCCCACCGGCAAGACCGTGGTCGTGTACGGGCTGCTGCTGCAGGACGTGTTCGGCTCGCCCAGCCCCAACGGGGCGTTCTGGTCGATCGCCATCGAGGCGCAGCTCTACTTCGTCTTCCCGCTCCTGCTGCTGGTCGTGCGGCGGCTGGGTCCGATGGCGATGGTGGCGGCGGTCACCGTCGTGGTCGCGGCGGTGGGGGTGCTGGCGGCCTACGTGCCCGCGGTGGCGACGCTGATGCGGCTGACTCCGCAGTTCGCGGTGCTGTTCGCGGTGGGCGTGCTGGCGGCGGGCGTGGTCCGCGCCCCGGTCCGCGCGCCCTTGCACTGGGCGGCGGCCATCGCGGTCGTGCCGGTGCTCATCGTGATCGCCGTCCAGGGCTCCACCTGGGCGGTGGCCAACTTCTTCTGGATCGACCTCGCGCTCGCGCCCGCCGCCGGGCTGCTGCTCGCGGCCGTCGCGACCGGGCGGCCGCGACCGCTGGTGCGCCTGCTCGACACCGGGCCGGTCCGCTCGCTGGGCTCCTTCTCCTACAGCCTCTACCTGGTCCACGCGCCGATCGTGGTCGCCGTGAACCACTTCCTCGTCGCCCCGCGTCTGGAGGCCGGTGTGACCAGGTTCTTGGTGCTGCTGGCGGTCGCCGTACCGGTGTCGGTGCTGTTCGCCAGGGCGTTCGCGGCGGTGTTCGAGCTGCCGTTCCAGCGCTACCGCAGCGGCCCCGCACTGCGCGCGGCGGTGCGGGACCGGTTGTCGCGACCGCGGGCGGCCTAGCCGTCCTGGTGGGCCAGGGTCCTGGCCTCGCTCTCGAAGGCCAGGGCCAGTTCCTCCGGCATGCCGTCGAGGTCGGTGGCCCGCCTGAAGTCACGCAGAGTCGTGCCGAGGCAGGACGCGTCGACGTTGGGCGCGCCCCTGCGGGCCCGTACGTCGTCGATGTGCACGGTCCGGAAGTCGATGCTGAACCGGGTCCGGCCCGAGGTGTTCGGGACGGTGGAGTGCAACTGGGCGCCGGAGAACATGATGACGCCGCCGGGCTCTGGAACGATCCGCACCTGGGGCTCGAGCTCGATCGACTCCTCCGGCTTGGGCTGCTCCCGGGTGTCGCTGTAGATGTGCTTGGGAGCGTTGGGACGGTCCACACTGCTCCAGACCGCATAGTCGTAGCGACCGCTGCCGTTGCGCACCGGATTGTCGAAATAGCGGGGGTGGAAGGCCATCACGTTCTCGCGTGCCACCTCGTACACCGGGATCCACCAGTTGATCTGGCTGAACGGCGCGGAGTACCAGCAGTCCCTGTGCGGATGGTAGGCGTACGAGATGCCCGACGTGAGGTAGTCATCCGACGTGGAGGTACGCAGTCGCGGCACGTCGTAGTAGGTCTTGGCGAGGTCGTAACCGAAGTCCTCGAACACCGCGGGCAGCAGCTCCCGGCACCGCGGATGGTGGATGAACGCCGGCTTGAGGTCGGCGAGCAGCCGCGTGTACTCCTCGACGGGCATGTCGAACTGGGCGGTCTCCGGATCGAGCGGGCCGAACGCCTCCGCGATCATCTCTTGGGCGAAGGCGATCAGCTCACTGGACGCCGGCGACGCCGAGTAGACGAAGACCTGACCTTGGAAGATCAGCCCCCTGCGCGTCTCGTCGTCCACACGGCTATTGGAATAGACGGTGGTCAGCATGTACGGATTTCCTTTCTGATCCCCCCGATCAATCCGTACTCGCCAATTTCGGTCCCTTCGTTACACGGCTATCGTGGGGACCGCAGCGCTGCCAAGCTCATGAGCTTGCGCCCCCGCCGGGCGGCGGTCACACCGTGTCTGCGGAGATACATCCGGGCCACGATCGCGCGTCCCCTCCTGCGCTGCGCGGCGGTCAGCTCGACCTCGCCGAGCGCACGCAGCAACTCCGCGCACTGCAGCAGCGTGGCGACGCGGACGTGCCAGGCGGGCGCGCCGATCTTGCGGGCGATGTCGGCCAGGTGCTGCACCTCCCAGTCGCGGCCGGCGAGGATCTCGGGCACGTGGCCCCACGGCCCGGCCAGCGCCATCCGCGCGGCGAAGATCTCGTCCTCGCGCAGCATGACCCGCCCCCGGTCGACCCGCATGATCCGCTCGCGCCGCATGAGGGCGTATAGGGGGTCCATGGCGAACGGGTCCTCGTTGAGCATCCTCAGGGACTCCGCGAAGCGGTCCACGGGGTCGTCGGCGAGGTAACCGGTCCCGGTGTACGGCGCCGTCCGCGTCGAGCCGTCAGGGCCGGTGTAGGCCTGCTGGGTGGTGACCAGCAGCAGCCGCTCGTCGGCGGCGAAGACCTCCAGGCAGCGGGAGACGTACGTCGGCGCCAGCCAGTTGTCGTCGCCGGCCCATCGGTAGAACTCGCCCCGCGCCCGTCGGATGGCGTCGCTGAAGTTGGGAATCTGCCCGATGTTGACCGGCTGCCGGTGGTAGACGATCCGGCTGTCGGTCGCGGCCCAGTCGCGGCAGACCTCCTCGGTACGGTCGGTCGAGGCGTTGTCGCAGATGACCAGCTCGATGTTCGCGTGATCCTGGGCCAGCACCGAAGAGATCACTTTCTCGACGCGGTCGGCCCCGTTGTAGACGGGCAGCCCCACGGAGACCAGCGTGTCGGCGAATGCCATCAAGCGCTCCTTCTGACGAGCTTCTTCAGCACCGCGTTCGGCACCACGATCATGACGAAGACCAGCGTCCCGGCCCCGCCGGCGACGACGAGCTGGACGAGCGCGGGCCCCGAGCCGGTCAGCCGTTCCAAGCCGAGCATCACGGCCCCGGCGACGACCGCGCCGACGGCCGGACGTACCAGGTCGGGCAGCGAGGGCGCGAGCCGCACCCCCACCCGGTGCAGGATGACCAGCGCCATGGGGACCGCGACGAACACCGCGACCACCGCGTGCGCGATGGCGGCGCCGCGGATGCCGCCGATGTGCGCCCCGGCCACCAGAGACGGCAGCAGGACGACGGCCCAGCCGAGGTTCAGCCAGACGGTGGTCTTGGTGGCACCGAGCCCGGTCAGGATGTCCACGGCCAGGTACGAGATGAGCATCCTGACCACCATCAGGACCGCGAGCCAGCGCAGCACGCCGGCGGAGAAGTCCCACCGCTCGCCGTACAGGAAGGTGATCAGCGGGTGCGCCAGGATGGCCATCACCAGCGCGGGCGGCAGCACGAACGCCACCATCACGGGGACCGACCTGCGCACGCCCTCCGACAGCGCGGCGGGGTCCTCGGCCAGGCGGGAGAAGCTCGGTAAGGACACGTAGCGCAGCGCGGTGCCGATGATCCCGGGCACCCAGCTCGACACGTTGAACGCCAGCAGGTAGTAGCCGAGCTGCTCGGCGCCGAGCACGTCCCCCACCACGACGTAGTCGGAGTTCACCAGGATGGCCTCGAGCCCGAACCCGACGGCCGACGGGATGCCGAACTTCAGCAGCTTGCCGGCGATCTCCCGGTTCAGCCCGATCCTGATCGGCACCCAGCCCCAGAAGAAGATCAGCACACCGGTGATCACCGACGCGGTGACCTGGCCCCATGCGAAGGAGTACGCGCCCGCGCCGGTCAACGCCAGCGTGATGGCCACCGACGCGTTCGCCACGAAGCCGATCATGATGGCCAGCGTCAGTTTGTCCTGCTGGAACCTGCGCAGGAGGGCCGCGCTGCGCACGGCGGTGAAGGCCTCGATGAGGATGATCGACGTGAGGAGCCGCACCACGCCGGTGGCCTCCTCGTTGCCGGACATCCGTGCGAAGACGGGAGCGAACAGCCAGAAGGCGCCGTACACGCTGGTGGTGACGACGAAGCTGAGCACGGTCGCCGTGGGCGCCATGTCCTCCAGGCGCCCGCGCCAGTGGATGGTCGCCGCCTGGATGCCCACGTCCTTGATGTGCATGACGATCTGCGTCGCCGCCAGCGCCACCGCGTACGTGCCGAAGTCGTCGGGCGCCAGCACCCTTGCCAGGACCAGCCCCATGGCGAACGAGCCCGCCCGGGTGACGAGGTTGCCGAGCAGGCTCCAGCGCAATCCACGACCCGCCTGTGCCCCGATCTCGTCGACGCGCTGTGTCTCTTCCATTCGTTCCTTTTCTCTGTTACGTGGTGACGCGTTCGAGCCAGATCTCGCGCCAGAAGGGCACGAACTCGCGCGGGCAGTTGAGGCTGTACAACCCCTTGCACACCACGTCCTCCAACGTGACGCAGGGCGTCTTCATCGTGAGCATGCGGCCGGTGCGCTCGTCGATGCACCGGTCGATCCGTGCCTGGACGCGGGTGACCGTGCCGCAGTAGGAGGCCATCTCCTCCTCGAAGCCGAGGCCGCGATTGTGCATGTGCTCGTTGAGCGTGGCCAGGATGTCGGCCTGCGACCGCACGCGCACGAGCTCGCCGGGCTTCAGGTCGAGCACCTCGGTCGGGGTCTTGCCGCGCAGCGCCGGCTTGAGGAATCCCCAGCGTCTGCCCTCCTTGAACCGCAGCCGTGGGGGCAGAACCCGCTTGCTGACCTCCTGGAGGCGGTTGAAGACCCCGATGAGCAGGGCGTGCAGGGTGCGGAGCACACCCGCGTTGCCACTGCGCACGTCGTCGACGTACTGCCCCATGCTCCTGACCGGCAGGCACGTCGGCGCGGCCCGCAGCAGCTCGGTGCCCTGGCAGGAGTACCGTTCCACGCCGTCGTCCCCGGGTGGCCGCCGGGTGTTGATCTCCAGGAGCGGCAGCAGCCGGGGGTCGGGGGCGGCGGGCGCCGGGTCCGCGTCGGCGCGTTTGAGCCAGGCTTCCTTCCAGTACATCGAGCAGGCCGTCTGGCAGCCGCCGTGCGCCGACCCGTCGCAGCGCGCGCCGGTCAGGTGCACGGCGCGCTCCATCTTGCGGAGCCCGGTGCGGGTCTGCGTGTCGCAGAGTTTGTGCGCGATCTTGTGAACGGTGAGACGCCGGCCGCAGTAGGCCGCCATCTCGGGCATGAAGGGCAGCCCGTCGAGCTCGCCCCGCTCATCGAGCGTGGCCAGGATCTCGGCTTGCCCCCGCACTTCCACCACATCTCCGACCCTGAGGTCCATCACGCCATCTCCTTGACCAGTCCGGCTTCCAGCAGAGCCTGGGCCGCCCCTTTCACCGCGGCGAAGGGCAGCTCGGCTCGGATGGCGATGTCGAGCAGGCTGTGCTCCCCGTCGGACAGGTTCAACACCCATAACATCGCCATCTGGGCCTGTTTCGTGTCACTCCTCCCGCCGAGAGATCCGTAGAGGCCGCGCCGGCCGAGCTGCGGCTCGCCGTACGGGCTCAGGTTGAGATAGCTGCGGTTGCCCTCCAGCACCTCGACGACCTGCCACAACGCGTCCAGCGTGGCCGCCATGGCGGCCGGCGTGACAAAGCCCGGGTTGTCCCCCGAGGTGTGATATTCCGGGTATCCGGCGTACGGCGTTCTGGTCAGGCTGCCGAACGGCAGGTTGAACCCGGGCGAGCAGAACTGCCGCTCGTCGTATCCGTACGGCGAGAAGTCCAGCACCGTGTGCGGCCGGTCTTTGAGGACCTGCTCCACGGCCCGGTCGATCTCCGCGTCTCCGCGCCGGCTCCGCTTGTACGTCAGCGCCCCCGGATCCCCCGCGCACGCCAGCGTGAGCCCGGCCGCGATCAGGTGGACGCGTTCCCTGTTGAGCGCCAGCCAGGTGATCGCCCCGATCGTGCCCGGCACGAACAGGAACCGGTAGGTGTACCGGGGCTCGACCAGCCTCAGCGCCAGCGTCACGGCCACCGCGATGCCCGCGAGGTTGTCGTTGGCCAGCGACGGATGGCACACGTGGCACGAGATGACCACCTCGTCGGCCAGCCGCCCGGGCACCACGTGCTCGGCGATGGTCAGCGAGCCGTCCTCCAGCGTGGAGTCGATGAGCACCTCGTAGGGCCCCTCGCCGAGCCCGTCCAGCACGCGCCGGCTGAGGCAGAACCCCCACGTCTCGGCGTAGTAGCTGGTCCGGTAGGGGATCAGGTCCGGCTGCTCGGGCAGCGTGTGCAGCCGCGGCCGCAGCTCCTCCAGCGTGTACGTCCCCGACACCGGCACGCTGTAGCCCACCACGTGCAGGTTCGACTCCTGGAAGTCGATCACCCGCCGCCCGGAGGGGTCCTTGACGTAGGCGTCGTGGATGTTCCACTCCTTCGGCACGTTCCAGTCGAGCACCTCCGTCCCGGTCGGCACCTCGGTGACGGTCAGCGGCAGGTGCTCGCCGATGATCTCCAGCGTGCGCCGCACGCCGTCACCGGTGATGCTCCGGCAGATCGGATACAGCCGCTCGACGAGAGCGTGCATCTCCTCCCCCGTCATGGCCGCAGCCCGGGGTCGATCGCCCCCGCCTCCCGCCGGTCCGCCAGCCGAGCCAGCCGGGTGAAGCGCCGCTCGAAGTCGTGCCTGGTCAGCCCATAGGCCCGGTACGCCTCCGCCAGCTCGTCCGCCCCCGCCTTGACCGTCCACCTGGCGTCATAGCCGGGCAGCGCCTGGCGGATGCGCGAGAAGTCCACCCGGTAGGACCGCGGGTCACTGCCGGTCTCGCCAGTGATCAGCAACGTGGACCCGGGCACGGCCGCCACCACCTCGTCGGCGATCTCCGCCACGGTCACGTTGTTGCCCTCGGTCCCCACGTTGAACGCCTTCGCGTGCACCGGCTCACGCGGCGCCTCGATGACCCGCAGGAACGCCTCGGCGATGTCCAGCGCGTGCACCAGCGGCCGCCAGGGGGTCCCATCGGACAGCACCCGCACCTCGCCCGTCATCACGGCGTGCCCCACCAGGTTGTTCAGCACGATGTCGGCCCGCAGCCGCGGCGAGAACCCGAAGGCGGTCGCGTTCCGCATGAACACCGGCGTGAAGTCGTCGCCCGCCAGCTCCACCAGGTCGTCCTCGACCCTGACCTTCGACTCCGCGTACGGCGTCACCGGCCGCAGCGGCGCGTCCTCGTTCACCAGGTCATCGCCCCCGGAGGCGCCGTAGACCGAGCAGGTGGAGGCGTAGACGAACCTGCGTACCCCGGCATCCTTGGCCAGCTTGGCCAGCCGCACCGAGGCGTGATGGTTGATGTCGTAGGTCAGCTCCGGCGCGAGCGACCCGAGCGGATCGTTCGACAGCGCGGCCAGGTGCGCCACGGCGTCGACGCCTTCGAGCGCCGCGGCCGGCACGTCCCGCAGGTCAACAGCGTGGCCCGGCGGGTCGTCCGGCTGGGGTCCGAGCACGCAGTCGGCGAACAGGCCCGAGTCCAGGCCGATCACCTCATGCCCCGCGGCGGACAGCACAGGGGCCATCACGGTGCCCAGATAGCCCTGGTGCCCGGTCAGCAAAATCCGCAAATCAGCCTCCAGCCAGATCAATGGTCAGTTTGGTCACGTGGAACGCCTCGGCGTACCGGGCGCCGCACTCGATGCCGCGGATGCGGGCCAGCCCCAGGAAGGCTTCCCGGTCGTACCAGGGGCGGTGCCGCTGCGACGGGTAGTGCTCCTGCAGCAGGCGGACCTTGGTCTCGGCCACGCCGTCCGCGAGCGGCTGGTAGACCGAGGGGCGCCCGAGGTCGCCGTCCCACTTGACGATCTCGTAGCCAAGTGTCAGGTGGTCGCGCCAGACGGTCGGCACGAGCTGGGCCAGGCCGCGGTGGTCCTGGTGGGCGTCGCCCGCCCACGGCGCGAAGATCAGGTCGGGCCCGGTCCTGGCCCGCAGGTCCTCCAGGGCGTTCTTGGCCTCGTCCCAGTGCGCGGGCAGCCGCCCGTCGGGGATCTTCAGCACGGTGACCCGGAGGTCGGCCCCCGGGCAGAACGCCGCGAGCGCCGTACGCTCCTCGTCCTCGCGCTCGGTGCCGCCGCCGGACAGCACGAGCGCGTCCACGCGCAGCCCGGGGCGGGCCGCGCAGAGCGTGTAGAGGCTCCCGCCGGCCCCGATCGCGAGGTCGTCGCAGTGGGCGCCGAGTGCGACCACCGCCTGCGGCCCCGCGGGGCGCAGCCCGATCATGCTTCCCACAGGGCCCACGGCCGCTCGCCCCGCGCCCAGGCACGATCCAGCTCCAGGCGCTGGTTCACGGTGTCGCTCGGCCGCCAGTAGCCGCGGTGCGGGTACGCGAGCAGCCGCCCCCGTTTGGCCAGCTCCGCGCAGCCGTCGGCGACCAGGTCGCCGTTCTCCGGGATGTGCTCGAAGACGTCCTGGCGGAGCACGAAGAAGCCGCCGTTCACCCACAGCGGCATCTCGCTGACCGGGGTGATGCCGCCGACCAGCCCGCCCTCGCTGACGTCGATCACGTGGAAGGTGTTGGTCGGGGGGACGACCATCATCGAGGCGCCGGCGTCGGAGGCGGCGAAGCGGCCGATGATGTCCGGCAGCGGGGCGTCGGTGAGCACGTCGGCGTAGTTGGCCAGGAACATCTCGTCCCCGTCCAGGTACGGGCGGGCGCGGCGCAGCCGCTCGCCGATCGGGGAGTCGAGCCCGGTGTCGATCAACGACACCGACCAGTCCGAAATGTCCGTGGATAACAACTCGATCTTCCCGTTACGCAGGATGAAGTCATTCGACCCCGTTTCCTGATATGTCAGGAAGAAGTCCTTGATGTACTGTGCCCCGTACCCCAGGCACAGGATGAACTCCTTGTGGCCGAAGTGCGCGTAATAGCGCATGACATGCCAGACCAGCGGCCGTGGGCCGACGAGCTGCATCGGCTTCGGCATGTCCCCGCCGGGCGCGTCGCTGCGCATCCGGGTGCCGCGCCCGCCGCAGAAGAGGACGACCTTCATCCGACGACCTCCAGACGCGGAATCGGGAAGACCAGCCGGCCGCCCCACTCACGGACGTACGACAGCTGCTCGACGAGCTCGTCGCGCAGGTTCCACGGCAGCACCAGCACGTAGTCCGGCCGGTCCGCGGCGATCCGCTCCGGCGCCAGGACCGGGATCCGCGACCCGGGCGTGAACCTGCCGTGCTTGTACGGATTGCGATCCACCGTGTACGCCAGCAGGTCCGGCCGGATCCCGCAGTAGTTGAGCAACGTGTTCCCCTTGCCCGGGGCGCCGTACCCGACCACGGTCTTGCCGGCGTCGGCGGCGTCGATGAGGAACCGCAGCAGGTCGCGCCGCACCTTGGCCACCCGCGCCGCGAAGTCCTGATAACCCGACAGCTCGTGCAGCCCGGCGGCCTTCTCCTGGGCCAGGACGTCGACCACCCGCTGCGAGACCGGCGCCTCGCCCGGCTGCGCCCACAGCCGGATCGACCCGCCATGCGTCGGCAGCAGCTCCACGTCCACCAGGTGCAGCCCGCCGCCGGCCAGCGCCCGCTGCGCCGAGGCGACCGTGTAGTACTGGAAGTGCTCGTGGTAGATCGTGTCGAACTGGTTGAGCTCCATCAGCGTCAGCAGGTGCTGCACCTCGATGGAGACCCGGCCGTCGTCGGCCACCAGCGCCCGCAGGCCCTTGGTGAAGCCGACGACGTCCGGGATGTGCGCGTACACGTTGTTGGCCACCACCAGGTCGGCGGGCCCGTGCTCGGCCCGCACGCGCTGGCCGAGCTCCGGAGACAGGAACGCGGTGAGCGTCGGCACCCCCTTCTCGACGGCGGCCCTGCCGACGTTGGCCGACGGCTCGATGCCCAGGCAGCGCACGCCCCGCTCGACCACGTGCTGGAGCAGGTAGCCGTCGTTGCTGGCCACCTCCACCACGAACGAGCCGGGCCGCAGCCCCGCCCCGTCCACGAACCGCCGCGCGTGCTCGACCCAGGAGGTCGAGAAGGAGGAGAAGTAGGCGTACTCGGTGAACGTCTCCTCCGGCGTGATCAGCGGCGGGAGCTGGGCCAGCCAGCACTGCGTACAGACCCGCAGGTGGAGCGGGTAGGTGGGCTCGGGGGCGGCGAGCTGCTCAGCGGTCAGGAACAGCTCGCACGGCGGGGTCGCGCCGAGGTCCACGACCCCGGCCAGCTCCTCGGAGCCGCACAGTCGGCAGGTGATCATTCAGCTCACTCCAGCCAGGGCCGCGGCCTCGTACTGCTGGGCCAGGTCCTCCGGCATCGCGGCCAGGTCTCTGCAGCGCACGAAGTCGCGCAGCGTCGTGCCGGTGCACTCGGCGTCCACGTTGGGAGCGCCGCGGCGGGCACGCGCGTCGCCGATGTTCACGGTGCGGAAGTCGATGCTGAACCGGGTCCTGCCCGAGGTGTTCGGCACGGTGGAATGGAGCTGCGCGCCGGAGAACATGAGCGCCCCGCCGGCCTCCGGCACCACCCTGACCTGCGGCTCCAGCTCGATCGGCTCCTCGGGCTTCGGCTGGACGCGGGTGTCGTCGCGCACGTGGGCGGCCGCGTTCTGGCGGCTCGTACGGTTCCACTCGGCATAGTCGTAGACCCGGCTGCTGTTGCGTACCGGCTGGTCGAAGTAGCGCGGGTGGAAGGCCATGACGTTCTCCGGGACCACGTCGAACACCGGGATCCACCAGTTGACCTGGCAGAACGGCGCCGAATACCAGCAGTCGCGATGCGGGTGGAAGGCGTAGGAGATGCCGGAGACCAGGTAGTCGTTGGACGTGGAGGTCCGCAGCCTGGGCACGTCGAAATAGGTCTGGTCCAGGTCGCAGCCGCGCTCGGCGATGACGGCGGGCAGCAGCTCCTTGCACCGGGGGTGGTGGATGAAGCGGGGCTTGAGGTCGGCCAGCAGCTTGGCGAAGTCCTCAACCGGCATCTCGTGTTGCGCGGTCTCCGGGTCTAACCCGCCGAACGCCTCGGATATCAGCTCCCGGGCGAAGCCGACCAGCTCGGTCATGGCGGGCGAGGCCGAGTAGACGAACACCTCGCCCTGGTAGAGCAGCTCGCGCCGGGCGTCGTCGGACACGCGGCTGTTGGAGAAGACAGCGGTCATCATTGATCATTCACTCCTCATGATTCAGCCCTTGTGGCATGCTGCGATCATGGATCGCCTCTCGATCGACGGCGCGTGGCTGTACGCGCCACGTGTGCATGCCGACCCCCGTGGCAGCTTCCTCGAGGCCTTCCGGGCGGCCGAACTTCCGCACCGGCTGGACGTGGCCCAGATCAACTGCTCCGTCTCCCGCGCGGGCGTGCTCCGCGGCGTGCATTTCGCCGACGTGCCGCCCGGTCAGGCGAAATACGTGATGTGCGTCTCCGGCAGCGTCATGGACGTGGTCGTGGACCTCCGGGTGGGCTCGCCCACGTTCGGCCGCTGGGAGGCGGTGCCCCTGGACGACGAGACGCGCAGGGCCGTGCTCATCGCCGAGGGTCTCGGGCACGCGTTCATGGCGCTGAGCGAACAGGCCACGGTCGTGTACATCTGCTCGCAGCCGTACAACCCGGGCGGCGAGCACGGGGTTCACCCGCTCGACCCGGCCATCGGGATCGACTGGCCGTCCGGCCTGGAGCCCGTGCTGTCGGACAAGGACGCCAAGGCGCCGTCCCTGGAGGAGGCCCTCGCGGCCGGGTTGCTGCCGGACTACCAGAAGTGCGCGGAGTTCTACGCCACGCTGCACTGAGGGCTCCTCGTCAGGACGGGCCACGCCGCGTGCAGCGCCGCGCGCCAGTGCCGGATCGGCTGCCCTTTGGTGTGCGCCAGCACGCTGTTGGCCGGGCGCCGGGCCGGGCGGGGAAAGGCGGAGGTCGGCACCGGGCGCACCCGGCCGGCGTCCGCACCGAGCAGCGTGAAGATCTCCTTGGCGAACCCGCACCAGGTGGTCTCGCCCGCGCTGGTGCCGTGGTAGACACCCGGCGGCTGGTCCGACTGCGCCAGCCGGACGAGGAAGTCGGCCAGATCGGCGGTCCACGTCGGCTGCCCGCGCTGGTCGTCGACCACGTCCAGGACGGGCCGCTCCCCGGCCAGCCTGATCATGGTCCGCACGAAGTTGGCACCGTGCGCGCCGTATAACCAGGCGCTGCGCACCACGTGATGCCCGTGCTCCAGCGCCGCCCGCTCCCCCGCCAGCTTCGTCCTCCCGTACGCGTTGACCGGCCTGGCCGGAGCGTCCTCCGGGTACGGCAGGCCGCTGGTCCCATCGAAGACGTAGTCGGTGGACACGTGCAGGAGCCGCGCGCCGGCCAGGTCACAGGCCTCGGCCAGCCAGTGCACGGCATGCCCGTTGATCGCCAGCGCCTCGGCCTCGCGCGTCTCGGCCTCGTCCACCGCGGTCCAGCCGGCGCAGTTGATCACGACTCTGGGCCGGTAGGCGGACACGAAGTCGCGTACCGCCCTTTTGTCGCACAGGTCCAGCTCCGCCCGGCCGAGCCCGAGCACCGGCTCGCCGGTCAACGCCACCCTGTCGAGCACGTCCGCGGCCAGCATGCCGCCCGCGCCCGTGATGAGCCACCTCATCCCGTCTCCTACCCAATCAGACCTGATCAGCCGGCCCACCAGTCCCGGTGATCGGCGTACCAGCGGACGGTGTCCTTGAGCCCCTGGTCGAAGGGGATCTCCGGCCGGTAGCCGAGCGCCCTCAGCTTGGCGTCGTCCAGCGAGTACCTGCGGTCATGGCCCTTGCGGTCCTCGACGCGCTCCACCAGGTCCCAGTCGCGGCCGCAGGCGTCCAGCAGGCGCTCGGTGAGCTCCTTGTTGGTCAGCTCCGCCGTGCCCGCGATGTGGTAGACCTCGCCCGGCGCGCCCTTCTCCGCGACCAGGCGGATTCCGGCGCAGTGGTCGGCGACGTGGATCCAGTCCCGCACGTTGCCGCCGTCCCCGTACAGCGGCACCTTCTCGCCGCGCAGCAGCCGGGTGACGAACAGCGGGATGATCTTCTCCGGATACTGGCGCGGGCCGTAGTTGTTGCCGCACCTGCTGATGGAGACGTCCAGCCCGTACGTGATCGCGTACGCGTGGGCGATCAGGTCACCGCTCGCTTTCGAGGCCGCGTACGGCGAGCGCGGCCGCAGCGGCGCGCTCTCGTCCCACGAGCCGGCGTCGATCGAGCCGTAGACCTCGTCGGTGGACACCTGGACCACCTTCGGGACGCCCGCGTCCAGGCACGCCTGCAGCAGCGTCTGCGTGCCGAGCGCGTTCGTGCGCATGAACTCCGCCGCGCCCTCGATCGACCGGTCCACGTGGGACTCGGCGGCGAAGTTCACCACCAGGTCGTGGCCGGGGACGACGTCCTTGAGCAGGCCGGCGTCGCAGATGTCGCCGTGCACGAACTCGTGCCGGACTCCTTCGAGGTTGGCCCGATTGCCGGCGTACGTGAGCTTGTCGAGGACGGTCACGTGCACGTCGTGGAGGCTCCGGGCGAAGTGCGAGCCGATGAACCCCGCACCGCCCGTCACCAGGACTTTTGTCATGAAGAAATCTGCACCTTGCTGTGATCGCCCAGCACGAGGCGGTGGGCTCTTGGCGTATTGGGCGCCGGGGTGACCTCGACGTCGTGGCCGATCAGCGACGACTCGATGCGGCCCACCCCGGCGATGGAGGCCCGGGGCAGCACGATCGAATACTCGATCTCGCTGTCGGTGAGCGCGCAGCCGGCGCCGATGGAGGTGAAGGGGCCGACGTAGCTGTCGCTGATCCGCGCCCCGTCCCCGATGATCGCCGGACCGACGATCCGGGAGCGCTCGACCACGGCTCCGCGCTCGACGACGACCCGGCCGACCAGCTCGCTGACCTGATCCACGCGGCCGCGTACCTGTGGCTCCAGCGACTCCAGGACCAGCCGGTTGACCTCCAGCATGTCGGTGACGTTGCCGGTGTCCTTCCAGTAGCCGGAGATCACCGAGGATTCCACGCGCAGGCCCGCCTCGATCAGCCACTGGATGGCGTCGGTGATCTCCAGCTCGCCCCGCCACGACGGCTTCAGCTCGGCCACCGCCGCATGGATGGCCGGGCTGAACAGGTAGACGCCGACCAGCGCCAGATCGCTCTTGGGCTGCGCGGGCTTCTCCTCCAGGCCGACGATCCGGCCCTTGACGTCCAGCTCGGCGACCCCGAACTGGCGCGGGTCGCCGACCCTGGTGAGCATGATCTGGGCGGCCGGGCGCTCCCGCGTGAACCTGTCCACCAGGCCGTTGATGCCGCCCACGACGAAGTTGTCACCGAGGTACATGACGAAGTCCTCGTCGCCGAGGAACTCCCGGGCGATCAGCACGCCGTGGGCCAGCCCGAGCGGCGCTTCCTGCCGCAGGTAGGTCACCTGCAGCCCGAACGCCGAGCCGTCGCCCACGGCCGCCTCGATCTCCGCTTGGGTGTCGCCGACCACCAGACCGAGCTCTCTGATCCCGGTGGCCGCGATCGCCTCCAAGCCGTAGAACAGCACCGGCTTGTTGGCCACCGGCACCAGTTGCTTGGCCGAGGTGTGCGTGATCGGCCGAAGCCGTGTGCCCGATCCCCCTGCGAGCACGAGTGCTTTCACCGCTAGTAAGCCCCTTCTCCACGGGTGACGACGGACCAGGTCTTCCAGAGAATCTGCAGGTCGAGGATGAGCGACCAGTTCTCGACGTAACGCAGGTCGAGCCGTACGGACTCCTCCCACGTCAGGTCCGAGCGGCCGCTGACCTGCCAGAGCCCGGTCATCCCCGGCTTGACCACCAGGCGGCGGCGGACGTCGATGCCGTACGCGGCGACCTCCTCCGGCAGCGGCGGGCGCGGGCCGACGAGGGACATCTCGCCACGCAGGACATTCAGCAACTGAGGCAGCTCGTCGAGAGAATATTTGCGCAGAAAGGCGCCTACTCTGGTGATCCTTGGATCGTTCCTAATCTTGAAGAGCACCCCGTCCAACTCGTTCGCGCCAAGAAGGGTGTCCTTGAGCCGCTCCGCATCGACCACCATCGTACGAAATTTCACGACACGGAAATCTTTGCCGCCTTTGCCGACTCTGGTCTGGTAGAAGAGGGCGGGTCCCTGACTGGTGAGGCGGATCACCAGGGCGATGGCCAGCAGCGGCAGCGCCAGGAGCAGCAGCGCGGCCCCCGCGACCAGCCGGTCGAAGACCGTCTTCACGAGCTGCTTGGTGCCGTCGAATTCAGGATGCTCCACGTGGAGGAGCGGCATCCCCGCGACCGGCCTGATGCTGATGCGCGGCCCGGACACGTCCAGCAGCGCCGGTGCCACGAAGAGATCGGTACGGGAGGTCTCCAGGCTCCAGGCCAGCCGGCGCAGCGCGGCGCCGTCCAGTTCCGGGCAGGCCAGCACGGCCACGGCGTCGGCCTGCTCCCGCTCGACGACGCTCGCCACGTCGCCGAAGGAGCCCAGCACCGGGATGCCGTCCAGGTCCGGGTCCGGGTCCAGGTCCATCGCGTGCTCAGGAAGGCAGGCTCCCACCACCCGCATTCCGTGATACGGCTGGCGCCTGAACTGCACCACCAGATCCAGAACCGACTCCCGGTGCCCGACCGCGATCACCTGGCGCATGTACTCGCCCACCGCTCTCCTCCGGTGGAGCCGCTTGCGCATCTTGTAGCGGTAATAAAGCGTGGCCAGCAATGCCAGCGGCAGCATCGCCATCACGAAACTGCGCGCGATCGCGGTTTGCGTGGCGTAGGCCATGATGGCGACGGCGGCCATCAGGCCCACGCCGCCGTTGAACACCGCCTTGAACTCCTCCGTCCCCTCGCCGTTGGCGCGCTGGCGGTACGCGCCGCCCATCATGAGCGTGATGGGCCAGGCGATGACCAGGCCGAATCCGAGCAGGAACTCGGCCCATGGAATGAACACCCCGGCGAGCAGCCGGACGCCCAGCACGCAGACACAGGCGAGCAGCGCGCACACCGTATCCCCGTATAACAGGAGCCGTAAGTACGCCCGCGTCCAGATACTGGACGAACGGCGCGGCACGGCCCCGAGGAGCACGACAGCGGACTCCCCAGTCCCCACCCTCATAGCACCACCCTGTGATAACTACATGCACCGCGATAACTTGACGTTCCTTGCACCACATGGGTTGACAAGTCCCACGCGTTACTAAGGGCGGCGGCCCCCACTAAAGAGTAAAGATCGATTCCAGTGTGGGGAATAACGTCAAATGTCCACAATCGGACGAATGTCGAGGGGTCCCGGGGCTTGACGGAACGGTCCACAAGTGGCAGCGCCCGGTGAGGGGAAATGTGACGTTTACGGCAACATTTCAGCAGGTGGCCGCTAGGTAAACCGGCTAGTCATATTCCAGATCCGGCAATGCGGACGGCGGATCCGGGCTGCGCCAGACGACCACAACCCCGTCGTGGGCCGACTCCGAGGCCAGAGTCAGCCGGTCGAGGTCGAAATCCGGGAGGTAGCGGAGCCGGGTCAGGAAGGCCGAGTCCGTGGCCGAGCGCGGCACGACGCAGCCCTCGCCGTCACGATCGAGCAGGATGTAGAGGACGTCTTCCCCGGATTCGGTGACGACACGGACCTCCACCACGTCCTCCCACGCAAGGGCCTCGACGCTACCGTCCGCGTAGTGACGGGTGACGCCTTCTTCCGTGACATACACGTAGGAGTCCGGCATCGGGTTGCCGTGCATGGCCGCGATTCTTGCGAGTTACCGGCCAGTCCCGCAAGGGTTCGCGCTCAATGGTACGGATGACCTGTGTGCTGATCGCCCCAGGAGTGGCTGAGGTGCGCCGCCACCGCCGCCCGCGCCGCGTCCTGCGGCCCGTCCGCGATCGCATCGAGCAGCTCGCGATGCTCGCGCACCAGCAGGTCCCTGTTCTTGTAAACCTCCCGCAGCCGCACCAGCCCGAGCCTGGTCTCGGCCGCCAGCACGCCGTAGAGCCGTTCGAGCCGCGGACTGCCGACGGCCTCGATCAACGCCTGGTGCAGGGCCATGTGCTCGGCCACGGTCGCCGACCACGGCGCGCCCGCGGGCGAGGCGGCCAGCCGGTGCAGCGCGGCCTCCGCCGCCGGAACCCGCCGCCCCGCCACGGCCTGCGCCATGAGGTCTTCGAGCGGGCGGCGGACGTACATGAGATCCTCGAGGTCCGCGATCGTCACCTCGGGAACATAAGCGCTGCGGTTGCGCTCGCGTCTGAGCAGCCCTTCGTGGACCAGGCTCGCCAGCGCCTCCCGCACGGTCGGCCTGGCCACGCCGTACGCCGCGGCGATCTCCTGCTCGGGCAGCGGGGTGCCGGGCGCGATCTCGCCGGAGAGCACCCTGCTGCGCAGCGCGTCGGCGAGCGCCCCGACGGTGGAGACGGGTCTGAGCGGCAACGTCACGCCTGCGACTCTAACGCCCTTTCCGGTACGGCCGCCTTTCCTGCTGCCGCCGCCTTTTCCGGTATGGCCACAGCGACCAGGCTCAACGCGAGCAGCGCGAGCCCGGCGAGCGAGACGGGGGCCAGCCGCTCGCCGAGCACCACCAGGCCGAGCAACGCGGCGACGGCCGGCTCGGCCAGGGTCAGCGTGGCGGCCGTGGCCACGGGAGTGGTCCGCAGCCCTCGGCCGTACAGGAAATAGGAGAGAGCCGTGGTGCCGAGCCCCAGGTAGAGGACGGCGACCATGCCGCGTGGCTCGCCCAGCCACGCGACGCCGTTCATCAGCAGCACCGGCAGCATGATCGCCGCCGCCCCGCCGAACAGGACACCCATCACCGCGTCGGACTGCGCCCCCTCCCCGATCGCGCGCGCCGCCATGACCGCGTAGAAGGCGTAGAGCAACCCACCGAGCAGCGCGAACAGCATGCCGGACACGACCTGCCCGCCCGCCTGCGCACCTCCGCCCACGATGAGCGCCGCACAACCGCAGATCGCGGCCGCTGTCGCCACGGTCCACCGCCCGCTCGGCCGGCGCCCGTGCAGCGCCCAGGAGAGCACTCCCGTGAAGACCGGCCCGCTGCCGATGGCGACCACGGTGCCGATCGCCACGCCGGTACGGCCGACGGCGGCGAAGTAGCACAGCTGGTAGGCGGCCACCGCGACGGCGGCCAGCAGCAGGCCCGGCTTGATCGCCCGCCTGATGCCCGCTCCGGCGACCAGCGCGAGCGCCGCGCCCCCGATGACCAGCCGCGCGGCGGCCAGCGCCACGGAGTCGGCGGAGACGAGCAGCCCAGCCGTGCCGGCCGTGCCCCAGAGCACGGACGCGGCGACGACGGCGAGAGGTCCGTTCTTCACCCCAGCATTGTCTGACAACTAGACAGTATTGTCCAATGGCATTCTCGAACTTATCTCCCGGAGGAGTGCCGAGACACCCGGACCGCGAGCTCGGGTCCGGTCGCGAAGACCGAGGTTGCGCAGGCAGCCGCTCATGGCCGTGCCCACCAGGATCCGCTGACGTGCCGCGAGGCGGACAGTCAGACGAGGTCCTCCAGCAGCTGATCGATGGTGCGATCGGCGGATGCGGCCACGTCGCCGGCGTAGTCGTCCAGCACGGCGAGCGCGTCGTGGATGCCCAGGACGCTCTTGCGAGGCAGCGCGAGAATCGTCTCGACTTCGGCGGTGATCGAGCCCTCCACGTGGAAGGCGTCGCCGGAGGTGGAGATGCAGACCTCGAAGCGCACCTCGCGGCCGTCGGGCAGCGTGAAGACGGCACCGGTGCGGGCACCGGCCGGCGGGATGAAATAGGAGAAGTGCCGGCTTCTGACGAAGGGGTGATGCAACTCCGCCAGGATCTCCGATGCCCGGCTCAGAGCCGCCAGCAGTCTGGCCGCGGCCAGACTCTCGCTATTCACCCAAGAAAGGGTAGATCAGCGGGTCACCCGCTGGCCAGGCGCTGGGGACTTCGGCCGGCGCCAGGGGGCAGCCGGGGTCCGATCCATGGCGGCAGGCCGGCGACTCAGTCGGTGGCCAGGCGGGCGTGCCGCTCCACGTCGTAACGGACACCGTCGTAGCGCAGCTTGCCCCGTTCGATGCCCTCGGGCCGGAACCCGGCCTTGGCGGCGACCCGGCACGAGGCCGGATTGTTCGTGCGGTGCCCCAGCTCCAGCCGGAAGAGCCCGCGCTCGTCGAACGCCCACCGCGCCAGCTTCTCGGTGGCCGCCACGGCGATCCCCCGCCCCCTCGCCTCGGGCACCACCCAATAGGACACCCAGCCGTTGTCGTGCCCGTCGATCCGCGCCACCGCGACGTTCCCAACCACCCGCTCACCGCCGGCGGGATCGTCGATCGTCACCGCGAAGGCATGGCCGACCCCGCGCCAGGACGCGATCCATCCGATGGCGTCCTGGAGCGTGACAACGGGAAAGGCCGCCTGCTGTCGCAGATCAGTGGCCTGGAATGCGTTGAGTACGACCGGCGCGTCTTCCTCGCGCCATTCACGCAGCCGGATGTTCAGGTTGATCACGCCGCCTGAGATTACCCGGGACGCACCTGCTGCCCGATTTGGTGGGTGGCCTCGAAGTCGGCCACCAGTTGCTTGGGCGCGGTCAGGCACCACGCCTCGGCGGTCAGCTCGAACAGCTCATCAGCGTCGATCTTGTCGAGATGCACCACAACCCATCCGAACCGCCCGGCCGTGAACTGCTCCTCGAACACCTCGGGCCGCTCGTTCACCAGAGCGATCTGCTCCTCGATCGTGGCCTTGAGCCCGACGGTCTCGGTGGCCTCCCAGAGGTAGCCGAACCCCTTGTCGCGCACTTTCAGGCCGATCCACTCGCCCGCGTGCCGCAGCTTGACCTCGGGCAACTCGTCCAGCATGTCGAGGAACTCATCGACGCTCACACCCATGCGGCCTGTCTACCAGACCCGGCCGACACTTCAGCGGTTGAGCGATCGCTCAACAGCGTCTATCGTCTAATTGAGCGACTGCTTAAGAATGGAATCGATCATGCGGCTCTACGTTGAGACCCGGATCAGGGCGAACCTCGAGGACGTATGGCGGGCCACCCAGGACCCCGCCCGGCACCAGCGCTGGGACTTGCGTTTCGGCCGCATCGACCACCTCCGGCGCGGCCGGTTCCGCTACTCCACGCTCGGCATCAGCGGCGTAGGGGTGAGCACGGGAGATCGGCACGGGCTCGACGGCGGCCGCACGTCCGCGCTCCGCTTCGGCTCCAGCCACCCGCTCTCACCCATTCGCTCGGGCTCCGGCTACTGGCGCTACATCCCGGCGGCCGGTGGAGTCCGATTCCTCACCTCGTACGGCTACCGCCCGCGCGTCCTCCCCCGCCGGCTGATGTGGTGGGCCACCGCCTGGTCGTTCGACCGGTTGCGGCTGTGGCTGGAGACCGGCAGAACGCCCGAGCGGTCGCTGCGCCAGGCCCTCGCCGAAACGGCCGCCAGAGGCGCCGCGGCCGGGCTCGCGGTCTGGACCCTGCCGCCCGTCGCCGCCGTCGCCGTGTTCGCGGCCGTACTGGCCGTCCCGCCCTTGCCCGGCACGCCGGCAGCCCGCCGCTGCCTGCGCCGTCCACCCTGACCGGATTGGAGCGACCATGCCCTCGATCTTCCAGCGCGCGCTCGGCAGCGAGTTCGCCCGCCTCCACCCCCGACTCCAGCGCCGCTTCGGAGTCGGCCTCGAAAGCGGCGAAGCGTGCGTGGGCACAGGCGTCATGAACCGCATCTGGAACGCCGGCCCCCTGGTCCGCCCGTTCCTGGCGCTCGGCAGCCGGAGAAACGTCCTCGTCACGGACGCCGGCCGGAACATCCCTTTCCAGATCCAGAACTATCCGTACGCCGACTCCTACGGCCGCGAGACCGTCACCTTCGTCCGCACCTTCCCCGGCAGCCGCTTCGACGCGACCATGGTCTACAACGACGTCCGCGCCCAGGTCGTCGACTATCTGGGCAGCCACCAGCACATAGCCACCCCGCTCGACCTCTCCGTGGACGACCGGGGCGGGCTGATCATCCGTTCGGGCCGCCAGCGGTTCCTGGAGGGCCCGCTCGCCGTCCCCATCCCCCCGGCCGTCACGGGCACGGCGGTGGTGAGCGAGCACTTCGACGACCGGGCGGAGCGCTTCCGGATCGCGGTGACGGTGTCCAACCCCTGGCTGGGCCGGATCTTCGGCTATTGGGGCAGCTTCACGGTGCAGTACGTGGACCTCGCGTCGCACGGCATTCCCGCTAACGTGAAACCCAGGCGAGAGGACGCCCGCTGCTGACACATAAGGAAACTTGGTGGCCGACACCCGTACCAAGCTGCTCGACGCCGCGCTCGAAACGCTCAAGAAGCAGGGCATCGCGGGAGTCTCCGCCCGGACGATCGCCGCCGCGGCGGGCGTCAACCAGGCCCTGGTCTTCTACCACTTCGGCAGCGTCGACCAGCTCCTCGCCGCCGCCTGCGAACACGGCTCGCAGCAGCGCGTCGCCCTCTACCGCGACCGCTTCGCCGCCGTGACCTCCCTGCGCGAGCTGCTCGATCTGGGCCGCTCACTGCACGCGGAAGAACGCGCGGAAGGCAACGTGGCGGCGCTGGCCCAGCTCCTCGCGGGCGGCCAGACCGACGCCAAGCTGGCCCCGGCCACCGCCGGCGGCCTCAACCGGTGGATCGCCGAGGTCGAGCAGGCGCTCGGGCGGGTGCTCGCGGGATCGCCACTGGCCGAGTTCGTGGACGTGGCGGGGCTGGCCAAGGCGGTGGCGGCGGCGTTCGTGGGCCTGGAGCTGTACGAAGGCGTGGACGCCGACGGGGCCGCCCAAGCCATGGACGCGCTGGAGGAACTGGCCGTGCTGGTGACGGCCCTGGAGGACATGGGCCCATTGGTGCGCCGCGCCGTGCGGGCAAAACTGCGCCGGGCCGGTCAGTCGTAATAGCGGACTTCCAGGACGTTGCCATCCGGGTCGGGGAAATAAATGGTCTCCGGAGCGATGCCCTGGGCGCCGAAAGAGCTGGTCCCGGTTCCGGTGATCGCCACGCCGTGCTGCTTCAGCCGTACCTGCAGGGCGTCGAAATCCTCCCTGCTGACGGCCAGGCAGAAATGGTTGATCGGATGTCCGGCGCTGCCCTTCACACCGGTGCCCTCGTCCACGCCCCTGATGGCCTCGTACGCCATCAGGTCGATGATGCTCTCGGCCGAGATCCGCACGCTGGGGAAAGCCGCTTTCCCCTCGCGAAACTCCTCGGCCCGCACCGCGGGCAGGCCGATCACCTCCGTGTAGAAGTCCAGCGATCTGAGCTGGTCGGCGACCCAGCAGACGAGATGGTCCAAGCGTACGTTCATAGCAACCTCCACTCCCGTCCAATATCTGTCTCCCTAATCCCCCTGTCCACCTGTCCCTCCAGCCGCCCGCCGATCGCCGTCTGCGGGAAAGGGCGGGTTAACGTGAAGTTCGTGGTGCTGATGTGCGCCGCGGAAGCGTCTGACCGTCATCATCACGCTGCTCCTGCCCGCGTCCGGAGGCCGGTTCGCCATGCCTCCTGCGAGCGCGGGCCGGGTACCGCCTGCGGATGATCCATTCGGCCACGGCGAGGTTGATCGCCCAAGCGGCGCCCATGAGCAGCGCTCTGGGGAATTCGCCAGGCATGCCGTGGGCCACGGACCAGAGCGTCAGGACCACCGCCTGCGTGCCCGCGCCGAGGCCGACCGCATAGCCGCGGATCATCCAGGCGCGGTGCCGGGCGATGTCCCGGCGCCGGATCGCGGCGAAGCCGAGGACGATGGACAGGAGCATGGCGAGGCCGAACACGAGCCGGAAGCCGGCGAGGAGATCGCCATCACCCTCAGGGCGTGGATAGAAGAAAGTCATCCACAGACCTGAAAGCGCGGCAACGAGCCCGAACGGGACGAGAAGCCGCCCGGCGGCGCGGTGCCAGCCGGGCCTTCGGCCGCGGAAGCCGGGCGCGAACTGGAAGGCCCCCAGAATGCAGTAAAGACCGACGCTGATGATGTGCGACACCACGGGCAGGGGCGCCGCGAAGAACCGCGCGTTGTCTGGGGTGATCGCCGCGCCGCCGGTCAGCTCGGTCAGCCGGACGGCACCGGCGATCATGGGAACGGCGCTGAGCGCGATCAGCGCTGCGGGCACGCTCCACCCGGCCCTCGCCCTGGCGGTGAAGGGACCCGTCGTGGTCTTGTCGGTCATGACCCCGATCGTGACGCCCGAGGCGATGGCGGCTCATCGATAGAACGGCTCGACTTGAGCCGGCCGATCGGCGCGAATCAGGCGTACTTTCGACCGAGGAGCCGATGACCACTGATCATCGGCATCGACGTGGTGTGACCTGTGCCGACGTAACGTCGAAAAACGCCGTGAACGTCACGTTACGTCCCGCGTGTCGTGCTGCGCTGTGACCCGGCGCGCGGAAGGCTGAGGCTTGCTCGACCGAGAGAGGAGCACCCCCCGATGCTCAAGCGCGCACGGCTGTTCGGCAACAAGACCCGGGTCACCTTCAGCATGCCTGTCCAGCAACCGCTGGGCGTGGTCAGCGTTGTCGGCGACTTCAACGGATGGGAGCCCGGCAAGCACGAGCTGGTGCCCCGCCGCAACGGCACCCGCACCATCTCCGTGATCCTGCCCACGGGCGTTCACAGGTTCCGCTACCTGGCGACGGGCGGCCTATGGCTGGACGACGAGACGGCGGACTTCGTCGACGACCAGGGAAGCCAGATCCATCTCTGACCAGGGCAGTCTCACGCCCTCTTCGCGGGATCCCATCTTGAGCCCCTGGGGCGTCCGGCAGGTGGGTGAGGACGGTCTCGACCCGGAGGCCGCCCTCCGCAAGCACGGTCATCGCGGACGCCGACGATCATCGGATCGTCAAGGAGCGGTGATCAAGTCTCGACTATCGTCAGCTTCTCGGCCGTAAGCGACCGAGCTTGCAGCTCCTCGCCGTCGATGGCGTCGACGGTCCGGTCCGCGTCAGGCAGCGTGACTCACTGCCCAGCCCGCCGCACCGCGTGAGGCGATGTTGCGGGCTGCGTTGACGTCGGCGTGCTCAGCGAAGCCGCACGACGTGCAGGAGAAGGTTTCCTGGTCGGGCCGGTTTTTCTTGTCCACGTGCCCGCAGTGCGAGCATTGCTGGGAGGTGTAGGACGCATCCACATGGATCACGGCGACCCCGGCCCGGGCCGCCTTGTAGCCGATGAAGGCTCCCAGCTGGTGGAAGCTCCACGAATGCAGCGTGACCCGCTGGGGCTTGCGAAGCCGTACCCGGTCGCGGATGCCCTGGAGATCTTCCAGGGCGATGCCACGACCGGTGCGTTCTGCCTCGGTCACGACCTGCTTGGCGATGCGGTGGTTGACGTCCGCGGCGAAGCGGGCCTCCTTGCGACGGCGCCGTTTCAGCAGCCGCTTGGCCGACTTGGTGGCCCTGGCCTGCAGCCGGCGGCGCAGCTCACGGTGCCGGTGCCGGACCGCGTTCAGGGCCTTGCCGCTGTGCCGGATCCCGTCGGAGAGGGTGGCGATGTTGGCGATGCCCAGATCCACCCCGAGGAACCCCTCCGGCGCGGTGATCGGGACATCCGCTACCTCGACGGTGGCGTGCAGGAACCACATGCCCTCCCGCCGCACCAGGTCAGACTCACCCTTGCGGTGCCTGGCCAGCAGCGCCAGCTGCTGGGCCGAGCCGGTGAAGGCGATGCCGCGCAGCCGCCCGGCGGTCGTCCAGATCGACACCGTCCGATCGGCGTGCTGCCAGGACAGGCACCGGTCGTCGTACGGCTGAGCCGCCAGGGAGCGGAAGGAGATCGGTTTGCTCTCGGCTTTGACTCGCCGCGCCGATCCTTCCGGCGGCCAGGTTGGCATGCAGGGCGCGGTAGGCGTCGCAGACCTTCTTGATCACGTGCTGGGCGGCCTGCGCGGCCAGCCCGCAGTCGGCCTTGACCTGCTCGTAGGCGTGCTTACGCAGGTCGAAGTTACGGAAACACCGCTGCTGGAAGGCGATGCGCGAAACAAGGTCGGCGGCCTTGTTGGCGGCGCGCAGCGTGGCCTGCAGGGCCGCCGCCTGCTCAGGCGTCGGCAGAAGCCTCACCTGCACCACCAGTTTCACATCGAACATACTATCGTGTGACGCAGGTCACCGCGAGGGGAACCGGACCCCGATATCCGGCGAGGCCGCCGTGTGGCCTACAACCTGCACGCACCTTTGGTGTTCACACCCAAATACCGGCGGAAGATGTTCTCCGACGAGATCCTGCGCCGCTGTTATCTGTGGGGCGGTCATTTCTGGTCGCCGTCCTACCTTGCCGCATCCTGCGGGGGAGCGCCCCTGTCGATCATCAAGGAGTACATCGAGTACCAGAAGCGTCCGGAGTGACCTCCGGACACGAGCTCAGGTTAGGGAAGCGATTCCTCCCGGGCGTAACCGCCCCGGGTTCCTGGTCGGAAATAACGCCCAGGACGCGGACGGCTGCGTGTCGGATGTGCTTCATGCGTAACCTCCGTAGCGCGACTGACGTCATTGACCACGATCGATCACCGGCCGCATGATCTCCGCATGAAAACCGCATGCCCGGCCACCTGAGTCCGAGGCGCCGCGAAGGCATGGGGGCACCCGTCAGCCCCGCCCGATGTCGTTCTGTTACTCCTGAAACCGGTGGTTCTGCGATTGTTGTCTGTTCTTGTAGGGAGACGTGGTGCTACGGTGATTTTCCCGTCGCGCTCCGTCGCGAAGCGACAGCGGACAGCCGCATGCCGCCCGGGGAAGCAGCTAGTTTCGACGCGGCCACCACGCTTCGCCGCCACCGTCCCGAGGACCGCAGATGTCAGCAGAAGCACCGCAACGCAGGCTCTCACCCAAGGAACTGGCGGTTCTGGCCTTCCTCGGCACGACGATCGTCATGGTTTGCGTGTGGCTGTGGGCGGTGTGGGCCTCCCCGGCCGGGACCAGAGGGCCGATGGCGCTGGCCGGCGGCGGCTCGGCCCTCCTGCTGGCCTGCGCCGCCGCCGCGATCGTCCACCTCGTGGCCGCCGGCCGCGTGCTGCGCGAGCGGGCCGCGCGGTCCGACGGCGCGCTGGCCCGCCTGGAGCGGGAGGTGCTGCGGGCGGCCGAGGAATCGCTGCCCGCGCTGGCCCGCCGGTTCCGCGCGGGCGTCCCGGCGGCGAACGCGCTGGCCGGCCTGCCGCAGCCCGTGGACGCCCCGCTGCGGCGCCTGCTCGCGACGGCCGCACATGAGTTCGGCGCGCTCGAACGCGACCGCGCCGCGGCCCAGGCGGCCCACGCCGCAGCCGAGGCCGCTCACGCGGCGGCCATGGACCAGATCTCCCGCCTGACCGCCGAGACCCTGCCCGAGCTGGTCAAACGCATCCAGAACGACCGGATGCCCGCCGAGGCCGCGCTGGACGGAATGCGCGTACCCGAGCCCGGCCCGCTCCATGATCTGCTGACCGAGGCGGCCCGCCACCTCGGCGACAGCGAACGCAAGGCGGCCGCGGTCGTGGCTGCCTGCGCCGGCGCCGCGGCCCGCGTACAGGCTCAGGCCACCAGCCTGCTCGCCCGCCTGCGCGAGCTGGAGGAGCAGTACGGAGACCAGGAGGAGATCTTCGCCGACCTGCTCGACCTCGACCACAGCGTGTCCCAGATGGGCCGCCTGGCCGACAACGTCGCCCTGCTGAGCGGCGGCCGTTCGGGACGGCGGTGGACCCGTCCGATCGTGATGGAGAGCATCCTGCGTGGCGCGATGGGCCGCATCGGCGCCTATCGCCGCATCCGCCCGCACTCCTCCAGCACCTCCGCCGTGGTCGGGTACGCGGCCGAGGGCGTGATGCACGCGCTGGCCGAGCTGATGGACAACGCCGCCACGTTCTCGGCGCAGGGCACGGAGGTCCACGTGTACGTGGACGAGGAGGACGCCGGCATCGTGATCACCATCGAGGACAGCGGCCTGGGCATGCGACCGCGCGAACGCCGCCACGCCGCCAGGCTCGTGACCGAGCCCCTCGACCTGCGTACTCTGTCCGGCACCCGGCTGGGCCTGGCGGTGGTGGGCCGCCTGGTCGACAAGTACGGCTTCACCGTCAGCTTCCGGCCGTCCGCCCGCGGCGGCACCGGCGTCGTGGTGCTGATCCCGCGCCAACTGATCACCCAGCCCAGGGCCGCCGCCGAGCCGCCCGCCGAGCCGCCCGCCGAGCCGCCCGCCGTGCCCGCGCCGGCCACGCCCGCTCCGGAGGAGGAGAGCGGGGACCTGCTGCCCAGGCGGCGACGCGGGCAGACGCTGGCGGAGTCGATGACCGCGCAGCGCGCGCCGGCGCCCAGGCCGGCGCGGAGCGGGCAGGACGCGGCCGCCAGGCTCGCCGCCTTCCGCCAGGCCGGCGGCCGCGGGCGCACTTCCGCCCCGGCACCGGGCGACTCGTGACCACGTAGAGAGATTGGCGTTTCGATGAGCACGACCGACACCACGCAGACCCTTGACTGGCTCCTGGAGAACCTCAGGGAGAAGACCCCGGGAATCCGGCATGTACTGGTGCTGACCAGGGACGGCTTGAAGATGTGCTTCACCGGCGGGCTGGAGCGCGACGCAGCCGACCAGCTCGCGGCGCTCTCTGCCGGGATCCAGAGCCTGTCGCTGAGCGCCTCCGCCGAGTTCGGCGACGGCGCGGTGGCGGGGGCGGGACAGGCGATGGTGGAGTTCGCCGGCGGGATGCTGCTCATCATCCCCGCCGGGGCCGGCGCCCACCTGGCCGTCCTCGCCGACGAGGACGGCGACGTGGGGCTGATCGGGCACAACATGAACGAGTTGGTCGAGCAGATCGGGACGTACCTCACCGCGGCGCCGCGACAGGCGGCGGGAAGCGGCGATCGTCCATGACACGACGATCCGTCGACCGCGAGGATCCCGACCGGCTCTACACGGTCACCGGGGGCCGCACTCGCGCCGATGAGACCGCCTTCGACCCGGTCTCCCTCATCGTCAGCGAATGCGACCCCACGCCCGGCATGCAGTCCGAGCACGTCAAGATTCTGCAGCTGACCCGGCAGCCGATGGCGGTGGTCGAGATCTCCGCGGAGCTGCGGTTGCCGGTCAGCGTGGTGAAGATCCTGCTGCGCGACCTGCTGGACACCAACCGCATCACCGTACGCCATCCGTCGGCCATCTCCCGTGCCGGCCGTCCCGACGCCGAGACCCTTAAGCAGGTGCTCCTTGCACTCCACGAGCTCTGACCGGCTCGCGACCCGGACTCCGCTCCGCGAGACGATCACAGACGCCCTGAAGATCGTGATCGTCGGCGGGTTCGGCGTGGGCAAGACGACCATGGTGGGCTCGGTGAGCGAGATCCGCCCGCTGAGCACCGAGGAGGTCATGACCCAGGCCGGCGTGGGCATCGACGACGCCAGCCGGGTACGCACCAAGCGCACCACCACCGTGGCCTTCGATTTCGGCCGCATCACGCTGGACGCCAGCCGGGTGCTGTACCTGTTCGGGGCTCCCGGCCAGCAGCGGTTCTGGTTCGTCTGGGACCAGTTGTTCGCCGGCAGCCTCGGCGCGGTCGTGCTCGTGGACACCCGCCGCATGGAGGACTCCTGGTACTCCATCGACCGGCTGGAACACCACCGGATGCCGTTCGTCGTCGCGGTCAACCGCTTCTCCGGCGGGCCTTCGCTGGAGGCCGTACGCGACGCGCTGGCGCTGTCGCCCGAGGTCCCGCTGGTCGACTGCGACGCGCGGGAGCGCAGCTCGGGCAAGCAGGTGCTGATCACGCTCGTGGAACATCTCGCCCACCTGTACGAGGAGAGCACGCCGTGACGCCGATGGAGGAGCTGTTGGAGGGTTACCCGGAGCACGCCGACGCCGTGCTCCTGCCCGAGGCCCCCATCCACGACGACCCCGCCGCGTTCCACAACGAGCTGCGCCGCAAGTACGGGCCCGTCATCCCGATCCTGCTCGAAGCCGGCATCCCCGCCTGGCTCGTGGCCGGCTATCGCGAACTGCGTTACGTCACCAGCCAGCCGCAGCTGTTCGGCCGCGACCCCAGGCGCTGGAACATGCTCGACCGGCTCCCCGCCGACTGGCCGGCCAGGCTGTACGTCACCTGGCAGCCGAACCTGATGTACTCGGAGGGTGAGGAGCGCCAGCGCCGCGGCGGCGCCGTCAGCGACGCCCTCGACTCCGTCGACCGCACGGAGCTGACCCGGATCTGCGAACACGTCGCCGACCTGGTGATCGACCGGTTCTCCGGCGAAGGCGAAGCCGACCTCGTCTCCCAGTACGCCCAGCGCATCCCGGCCGAGGTCGTCACCCGCCTGTTCGGCATGCCGGAGGTGGACCTGCCGGACCTCATCAAGGGCATTCACGACCTCCTGGACGGCGGCAAGGAGGCGGCCCCCGCGTTCCCCCGGGTATACGCCCACATGGAACGTCTCGTGGCCGTCAAGCGCGCCCGTCCCGGCCACGACATCACCTCGCGCCTGCTGGCGCACGCCGCCCGGCTCACCGACGAGGAGACCGTCTACGACCTGATCGTGATGGTGGGCGCCTCCCACGCGGCCAGCGCCAACTGGATCGGCAACACGTTGCGGCTGATGCTGGTGGACGACCACTTCTCGATGACCCTGCAGGGCGGCCGCAGCAGCGTCGGGGAAGCGCTCAACGAGGTGCTGTGGAAGGACACGCCCACCATGAGCATGCCCTCGCGCTTCGCCGTACGCGACTGCGAACTGGCCGGCCGCCGCATCCGCCGCGGCGACCTCGTCGTGCTCGGCTTCGCCGCCGCCAACACCGACCCTCAGGTCCAGCCCGCCGCGCATCCGGGGGGATCGGGCGCCAACCGTGCGCACATGTCCTTCAGCCACGGCGAGTACGGCTGCCCCTTCCCCGCCCCCGAACTAGGGGAGATCATCTCCAAGACAGCCGTCGAGGTGCTCCTCGACCGGCTGCCGGATGTTCATCTGGCGGTGTCGCCGGAGTCGCTCCGCTGGCGCCCTTCGCTGTGGGCTCGCAGCTTGGAGTCCCTCCCGGTCCTCTTCAGCCCCACCGCCCCGATGGGGAATATGGGCTGGTCCTGAGCGCCACCGCCGCGGATCGCGGTGATCAGAAGGAGCAGAACCCGTGCCATCCGATCTTCCTGGCCCTAAACTCGTGTCCCAGCTTTCGAGTGGAGCTCTTGTGAACGAACCGAGCACCGACCCGCGGGACACGCGGATCTATGACAGGCCGGCGATCAGGAACTTGGGCGATGCGATCGTCCACGACCGCGACGCGGCGTCTCCGGTGTCACACCTGGAAGAAGCCGGCGCCTTTCCCCCGAATATGCGGATCGGCTGGGCGGCGCTCGGGGTGGCGGGATTTCAGCTGGCCATGAAGCACGACGAGATAGTCGGCGACGCCGAGGCGACGCTGACGGGGACGATCGAGTCGCTCCACGGCTACCGTGAAAAGCTGCACGCCGTGTCCGCGAACGTGGACGGCGTGGAAAAGGAGAGCGTAGAGCATGTCAGACGGATTTAGGATTCCCACTCCGGCCGACGCTCTCGATCCGTACGAGCCCGGCGGCGGCGGCGACCTCAGGTGGATGCAGTGGGCGACACTCGGCGAGTTGGCGTTCACCGCGACTCTGCTGCCTTCGACCTGGGGGACGGTCCTCAAATACGCGCTGTGGGTTCCCGCGGATCCGCTTCTGCTTCACAGGGCCGCTGACGGCTGGAGCGCGGTCGCCGGCAACGTCCAGGCCTCCGGCCAGGTCCTGGGCGAGCAGCACAACAGCATGTCACCCGCCTCATGGCAGGCGCCGGTCCGGCAGGCCTACGGCGAGAAGGTGGCCGCCTTCGGAACGGGCTCGCAGGAAGCCGCCGATTCGGCCGGCACCCTCTCCTGGCTTCTGCGAGTGATCGCCAATCTCATGACCGCGAGCCTGTATCTCAGTTTCACCATCGCGACATGGCTGGCGTCGATGGCGCTCACGGCGACCCTGGGTGGACCGTCCAGACTCTTCGCCGAATTGCAGGCGCGTTCGGTGGCCGCCTGGCTCGATCGGCGACTCCTCATGCTGCGGAAGCTCGTCGTCGACCAGGCACTGCAGCTGCTCCTCAGCGCCGGGATAGCCTGGGTGGCCGGCAAGACGCTGACCGACGGCTTGAAGTGACGGCCGCCTCCCGCGGGGGTCAGTAACCGAGCTTCCTGCGCAGGCGGTCCATCTCGCCCATCGCGTCCTCCATCATCCGGTCGTAGGCCTGCTGGGCCTCTTCGATCCGCGCCGTCGCGGCTTGCGGCTCCCGGCTCGGCGCGACCTCGCCGAACGCGTCCGTCATGACGACCTCAAGCTGGCGCTTGAGGTCCGCGTCCGCCGCGTGAATGGCTTGGAGGATCGCTGCGGACATCTCCTCGACGCTCATGCGCTTCGCCCGGGGGTCGATGACGAGCCGCCTGATGCCGGCCATGGTGCACTCGACGACGATCTGCTCGCCGGCCGTCGCGGCGCGGCCGACCAGTTCCCCGGCTCGCTGCTGCGCCCCCTCGAAACGGGCCGCCCGCTGCTGAGCATCCCGCAGGAACGCTTCGAGATCCATGTTCGCGAAATCACCGAAGCCGTGAACCACTGGTCTTCCTCAGCTTCCTGTCGTCCTGCAGGGATGTCGCGCTTTTCCTAGATCGTCATAGGCTAACGGCTGGACGCTCCCAACAGGGCCGATCCGGAGGAGTTAGCGGCCGCTGCGCGCGACGATGCCGGAGCACTCGAGACTTACGAGATTGTGCGGATGAGGCGTTTCATTGTGAAACCCGCATCCGGGCTTCGCGGGGAAGCGTTAGTGCGGCCAGCACCCCGACCATGGCGATCGCGGCGGCGGCGAAGACCGCGGATCTCAGCCCGTCGGCGGTGACGATGCGCAGTGCCTCCCCGGTCAGTCCGTTGGTGTCGCGGCCGGCCACCCCCACCAGGATGGCCAGACCCGCACTGCTCCCCGCCTGCAGGACGGTGGAGGAAAGTCCGGAGACCGCGCCCTGCTCGTGCGGGACCACGCCGGTCGAGGCGAGGATGAACATCGTGTTGAACGCCAGGCCCGCGCCCAGCCCGAAGCCGACGACTCCGGCGAGCAGCCCGAAATAGGATTCGTCGGCGGAAAGACTGAACGCCAGCACCGCCGTGCCCACGGCACCCACGAGCACGCTGAGGGACAGCGTGCCGCGCAGCCCGAGGCGTGGGATCAGCCGCTCGCTGGCCAGGTTGCCCACCGTGATCGCCAGGGTGGGCCCAAGGAAGGCCAGGCCCGACTGCATGGCGTCGTAGCCGAGCACGTCCTGGAAGTGGATCGTGAGGAAGTACGGCACACACTGCAAGGTCAGGCCGTAGACGAGGATGGCCCCGGCCGCGGCGCTCGTGTGCCGGTTGGCCAGCAGGCGCAGCGGCATCAGGGGGTTGCGGCTGCGCGCCTCGATCGCGACGAACCCGACGAGCAGCGCCGACGCGGCGGCAAGGGACGCGAGGACGCCAGGAGAGGTCCACCCCCACTCGGCGCCATGCGCGATGGCGAACACGAGACCCGTGACGCCCGCGGTGCCGATGAGCGCGCCAGGCACGTCGAACCCGCCTGCCCGCCGGGCGCCGTCCGGGGTCAGTACGGCGAACGCCGCGGCGGCGCCGGCCACGGCCAGCGGCACGTTCACGAAGAAGACCGCCTCCCAGCCGAACCCGCCGGTCAACACGCCGCCGAGCAGCGCGCCGAGGCTGAGCCCGCTGGCGCCGCACACCGCCCACACGGTCATCGCCCGGTTGCGCGCCGCACCCTCCTCGAACATGGTGACCACCAGCGACAAGGTCGCCGGCATCAGCACCGCGCCGCCGAGCCCTTGCAGCGCCCGCGCGCAGATCAAGAGTCCTGGATCGGTGGCCAGCCCGCCGAGCAGCGAGGCGACGCCGTACAGCAGCATGCCGAGAACGAACATCCGCCGTCTTCCGATCAGGTCGCACAGCCGGCCGCCGAGCAGCAGGAAGCCGCCGAAAGGCACTGAATAGGCGCTGACCACCCACTGCAGCGTGAGGGGGGAGAATCCCACGTCACGCGCGATCTGCGGCAGCGCGACGTACACAATGGTGAAGTCCAGGGCCGTGATCATGCTGCCCATGCCCAGGAGGGCGAGAGGGATCAGGAGTCGCATGACGGACAGCCTGGCCGCGGCCCCGTACGCCAGCCAGCCCCGCGTTCTGACTACTCAAACTTTGCCTAGGGTGGGTGGATGTGGATCGAGACGTTGAGCTGAGCGACTTCCTCAAGTCCCGCAGGGCGCGGCTGCGGCCGGAGGATGTCGGCGTGCCGTACAAGAGCAGCGGAACGCGGCGGGTGCGCGGGCTGCGCCGCGAGGAGCTGGCGCTGCTCGCCGGGGTGAGCGTCACCCACTACACCAGGCTGGAGCAGGGTCGCAGCCAGAACGTCTCGGCGGAGGTGCTGGACGCCATAGCCGACGTGCTGCGACTCACCGGGGACGAGCGGGCCTACCTGCACGCGCTGGCCCACCCGGCGCACCGATGCCAGGACTGCCCGGAAACCGCGGTGCGGCCGGGGCTGCAGCGGCTGCTGGACTCCCTGGTTCTCACCCCGGCCTTCGTCCTCGGGCGGCACGCCAACGTGGTCGCCTGGAACAGGCTGGCCGCCGCGGTCTTCGCCGACTTCGCCGCGCTCCCCGAAGAACGCAGGACCATCGCCCATCTGGTCTTCCTGGACGAGGAGATCAAACGCATGCACGGCGAGGGCTGGCCGCGACTCGCCCAGGAGCACGTGGCCCAGCTCCGAGTCCTGGCCGCGCGCTACCCCAAGAACCCACGGATCATGGAGCACGTCGACACGATCTGCAAGGGAAGCCCCGAGTTCCGCAGCCTGTGGAACGAGCACCACGTGGCCGTCGCGACGTACCGCGACTACGTCCTCGACCACCCGGTCGTGGGCGAGTTGCGGCTGTCCGCCGAGCTCGTCAGCCTGCCGGGCGACCCCGAGCTGCAGGGGATGGACCTGTTCGCCGCCGAGCCCGGTTCGGAGTCGGAGGACAAGCTGCGGCACCTGGCCGCCACCACCACGCGCGCACCCTCGGCACACCGAAGCTGAACGACCCGCCGGCGGCGGTACCGTAACCCGATCTTCGCGCTTCGGGGCTCATACCGAAACCTCTACCCCAGCCGGCGTCCAGTGCCTGTTCCAGTTCCCCGGCGAGCTGGTGGGCTAGGTTGGGCCGCTCGCGCGGATGACGGCCGGGCCGTGGCCGTACCAGCGGTGGATGGCGCGCCGCAGGGCCCGGGAGTCGGTGAAGCCGACCCGCGCCGCGATGGACTCCACGCTGAGTGAGGTTTCGCGCAGCAGGCGGTCCACCCGGCGCTGCCGAAGCTTCTCCAGCTCTTCCCGCCAACTAGTGCCTTCATCGCGCAAGCGTCGCTGGAGGGTGCGGGGGCTCATGGCTAACCGGCGAGCTACTTGGTCAAGGCCCGGTGGGCCATCGGCGACCGCGGACTCGAGGATGGCGTGGAACCGGTCGAGCCAGCCCAGCACCGGCCGGGAGGCCGCCGTGGACAGTCGCGCG
Organism: Nonomuraea sp. H19; assembly: GCF_052068215.1. Taxonomy (NCBI): domain Bacteria; kingdom Bacillati; phylum Actinomycetota; class Actinomycetes; order Streptosporangiales; family Streptosporangiaceae; genus Nonomuraea; species Nonomuraea sp. H19. The sequence goes on along the minus strand of NZ_JBQHCV010000032.1, from coordinate 35,698 downwards.
TGGTCGTCCAGAATCGCGGCGAGCGCGGGGTCGGCGAGCGGCAGGGGAACGTCCGCGTCCGCCTCGGCGAACGTAATCGACGGATGGTCGGCCTCGAACTCGACGCTTCTGGTGTCGTACAACTCCACAAGGCGCTGGGATGAGGTAGGTGGGCGGTGCGGCAGCCGTACGCGCACCGGCGCCAGCCGCCGCCCGGCTCCCGAGCTCGCCACCTGGAGCAGCATGTGCGGCACCAGTTCCCCGATCCTCGGGTATTCCGGATGGTCTCGGTAGGGGCCCTGATAGGTGACCGTCACCCCGTCGTCGTCGCGCATGACGAGGAGCCGGTCTGCGGGGTCGGCGATGGCCGTGAAGTGGCGGCTGGAGACATCCAGCGCGTCGCCGAGGGTGCCGGAGACGGAAAACAGGTAGTCCCACACGCCCAGCGCACCCGGCCGCCACAGCTCCATGACCCGCTTGCTGCCGCCCGCCTGCCACGCCGGACCGGAGACCAGTTCCCAGACCCGCAGGCAGGTTGCGGTGGGGATGCGGATCCCGTCTTCATCCAGCACGGCGAGGCCGGGAACACCGACCAGGCGCGACCGATCCAGGCCCGCGTGAACCAGCAGGCGGGTCAGATGGGGCGAGACGGTGCCTTTCACCGTGTCTGCCACCGCGCCGTCTTCTACGTGGGCCTGAACGTTGAGCACTTCACGATCGACCGCCCCTCCACCAGCATCAACGAGGCGACCACCACGCTGGTGCCGGATCCGCTGAACTACGGCTGGCGCGACTACGGGCCGCGGGTGGCGATCTGGCGCGTGATGGAGATCCTCGACCGGTACGGGCTGCGGGCGAGCGTGTTGCTCAACGCCGACGTGTGCGAGCAGTACCCCCAGATCATCGAGGCGGGCAACGCCCGCGGCTGGGCGTGGCTCGCCCACGGCAAGAACAACTCCACGCTCCAGGCCGACGTCGGCGACGAGCGCGCCTACCTGACCGAGGTGGTCGAGACCATCCAGAAGGCCACCGGGCAGCGGCCGCGCGGCTGGCTGGGGCCGGCGCTCACCGAGACGTTCCAGACGCCGTCCCTGCTCGCCGAGCTCGGCCTGAGCTACGTGCTGGACTGGACCAACGACGACCAGCCGTACCGGCTGAACGTCCCGGGGATGCTGAGCGTGCCGTACTCGCTCGAACTCAACGATCTGGGCATCTTCACGATGCACGGCATGAGCGGCGGCGACTTCGTGCAGTTGGTCAAGGACCAGCTCGACCAGCTCTATGCCGAGTCCGCCGACAGCGGGCGCGTCATGGCGTTGGCGCTGCACCCGTTCGTCATCGGCCAGGCGTTCCGGGCGAAGTACCTCGGCCAGGCGCTCGAGTACATCGCCAACCACTCCGGCGTGTGGCTGACGACGAGCGACGAAATCGCCGAGCACTACGCGAGCACGGACACGAGCACAGACGCCTGACAACGCCTGGATGGGGCCCGGGAAGCGCGCAAGCCCACCGCCGTGCCCCGTCCGGGTATCCCCACCGCGGGCGGGCCCGACGTGTCCCCTACGCCGTTCCCGCCACCCACCGGGGCTGCCTCCGGCGTTCACCGACGTCGGCTCGGCCGAGGGCCTGCCCGTCGTCGCCGGTCAAGCCGAGGACGATCGACTGGCGCAGACGCCTCATCGGCTGATGTCAGCCCGACAGGGCAGCCGACTGCCATGAAGAATTCCAGGTAAGCGACCGGCTGATCGTAGATGTCCACGCCGTGCAGGTCATCGGGACAAGCAGGCCCAAGCGGATGTTGCCGCTCATGCCAGGCGCGTGAACGGGGGATCAGCACGCACCGGCGAGACGTTCTCGAAATTCGATCGGCTGCTGCTCGACCGGAGGGTCGAAACTCATCACACTCGGGGAGCGCACCCTAACGCAGAACACGGCCACGACGCCGCTGCCGCGTGGTGGCGGGCTGACGAGGAGGAGAAACATGCCAAGCCGCCACATCCATCTCGTCGGAAGCTACCCAGCAGCCGACACGCGTCAGGCCATGACGATCGCGGCAGGCGTGGCGGGCCCGTACCTAAAGGCACTGGCGGACGGGGAGGTCGGCGCCCGCCGCAACTGGATCACGCACATCGTCGACGGCCTCCGCGAGCATCCGGACGTCGAACTGCGGACGGGCGGAAACTGGTCCAGCTACGACGACCGCCCCGTCTTCATGGTGAAGCGCGGACACCGGCTCACCTCCGGCTTGTCCGCGCACGAGGCGTGGACGCCCTCCACTCCCAACGCGGCGTAACGGGCCGGGTCGCAGGCCGGGATCAGCATGTCGTGCCAGCCCGGAGACGTGTCGGAGACCAGGGTGAGGAGAGGACGGCGGCGGTCGGTGACGAACTGCTGCCCCACCGCGGGAAAGAGCCGGTTCGTGGAGCCGCGGGTGTGGGCGGCGCTCAGGTGCTCGGTCAGGGCTTCAGCGGAACCGCCGGACCCGGCGGATGCGGGGACGAAGGCGAAGACATCACCGACCTGGCCGCCCTCCAGATCGACGACGCTCACGCGCTGCCCGGCGGTCACCCGCACGGCACGGCCTTCGCGGGCGGGTACGACCGTGCGTCTTTCGGCGGTCATAGATCTCATGGCACCCAGGAAACCATCGCGGGCCCCACTCGGCCTATGGATGATAACCCAGCGAACAGCGCATCTACTGAACCTATCTCCAATAGTCCAGCCGCCTACGAGAGCGTCAGCGGCCCGGCCACCGCCACCGTCCGCCTGCTGAGCCTGGACCCCTTCGACGCCACCGCCATCCTGGCCCACCTCGCCGACATCGACCGGGCGCGGTGGTCAGGAGGCGAACAGGCGCGTCGGGCGGGCGGTGTGCTGTCCGGCGGTGATGTCGAGCCGATCGGCCGCCATGGGTGGAACTGATGGCACGACGCCGACGCAAACCCTGGTGGTCTGCTCAACGTGCCATCACGACATCCACAACGGACGCGGCACAGCCATCCCCGGAAGTGATCACTGGAGAGCCGCGTGCGGTTAACGCCGCCCGCACGGTTCGGGAGGGGGCCGGCGGAAAAGGACCCGAGCCACGTGCACCTCGCCGGCGGCCTACCTCACTCTCAACATCCACCTGGCCGGTCATGACTTTCCGCCTAGGACTACCTAAGCCCTGAGCAGTTCCTGCCGATGCAGGCGGGCTTGCTTGGGCATGTTCCAGCCGAGTACGCCGGTGACCTTGCCGTCGCGGCGGTAGGCGGCGACGAAGCGGCGGTCGGCCACCTGGCCGTCCACGATGGACACCTCGGCGTCCGGGGACAGCACCCCGTGTCCCTGGATCTTGGCGTCGAACTGGTCAGTCCAGAAGTACGGCACCGGGGTGTAGGGATGATCGTCGCCGAGGATGTTGCCAGCGACGGCGATCGCCTGTTCGGTGGCGTTGGTGCGGTTTTCCAGCCGTAGCGACGCGCCGAGCGTCTCATGGTGCCAGCGGGCCACGTCACCGGCCCCGTAGATGCCCTCCGCCGCGCGGCAGCGGGAGTCGCACACCAGCCCGTCGTCCACCTTCAGTCCGCTGTTCTCCAGCCACTCCGTCGCCGGTGCGGCACCGAACGCCACCACGACTACGTCGGCGGGCAGCACCGCGCCGGTCTCCAGGCACACCCCGGTCACCCGCCCGTGCCGCTCGACCAACCCCGTGACCGCGGCCCCGAGCCGCAGGTCGACCCCGCGCTCGGCATGCAGATCGGCGAGCAGCCCTGCGGCCAGCGGACCGAACTGATAGGCCAGCGGCGCCGGCTGCGGGCCGGCCATCGTGACCGGCACCCCCATGCCGCACACGGTGGCGGCGATCTCCGCGCCGAGCACGCCGTCCCCCACGACCACCGCCCGCGAGCTGGACAGCAGGTCCGACCGCAGCGCCAGCGCGTCGTCGAGCGTGCGCAACACGTGGACACCGGCCAGACCGGCCTGCCCGGGAAACGTGCGGGGCCGCAGCCCAGTGGCCACGACGACGGCGTCCGCGACCAGGACGCGCCCGGACACCGTGTGGACAGCGCGTGCCGAGACGTCCAGACCGCCCGCCGGATCACTGAGAACGAACTGCGCATCCAACGCCGACAGCACGGCTGCGGACCGCAGCCGGGCCCGCTCGGGCTCCCAGATGCCAGAAAGGACCTGCTTCGACAACGGCGGCCGATCGTAGGGCAGGTGGGGCTCGGCGCTCAGCACGGTCACGCGACCCAGGTAACCCTTGCGGCGCAAGGCCTCCACCGTGGCCAGACCGGCGGCGGAGGCGCCGACCACCAGCACGTGGTCCGGCGCAATCACGTATCCTCGCTGGTCGAGATCGCCGCGCCCGGACACACGCTGACCGCCTCGTGGACGATCGGGTGGAGTTCCTCGGGTGGTCGCTCATCCAGCAGGATCACGATCCCGTCGTCGTCGCGCTGATCGAACACCTCCGGCGCTATGAGCACGCACGTGCCGGCGCTGCAGCACTTGCCCTGCTCCACAATGACTTTCATGAGGTTTCCCTTCTGTTCGGGTGGGCCATGACGGGCGCCGACCACAGCCCGATGAGCGCGTCGATCACAGCTGCTCCGGCCTCACGCCTGTTGGACCGGACAGTGGCGGTGCCCCTCCGCGAGGGGCGCGTTCGCGCTCGGCCACCATTCGCACCAGCGGTTGGCGGGCCATGTCGGTGTGTTCGGTACGCACCTCGTCCGGCAGGTCGGGAAGGCAGCGATACAGCTCGTCCACGACCCGTACCATCGACGGTGACCACAACAACGTTGAACCGACCAGGAGCAGCCTGACCAATGCGGCAACCATAAGGCGGCCGGGCCAGGTTCCTATACCTAGGCGGGTGGCGGTAGGATCCGTGCGCGCCGCTTGGCCGCACCACGTCGTTGCAGCCACCATTCCGCGATGATCAGGTTGACCACGATACTCAGCCAGATGCTCGGACCGGCCGCAGCCTGGATCATCGCTTGCTGGTCGCCGCCAAAGGTGGTGTCCAGCTGCGGTATGAGCGGAAGGACGCACAATACCGCCCACAGCCGGTTCAGCACGATCGCCCAGATCAGAGCGAAGCTGCGGATCATCCACGCCTGGTGGTCGGCGAACCGGCGCTGCCGCGCCATCCGGTATCCGGCAATGGTGCTGAACAGCCACAAAAACGCCCAGAAGGTGTTGCCCACTTGGGCGCCGAAGCCGTTGTGGCTCAGCGGCGCGATGATCAGGGCAGGCACGCCCACTAGTGGGACCCCACCCAGGACGTACGCCCGCCCACTCCACCGGTGTACGGCGGGATAACGCTGGCGCATCCAGGTCGACACTTGTACGCATGAGGCCAGCAGCGCCACTGTACCGAAGAAGATGTGGGTCACCATCAGCGGATAATGCGGCGCGAAGTCGTCCCGGATCGGGAACCTGGACTGGCTCGGGTCGAGCGTCAGGTACGGCGGCAGCGAGAAGGCGAGAAAGGCGAAGCTGACCAGCGCCAGCGCCCCCAATGAGAACAGCTGCCTCCGGCTTCTGGACCTGCTTTCCGGGCGCTGACGTGTTCCGCGGGATCGGCCGGGTATGGGCCCCGGCTCCTGGGTCGTCATGGACACGGTGACTTCCTTCGTCCCCTCGTCGGTGGGTATCGATCAAGTTCGGCCGTGCCAGCATCAGGCATGTCGCAGCGGGTGCGCTTGAGTCAAACCGACTGCAATCGTGATGTCTGATCCGTAATGTCATCGCCGTGTACGGACGCCGAGCGGAACAGTGCGCCATCGCCGGCCTTCTCGCGGAAGCGCACGCCGGTAACGGCGGGGCACTGGTATTACGTGGCGAGGCGGGCATCGGCAAGAGCACCTTGCTGCGCCACGCGGCCGATCTTGCCGCTCACCCCCGGGGCATGCGGGTGTTGCGCTGCGCAGGTGTGGAATCCGAGATCGAGCAGGCATTCAGCGGGCTGCACCAACTGTTGCGGCCGTTGCTCGACCGCCTGGACGCGTTACCGGCAGCTCAGGCAGAGGCCCTGCGTGGAGCGCTGGGCATCACCGATTCCTCGGCCTCCGATTTCGTGGTTTCCGCAGCGGTGATCGCACTGCTGGCCGAGGCGGCCACGCGGCAACCCGTGCTGGTCGTGGTCGACGACCTGCAGTGGCTGGACCGGGCCTCGGCGTCAGCCCTGTTGTTCGCCGCGCGACGGCTGGGCACCGAGCCGATCGCGACGCTGTTCGCGGTCAGGAACCCTGAACCGACCGCGGTGGACACCACCGACCTTCCTGAACTCCAGCTGGGAGGGCTTCCCACGCAGGACGCGGCGCGGCTGTTGGCCGAGCGTGGCTGGGTGTTGCCCAGTCACCTGCTCGAGTCGGTCCTCAGGGCCACCGGCGGAAACCCCCTGGCCCTGGCCGAACTCGCCGACCTAGCCGAGCGGGACCATCTCATCGAGGATCTCGCGATGTCCGGGACCGTGCCGGTCAGCGCCCGTGTGCGCAGGGCATTCCTCCGCCAGGTGCACGCCCTCCCCACCGACTGCCGTGATCTGCTTCTGGTCGCGGCAGCCGAGGAGATCGGGCACGCCGACACGGTGCTGGGTGCCGCGGCCAGGCTGGATCTGCGCGCGGACGGCCTCGAGGCCGCGAATCGGTCAGGGCTGATCGAACTCGCCGACGGCGGGCTCCGATTCCGGCACCCATTGATCCGCTCCGCCGTCTACGCCGACGCCTCATTCGAATCACGCAGTGCCGCACACCGGGCCATCGCCGCGCAGTTGGACGCCGATGGCGAAACCGACCGCGCCACCTGGCATCGCGCGGTGGTCGCGACAGTGCCCGACGAAGAACTGGCCAGTGCGCTGGAACGCAGTGCCGACGCGGTTCGACGCCGCGGTGGCGAAGCGGCCACGGCCTCGGTGCTGCAGCGGGCCGCACGGCTGAGCACCACGTCCGACGGCCGACGTCGTCGCATCGTCACCGCGGCCTTCGCCGCCCTGGACTCCGGCCAGCTCGGCCTGGCGCGGACCTTGGTCGAGGAGGTCATGGCCGAATCTGTTCCTGCGGTGACCTTGGCACAGATGAACGGGACCATCGAGCTGTACGACGGCGACCCGGCCGTGGCCTACTTCTATCTCATGCGTTGCGCGGAGCTGATGGCGCTGACTGACCCGGAGGAAGCCGCCTGGACTCTCACGCTGGCCTCGAACGCGGCCTTTCATGCCGGTGACCTCGACGCGTCGGCGCTGGCCACCACGCGTATCGCCGAGCTGGATTGCGACCAGATGACGCATCGGGCCGCAAGAGGGCTAGCGGAAGGCACACTCACCGGGTCGGCTTTGTGGGAGCTGCCCAGTGCGCTAGAGCGGAGCCAACCAGGGGGAGGCGGGCGCCCGTGGATGTGGGCGGCGGCGATCGGTTGGCTTGGGCCGGACCCGCACGAGGCTTGCCGGCTCGCCGAAGTAGCCGGGCAGCGGCTGCGCGCCCTGGGGTCATCGGCTTCACTGACCGAGTTGCTGTTCTACCAAGCCGACCTTGAGTTTCGGCTGGGCCGCTGGTCTGAGGGGATCGCACATGCCGAGGAGGGCCTGCGGTTCACCCACGAAACGGGGCAGCGCGGGTTGCGGGCCAACCTCCTCGCGATCCTCGCCCGATTCGCCGCCGTACGCGGCGATGGCGCGGAGTGCCGCAAGTATGCGGAACGGGCACTGGCCATCGCGGTTCCGCTGCGGCAGCGTGTCGCGTCCGCGATGGCGACCGCGGCGCTGGGGTTGCTGGCCATGGCCGAGGGCAATCCGCAGGAGGCTTGCGCGAGGCTGGCCGAGGTGGACACCCCCGGCTCCCGGTACGGGCATCAATACATCGCCTTGAGTACAGTCGCGGACCTGGTCGAGGCCGCGGTGCGCAGCGACCAGCCGCATCTGGCCACCGCGGCAGTCGAGCGTTTTGTTGCATTGGCCGAGCAACGCACGGCGTGGGTGCGCGCGCGCCTGCATCTCTGCCGTGCGCTGTTGGCAGAGGACGAAGCGGCCGAACATCACTACCGGCTCGCGCTGGTTCCCGACGACGTCGCGGACCGGCCGTTCAACCAGGCGAGAGCGGCGTTGCTCTACGGTCAATGGCTGCGCCGTAACCGTCGCAGAGCCGATGCCCGCACCCAACTGCGGATCGCCGTCGCGCTGTTCGACAGTCTCGGTGCTGTGCCATGGGCACAGCGTGCTCGGACGGAACTGCGGGCAACGGGCGGCGCGGCACACGAAGAAGGTTCCGATGCCGCGGCGCTGCTCACCCCACAGAAGCTGGAAGTGGCCCAACTCGCGGCCAATGGGCTAAGCAACCGCGAGATCGGGGAACGGCTGTCGCTCAGCCCGAGAACGGTCGGTTCCCACCTGTACCGATTGTTTCCCAAGCTCGGAATTTCGGCGCGATCCCAATTGCGTGACGTCGATCTCGGTTGACATCTCGCGGTTCGCGTCTCGGACCACGCGCGAGCCCGGCCACTCCAACTCCGCGGCGTCGGAGAGCGCCTCGACCAGCTCTAGAGTGAAGGCACGCAGTTCGGCCGGGGAAAGGTGGCGTACCCAGGGGAAGACCTCCGGCATGGCTATGACCAACGCACCCGCGGTGGGATCGTGCTTGATCAAGGCGAGGAACAGCCGGGACGCCGTGGCCAACGTTCGTTCGCGATCTTCTGCACGATCCGCCGCGGTCAGATAGAAATCCGGGGCATCGCGATGAGTGACGCGCACTCGCCCTGGGCGCGCCGCGCGTTCGGCGACGGCTCGAGGGTTTCTTGACAAGTCGGAGAAGGTGACGGCGTCGGCATGGCTCGCGCACACATCCCGAGCGTAAGTCAGAACACGTTCTGAGATACGTGGTTGGACGGATCGATGTTGACCGGCAGCAGGCCTTTCTCCGCACTGTAGATCAACCTGTCCGCCTGCCAAATGGGAAATCGGCCATGCGGATGTGATCGGTCAGCATGCCAAGACGCTCGATCACCTGGCCCAGCCGTACCACCTGGTCACCTACCGCGTAGATATCGCCAGCCCAATACGCCGTACCACAAGATGATCGGCAAGTGGAGGGCGTACCCGAGCTGCTCCATCACCGCCGACGGCCCCTTGACGCCGGTCGTCCACGGAAGCGCGACCGCGACCAGACCGAGGAGCGCGACGATCGCACCGGTACGGCGAAGCCCCGCGGGCATCGGGACACCGGCCGCAGCGGCGGCGGTGGCCGCGACCCACAGCAGCCCCGCCAGGTTCACCATCCACTTGGCAGTGAGGAGTACCGCCCCGGCCACGGTGGCGGCCGCAGGGACGGCGGTCAGCTGGGTCAGCGCCAGGTTGCCGGCGTCATGGAGCATGCCTGCCAGCCCGGCGGCCGCCAGCAACCCGCCGGCGAGCACCACCAGATACGGCTTGGGCGCCTCGGCCGAGCCACCGGCCACGAGCAGCCCTGCAGCGGTCAGCGCCAGCCAGCCCAGCACGTCGAGGGCCAGCTCGGCCAGGTGCAGCCCGACGTGCTCGCCCACCGCGGCCAGTGCGGCGTCGGGATCGGACGGATTCAGGGTAAGCCCCGATGGCACCACGATGGCCGCACCGGCGATCATGGCAACCAGCGAGCTCAGCAGCAGTACACCGGCAAGCCGGGTCCGAGGGTTCGAGTCGGTCATGAACGGTGACGGTAGGACTCTGACGCAGGGACAAGGTCAACACGAGGGGTCGAGATGTGGCGGATCGGACAACTGGCGCGCATGGCCGGCGTCTCGGAACGCACACTGCGCCACTACGACAAAATCGGACTGCTGTTCCCCGCCGCGGTAGACCGTGCCACCGGCTATCGCTGGTACGGCGTGGCCGAGTTGTCCCGGCTCGAACGCATCCGTGCATTGCAGCGCCTCGGCCTGCCGCTACGTCAGATCGCGGACCTGCTGGACGCGCCCGAGGCGCAGCTGCGGCAGGCCGTGGCCGAGACCCTGACGAGCATCCGGCGTGACATCACCGCCCTGGCCGCGACTGCGGCTCACGCGGAGGACCACCTCGCGACGCCGATGTCGATTCTGCCGCAGCAGACCACGGTGGGTCCGCGCCGCCTGCGCGTACGCCATCTACGTCTCGATCATCCGGCCAATCTGGCCACCGTCTGCCCGGCACCGCCCGCGACCCTGCTGACCTGGCTGCGCGGGCATCCGACGGGTGGGTTCGCCGCGGCGGTGACCACGGAGCGCGGCGGCAAGCAGCTCATCCTGCCCGCCCGCGCCGTCGTACGTGCCGTCGTCCCGGCCGCCGGCGTGATTCAGGCCGGGCAGGACCTGTTCGGCTGGCTGGACCGCCACCACATGGACGTCGCCGGTCCCACCGTGGAAGAGCACCTCCTAGACGCCGACGGCGCACAGGCCACCGTCCTGGAAATCTCCGTACGTCCACACCCGCACAAGACCTAGGCGGCGCAAACCATCAGCCGCCGGACGCCGGCTTCAGACTTCGACCACCGCGTCGATGGCGTACTTGTGACCATGCAGGCGGGGTACTGCTGGTGGCAGCAATTCACGTCAAGCAATACGTCAGGCGAGCGTCTGTTCGGCTCCTCGCTGACAGCCATCACGTCAGGTGCTGCATCCGTCGGCGGACACGTTGGATGCGCGCTGCGGTGGCCGCCAGGCGCCATCACAGGGCCCCTCGATCCGGGCCGGCCGGCTGCTCTGCGGGCTGAGCGTTCAACTCGTTCCACTTGTGCAGAAGCAGGGGGACCTCGCTGCGGAGGAACGCGAAGAAGCGCCGGGTCTCGTCCATCCGGGCCCCCGCGGGCGTGTCCGTGCCCAATACGTCGGCCCCGTCGCGTGCGCCCTCCTCGAAGCGACGGAACACCTCGTCACTCGATGCTGCCGCTTTGTACCACGCCGTCTGGTCGACGCGGTAATGATCACGACGCTCTCCGGGGTCCCGCTCACGGGTCACCATCCCGACCCGCATCAGATACTTCACCGCACCCGAGACGGCCGACGGGCCGACCTGCAGCAGGTCGGCGAGTTCGGCGGCGGTACGCCGGCCGTCGTCGGCGATGAGGAGCGCCGAGAGCACGCGCGCGGCCATGCGCGGATAGCCCGAGTCGGACATGACCACGGCGAAGCGTTCGAGGAACCGCAGCGCATCGGCCGTGGGCACGTTGTCGATTCTCTCGATCATGCCGCTCTCGCTGTCGATTCTCTCGGTCATGCACACCTCTGCGCGTCGTCTCTGCAGGCCCCAGATTACAGACTATCGATACTTCACGAATTTCGTGAAGTTCATGTAGTGTGCGAAACATGTCAACCATGATCTCCGTGTCCGAGCTGGTCAAGACCTTCGGCCGGACACGGGCACTCGACGGTCTGGACCTCACGGTCCGGGCCGGTGAGGTGCACGGATTCCTCGGTCCGAACGGGGCCGGCAAGTCCACTGCCATCCGGGTCCTGCTCGGCCTGCTACGTCAGGACTCCGGCACGGCTCGGCTGCTGGGCGGCGATCCGTGGCGAGACGCGACCACACTGCATCGCCGACTGGCGTACGTGCCCGGCGACGTGACACTGTGGCCGACGCTGTCCGGTGGCGAGGCGATCGACCTGCTCGGCCGGATGCGCGGCGGGCTCGACCCCCATCGCCGAGCCGAACTGCTGGAGCGCTTCGAGCTGGATCCACGCAAGAAGGGGCGGGCCTACTCCAAGGGCAACCGGCAGAAAGTGGCCCTGGTCGCGGCGCTGTCCTCGAATGCCGACCTGCTCATCCTGGACGAGCCCACCTCCGGGCTCGACCCGCTGATGGAGGTGGTCTTCCAGGAGAGCATCCAGGAAGAACGGCGCAAGGGACGCACAGTGCTGCTGTCCAGCCACATCCTCGCCGAGGTCGAGGCCCTGTGCGACCGGGTGAGCATCATCCGGCACGGCCGCACGGTGGAGACGGGCACACTCACCGAACTGCGTCACCTCACCCGCACCTCGATCACGGCCGAGCTCGCGGGCCCCGTCCCCCAGCTCGCCGGATCAGCCGGCGTGCACGACTTGTGGACGCAGGGCAATCGGCTGCGCTGCCAGGTCGATGGCAATGCGCTGGACGCGTTGTTGGGCGAGCTCGTGAAAGTCGGCGTGCGGAGCCTGGTCAGCCAGCCACCGACGCTGGAGGAGATGTTCCTGCGCCACTACGAAGACGACCTGTCCGGCGCGGGTGCGACCGGAAAGCACGCGGTGGCACAGCGATGAGCACTCTCACCGGCACCGGCGGACTGATCCGGCTCATCCTGCGACGCGACCGGGTGAGGTTACCGGTCTGGTTCGGGCTCGTGGCGATGCTCGTGATCGGCATCGCGAGCTCGGTGGCCAGCGCCTATCCCACTGAAGAGGCGCGGCAGGCGTTCCTCCACACGACCAACGGCGACCCGACACAGCTCATGATGATCGGCCCGATCTATGACTCGTCCGCCGGAGGGCTCGCCGCTTGGCGAGTACGCGGGCAGGCCGCCCTGCTGATCGCGCTGGCGAGCATGTTCCTGGTGATCCGCAGCACGCGTGGGGAGGAGGAAGCGGGCCGTAGCGAACTGCTGGGCTCGACCGTAGTCGGCAGGCACGCGGCACTGACGGCCGCGCTGATCGTGGCGTTCGCGGCCAACCTGGTCACCGCCCTTGTCGTGGCACTGGGGCTCATGGGCCAAGGGCTGCCTCCACGGGGTTCCCTGGTGATGGGGCTGTCCGTCGCCGCCGCCGGTTGGATCTTCGCCGCGCTCGCGGGCCTGGCTGCCCAGCTGACCGAAAGCTCGCGTACCGCCGGCGGCATCGCCGCCACGGCGATGGGCGTCCTGTACGCGGTGCGCGCGATCGCGGACGTCGAGAAGAGTTCCTGGGTGTCCTGGCTGTCGCCGTTCGGCTGGACCCAGCACATGCGCCCCTTCGCCGGTGACCACTACTGGCCGCTGCTGCCCGTCACCGGCCTGATCCTGCTGCTGGTGGCTGGCGCCTACCGGATATCCGCACGCCGGGACCTGGGGGCCGGAATCCTCCCGCCCCGGCTCGGTCCCGCCGACGCGGCGCCGGGCTTGCGCACTTCGCTTTCCCTGGCGTGGCGGCTGCAGAGGGGCACGCTGCTCGCCTGGGCCGTCGCGTTCACCGCGTTCGGCGCCGGCCTGGGAGGCGTGGCGCGGAGCGTCACCGAACAACTGAACGCGAGCGAGGCCCTCAGAGGCCTGATGGAGCGGATGGGTGGCGGTGGCCGTCCCGTCGACGGCTTCTTCGCCTTCGTCATCTACCTGATGAGCCAGGTCATCACGGTCTACGCGATTCAGGCGACCCTGCGGTTGCGGGCGGAAGAGACCTCCGGCCGTGCCGAGACCATCCTGGCCGGCCCGGTCGGCAGGCTGCGCTGGGCAGGCGGTCACCTGGCCATCGTCGTGGCGGGGCCGGGGATCGTGCTCGCTGGGCTTGGTCTCGGGATGGGTCTGGTCTACGGGCTGTCCACGGGAGATCCGGGCGGCGAGATTCCACGGCTGTTGGGTGCGAGCCTGACGCGGCTGCCTTCGGTCCTGGTGCTGGCCGCCATCTCGGCGCTGGTGTACGGCCTGATGCCACGGCTCGCCGCGATCGTCCCCTATACCGCGCTCGGCCTGTGCCTCGTGCTCGAGTTCGCGGTGGAACTACTGGGCGCCGACCCGTCAATCTTGAAGGCGTCGCCGTTCGCGCAGACCCCTGGGCTTCCGGTCGCCGAATTCACCATGACGCCGCTGGTCCTGCTGGCCGTCCTCGCCGCCGGGCTCACCGCTGCCGGTCTGGCCGGGCTCCACCGTCGTGACCTCGGATGACCCCCCGACGGCCGCGAGGGGCGGCTGGTCCCAGGCCCGGCCGCCGCATGTGCGGTGCTGGCGTGCCGAACCAGTCGGTGCCCCGCCCGCCGCCGCAGTATCCGTTCGGAACTTCAAACAAATACTGCTGGTGGCAGCGCTCCGCCCACGGCAACAGGTCCTTAGGTTTGGAGCTCGTTGGAGAGGTTGATCCGGATCTCCGTGTTGCGGTATCCGGCGCGCAGGAATGCAGCCGCCATCGGCGCGTTGCCCACGTCGGTGGTGGCGGTGACGCGCGACTCTCCGTTGGCCGCGTGCATGCGGGTTATCTCGGCGAGTACCTCGTCCACGTATCCACGCCCCCGAAACTCCGGGACCACCCCGAGATACCCCACGTTCACGCTGTACGGCGTCGCTGAGGGGATCGCCATACCTGCCACCTCCCCCTCGTGCGTATAGGCGATCCGCCACCACTCCCGCTTGCCCGGCGCTCCGAGATAGAAGTCCATCTCTTCGCGCGCGGTCGCGTCCACGCCCTTGGCCACCACGCTCGTTCGGGTCTGGAAGTCCAGGCTGCCCTCGGCGATTCTCGTGAACACCGCCAGGAACTTCTCATCGGACGCCTCGGCGAACCGCAGCGCCCCGGCCGCCGGGGGCACCCCGTCGGCCGGCGCCCACTCGAACTGCAGCCGCTCCACCTCCCGGGTGAGGCCAGCCGCGTGTGCTGCCGCTCGCCGCCATTCCACGGCCGCCAAGGTGGTCGGATCGTCACGCCAGCCGCCGGCCGCCTTGATCGCGTACTGCACCGGCCGCGGGAACACTGCCAGCGCGGCCCTGATCAGTTCGGCGGCGACGGCGGTGCGCTCACCCACTGCGGGATCCACGTCGAGGCAGTCGAGCGCGACCGGGTACGCGCTGTCCCTCGGCCCCCACCACACCGCCCGTCCCACGACCCGGTCGCCGAGCTCGGCGATCCACGTCCACTCCGGCCGGTACATGTTCTCGGCCAGTTCTGTGAGGTAACGGTCGGCGGCGATCCAGCCGACGGGCTCGGTCACGACCCACGCGGTCACACGGTCGAGCTCCGCAGGGACGATCGCACGGTAGGAAATCACCTGAAGAGGTTAGCGAAGCTTTCGTCCCATCCCGTGCGCTGAATGTCCGATACCAGTGGTAGCACTTCACCCCAGGCCGCTATTCAAAGCGTTTCCGGTAGGAGGAGCAGCGCGCTGGTGTGGCCAGGGCGGACCACCGTGAAGTGACGGCGATCGAGCGTGGCCACCTCTGAAACGTTGAGCCGTTCCGCATCCCGCCACGTGCTTGCATGCAAGACACGCCGACGATCCAGAAAGTTACAGACCGTCTGGAGCTTCCAGTGTCAATAAGCGTTACCGCTGGTGGAACGCGGTCCGACGACGGAACTCCGGGGCGCCGGCGAGGCCTCCGCGGCCGCCGTGGTGTATGGCCTTTCCACTGGTCGAGCACGGGTGCCTGTCGCGGAGTCGAGGCTGAAACGCTATTGACACTGTTCTCGCGCGAAAGAGCGCCCCGCGTCCGAGGGCGGGGGCGCTCCTTTCTGCTCTTGAAACGCGGCCTTCACACAGCTCGCGGCGACATCTGTCACGCGGGTTCGGTGCGGCCCCGCCGCCCCGGTGGGCGGAGGGGCCGTGACCTGCTGGGAACCGATCTATCCGAGCACCGGGTAGTTCGCGCGGAACACGTTGTGCGGGTCACGGGCCCGCTTGATCTCCCGCAGCCGCGCGAGCGCGCTGCCGGAGAAGGACTTCGCCGCCGTGTCACCGGGGGACAGCAGGGTGTACGGCTTGCGGCCGCTGATGTAGTCCTCCAGGTCGGCCACGACCTCGGCCTGCTTGGCGCGCGTCGCATCGGCCGCGTGCGGCAGGCCGAGACCCAGCAGGCCGAGCAGGTACGGCTCAGCCACCGCACCGCTCGCACCGGCCCCGCCGCCCGGCTCGGCGAGCGCCCCTCCCAGGTGCCTGATCTGCACGTTGATGAGCGGTTCGACCGGCTTGGCCAGCAGGAGCTCCACCGCGTCCGCGTCCAGGCCGGTGAGCAGCTCCGCACGAGCGATGGAGGGGGCCGGAGCGGTGGGCTCGGCGCTGATGTCACCCAGGTCGGCAACCGGGACGACGCCGCGGCTGTCGGAGATCGCGCCCTCGATCTTGTCGATGCGCGCCAGCAGGTCCTCTCCCTGAGCCGCCTCACCCAGGTAGGCCAGATCCAGCGTCACCATCGGCGGCGCGCCGGGTGGCTGGAGCCGGTTGATCCAGACACTGAGTTCACGTGGCGCCTCGGCGGTGATCTCCAGGAACGCGTCGTACACCTCCCTGGTCCGGTGCTCCGGCCAGATCACGCGCCCGCCGTACAGGACTGGCGCGGGATACAGTTCGAGTTCGAGGGCGGTCACCACCGCGAAGTCCCCGCCACCGCCGCGCAGCGCCCAGAACAGCTCGGGATCGGACTCGGCGGTCACCCGGCCCGGCCGGCCATCGGCGTCCACGATGTCGATAGCCCGCACGCTGTCGGAGGCGAAGCCGTATTTGCGGCTGAACCAGCCGACCCCACCGCCCAGGGTGTAGCCGGTCACGCTGACCCCCGGCGCGCTGCCGGACAGGCCGGTCAGGCCCAGCGGACCGGCCGCCGCCAGCAGCTGCCCCCACTTGGCGCCCGCGCCCACCCGGGCCATGCGCTCCTCCGCGCGTACCTCCACCTCGTTCAGCAGGCCGGTACGCAGCAGGATCAGGCCTTCCACATCACCCGAGGCGCCATGCCCGCTCGGCTGCGCGGTCACCGTCATACCCGCCCGCCGCGCGTATCGCACGAGCGCCGCCACGTCATCGGCATCCGCGGCCTCCGCCACGGCCGCCACCGGCTGCCTGACGGTCAGGTTCCACGCGGTGGCCGCCTGTTCAAAGCCGTCGTCATCGGGCAGGAGCACGCGCCCCTTGAGGACACCGCGCAGATCGTTGATCGTCATCGTCGTCTCCTTTTCGAGTTCTCAGAAAATGCGAAGGAATACATGTTCTCGGGCCACCCCTTCGGGGCGCGCAGACGTCAGGCGGGCTGCGCGGCGGGCGCTGGGGCGGCGGCCTCCTGGGTCTTGCGGGCCTTGCTGGTCTCGCGGAGGATCAGCAGGCCCGTGACCGCGATCAGTGCCGCGGTCAGGCCGTGGATGCCGAACGCGGCGGCCACGGAGCCGTGGTGGGCCAGGACGATGACCATGTCGCCGAACGGGGCGACGGCCACCATCAGCAGGACCCAGCCCAGGGCGCGGCGGTGGCCCGTTACCAGCAGGATGCCCATGGCCAGGCCCATCGCGATTTCGCGGCTGCCCTTCACGTTGAGGAAGCCGCCGCCGTCGCCAGAGGGCCAGGTCGGCAGGCCGAAGCCCGGCGCCTGCGTCTCGGGAATCAGGATGAAGGACACCCCGAGGTAGAGGGTGAACAGGACCACGGCGGTGGCCAGGACGGTGTTGACGTTCTTCAGCGACATGGTTCTTCTCCTTGTGACGTTCAGACTGGGCAGGGTTCAGCCGCGGACACGGCGGACACGGCGGACGTGGCGGGCGTAGCGGGGGCGGCCGATGACGTGCCAGATGACGCGGACCGGGGCGGGCAGGCCGCCGAGGACGATGGCGCGCTCGGCCGGGTTCGCGTCTTCCAGGACGGCGCCGAAGAGCGTGAGCAGGGTGAGCTTGGGAGTGTTGTTCACCAGGTGGTCACCCAGGGAGGCCCACTCCTGTTCGGTGATGTGCTTGGCCGCGAGCGGGAGGAGGGTGGCCTCCTCGTCGTCGAGGTGTTCCAGCAGGACCGCGCGGTGCTCGGTGAGGGCGGCCACCAGGGTGTCGCGTTCGTCGGCGCCCGCGGTGGCCTCCCAGGCGGGGACCGCGGCGTCCAGCCTGCTCAGGGTGGCCGCGACGCGTTCGTGCTGGGCCTCCATGCGCAGGACGATGTCGGCCTCCAGGTCCACCCGGGACAGCAGCGGCGGCCACAGCAGCTCGTCCTCGCCTTCGTGGTGGTTGTGCAGGCCCAGCCGGTAGACGCGGAAGTGGTCGGCGATCACCTTGGCGCGAGCGGTGTCACCCGGGGCGACGGCCGCGACGAGTTCCACCAGCAGCCGTGACTCACGGCGGAGCACGCGGTGGACGATCTCCATCTCCTGGGTGTTGACGCTCATCTGTTCCTGCCCTTCATCGGTTGCGACGTGTTCAGACTGCTCCCGGGTATTTGGAGGGGACTTGGAGCGCGACTTGGAACCGTCCGCGTACGATGTGCGGATCATGGTTTTCATCCGGGTGCTGGGCGCGTTCACGGCCGAGGTGAACGGTGAGTCCGTTCACCTCGGCGGGCCGCGGCAGCGGGGCGTGCTGGCGTTGCTGGTGGCGGCGCGTGGGCAGGTCGTGCCGGTCGACCGGATGATCGAGGATCTGTGGCGCGGGGAACCGCCCGCGCGGGCGCTGATGTCCTTGCAGGCGTATGTGTCCAACCTGCGCCGGCTGCTGGAGCCCGGACGCCCGCCGCGCACGCCGGCCCGGCTGCTGGTGAGCGCGTCGCCCGGCTATGCGCTGCGGCTGCCGCCGGAGTCGGTGGACGCGTGGCGGTTCGAGGACCTGCTCGACCAGGCCCGTACGGACACCGATCCGCGCGCCGCCCAGGCTCGGCTCGCCGAGGCGCTGGGACTGTGGCAGGGACCGGCGTTCGCCGAGGTCGCCGACGAGCCGTGGGCCGCCGCCGAGACCGCCCGGCTGAACGAGCTGCGCCTGGTCGCCACCGAACTGCACGTCGCGGCGGGTCTGCGAAACGGCGACCCCGCCGCGGTCGTTCCCGAGGCCGAGCGGCTCACCCGCGAGGAGCCCCTCCGCGAGGAGGGCTGGCGGCTGCACGCCCTGGCACTGTGGAGCAGCGGCCGCCAAGCCGACGCGCTGGCGACGCTCCGCCGCGCCCGCGGCATCCTCGCCGAAGAGCTCGGGCTCGACCCCGGCCCGGACCTGACGGCGTTGGAGGAGGCGATCCTCACCCAGCGCACGGACGTCATGCGCGCGACCGTACCCCCGCCACCGCCGGCCGCACCGCGGCCGCGGCCGGCTCCGATCATCGAGGCGCCGTTCGTCGGACGCGAGGCACAGCTGTCGGCACTGGTCACGGCCGCCGCCGAGGCCGCCACCGACGGCGCCCGCATCGCCCTTGTCACCGGCGAGGCCGGGCTCGGCAAGTCGACGCTGCTGGAACACCTCGGCAGGCGGCTCGAACGTGACGGGTGGCTGGTCGCCGTCGGCCGCTGCCCCGAGGTCGACAGCGCGCCGCCCGCGTGGGCCTGGACCGAGGCGCTGAGAGCCGTCGCCGCGACCACGTCCCCGGGCGAGTTCGCGGACGACCTCGCGCCGCTGCTCACCGACACCGGGCCGGTGAACGCCGACGCCACCGCGGGACGGTTCCGGCTGCGTCAAGCCGTGTGGAAGTGGCTCGCGGCGGTCGCCACGGAACGCCCGGTCGCCGTCGTGCTGGACGACCTGCACTGGGCGGACGCCGCCACGCTGGAACTGCTCGGCGGCGGACTCGGCATGCGGGCCCCGATCCTGGTCGTCGCCGCGTACCGCGCGGACGAGAGCGGGCACCTCACCGAAACGCTGGCCTCCCTCGCGCGCGCCACGCCCCTCCGCCTAGCGCTGCCGGGGCTGAACGACGAGGCCGTCGCGGAGCTCGTACGGACCGAATGCGAGGCCGACGAGGAGACCATCGCAGGGATCGCCGAGCGCACCGGCGGCAACCCGTTCTACGTGCGCGAAAGCGCCCGGCTGCTGAACGGCGAAGGCGCGCTGGTCGCCCTCTCCGAGGTCCCCGAAGGCGTACGGGACGTGCTGCGGCGCCGCCTCGCACGGCTGCCTGAGGGAGGCGTAGCCGTGCTGCGGCTGGCCGCGGTCGCCGGCCGGGAGAGCTCGGTGGACGTGCTGGTGAACGCCGCCGACGCCGACGAGGACGGCGTGATGGACGCGCTGGACGCGGGCGTCATCGCCGGGCTGCTGAACGAGCCCGCCCCCGGACGCGTCCGCTTCGTCCACGCCCTCGTCAGGGACACGCTCGTCGCCGACCTCAGCCGCCTCCGCGCAGCCCGCATGCACGCCCGGATCGCCGCCGCTCTTGAAGGCACCGACGACATCGCGGCGCTGGCCCACCACTACGCGCGCGCCGGCTCGCCAAAGGCCGTCGGCTACTGCGTCCGGGCCGCCGAGCTTGCCGAGGCCCGCTACGCCCACGACGTGGCGGCCGACCTCCTCACCGACGCCGTCACCAACTCGACCGGACCGGACGAACGCGTCGAACTGCTCGGCAGGCTGCTGCGCGCGCAGATCCGGGCGGGGGCCGTCGCAGCCGCCCGCGAGACGCGCCGTGAAGCCGTGGAGTACGCAGAGTCTCTGGGCCGCGACGACCTGATGATCGCCGCATTCACCGCGTGGACAGAGCCGACCGCCTGGCAGGCCCGTACGTACGGCACGGTGGACCGGCCCATCGTCGACCGCCTGAGCCGCCTGCTGAAGCGTGACCTGACCCCTTCGGTGCGGTCCCGGCTCCTGACGGCGTACGCGCACGAACTGGTCGGCGAGGACGACCCGACGGTTGTAGAGGCAGCGCAGGAGGCACTCGACCTCGCCACCGAACCCCGGTTGCGGGCCGCGGCACTCGAGATCCTGGCCGAAGTCCACGGCGACGCCGAGCTCTGCCGGGAGCTCGTGGAGATCGGCACCGAGCACGACCTGCCGGTCTACCGCGTCACTGGGCTGCTCAACCATGCCGGCGTCGCCGCCGCCGCCAACGACCCGGTGACCATGCACCAAGTGATCACCGAGGCCCTGGAACTCGCGCGTACCTACCGAATGCGCGAGGCGATCGCCGTCGCCGAGATCACGCTGGCGAGCCTGGCGCTCATCGAAGGCCGATTCGCCGACGCCGAGCGCCTCTACATCAAGGCCGACGAGGGCATGCGGCGCATCGGATCGGTGCACACGGGCTTTCTCCAACTTGCCCTGGCTACGATCTGGCTGAACGAGGGCACGCTCGGTGCGCACCTGGACGACGTTCGCGCCCTCCACGCCGTGCTTGGCCCCATGGTCTCCGACCTGCTCGCGCTCGCCCTCCACGCCAACGGCCTGGACGCCGAAGCTCGCGAGGTCCGCGCGTCACCCAGCCCGATCCGCCCCGACTTCTTCTTCACCTTCCTCACAACGTTGCGCGCGATGGCCATCGTCGCCTTGAACGACCGCGATGCCGCCGAGGAGATCTACGCGACGCTGCTTCCGCATCGCAACGGCCCCCCGGCGGGCGCCGCGAGCCTGTCGTTGGCGCTGCGCCCGGTCGCCCACACCCTCGGCGAGCTGGCCGTCCTCCTAGGCCGCACCGAGGCCGCCGCCCACTTCACCCAGGCCGCCACCATCGCCGACCAATGGAACGCACCCCACTGGGCCGCCGAGGCCCGGTCGCGAACGACCACCTAGCCTCTGCCCACGGCGCCGCACATCTGTGACACTGATCGTGTGGGTAACGCCCAAATCGGCTTCCGCCCCCAGGAGCGCGAACGCCAAGAAGCGACCTTCACCGACTACAAGACCGTGATCATTGAGGGCGCCGGCCTCTGCGTGGAGTCCGACGCGCCCGAGGAGTTCGTCGCCGCGATCCGCGGGCAGCGACGCAGTAAGGAGAGAGACGCGAGTCACCTCGCCATCACCGTCGAGACCCACCCCCACCGCAGCTCGGAAGAGCCGGAAATCCACAGCGGGAACGAGACGGCCGTGCTCTACGATGACACGCTGGTCGGCCTCGCCGTCGATCTGGTGCAGGACGCGCAGGCCCCGCGTGTAGCGGGCTCGCGGTTCACGCGGTGCGCTCGAACGGGGTGACCAGCGGCCATTCGACGTCGACTTCGAGTGCCTCGTTGACGTAGTTGGTGAAGATGTTGCGGGCGACGTTGGCGATCACTTCGACGATCTCCTCGTCGCTCAGCCCGGCCTGTCGGGCCGCGTCGAAGGTCTCCTTGCCGACCGGGCCGCGGTTGCGGGTGATGGTCAGCGCCAGGTGCAGGACGGCCTCGGCCTTGGCGTCGGAGCTGTGGCCGCGGCGGGCCGCGGTGATCTCTTCCTCCGACAGCTTGACCGCGTTGCGGGAGACCATGGTGTGCGCCGACAGGCAGTAGGCGCAGCCGTTGGCCTCGGCCACGGCCAGGGCGATGCGTTCCTGGGTCGCGGCCGGGAGCACGCCCTGCTTCAGCGCGCCGAACAGACCCAGGAAGCCCTGGAGCGCGGCGGGGCTGTTGGCCATCGCCTTGGCCATGTTGGGGATGACGCCCAGGGTCTGCCGGGTGGCAGCGAGTTGTTCGGCGGCGGCGCCGGTCGCGGTCGCGGGGTCGATGAGGGGCACACGGGACATGGGGCACACTCTCTTTCACTCGGATCGAACAGAACGATCGGTTCGATACGAGGAGTGACGCTAGAGATGCTGGGCCGCATTTGTCAAACAGAACGTTCAGTTCGATACTGGTGAAGTGACGATGACGCCCGAAACGAAGGCCTCTCCGGTGCGCGAGCGCCTGCTGACCACCGCGGACCTACTGTTCTACGCCGAAGGCATCAGGGCGGTCGGCATCGACCGGGTGATCAATGACGCCAATGTCTCCCGCTCCACCATGTATGTGCACTTCCGTACCAAGGAAGACCTGGTCGCCGCCTACCTGCGGCGCCGTACCGAGACCTGGCGCGCTCACGTCGAAGCCGAGGTGCACGCCCGGGCCGGCGACCCGGGTGGCCGAGTGCTGGCCCTGTTCGACGTCTTCCACGAGCAGTTGTCCAGCCCTGCCTATCGCGGCTGCCCGTTCGTCAACGCCGCCGCCGAATACCCGCACCACGACGGCATCCAGGCCGTCATCGCCCACCACCGGCAATGGCTGCCGGATCTGCTGCGGCGCCTGCTGCAGCAGCCGGCCGGCACCGACGCCCTGATCGCCGCGCTGGTCCAGCTCATCGACGGCGCGATCACCGCCGCCCACCTGGACCGCGACGTTCACGCCGCCGCGACCGCACGATCGACCGCAGCGCTGCTGCTCGATCCGCAACGCGAGCGGCCGCTCGCGTCGGACCGGCCGTAGCGGCGCGCCTGCGCCATGGCGGCGAAGCCTGTCGGCGGCACGTTCGGGCGGGCTGCTCGGCGTCTTTCACGCTCACCTGCTGACCGACGTCCTCCTCTTCGGCCGCGGCCAGGACCGCCTGCATCCCGGCGCGGCCGCTCCTCTGCGTACGGACCTCGCCTGACCTGGGGCTTTGGGGTGTCCCTCCTTTTCCCGCCCAGCGACGAAAGACGGACAGAGCCGCCAGCGAGGAGGCCGTCAGGCTTGCCCCTGTCACCAGGCGTCGGGCCGGCGCGGACACCGTGGCGGCGCTCAGCGCGCGCGTTCACGCGCTGCGGCCGGCGGACGACGTACTTGCCGGCGGCGACCTGATCGGCCCCGCCTTCCGCGAGCTGAACGCCGCGGTGCAGCTGTGCGAGGAAGGTCGCCACGCCGCTGACGTGGGACCCGCTCCGCTCTCGCTGGTCGGCGAGTTCGCCCAGATCACCGGCTGGATCGCCAGCGACTCCGGGGAGCACGAGTGCGCGAAGGAGACCTACGAACTCGGCCTCAGCGCGGCACGCGAGGCGGGCGATGCTCTGCTGGAGTCCAACCTGATCGGTTCGCTGGCCTACCGGATCAGCAATCTCGGCGATCCCGAGCGCGGTGTCGAGCTCACGAAAGCGGCCGTCGTCGCCGCGTCCCGGGTACCGTCGAGCCGTGCCGAAGCGCTGGCGTGGGATCGCCTGGCTTGGGCGCACACCCGACACCGGATGTACCGGCCGACCATGGGCCAGGATTTAGCTATCTCTGCAGGTCTACGCCTCACCGGACGTCAAACCGACCGGACAGGCCACGCCCGTTCCTCCGATCCCGCAGTAGCCGTTGATGTTGTGGTGAAGATACTGCTGGTGGTAGCGGTTCGCCTCCCGCAATAGTTCCGGAGACTCCCGCTCGACCCTCAAGGTGCGTGATCGCTTGCCCAGCTCAAGGCCGACATGGCCGTGACGATGGCCCAGACCACCAAGACCCACTACATCAACGGCTCTGTCCTCTCCTGCCACCGTTCGGAGTCTGCTGGCGCGCGGCCTCAGAGCATGCTGTGCGACGCATCCGCAGCGGGTTCGTGCGGCGGCCGAAGGCAGAGACAGACGGCCTGGACGAAGGCAGGCCGGAGCGCGTTGGCCAGCCCAGTGAGGCGCGGCCAACGCTCATCGCTTACGAGTCACGGAGCCGATCGGCGAGCTGGGCCAGGTAGAGGGAGCCAGGTGCAAGCCCCGAGCGGTTGGTCCCCTCCACGTAGCCGGTCTGGTGGTTGGTGTACCAGTTCTGCCCGGTGACGATGCCGGTAGTGCCGATGGCGAAGTTCTGGGCGGTGGGTGGGGTCTGCACGCACAACTTCTTGCCGTTGTCGACGGTGCAGTTCCACGCCACGCTGTTCACCGAGGACCAGCCATGCCCATTTCCCCTGTCTCCGCGATTGTGCAGGGCCAGGACCCAATCGTTCTCGCTCTGGTTGGACAGTTCCTGGATGTTGTCGTACAGGAGCCCCTGACTCCACCGGTGATGGCCGCCGGTCTCGTTGTAGCCAAACTTGCTGTACCCGTTCAGCCACACATTGCCAGAGCAGGTGCTCATCCCCGTGCCGATGAAGGCGTGCCGCGCATGGAACGCTATCAGGTCGTTGAAGAGGACCTGCTGGGCCATGCCACCGGCGCAGAAGCTGTACCGCCTCCCTCCGATGATCTCGGAACGAGGTTGGACGGCCCGAACCCGCTGCACGGTAACCCGCGTGCTGCGCTGCACCCAGACGCCGGAGACCGAGAAGTGCAGGAGCGCGGCGTTCATGACCCACGCGTCCTCGACCCTGCTGACGAAGATGCAGCTCTGCGGGTGGTCTTCGCTAGTGCTCGACGGATCGTCCATGTCGATGCGGAGATCCTCCACACCGACATTGCGGACGAGCCCAACCCGGTCCCAGACGTATACGTAGGACTGGGACAGGGACCGTCGCAGATCGTTGAAGACGGGGGCGCAGATGATGATGTCGTTGCCGACGATCTCCCGGATGTACCTGTTGTACATGATGGGCAGCTCCGGTGGTTTGCCGGGGGTCCAGGGAGCATCGTTCACCACCCCCCCGCCGTTGATCGCCTCGATCCACTCCTGGGTGTGCGGGTGGTAGATGATGATGTTGTCGCCGACCTTGAGGTTGGCCGTCGATGCCAGGGTGATCCGGCGCTGTCCGGTCGTGACCAGGCTGGAGGTGATGCCGGTCTTGGTGCCGGGCACCTGCGATTCCCAGCCGCCGGACGTACCACCGACGAAGAGAACCGCGCTCCTGCTTCCGTCGCCCTTACCGGTGATGACCGTGTTGACCGACGTGTCGGCTTCCTTGCCAACGCCGCGCAACACGACACCGTCGTGCTTCATCCGGAGCGTGCCGTCGACGATGTAGTGACCGGCCTTGAGGAGCAGCGCCCCTCTGAACCCGTTGGCGCCGAGCGGCATCCCGCCCACCTCGTCGAGCGCGGCCTGAATGTGCGCGGTGTTGTCACCCGCGACAGGGCCGATCTCCTTGACGACTGGGACGGACGGGATCGGCGTCTGGCCATTGCGGTACCCGGCCCAGCTGAAGTCCGGGATCACCTTCCCCCGTGAATCCGGCTTGTAGACCAGCCGGCCGTCGGCGCCCGGGTAGACGAGCTGGGAATGCCATGTAGCCGCCTGCGCCGCGTCGGGGGCAAGTACGTCATGGGTCAGGGACGCGGCCGCCCCCGCGACCATGGCCCCACCACCGATCCTGAGCAGGCTGCGGCGCGATAGAGATCCGGGCATCGTGTGTTTCTCCTCCGAAGGGGCCCCGGACCCAACTCTCCGACCACCAAGGCAGGGTCTGAGCTTGTCCGTTGAGCCAGGGAAAGACATACGGAGGGTAGAGGAGGCCGGTATGTTTCCCCTATATCGCCGGGGTCATCCCGAAGCTGTGCACCTCGCCGATCGCGAGCCTGGGTCCGGGCCCGGTCGATCACCAACATGATCGACGCCGTCGCAAACCTGCGCCAGCGCCCCTTTCTTGCTCGGTCTGCACGGCATCATTACGGCCTTCCTACGCAACGGCCGAGTCGCCCTGATCAAACTCTCTCTTATCTCCGCAGGTCTACGCCTCGCCGGAGGTCAGACCGACCGGGCAGGCGACCCCCGTCCCGCCGATGCCGCAGTAGCCGTTCGGCACTTTAAAAAGATATTGCTGGTGATAGTCCTCAGCGAAGTAGAACGGCCCCGCCTCGGCGACCTCCGTGGTGATCTCGCCGTACCCGGCGTCCTTCAGCACCCGCTGGTACGCCTCCCGCGACGCCTCCACCGCCTTCTGCTGCTCCGCCGAGTGGTAGTAGATCGCCGACCGGTATTGCGTCCCCACGTCGTTCCCCTGCCGCATCCCCTGCGTCGGGTCGTGGGCCTCCCAGAAGACCCGCAGCAGCTCCTCGTAAGACACCTTCGCCGGGTCGAACACCACCCGCACGGCCTCCGTGTGCCCGGTGAGGCCGCTACAGACCTCCTCGTACGTCGGATTCGGCGTGTAGCCGCCCTGGTATCCGACCGCCGTCGTGACGACCCCGGGGGTCTGCCAGAACTTGCGCTCGGCGCCCCAGAAGCAGCCCAGGCCGAAGTCCGCGATCTCCAGCCCCGGCGGGTACGGCGGGGCGAGGGGGGCGTCGAGGACGGCGTGCCGCGCCGGCACGGGCATGGTCTCCGCGCGGCCCGGGAGTGCGTCCTCGGGTCGGACCATCGATGTCTTGTTGCCGCCGAACAGCCAGCCCATAGCGCTACCTCCATAGGTCATCTCTCAGCCTACCCACCGAGCAACACTTAAGGAGGCCTACACATTTCCGTACAGAGGATGAGATTTGTGGTTAAAGGAGGTAATGAGCGAGGATGGGCTACATGCCTGACCTTCGGCGTGGTGTGTTGTTCGGAATCGCCGCTTACACGATGTGGGGACTGTTCCCCCTCTACTGGCCGCTGCTGAAGCCCTCAGGAGCCATCGAGATCCTGGCCCACCGGATGGTGTGGTCGCTGGTCGCCGTGGTCGCCGCGCTGGCCGTGCGCAGGCACTGGTCCTGGTTCCGGGAGTTGATCAGGCAGCCGCGGAAGATCGCGTTACTGACGCTCGCCGCCATCGTGGTCACCCTCAACTGGGGCACCTACATCTACGCGGTCAACACCGGGCACGTGGTGGAGAGCGCGCTGGGGTACTTCATCAATCCCCTGGTCAGCGTGCTGTTCGGGGTGGTGCTGCTGCGGGAGCGGCTGCGGCCGCTGCAGTGGGTGGCGGTCGGGTTCGGGGCGCTCGCGGTGCTCGTGCTGACGCTGGACTACGGACGGCTGCCGTGGATCGCGCTCGTGCTGGCGGTCAGCTTCGGGGTGTACGGGCTGGTCAAGAAGCGGGCCAATGTGGCGGCCACCGAGGGCCTCGCCGTGGAGACCCTGGTCCTGCTGCTTCCCGCGCTCGGATATCTCGTTTTCCTGCAGGCGAGCGGGGAGTCGACCTTCGGGGATCACGGAGCCTGGCATGCGGTGCTGCTCGTCGGGGCGGGGATCATCACCGCCGTTCCGCTGATCTGCTTCGGGGCCGCCGCCATCCGGGTGCCGCTCAGCACGATCGGGCTGCTGCAGTACATCGCGCCGGTCCTGCAGTTCGCGTGCGGCGTGCTGATCGCCAAGGAGACCATGCCGTCCAGCCGGTGGATCGGCTTCTCGATCGTGTGGCTGGCCTTGGCGATCTTCACGTACGACAGCTTCCGGACGGCCCGCGCGGCCGCCCGGGTCAGGAAATCAGCCGGAACGCTCGACCACGTAGTCACATAGCGCCAAAAATGCGGCCCTGGCGGGGATGTCCGGCAAGCCGGAGATGTCATCGCGGGCCCTGTCCACCCACGCCGCCAGCTCCGCCCGCGCCCGGTCCATCGCCGGGTGGGCGCGGAGCAGGGTCAACGCCTCGTCCACGTCCTCCTCGGCCACCGGACCCGACAGCAGAGCGGAGAGCCGGGGCAGGTCGCCGGCCGCCAGCGCGTACAGGACCGGGAGGGTCTTGACGCCCTCCCGCAGGTCCGTCCCCGGGGTCTTGCCCGACTGGGCGCCGGTGGAAGCCACGTCGAGCAGGTCGTCCCCGAGCTGCCAGGCCACCCCGATGGCCTCACACGCGCGGCTGAGGCGCTCCTCGACGTCCGCCGGGGCCCCGGACAGCAACGCGCCGAAGCGGCCCGAGGCGGCGATCAGGGAGCCGGTCTTGTCCGCCAGGACGCTCAGGTAGTGCGCGATCGGGTCCTCGCCGGCGCGCGGCCCCACCGTCTCGCGAATCTGGCCCTGGACCAGGCGGGAGAACGTCTGCGCCTGGATGCGGATCAGCTCGGGACCGAGGTCGGCCAGGATGTCGGAGGCCTGGGCGAACAGGTAGTCGCCGGTGAGGATGGCCACGGTGTTGTCCCACCGGGCGTTCGCGGACGGGGAACCCCGGCGTACCGGGGCCTCGTCCATGACGTCGTCGTGGTAGAGCGAGCCCAGGTGGGTCAGCTCGATGACCACCGCGCCGGGCACGACGCCCGGCGCGGACGGGTCGCCGAACTGGGCGGCCAGCAGCACCATCAGCGTGCGAAACCGCTTGCCACCGGCCTCGATGAGGTGCTTGGACGCCTCCGTGACGAAGGCGTCCTCGCTCTCCACCGACGAGCGCAGGAGTTTCTCGACCGCGGCCAGTCCGTTGGCCACGTCCTGCGCCAACCGCTCGTCCTCGATGGGAAGGTCAACCACGGGAGGCGCAGACATACGAGATCCCCTTATCTAATGAACAGGCTGCGAGCAGCGTCGTCAGCAACACCGAGCAGGGACTCCGGGTAGAGCCCCACCCCTACGGTAACCAGCAGCGAAACGGCGACGACGGCCACGGTGCCCATACTGGGCACCGCGATCGCCGGGCCGTCGGCCGCGGGCTCGCTGAAGAACATCAACACGATCACGCGTACGTAGAAGAACGCCGCGATCGCGGAGGCCACCACACCCACGACGACCAGGCCGGCCATCCAGCCGCCCATCGAGTCGCCGGGCTGCGTCCCGCTGTTCAGAGCGGCGGCGAAGACGGCGTACTTGCCGAAGAAGCCGCTCGTCAGCGGGATGCCCGCGAAGGCCAGCAGGAAGAAGGCGAACACCCCGGCCAGCACCGGCGCCCGCTTGCCGAGCCCGGCCCAGCGCGACAGGTGCCCCGCCTCGCCGCCCGGGTCGCGCACCAGCGTGACGATCGCGAACGCGCCGACCGTGGTGATGCCGTAGACCGCCAGGTAGAACAGGATCGCCTTCAGCGAAACCGCGTTCTGCGCTGCCGTGCCGAACGTGGCCATCACGCCGACCAGCAGGAAGCCCGCGTGCGCGATGGAGGAGTACGCGAGCATCCGCTTGATCTCGGTCTGCGTGATCGCCAGGATCGAGCCGACGATCATGGTGAGCGCGGCCACGCCCCAGATGATCGGCCGCCAGTTCCAGTCGAGGTTGCCCAGACCCACCCAGAACACCCGCAGCACGGCACCGACGGCCGCGACCAGCGTGCCCGAGGCCATCAAAGCGGTGATCGGGGTCGGAGCGCCCTGGTAGACGTCCGGCTTCCAGGCCTGGAACGGCGCCGCGCCGATCTTGAACAGCAGGCCCACGCCGAGCAGCGCGAAGCCGAGCATCAGCAGCGGGTCGAGCCCGCCGCCCGCGGACAGGGCCTGGTTGATCCCGGGGAGCGAGACGGTGCCCGCGTACCCGTAGACCATGGCGGTGCCGTACAGGAAGAACGCCGAGGAGAAGGCGCCCAGCAGGAAGTACTTCATCGACGCCTCCTGCGACAGCAGGCGGCGCCGGCGGGCCAGGCCGCACAGCAGGTAGAGCGGCAGCGACATGACCTCGAGGGCCACGAACATCATCAGCAGGTCGTGCGAGGCCGGGAACAGCAGCATGCCGCCGACCGCGAACAGCACCAGCGGGTACACCTCGGTGTGGCCGACACCGGCGCTCGCGGCCTCGGCCTCCTCCTCGTCGGCGCTGCCGGGCACGGCCGCGGCCGAGGCGACGAAGTGGCCCTCGTCGTTGATCAGCAGCACGCAGACGAACGACAGGACGAGGATGACGCCCCAGATGAACAGCGAGGGCCCGTCCACCGCGACCGCGCCCATGGCGGAGGCCTGGGTGGGCACCTGTCCGCGCAGCACCTGCACGAGGACCAGCGCGAACGCGCCGAAGAGGCTCAGCAGGGTGAGCGGTACGTGGATCGACTTGCGCAGGTAGCGTGGCGCGAACGCCTCGACGAGCACGCCGATGACGGCGGCGCCGAACACCACCAGCAGCGGCGCCAGCGTGCCGTACTCGATGGTCGGCGCTGTAATGGCGTCGTTCACTGACCTGTCCCCTTCTCAGCGATGGTGGAGGTGGGCACCTTCACGTTGGTCAGCGTTTGTTGCACGGACGGGTTGATCACGTCGAGCAGCGGCTTGGGGAAGAAGCCGAACCCGATGATCAGGGCGACCAGCGGAGCCAGCACCCAGATCTCGCGGGCGTTCAGGTCCTTGAACGCCTTGACCGGCTCGGCGGTCGGCCCGTTCATGGTCCGCTGCACCATCCACAGGATGTAGACGGCCGCGAGGATCACCGCCACCGCGGAGATGACCGCGGCCGCCGTCAGAGCCCCTGACCCGTGGGCCTCGCTGGAGTACGTCCCGATCATGACCATGAACTCGCTGACGAACGACGACAGCCCGGGCAGCGAGAGCCCCGCCAGACCGGCGACCAGGAAGAAGCCGGCCAGCACCGGCGCGACCTTCTGCACGCCTCCGTAGTCCCCGATGAACGGCGACCCGCGCCTGGCGATGAGGAAGCCCGCGGCCAGGAACAGCGCGCCGGTGGCGAAGCCGTGGTTGACCATGTAGAGGGCGGCGCCGGACTGGGCGACGTCCGACATCGCGAACACGCCGAGCACGATGAAGCCGAAGTGCGAGATCGAGGTGTACGCGATGAGGCGCTTCATGTCGGTCTGCCCGATGGCGACGATGGCGCCGTAGACGATGCTGATGATCGCCAGCACGACGATCGGCATCGTGAACGCCTTGGCCGCGTCCGGGAACAGCTCCAGGCAGAAGCGCAGCATGCCGAACGTGCCGACCTTGTCCAGCACACCCACCAGCAGCACGGCGGCCCCGGCCGGCGCCTGCGCGGCGGCGTCGGGCAGCCAGGTGTGCACCGGCCACAGCGGCGCCTTGATCGCGAAGGCGATGAAGAATCCGCCGAACAGCCACTTCTGCATGGTCGGGTCCTGGATGACCCCGACCAGTTCGGGGAACATGAACGTCTTGCTGCCCGCGACCACGTAGAGCCCGATGACCGCGACCAGCATGAGCAGGCCGCCGAACAGCGAGTACAGCAGGAACTTCACGGCCGCGTAGGACCGCTGGGCACCGCCGTACGAGCCGATCATGAAGTACATCGGGATCAGCATGGCTTCGAAGAAGACGTAGAAGAGGAAGATGTCGGTCGCCGCGAAGACGCCGATCATCATCGTCTCCAGCACCAGCAGCAGCGAGAAGTACGTCTTCACCGACCGCTTGGGCGTGATCAGCGTGCCGTCGGCCGACTTGACGCCGTCGGCGTCGTGCCAGGAGGCCAGCACCACGATCGGCACCAGCACCACCGACAACGCGATCAGCACGAGCGCCACGCCGTCGACGCCGACCCCGAACTTCACGCCGAAGCTCGGGATCCAGTTGTACTCGGCCACGAACTGGAAGCGGTCGCCGGTCGGCTTGAACCCGGCCGCCATGACGCCCGTGAGCACCAGCACCAGCAGCGAGACCAGCAGCGTGACCTGCTTGGCCAGCTTGTCACTGCCCTTGGGGAGCAGGGCCACCACGATGGCGCCCACCACGGGCACCGCCATGAGTATCGGAAGCCAGGGTGACATCAGATGGTCCCAACGAGGAGCAGGGCGCCGGTCAGCAGGGCGGCACCGATGAAGATGGACAGCGCGTACGTTCTGGCGAAGCCCGTCTGGAGCCGCCTGAGGCGCCCGGAGCTGCCGCCGATGCCCGCCGCCAGCCCGTTGACCAGGCCGTCGATGCCGCGGTTGTCGAAGAACACCGCGATGCGGGTCAGCCACTGGCCGGGGCGCATGAAGAGCGACTCGTTGAGCGCGTCACCGTAGAGGTCGCGGCGGGCGAACGTGGTGAGGAACGTCCCGCGCGGCTGCACGGCAGGCACCTCCACCCGGCCGTACCTCATCCAGGCGTAGGCCGCGCCCACCGCGACGAGCGCGAGCGTGGCGAGACCGGCGGTGCTGGTGAAGTGGAACTCCGGCAGTTCCGCCGGCAGCCCGACCGCCGGGCCGAGGAACTTCATGAGCGTGTTGCTCAGGACGAGGTAGCCGCCCAGGAAGAGCGCGCCGACCGACAGGACCATCAGCGGCACCGTCATGACGAGCGGGGATTCGTGCGGGTGCGCGTCTTCCGCCCAGCGCTTCTGGCCGAAGAAGGTCATGAAGACCATCCGCGACATGTAGAAGCCGGTGATGCCCGCGCCGAGCACGGCCAGCCAGCCCAGCAGGGGCTGGTGGTGCACCGCGGTCTCGATGATGCCGTCCTTGGTGAAGTAGCCGGACAGCAGCGGGAAACCGATGATCGCCAGGTAGCCGATGAAGAAGGTGGCGAAGGTGAGCGGCATGAACTTGCGCAGCCCGCCGTACTTCCGCATGTCGACTTCGTCGTTCATGCCGTGCATGACCGAACCGGCGCCGAGGAACAGGTCGGCCTTGAAGAAGCCGTGCGTGATCAGGTGACCGATCGCGAAGGCGTAGCCGGCCGGGCCGAGGCCCGCGCCCAGCATCATGTAGCCGATCTGCGACATCGTCGAACCGGCCAGGCCCTTCTTGATGTCGTCCTTCGCGCAACCGATGATGGCACCGGCCAGCAGCGTGGCCGCACCCACGATGGCCACGGCGAGCGCGGCCCCCGAGCCCTCGGGGAAGAAGAACGCCCCCGAGCGGACCACCAGATAGACACCGGCGGTGACCATGGTCGCGGCGTGGATCAGGGCCGACACGGGGGTCGGGCCCTCCATGGCGTCCAGGAGCCAGGACTGCAGCGGCAGCTGCGCCGACTTACCGCAGGCGCCGAGGAGCAGCAGCAGGCCGATGGCCAGCGTGGTGCCGTTTTCGGCGGCGATCGGCTGCAGGTCGGCGAAGGCGAGCGTCTTGTACGTGGTGAAGATGACGAACATGCCGACCAGCAGGCCGAGGTCGCCGACGCGGTTGACGACGAACGCCTTCTTGGCCGCGACCGCCGCCGACGGCTTGAACTGCCAGAACCCGATCAGCAGGTAAGAGGCCAGGCCCACGCCCTCCCAGCCGATGAACAGGCCCACGTAGTTGTCGGCCAGCACCAGCAGGAGCATCGCGGCCACGAACAGGTTGAGGTAGGCGAAGAACCTGCGCCGGTGCTCGTCGTGCGACATGTAGCCGATCGAGTAGATGTGGATCAGCGATCCGACACCGGTGATCAGCAGCGCGAAGCTGATCGACAGCGGGTCGATCAGCAGCCCCATCTTGATGTCCAAGTTGGGGATGAATTCGTACAGCTCCACGGCCCGGCGGCGCTCCGCCTCCCCGAACCCGAGGAGCTCGAAGAACGCCAGCACCGCCACGACGAACGAGGCGAGGGACATGGCCACGCCCAGCAGATGGCCCCAGCGGTTCGTGAACCGGTTGAACACCAGCAGAATGAACGCCCCCAGCAGAGGGAAGGCGATCATCAGCCAGGCGCTCCCGATCACGCCGCCGGTGTGCTGGGTGATCTCAGCGATATGAGATTCCACCAGTCACCTCTTAGTACTTCAGCAGGTTGGCGTCGTCTACCGACGCGGACCTGCGGGTTCGGAAGATCGTTACGATGATGGCCAGGCCGACCACGACCTCGGCCGCGGCCACCACCATCACGAAGAACGCGATGATCTGGCCTTCCAGGTTGCCGACCTGCCTGGAGAAGGTGACGAACGCGAGGTTGCAGGCGTTGAGCATGAGCTCCACGCACATGAACACCACGATCGCGTTGCGCCTGATCAGCACGCCGACCGCGCCGATGGCGAACAGCAGGCCGGACAGTACGAGGTAATGCGTCGTCACTTGGTCACCTCATCGCTCTGCTCGGCCTCGTCCTCGACCGTGTGCTTGATGGCCGCGGCAAGCTTGGGGTCCTCGGGCAGGTGGCCGTGCTCGACGTCGTAGCGGGCGATGTAGCGGTTGACCGAGGACTCCGCGGCCGTCCCGTCCGGCAGCAGCGCCGGCATGTCGATGGCGTTGTTCCTGGCGTACGTGCCGGGGCCCGGCAGCGGCGACGGGCGGTCGCCGAGGAACCTGGCGCGGGACAGGTCCTTCTGCGTGGGCTTGTCGGTGAGCCGCTCGCGGTGCGCCAGCACCATCGCGCCCAGCGCCGCGGTGATCAGCAGCGCCGAGGTGATCTCGAACGCGAACACGTACTTGGTGAACAGCAGCAGCGCGATCGAGCGGACGTAGCCGCCCGACGCCGTGGCCTGCGCCAGCCCGACCTCGGGAGCGAAGACCGCGTTGCCGATGGCCAGGATGATCAGGGCGGCGAAGCCGATGCCGGCGAGCGCCGCCCAGACGCGCTGGCCCCTCAGCGTCTCGACGAGGGAGTCGGAGGAGTCCACGCCCACCAGCATGAGCACGAACAGGAACAGCATCATGATGGCGCCGGTGTAGACGATGATCTGCACCGCGGCCAGGAAGGGCGCGTCCTGCACCGCGTACAGGACCGCGAGGCTGAGCATCACCGTGCCGAGCATCAGCGCGGAGTACACGGCCTTCCTGTTGAAGACCATGCCGAGCGCGGCGCCGACGGACACGACGGCGAGCACCCAGAAAGTGATGGTCTCACCCATTGGTCCGCCCCAGCCGGTAGTAGTCCTCTTCGGTCTCACCGAGCCGCATGGGGTGTGGCGGCTGCTCCATGCCCTGGGTCAGCGGCGCGAGGAGCATCTCCTTGGTGTAGATGAGGCCCTCGCGGCTGCTGTCGGCGAGCTCGTACTCGTTGGTCATGGTGAGCGCCCGGGTCGGGCAGGCCTCGATGCACAGGCCGCACAGGATGCACCGCAGATAGTTGATCTGGTACGTGCGCCCGTAGCGCTCGCCCGGCGAGAAGCGCTCCTCTTCGGTGTTGTCCGCGCCCTCGACGTAGATCGCGTCGGCCGGGCACGCCCAGGCGCACAGCTCGCACCCGACGCACTTCTCCAGCCCGTCAGGCCAGCGGTTGAGCTGGTGACGCCCGTGGAAGCGAGGCGCCGTCGGCCTCTTCTCCTCCGGGTAGTTGATCGTGACGGGCTTCTTGAACATCGTGTGGAAGGTGACCCCGAAGCCCTTGACGGGGTTCAGCCAATCAGTTAGTCCCACTGGGAATCTCCTTGTGCTGCACCCCGTGGTAGTGCGGCAGATCGAGCGGCGGCACCGGGAAGCCGCCGGCCGTCGGCTCCTTGGACAGTTCCTCGAACTCGGCCTCGACCTCGGCCTGCCTGGCCTCCTTGCGACGCTGGGCGACGGTGTCGAAGCGCATCCAGATGGCCAGCGCCCCGATGACGATGACCGCGCCGAGCGCGGCGCCGATCATCCTGTCCTCCTCGTTGATCACCACGTTGCGCACGGCGGCCACGAGCAGGATCCACGCCAGGTTGACCGGAATCAGCACCTTCCAGCCCAGAGACATGAGCTGGTCGTAGCGGACGCGGGG
>NZ_JBQHCV010000031.1:0-113686 GCF_052068215.1 Nonomuraea sp. H19 | reverse complement strand
ATACTTGGGGCACCACACCACGTGGTAGCCCAAGTCGTAGGCCGCACCGGGGGAAGTACGCACCTGACGAGACACACGATCAGTATAACCATCGTGTTCTTATAACATCAGTGTTCGCCGGAACCCGCACGGTCCTGCGGCTCAAAGCACACTCAGGCACTGGAGCGCCTTCCCTGCCCGACATTCCCCGCTCCCTGAAAGGAGCGATCCCCTGCCTTCGACCTGATGGGCCGCCCTGGACGGCCCGTTCCCGCAGCCGGATCCACGAGACAACCCGCGAACATCGCCGGTCAACGCACCCGATAGTGATACCGGCCCACGACCTCGAACCCCTCGCTCTGATACAACGCCTGCGCAGCCTCGTTGGCCGCGGTGACGCACAAGTACGCGGACCCCACGCCCGCATGCCGCACCAGGGCCCGCAAGACCGCACGGGCCAGTCCCCGCCGGCGGGCCTCTGGACGTGTGGCCATGCAGTAGATCCCGAGCGTGTCCCCCTGCGGGACCGCCCGCCCGACGGCAAGCGCCACGCCGTCCTCCTCAACGGCGCCGTACCAGGCCGGCACGCCGGTGCAGATGCGCTCCGCGACCTCGTAACCATCCCCATACCGCCCGTCCACGGCCCACCACGTCTCCATCCACCCCGGCCACGGCCGCGCCTCGACCCTGACCCGGCCCACGCCGTCGCCGTCGCCGTCGCCGTCGCCGGCATGATCGGACGAGGCGACCATGACGACCGTCGGGTCGACCAGCTCATAGCCCCGCCGCTCCAGCTCCGCGTCCAGACCCGGCGCGGCCTTCGGCCCCATGGAGAAGACACAGCGCTGCCCATGCTCGCGATAGAACGCCTCAGCCGACTCGATGGCGCCGTCCAGGTCAGCGGGACGGTTCAAGGCGAGCACGGAGTTGGCCCGCTTGGTGACGCCTCCCGCGTAACGCAGCACCCAGCCATCGTGAACACGCCGCTCGCAGGCGGGCCAGGCCTCATGGAAAAGCAGATCGAAATCCATCCGCGAAAGCCTAGCCGACCTGCGCAAACGGCCACCGAGTAGGCGGAGCGGCCGGCCCAGGTGACGCCGTCACGGCGCTCGGCCACGCCCACCCGGTAAGCGTCACCCTGGACAGAGCCCGGCCCCGGTCGGTGGGTGGTGCCCACTTGGCACCGCCGTAAAGAAGAAAAAGGGGTGTCCTCGACGCGGAGCGTCGGGGCCACGTGCGGCGGGAAAGCCACTGGCCAGGGCCAATAGGGTGAGGGCGTGTTGATTTTGTTGCCGCCGTCCGAGGGGAAGGCCGCTGAAGGAGATGGCCCGCCTGTCGGAGAATTGTCCTTCTCCTCGCTCGACCGGGCCCGCAAACGGGTGATGACCGCGCTCATCCGGGCGTCCAAGCGCCGCGACGCCTTGGACGTGCTGGGCCTGACGCCCGGTCTGGCGGGCGAGACGGCCAAGAACGCGGCGATCAAGACCGCCCCCACGCTTCCCGCCGCCGGCCTCTACACCGGCGTCCTCTACGACAACCTCGGCCTGAGCACATTGGAGGACGAGGCCAGGAGCCGGGCGGAGGAGTCGGTGCTGATCTTCTCGGGCCTGTGGGGTGTGTTGCGGATCACGGACCGGATCCCGCCCTACCGGCTCTCGATGAGCGTCAACCTGCCGCCTCTCGGCGGGCTGGCCGCGTTCTGGCGTCCCCAGATCGCCAAGGAGCTGGACCGGCTCCCGGGGCTGGTGGTGGATCTCCGCTCGGCCACGTACGCGGCCGCCTGGCCGCCAGGGGCGCGTTCGGTGACGGTGCGGGTGTTCAGGGACGGCAAGGTCGTCAGCCACATGGCCAAGGCCACCCGGGGCGAGATCGCCCGAGCACTCCTGCGGCAGGACACCGCCCCGTCAACCGCGGACGAGCTGGCCAAGACCCTGGACGCCTTGGGCTACACCGTCAACCTGGAGTCCCCGTCTCGCGCAAACCGTCCCTGGACGCTAGACGTGCACGTCGCTTAGGAACATGCGCCGGCGCTGGACGTGCACGACGCCCTAGAAGGCCGGACACCCCCAAAACACCGAGCCCCGCACGGAACGAATTCCGTGCGGGGCTCGGCAGAAGAGCGGCAGACTCAGTCCAGGTAGTCCCGCAGCACCTGCGAGCGGGACGGGTGACGCAGCTTGGACATGGTCTTGGACTCGATCTGGCGAATGCGCTCCCGGGTCACCCCGTAAACCTTGCCGATCTCGTCCAGCGTCTTCGGCTGACCGTCGGTGAGCCCGAAGCGCATCGAGACGACGCCCGCCTCTCGCTCCGACAACGTGTCGAGAACGGAGTGCAGCTGCTCCTGCAGCAGCGTGAAGCTGACGGCGTCGGCCGGCACGATGGCCTCGGAGTCCTCGATGAGGTCACCGAACTCGCTGTCACCCTCCTCGCCCAGCGGCGTGTGGAGGGAGATGGGCTCGCGCCCGTATTTCTGGACCTCGACGACCTTCTCGGGCGTCATGTCCAGCTCGCGGGCCAGCTCTTCCGGCGTGGGCTCGCGGCCCAGGTCCTGCAGCATCTGCCGCTGGACACGGGCCAGCTTGTTGATCACTTCGACCATGTGGACCGGGATGCGGATGGTCCGCGCCTGGTCGGCCATGGCACGCGTGATCGCCTGCCGGATCCACCACGTGGCGTAGGTGGAGAACTTGTAGCCCTTGGTGTAGTCGAACTTCTCGACAGCCCTGATCAGGCCCAGGTTGCCTTCCTGGATCAGGTCGAGGAACAGCATGCCGCGGCCGGTGTAGCGCTTGGCCAGCGAGACCACGAGCCGGAGGTTGGCCTCCAGCAGGTGATTCTTCGCCCGGCGGCCGTCCTCGGCGATCCATTCCAGCTCGGCCCTGACGTCGACCGGCAGCCCTTCGGCCTCGGGCGCGCCCAGCTGCTCCTCGGCGAACAGGCCCGCCTCGATGCGCTTGGCCAGCTCGACCTCCTGCTCGGCATTGAGCAGGGGGACCTTGCCGATCTGCTTGAGGTAGTCCTTGACCGGGTCGGCGGTGGCGCCGGCGGCGGCGACCTGCGCGACCGGGGCGTCATCGTCGTCGTCGGACAGGATGAGGACCTCGTCCTCGGTCTTGTCCGCCACCACGACCTCGGAGGGCTTGGGCTCCTCCTCGGAGTCGTCATCGGTGTCGGAGTCACCCTCGGACTCGGAGTCGGCCTCGGCGACGATCACCTCGTCGTCGACGTCGATGTCCTCGAGGTCCTCCAGCACGACGTCGCCGTCGAGCTCGATGTCCTCGTCGTCGTCCGTATCGGCCCGCGGGGCCTCGGGTGCCTTCGGCTTGGTCTCTGCAGGCCCAGCGTTCTTCGGCTCGGCCTTCTTGGCGGCGGCCGGAGCCGCGGCCTTCTTGGCCGCCGGGGCGGCCTTCTTGGCAGGGGCCGCCTTCTTGGCGGCCGGCTCGGCTTCAGCTGCGCCCACGACCGCGGTCACGGTCTCGGGCTGCTGCTCTTTGGCGGCCGCCGCCGTCTTGGTCTTGACGGGGGCGGCAGTGCGGCGCTTTGCTGGACGAGACTTCTTCGGCGCAGCCGAATCCGCGGCGGTCACCACCACGGTCACGCCCTCTTTGCTGAGGTTCCGCAAGAACGCGGCGGCGTGCGACATGGGGATGTCCGCCTCCTCGAAGGCCTGACGGACATCCTCAGACTCGAGGAAACCCTGCGAGCGCCCACGCTCGAGCAGTCGCTGAATGACGGGCTCGTTCAGCTCTTGTGGCTTCGAGCGAGTCGAACTTGCAGGCGACACGAACACCTCTCGAACGAACGCGTGGCGACAATGGACCCAAAAACCCGCTGGGGGGCTGTTGCCTCTCTCGGAGATCGGTGAGGCCGTGCGGACCGCGACGGACCTGCACAGCATTGTGGCACGACCCCGCACTCCATACGGCCACCTCCCGGCGGTTGACCTCCACCCTAGGCCGACCGAGACAGTAGTGCGTACGTAAGCGCGCCACCGATACCCGAAAGCAACCGTTATGACTGTTTCATTCAGTCACTCTTCGTAGCTGGCGGAACGTGAATAGCGAGCGCGGTAACGTCATCATCCTGTTCATATCCAGACAGCATCCGGTCAACCAAGAAGTCCAGCAACATGTGCGGACTGCTCACGACCTCAGGCGGCGCTTCGTTCACGACATTGCAAATCTCGGCGAGTCCGGCATCCAGCCCGCGCTTCCGGTTTTCGACGAGTCCGTCGGAGTAGAGCACGGCGGTATGGCCGGGCGGCACCACGAACCGGAACTGCCTGCGGCTGGTCGGCCAGCCTAGCGGAGTCCCCGGCTGTGCGTCACACAGGATCGCCGTGCCCTGAGGCGAGACCAGCACGGGTGGCGGGTGGCCGGCCAGGGCCAGCGTGCCCTCACCGGTGACGGGCTCGACGACCATGTAGGCCAGGGTCGTGACCTGCTCTTCCTCTTCGGTGGCCTCGAAGACCCGGTCCAGCCCGGTGAGCACGGCCGCGGGCGGCGGGTTGGTCAGCGCCAGCGCCCGCATGGCGTTGCGGATGCGGCCCATGCCCGCCGCGGCCTTGACGCCCTTGCCCATGACGTCGCCGACGACGGCCGCGACCCGCCCGTCCTGCAGCACGAACGCGTCGTACCAGTCGCCGCCGACCTGCACGTGGCGGCTGCCCGAACGGAAGCGCTGGGCCAGCACCAGCCCCTTGACCACGGGCAGGCGGTCGGGCAGCAGGCTGCGCTGCAGCGTCTCGGCGGTGCGGTGCTCACGCTCGAACAGCGTGGCCCGCTCGACCGCCAGCGCGCACTGGCCGGCCAGCGCTTCCAGGAAGACGCCGTCCTCCTGGGAGATCTTCTGCGGCCTGGTGAAGGAGAACCGGAGCGCGCCCAGCGCCCGCCCTGCGGCCAGCAGCGGCAGCCCCACCCAGGCCCGTTCGTCGCTGTTGGCGAGGTAGTTGGCCAGGACCTCCTCGTCGCCGCCCGCGTCGAGCAGCTGCGCCTTCAGGCTCTCCGGCGACTCGGCGAACACGGGCCTGCGGCTGTTGACGGCCATGGTCATCACGCTGGAGCTGGACAGCGGGATCTCCTCGCCGAAGGCGCCGGACGCCTCGGGGATGCCCTCGCCGTTGATCAGCTTGAGCGCCGCGCGATCGGTGTCGAGCAGCGCCACCGCCGAGCGGTCCGCGGCCAGGGCGGTGCGGCCCACGTCGATGATGACCTGCACCACCTGCTCGACCGTCAGAGCCTCGGCCAGTATGGCGGTGGCGCCCTGCAGCCTGGCGGTGCGCAGAGCGGCGGCGCCGAGCTGGTCGGTCAGCCTGCCGCGCATCTCCTCGGCCTCGCGCTGCGGGGTCACGTCGGTGTTGGCGCCGACCCACTCGACCACCCTGCCGTGCCTGATGATCGGCACGGCCCGCACCTCGAAGTGGCGGTAGCCGCTGGCCCGGGTGCGCACCCGGTAGTTCCACTCGAACATGGTCCGCCCGCGCAGCGCCTCCCGCCAGGCCTCCTCGGTCTGCTGGCGCTCATCGGGGTGGACGACCTCCAGCCAGCCGCTGGCCAGGTATTCCTCCAGGCCCTGCCCGGTGATGGCGCGCCACTGCGGGGCGTCCTCGACCACGGCGCCGGTCGGCGAGGTGATCCAGACGAGCTGCGACTGCGCCTCGACGAGCGAACGGTAGCGCTCCTCGCTGCGGCGCAGCGCCTCCTCGGTCTGGCGGCTCTCGGTCACGTCGAGCCCGACCAGCGCGATCGCCCGCAGCTCCCCGGAGTCGTCGTGGATCGGCGAGAACGACAGCGACCAGTGCCTGGTGTCGCCCTCAGGAGACCGCACGCGCACGCGGCTCTCGGTGACCGGCGCGTCGGTCTCCGAGACGGCCTGGACGGCGTGGGTCATCATCTGGCTCAGATCGGGGGCGAGCACCTCGACGGGCTGCCTGCCGATCATGCGGTCCGCGGGCACGCCGACGACGTCGCAGAACACGTCGTTGACCCGCTGGAGGCGGCCATCGCCGTCGAAGAACGCGAAGGCGAACTCGGCCTCCGACAGCATGCCCTGGAAGAGGGCGGAGTCTGAGATGTCCACATCCGACTCCCGGGGACGGGGAACGGAGGTCTCGGCGCTCATGGTCGGCACCTCCGTCGCGTGCCAGGGTCTCCCACGCGGCACATCTCCATAACTGTGTATCGTCGTAGCGCAGCTCCGGGCGACCGGATCCTGCAGTACATCATCGGCGATGGGCATGTGCGGACGGAAGCCCCTGCCGCCGCCCTGTCGCCTCTAAGGTCAACGCATCCTGTCAAAATCGCTCCACGTCGCGCAGCAAGATCAGGTTATAGCGCAGCTATTGAGCCTTCGCCGCGCGCTTGGCCTCCTGCTTGGCGGCACGCACCCGGACCAGGCTTTCGGCGTCGACCACGTCGGCGACCGACCGGTGTGACCCCTCCTCACCGTAGGGTCCCGCTGCCTCACGCCAGCCTGAAGGCTGGGCCCCCAACTGTTTCCCCAGCAATGCCAAAAAAATCTGGGCCTTCTGCTTGCCGTATCCCGGAAGGGCCATGAGTCGTTTCAACACCTCTTTGCCGTCCGCGGCCTCTGCCCAGATCTTTTCGGGCCGCCCGTCGTAGTGCTCGACGAGGTAGGCCGCGAGCTGCTGGACCCTTGCCGCCATAGACTTGGGGTAGCGGTGCACGGCCGGCTTCTCGGCGAGCAGCGCGGCGAACGCCTCAGGATCATACGAGGCGATCTCCTCCGCGGTCAGGTCATGGCCGAGCCGCTGCGAGATGGTGTAAGGCCCCGTGAACGCCCATTCCAGGGGGATCTGCTGGTCGAGCAGCATGCCGACGAGCAGGGCGAGCGGGCTGCGGCCGAGGAGCTCGTCTGCCTCGCTCCGCTGGGCGAGCTGGATGCGCATGGAGACAGCTTCGCATGAATGGGCACCGGGTGAAGTGAACACAGTCGCCGTGGAGGCTTGACACGAGCCGGAGAAAAGGTGAAATGAGAGCGCAAGTCGCCCTGCAGACATTCCTAGGGGTTTGCCCCTCGGTCTCCAGAGGAATCTGACATCTATGCTCGCTCTGGCCACACGGTTCCTGCGGGAGCCGGTCAGTCTCAGGCTGGCCGA
The DNA here is from genome assembly GCF_052068215.1 of Nonomuraea sp. H19. Lineage (NCBI taxonomy): Bacteria > Bacillati > Actinomycetota > Actinomycetes > Streptosporangiales > Streptosporangiaceae > Nonomuraea > Nonomuraea sp. H19. Next base: position 106,587 of record NZ_JBQHCV010000031.1, on the reverse strand, counting down.
AGAGTTCCTGACTGTACCCGTGGACACGATCGACCGCTGCGTGGCCGACGTGTGCGCGTGTGCACAGCATCTGGGCATCTCAGCGACGCCCGAGATCGTGGAACGCATCGCACGCGAGCGCCTGCTCGCGATCGTGAATTCCGCGCCGCCGCCGCGAAATCCCCGCTGAGCCGGGGTCTCCGCGGCGAAATCACCGATAACATCGGGGTTACCAGGCCCAGTTCTCGCACCGTTTGCGCCTGGAATACGAGAGAGTGAGGGTGTGCGCCGACACCGACGAGATCCCCGGGAGAGCACCCCGCCAGACGACGTGTTCAAGGAGATGGTGCAGGCGGCTCGCGAGCTGCTGGCCGTACGCAGCCCTCTCGACGCGGAGCTGATGGTCTCCGACATGATCGGCGCCTGGTGGGGCAGGCGGGTCAGGGGCGGCGACGTGGAGCAGGTGCTCGGGGAGGGGCTGGTCGACTACGCCGCCAAGGCCGGCACCCCGGCATCGCTCACGTTGCTGATCTGCCTGGCCTATCTCGGCACGGCCCGCCAGGGCGCCAAGGCCGAGGGCGCGGCGCTGGCGATGATGGAGTCGGGGGTGGCCAGGCCCGGATGGGCCGACAAGGTCGGCGCCGTCAAGCCCACCGGCTGCTACGTCTCCCGGGACGCCTACGGCGACCAGGACACGGTGATCTGCACCTTCGACTACCGCTGGAACGAGACATCCCAGCCGCGGGAGCGGCACGCGCTGGTCATGGTCGTCGACTACAACATGACCGGCATGGCGCGCGACGCCTGGGTGTCCTCGCAGGTCGACAAGCTGCTGGAGCAGGCCAGGGCCGAGGCGGCGGGCAACCCGATGCTGCTGTTCGAGGAGATCCAGCCCGAGCAGGCCAGAGCGCTGCTGGACTCGGCCATGAAGGCCACCATGGAGCCGAAGACGCCGCCCCCGGTGAGCGACAGCTACAGCGCCTACCACGCCTTCGCCCGTGCCCGCCTCAAGGCGTTGCCGCCGGGCCGCAAGCGTCCCGCCCCGCTGCACATCGAGGCCCCCTACAGCCGCGAGCGGCGGGCCATGCTGGCGGCGGAGTTCCTGGCGTCGGACGCGGCCGAGCACCTGTCGGATCCGTCGGCGGCCTCGCGGTGCGCCGATCACATCATCGACTACGGCTGCGAGCAGGACTTCAACCGGCCGATGCGGGTCAGCCCGACCAAGTGCGAGACGTTCCTGCTCGACTGGCTGCCGCGCAAGGTGATGCTGAGCGTGGCCGAGCAGGAGGCGATGCCGCACGTGCTGTCGGCGTGGGTGCGCTTCGCCGCCCGGCGCACGGGGCTGCCCGAGCAGGGGCTCAAGGCGACGCTGGACGCGGTGTGGGAGGCCACGGGCAAGTTCCCCGAGGCCTACCGGGATCCGACGTCGTTCGGCCTGGACCGGCCGCTGCTGGAGCGGCTGCTGCCGGACGGCGACCTGTCGGCGCTGGCCAGGAGGGTCTTCGCCTTCCCCTACCTGCAGGGCACGCACAACGGCATCGAGCTGGACCGGCTCAACCCGGCCGACGAGGCCGACCGGCGTACGCTGCTCGAGATCGACCACGGCGGCGCGATCGACCAGGAGCACCTGGCCTGGCACGAGGAGATCGCCACCCGGCTGTGGGAGGGCGACCCGCCGCAGCTGTGGGAGGCCGCGCAGCGGCTGCTCGACCTCGGCCACGACCGGCACGACGTGCTGCACGTGCTGATCGAGATCGCCGAGCGGATCGGCGGCGACCCGGACGAGCTGGCCGCGGCCCTGGACGACATCGCCGACATCCCCGACGAGATCTAGCCTCACGCGCGCGCCCCGCCAGAACGCGGCCCACCCTAGAATTTAGTTCTATGTCGATGTACGCCCGCCTGGCCGAGGGCCGCTATCTGGCGTCGGAGCACACGCAGGGTCCCTGGGATCCGGGGACCCAGCACATGGGTCCGGTCACCGCGCTGATCGTCCACGAGCTGGCCAGGACCGCCCCGCGGCCGGGGCTGGAGCTGTCCAGGCTCGCGGTGGACGTGTTCGCGCCGGTGCCGGTGGCCGAGCTGGAGATCGAGACCGACGTGACCCGCGACGGCAAGCGGGTGCAGTGCCTGTCGGCGAGCGTCACCTCCGGCGGCCGCGAATACGCCAGGGCGAGCGCCTGGCGCATCCGCGAGGCCGGCACGCCCGCCACTCCCGTCCCGGGGCCGCCCGCCCCCGTCCCGCGGCGTACGGAGGAGCACGCGAGCTCGTGGCTGGGCTCCGGATTCGGGTACGGCAAGGCGCTCGACTGGCGTTTCGTCACCGGCGGACCCATGGAGATCGGCCCGGCCACGGTGTGGGGCAGGCTGACGATCCCCTTGGTCGAAGGCGAGGAGATGACCCCGCTCGAGCGGGTGGCGGTGTTCGCCGACAGCGGCAACGGCGTCAGCTTCGCCGTCGACTTCGCCACGCACGTGTTCGTGAACGTGGACCTGACGATCTCGCTGTTCCGCGCCCCCGAGGGCGAGTGGGTCTGCATGGACGCCGCCACCGTCATCGGCCCGTCCGGCAGGGGCCTGACCCGCTCCACCCTGTACGACGAGAAGGGCGAGGTCGGCACGGCGACGCAGACGCTGTTCGTCGCGCCGAGATAACCTCTACAGCCATGGTGATCGACCTCAACGCGGACCTGGGTGAGGGCTTCGGCATCTGGCGTCTCGGCGACGACCTGGCGCTGCTCGACATCGTCACGAGCGCCAACGTGGCCTGCGGGTTCCACGCGGGCGACCCCGTGACGATCAGGCGCACGTGCGCCGCGGCCGTCGACCGGGGCGTGGCGATCGGCGCGCAGGTGTCCTACCGCGACCTGGCGCACTTCGGGCGCCGGGAGATGGAGGCCGAGCCGGAGGAGCTGTGCGCCGAGGTCCTCTACCAGCTCGCGGCCGTGGACGGGATCGCCAGGGCGATGGGCGGCCGGGTCTCCTACGTCAAGCCGCACGGCGCGCTCTACAACCGGATCTGCCGCGACGAGGTCCAGGCGGCGGCGGTGATCGACGCGGTGGCCGACTACGACCCCTCGCTGCCGGTGCTCACGCTGCCGGGCTCCGTCGTGCACCGGGTGGCGGCGGCCGAGGGCGTGCCGACGGTGAGCGAGGCGTTCGCGGACCGGGCCTATACGCCCGCCGGGACGCTCCTCTCGCGCCGGGAGCCCGGCGCCGTGATCCATGACGTGGCGGTGGTGACCGCCCGTGCCCGCCAGATGGCCGTCGAAGGCTCTGTGACGGCCGTGGACGGCAGTTCCGTCCCCGTTTCCGCCCGTTCCATCTGCGTCCACGGAGACACGCCTGACGCCGTCCGGCTGGCGCAGGGGGTGCGGGACGCGTTGCTGGCGGCCGGAGTGGTCCTGCAGGCGTTCACGTGATCCGGATGGCCGGGGAGCACGGGCTGCTCGTGGAGACGGGCTCGCTGGCGCTGTCCCACCGGCTGGACGCGGTGCTGCGGGAGGACTGGCCCGCGGGGGTCGAGGAGATCGTGCCGGGGCCCGAGACCGTTCTCGTGGTGGCCCCTGGAGCGGACCGGGCGCGGCTGCGGGCGCGGCTGGCGGAGATCGTCGCCAGGGAGCGGGGCGGGGACGGCGCCCGCGAGCCGGCCGAGGACGCGGTCGTGACGATTCCCGTGGTCTATGACGGCGCGGATCTCGATTCCGTGGCGGCACTGGCGGGGATCCCGGCGGACGAGGTGATCGCCCGGCACACCGGGCGGGAGCTGGTGGTGGGCTGGCTGGGGTTCGCGCCGGGGTTCGCCTATCTCACCGGGCTCGATCCGGTGCTGGAGACCCCCAGGCTGGACACGCCGCGCACGTCGGTGCCCGCAGGATCGGTGGCGATCGCGGGACCGTACTCGGCGGTTTATCCGACGGCCTCGCCGGGCGGGTGGCGGCTGCTCGGGCGCACGTCGGTGCGGGTGTGGGACGTGGCCGCCGACCCGCCGTCACTGTTCCGTCCCGGCATGCGCGTGCGGTTCGAGCCCGCCGGACGGAGTGAGGCCATGGACACGTGATGATCGAGGTGCTCGCGCCCGGCCCGTACGCCACCGTCCAGGACCTGGGGCGGCCGGGCTACGCCCACCTGGGGGTGCCCCGCTCGGGCGCGGCGGACGCCGGGAGCCTGCGGCTGGCCAACCGGCTCGTGGGCAACGCCGAAGGGCTGGCGGGGATCGAGCTGACCTTCGGCCTGGCGCGGCTGCGGTTCCTGAACGCGGCGTGGGCGGCGCTGGCGGGCGCGCCACTGGCGGCGAAGGCCGTCACACCCCCGGAGGCCGGCGCGACTCCGCAGGCGCGGCCCGGGATGGGGATGCCGTTCTGGGTGCCCGCGGGGACGGAGCTGCGGTTCGGCGCGCCCTCCCGAGGGCTGCGCACCTATCTGGCCGTGCGCGGCGGGATCGCGGTCGAGCCGGTGCTCGGCAGCCGGTCCACCGACTCGCTGTCCGGGCTGGGGCCCGAGCCGCTGCGCGCGGGCACGCTGCTGCCCGTCGGCCCGCCCGAGGGCGTCATCTCGGTGGACCTCGCGCCCCTGCCCGAGCCTGGGCCGGCCGTGCTGCGGGTGCTGCCGGGACCGCGCGACGACTGGTTCGTACCGGACGCGCTGGCGACGCTGTGCGCGGGGCCGTACGAGGTGAGCCAGGACAGCAACCGCGTGGGCGTCCGGCTGCGGGGCCGTGAGCTGACGCGGGCCAAGGAGGGCGAGCTCCCGAGCGAGGGCATGGTCGAAGGGGCGATCCAGGTGCCGCCGAGCGGCCAGCCGATCGTCTTCCTGGCCGATCATCCGCCCACCGGGGGCTACCCGGTCATCGCCGTGGTGCGCACCGCCGACCTGCCCGCCGCCGCCCAGCTCCGCCCGGGCGACCAGGTGCGCTTCCTCACCCATCGACGCGCTGGGGCCTGAGCCGGGCCGCGCGTGCGGCCGGATGACGGCTCAGAGTTCGGCCTGGCCGGTGACGCAGGTGACGACCGAGCCGCCCACCCAGACGTTCTCCTCGGCGTCGGTGGAGATGTGGATCCGTCCCGCGCGCCCCATCGCCGTGCCCTGGCTCGCCACGTAGGGGGCCGTGGCCCGGCCTGTGCGCAGCAGCCACTGGGCCAGGGAGGCGTTCAGGCTGCCCGTCACGGGGTCCTCCACGGTGGCGCCTTGGCGGGGGAGGAACGCCCGCACCTCGAAGGCGTACGGCGCCCCGGCCGGGTACGGCCCCGCCACGCCGATCTGGTGCGGCACCGCGCCGGGCCGCAGCGCGAGCACCGACTCCGCGTCCGCGAGCAGCACCGCCACCCAGCCGGGACCGTTGTCCGCCCATTGGGCGTCCACGATGTCGCCGCGCTCGATCCCGAACCCGGCGGCGACCTGCTCCACGAGCGGCTCGTCCACCGGCCCGGACCGCACCAGCGGCGGCGCCTGGAACGCCAGCCCTTCATCGGTCCTGCGCACGCGTACCAGTCCGGCGCCGCACTCCTGGACGATCTCGCCGTCCCGGCGCGGCGCTCCCCCGGCCTCCAGCCAGGCGTGGCACGAGCCGAGCGTCGGGTGCCCGGCGAAGGGCAACTCGGTCTCCGTCGTGAAGATCCGCACCCGGTAGTCGGCCTCCGCCGTGGCCGGCGGCAGCAGGAAGGTGGTCTCGGCCAGGTTCGTCCACGTGGCGAACCGCTGCATCTCCTCCGTGCTCAGCCCTTCGCCGTCGAGCACGACGGCGAGGGCGTTGCCGTGGTACGGCGTGGCGGTGAAGACATCGACTTGGGCAAAGGCGCGCAACATGTATCGGAGTCTCCCAGACAGGTCTTTCCCTGGTGACATACCGCCCCCAGACTGGACGGTGTGGCGGAATTTGATGTTGTGGTCCTGGGTTCCGGACCTGGTGGGCAGAAGGCCGCGATCGCGGCGGCGAAACTCGGCAAGCGCGTCGCGATAGTCGAGAAACGGCACATGATCGGCGGCGTGTGCATCAACACGGGCACGATCCCCTCGAAAACCCTGCGCGAAGCGGTCCTCTACCTCACCGGACTCAACCAGCGAGAGCTGTACGGCGCCAGCTACCGCGTCAAGGAGGAGATCACGGTCGCCGACCTCGGCATGCGCACGCAGCACGTCATCGGCCGGGAGATCCAAGTGATCCGCAGCCAGCTGGCCCGCAACCACGTGACGGTGCTGCACGGCACCGGCCGGTTCCTGGACCCGCACACGATCGGCATCGCCGGCGACGACGAGCACGCGGAGAAGAAGATCACCGCCGAGAAGGTCGTGATCGCCACCGGCACCTCCCCCGCCCGCCCGTCGAGCGTCGAGTTCGACGGCACGACGGTCATCGACTCCGACGCGATCCTGCACCTCGAAAAGGTCCCGGAGACCCTTGTCGTGGTCGGGGCCGGGGTCATCGGCATCGAGTACGCCTCCATGTTCGCCGCGCTCGGCACCAAGGTCACCGTGGTCGAGCGGCGCGAGCGCATGCTGGAGTTCTGCGACCTGGAGATCGTCGAGGCGCTGAAATACCACCTGCGCGACCTGGCCGTGACCTTCAGGTTCGGGGAGAACGTCGCCGCCGTCGAACGCCGCCCCGGTGGCGCGCTGACCCTGCTGGAGAGCGGCAAGAAGATCCCCGCCGACTGCGTCATGTATTCGGCGGGCCGCCAGGGCAAGACCGCCGAGCTACACCTGGAGGCCGCGGGCCTGGCCGCGGACGCGCGCGGCCGGATCGCGGTGGACGACAACTACGCCACGGCCGTCCCCCACATCTACGCCGTCGGGGACGTGATCGGCTTCCCGGCGCTGGCGGCGACGTCGATGGAGCAGGGCCGGCTGGCCGCCCAGCACGCGTGCGGCGAGCCGGTCGAGGAGGTGGCCGACCTGCCGCCCATCGGGATCTACACGATTCCCGAGATCAGCTTCGTCGGGAAGTCGGAGGACGAGCTGACCCGGGACAAGATCCCGTTCGAGGTGGGCATCTCGCGCTACCGCGAGCTGGCCAGGGGACAGATCATCGGGGACTCGTACGGCATGCTCAAGCTGCTCGTCTCCGCCGAGGACCGGCGGCTGCTCGGCGTCCACGTGTTCGGCACGGGCGCGACGGAGCTGGTGCACATCGGGCAGACGGTCATGGGGTGCGGCGGGACCGTCGACTACCTGGTCAACGCGGTGTTCAACTATCCGACGCTGGCGGAGTCGTACAAGGTGGCGGCGCTGGACGCGATGAACAAGATGCGGGTGGTCGCCCGGCTCACCGCAGGCATGTGAGCCAGGTTCGCTTTCCACTACGCTCCTCGATGGTTCATCGACGGGGAGGCGTACGTGCGGAGCAAAACCATGGGGACATGGCTGCCGGGGTTCCTGGTGCTGGCGGCCATCTGGGGCAACAGTTTCTTCTTCATCAAGGTCGCGGTCGGGTCGCTGCATCCGTTACAGGTGTCTTTCGGGCGGATGGCCATCGGGGCCTCCATCCTGCTCCTCGCGCTCGTGATCTCCCGGCGGGCGCTCCCCCGCGACCCCCGCCTCTGGGGACACTTCCTCATCGCGTCCGTGGTGCTCACCACGCTTCCCTTCACCCTCTTCGCGTACGGCGAGCAGTACGTCTCGTCCGTCGTGGCCTCGATCTGGAACGCCACGACGCCGCTCTGCACGCTGGCCTTCACGCTCATGCTGCGTGCCGAGCGGGCGACCTCCGGGCGGGTGGCGGGGCTCGGGCTGGGGTTCGCCGGGGTCATGGTGGTGCTGGGGGTGTGGCAGCCGATGGACGGCGGGCAACTGGGCGGCAGCCTGGCCTGCTTCGGGGCGGCTATGTGTTACGGGGTCGGCGGCGCGTACATGGGGCGGTTCATCACCGGACGCCGTCCCGAGCCGGCCGTGGTGCTGGCCGCCGGGCAACTGGTGACCGGAACCGTCCAGCTCGCCGTGATCACGTTGGTGGCCGGGGTGCCGCTGGTGGACTTCGGGGCGCCCGCCGAGGTGTGGTGGAGCCTGGCGGCGCTCGGGGGGCTGGGGACAGGGCTGGCATATCTGCTGCTGTACTGGGTGCAGGTGCGGGCCGGGGTGACGACCACGTCGACGGTGACGTACCTGCTGCCGGTGTTCGCGGCGGCGTCCGGCGTAGTGGTGCTGGGCGAGACGATCAGCTGGAACCAGCCGGTGGGCGCGCTCGTCATCCTCGCCGCCATCGCCCTCACCCAGGGCACCCTGACCCGCCTCCGCAAACGCACCGCGGTCCCGACCGTGTGAGCCGGACGCCGGTCATCATGCCGGCGGCCGCGCCACGTCAGGCGGGTGTTCAGCCGGCCGGCCGGAGAGGTGGTCAGTCGGTGGTCGGGCGGCGGCTGCGGGCAGGGGGCTTCTTGCGGCCCGCCACCAGCGTGTCACCGGGTACGGGCGCCGGGGCGGGGTCGTCGCCCGGTGGAGTGACCCGTGGCTTCTCGCCGGCCCGCGCGCGCGGCCGCGGATGCGGCGCCGTGTCCTCCGTCGCCGATACCTCCGGAGCGGGCTCGCCCTCCTGAGCCGCGGGCGTGTCGGGCGCGCGTAGCGAGGCGATGACCCGGTCCGCCTCGGTGTCGGCGGCGAACTCGCTCGCCGCCTCCGATTCCCTGCGCCGGATCACCACCATGTGGTCCACCGACACCCGGCCGGCGCCGACGACGGCGAGCAGGAGGGAGGCGGCTCCGAGGAGGATCAGCTCGTTCAGGCTGATGGGGTTGAGCGGCGGCGCCACCAGGAACACCGCCAGAGCCTCGGCGAACAGGATCAGCCCGGTCGTGGAGACCGCCAGCCCGGCGATCAGCAGCGCGCCGCCGATGAGCTCGGCGAGCATGGTGACCGTGGCCCAGGCGCCGGGTGCGGGCGCGCCCTGCTCGAGAAACTTCGCCCCGGTGATCTTCAGGCCGTCTTCCAGCTTGGCCCAGCCATTGGCGAAGAAGATACCGCCCACGCCGACGCGGGCGACTAAAGCAGCAAGATCACGGAGGGCCTGTTTCACGGTAGTTGTCTGCCCTGATAGGGACATGGCACACCTCAATCACGGCTGAGCAGCATGGCCACCGCGACGGCGGTCAGGCTGAGCAGGACGACGCTCACGACCACTGTCGTGTGCAGGGCGTTGACGAAGGCCCACCGGGCGGCGTCGAGCAGCGCGCCGCCCGCGCTGCCGCCGACCTCGTGGGCGACGTGCGCGGCGGCGGCGAGGGACTGCCTGGCCTTGTCCATGCCGCCCGCGGACACGCCCGGCACGGCGGGCAGCCCGGGGGCGTAGACGATCGTGGTGATCGTCCCGAGCACGGCCACGCCGAGGCCCGCGCCGAGTTCGTACGCGGTCTCCTCGATGGCCGCGGCCCCGCCCGCCTGGGTCTCCGACGCCGAGCTCATGATCGTGTCGGAGGCGGCGAGCAGCGCCACCTGCACCCCGAACCCGATGCCGATGAAGGAGATCGCCAGCATCACGGGGTGGCCCTCGACGCCCCAGCCCAGGGTGGGAGTGAGGGCCAGCGCGACGAGCCCGAGCCCGCCGCTCATCGTGGCCCGCATGCCGATCCTGGGCAGGATGTGGGCCGCGGCGAGCCCGCCGATGATGGCCGAGAGCACCAGTGGCAGCATCCGGATCGCGGCCCGCAAAGGGGCGTCGCCGAGCACGAGCTGCAGGTATTGGGCGAGCATGAGCTGCAGCCCCACCAGCGCGAACACGCCGAGCAGCACCCCCGCCACGCCGGTGGTGAACTCGCGCCGCCGGAACAGCCCGACCTCGAGCAGCGGCACGCGCAGCCGCGTCTGCCGCCGTACGAACACGACCAGCAGGCCCAGCCCGGCCAGGAACACCAGAACGGAGGCCCACAGCGGCATGAGGCTGCCCGCGCCCGCCTCCTTGAGCCCGAACGCCAGCGCCAGGATCCCGAGCACCGACAGCACCGCGCTGGTGGCGTCCCATGGCCGCTCCTTGCGCACGGGCGACTCGGGCAGCAGCCGGACGGCGGCGGGCAGCAACACGATCAGGATCGGCACGTTGATCAGGAAGACGGCGCCCCACCAGACGCCGACGAGCACGCCGCCGATGAGCGGCCCCACGGCCGCGCCGGCCGCCGCGACCGCGCTCCAGACGCCCAGCGCGATGGCCCGCTCGCGCCGGTCGGTGAACACCTGGCGGATGAGCGACAGCGTGGCCGGCATGATCATCGCGCCGCCGACGCCGAGCAGCGCCCTGGCCAGGATGAGCGTCAGGGGCGTCGGGGCGAACGCCGCCGCCGCCGAGGCCACGCCGAACAGCACGAAGCCACACAGGACCAGTCGTTTGCGGCCGTATCTGTCGCCGAGCGTGCCGAACATGATCAGCAGCGGAGCGACGACCAGCGAGTAGATGTCGATGATCCACAGCAGCTGCACCGCGGACGGCTCCAGCGCGGCAGTGAGCGCGGGCACCGCGATGTGCAGGACGGTGGCGTCGACCGTGATCAGCAGCAAACTCAGGCAGAGCAGCACGAGGATGGACCAGCGGTGGTCCCTGCGCCCGCGGTCGGCAGTCCGTACGAGGGGTGCGGCCTGTGTGACGGTCATGGCCCTCCTTGCAGGCCGATCCGTTGACAGGGCCCGCACGTGCTGATGGTCGGCCGCTTGCGAGCCGCGGCTCGACGCTCGCTCCTTTCGAGCTCTGGCGCCCCCGGCTCACGCGCTCCGGCTTGCGTGGCAGCTTAGGGTATGCGATGCGCTCGTGATAGCGGTATCGCCCGATCCGGGACCGCCCGTACCTCTCTAGAGAGATACAGCCATATGTCGGTACCTATCCAACATTGACGCATCAGCCGATCATGGATCACGTGGGGACCGACAAAAGTGACAGAAAAGACAACTATCCCGATAGGTCCTCACGTGAGTGGTGTGCCGAGGCCCTGACCAGGCTGAACGCCGGCCGTCCCGAGTCGGCGCTGGACGCCGCGCGCCGGGCGGCCGACCTGGATCCGGGCGCGGAATGGGCGTACCGGCTCATCAGTCTCGCCCACGAGCGGCTGGGCCGCGACGCCGACGCGGTGCCCGCGGCGGAGCGGGCGGTGGCGCTGGCGCGCGGTTCCTGGCAGGCCCGGCTGCGCCTGGCCGCGATCCTGCGCCGGATGCCGGGCCGCTGGCAGGAGGCGGTCGAGCAGGCCACGCTGGCCAGGAAGTTCGCCCCTGAGGAGGCCGATCCCGAGGTCATGCTCGGCGATCTGGCCCTGCTGCGCGGCGACCACGCCGACGCCGCGCGGTCCTACCGGGCCGCGCTGGCCGCCGACCCCGGCCACCCGCAGGCCCGGGTGAACCTGGCGCTGGCGCTGCTGCGCTGGGACCGGCCCCGCCCGCACCACGATCCGGCCTGGCCGGTGGATCCCCGTGAGACGGGCCGGGCCAGGCGGGCGCTGGAAGTGTGGTCGCGGCAGTCCCGGCTGCTGGTCGCGGTGGCCACGGCCGCCATCGGGGCGGCCGCGCTCTTCTTCGACCGGGGCGCCCAGGCGCAGCTCGGCGGCTTCGCGGTGCTCGTCCTGCTGGTGCCGCTCGCGGTCAGGCAGGCGCGGCGGGTCGGCGTCTGGCCGTACGTGCCCGCCATGCTCGGCAGGGACCCCTGGCTGGGCGCGGCCGTCGTGTCCGCCGGAATGTCGGTGCTCGCGTTCGCCGCGTGGCTGCTGCTCCCGGCGATGCCGGCGCTGCCGTCGGCGTTCGATCCGGTGTGGGCGGGGCTGGCGGGCATCGGCGTGCTGGGATGGCCTGCGCTGGCGGGCGTGCGCGCGCTGGCGGAGGCCTGGCGCGGCCGGCCGCTGCCGGCGCTGGAGCAACTGGCCCGGGACGAGCGCACCGCGAGGAGGAACGCCGGCGTCACGCTCTGGATCGTGCTCGGCAGGACCTGGTCGGTGCTGCTGCCCCTGGTGGTCGGGGCGCTCGCGGTGGAGCCCAAGGCCGCCGTGGTGGCGATGGCGGTGCCGTACCCGATGGTGCGCGGCTATCTGCGCACCCGGCAGCGCGCCGACAAGTGGCTGCTGACCGCGACAGGGCTGCTCGTGCTGACCGCCGCCGGGTGCGCGGCGGGCGGGGCGCTCGGCTCGGCGTGGGCCTGGCGGATCGGGCTCGGCGCGCTGGGCGCCGCGGTGATCGTGTTCGTGGCGCGGGCGCTGCGGGCCTGGTGGCGGGGCGGTCCAGGGCCGTGGCGGACCTCGCTGATCATGTGCGACCTGCCCATGGGCGCCGCGCCGTCCGTCGCGCTGGCTCCGGAGGTACGTCAGACCTTCTCCTACGCCCGCAGCATCGTCCTGTCCTACGGCGACTCCCTCGGCCCCAGGGTCGTGGGCGCGGCCGCGTCCGTCACGTCCTCGGGCGAGCTGCGGCTGATCGCGGAGACCGAGGCGTGGGAGGCGATCGAGGCGGATCCGCGGGTGGCGGTGTTCGCCGCCGACCCGCTGCAGCGCCGCTTCTGGGTCGAGGTACGGGGCATCGCCCAGGCCGACTCGGACGTCCTGCGCGTCACACCCAAACAGGTGCTCCTCGGCGAATTCCCTGGGCGGCACCAGCGCCGCTGACTAGAGTTTTGTTCTATGGAACTCCTCCGCACGCCCGACGATCGGTTCGCGGACCTGCCCGGATTCCCCTTCGAGCCACGGTACGCCGACGTGGCCGACGGGCTGCGCATGGCGTACGTGGAGGCGGGGCCGGCCGGCGGCGAGCCGGTCGTGCTGCTGCACGGCGAGCCGAGCTGGTCGTTCCTCTACCGGCACGTCATGACCGAGCTGGCCGCGGCCGGGCTGCGCGCGATCGCCGTCGATTTCGTCGGGTTCGGCCGTTCGGACAAGCCCGCCGAGATCGCCGACCACACCTACACCGGCCACGTCGAGTGGACCCGCGCCCTGCTCTTCGACGCTCTCGGCCTCAGCGGCGTCACCATCGTCGGCCAGGACTGGGGCGGGCTGATCGGGCTGCGGATCGCCGCCGAGCACCCCGAGCGGATCGCCAGGATCGTGGCGGCCAACACGGGCTTGCCCACGGGTGACATTCCCATGCCCGAGGTCTGGCATCGGTTCAAGGAAGCGGTGCTCAAGGCTCCGGTGCTGGACATCGCCAGGCTCGTCCAGGCGGGCTGCAAGAGTGAGCTGCCGCCGGAGGTCCGGGCGGCGTACGACGCGCCGTTCCCGGACGAGTCATACAAAGCGGGGCCGCGCGCCATGCCGGGCCTCGTCCCGATCACTCCGGACGATCCCGCCGCGCCCGCCAACCGCGCTGCCTGGCAAATCCTCACGACGCTCGACCGGCCTTTCCTGGTGGCGTTCTCCGACGGCGATCCGATCACCAGCGACATGGCGCCCATTCTGGTCAAATCGATCTCGGGGGCGTCCGGCTTGGTGCACCCTGTGATCAAGGGCGCCGGGCACTTCCTCCAAGAGGACGCGGGCGGGGAGCTCGGCCGTCAGATAGCCGGTTTCGTGACCTCCACCTAGCGTGTCAGGACCGCCCAATAGTCGGCCCGGTGCGGTATAACCGGGGGCGGACCGGGGAGGCGTGATGCGTGAGTCCGGCAGGGCCCAGGCCGCGGGGCGGGCCGCAGCGCGGGATCTGTTCGAGCAGGTGCGAGAGCGTTATTTCCAGATTCCGCCGGCCGTGCGCCGGGTGCTCTACGTGGTCGCGCTGGTCGCCGCCATGGGAGTGGGCGCGGCGCTGGGCTGGGACCTGCTGAACACCTTCCCCCTCGTGCTCCTGGCGCTCGCCTTCATCGCGCTGACCATGCGCTTCCCCCGCGCCGCCGCCACCTCGCTGGTGGTCGCGGGCTGGGTGGTCGTGGCGCTGTGGCTGTTCTCCGCGCTCTATCCGCCCGGCGCCATGGCGGTGCATCTCATGGTCGGGCTGGCCGTCCTCGTCGCCGCCACCGCGCACCTCATCCGCTGGGTCACGCCGTGGGTGACCACGCTGGCGGCGCTCGTCCCCGCGGGCATGCTCGCCGCCGCGCTGTCCCCGCTGTCCCCCACCGTCTCGGTCTGGGTGGGATACGCCGCCGCGCTGGCCGTGCTCGTCCACCGCTTCCTGCTGGCGCGCCGGGCCAAGGCGGCGAGCGCCGCGGTCGAGGAGCAGGTCCGGGTCAGGGGGCGCGAGGGCAGGCCGGAGTCGCCGCACGACAAGAGCGCCGCGCCGCCGCAGATCTCCGTCGAGGAGGCACTCAGCGAGCTGGAGAGCATGGTCGGCCTGGCGCCGGTCAAGGAGCAGGTGCGCTCGATCGCCGCCTCCATCGAGGCGTCCCGGCTGCGGGCCGAGGCGGGCTACACCGCCGACCGTCCCACCAGGCACTTCGTGTTCGTCGGCCCACCCGGCACCGGCAAGACCAGCGTGGCCCGCGCCCTCGCCAAGATCTTCTACGCGTTCGGCCTGCTGGAGACCCCCTACGTGGTCGAGGCCCAGCGGGCCGACCTGGTGGGCGAGTTCCTGGGCGCGACCGCGATCAAGACCAACGAGCTGGTCGACCGGGCGCTGGGCGGGGTGCTGTTCATCGACGAGGCGTACGGGCTGGTCAACTCCTCCGACGGACAGCCCGACAGGTTCGGCGCGGAGGCCGTGCAGACCCTGCTCAAGCGGGCCGAGGACGACCGCGACCGAGTGATCATCATCCTGGCCGGCTACGAGCAGGAGATGAGCGGGTTCCTGTCCAGCAACCCCGGCCTGGCCAGCCGGTTCGCCACGCGGGTGCGCTTCCCCGGCTACTCCCCCGCCGAGCTGGTCGAGGTCACCGAGCTGCTGCAGCGGCGCAGGGGCGACACGATGGACCAGGAGACCCGCCGGGTGCTGCTCGGCCTCTACGAGGACGTGCACCGGCGCGGCCTGGTCGACGAGCTGGGCAACGCCAGGTTCGCGCGCAGCCTGGTCGAGGCCGCCGCGCAGGCCCGCGACGTACGCGTGGTGGGCGCCGGCGGCACGCCGACCACACAGCATCTGGTCACCACCACGACGCCCGACGTGACCAAGGCGTTCGCTGAGCTGACCGCGCGCTTCCGCGGCTACGTCGCCACGCCCACGCTGGAGGAGGCGCTGGCCGACCTCGACAGGATGGCGGGCCTGGCGCCGGTCAAGCGGCAGGTGCACGCGATCGCCGCCCAGTTGCAGGTCGCGCGGATGCGGCAGGAGCGCGGGCTGCCGACACCGCAGCAGATGCGGCACTTCGTGTTCGCCGGCCCGCCCGGCACCGGCAAGACCACGGTGGCCCGGGTCCTGGGCCGGATCTTCGCCGCGCTCGGCCTGCTGGCCCGGCCCGACGTGGTCGAGGCGCACCGGGCCGACCTGGTCGGCCAGCACCTCGGCGCGACCGCGATCAAGACCAACGAGCTCGTCGACCGGGCGCTGGGCGGGGTGCTGTTCATCGACGAGGCCTACAGCCTGGTCAACCCCGGCTACCAGGGCGGCGACGCGTTCGGCGCGGAGGCCGTGCAGACCCTGCTCAAGCGGGCCGAGGACGACCGCGACCGCCTCGTCGTCGTGCTGGCCGGCTACGAGCGCGAGATGGACGCGTTCCTGGCCACCAATCCAGGGCTGGCCAGCCGGTTCAACCAGCGCGTGGCCTTCCCCAGCTACTCGCCGCGCGAGCTGACCGAGATCGCGGTGCTGCTCGCGGACAAGTCCGGCGACTCCTTCGACGAGGACGCGCTGCGCAACCTCGACGAGGTCTTCGCCTGGGTGTGCGAGGAGCGGCTGATCGACGGGCTCGGCAACGGCCGCTTCGCCAGGTCCTTGTTCGAGCGCGCGGCCATGCGCCGCGACGTGCGGCTGGCCGCCCACGCCTCGCGCGGTGGCTCGGCCAGCTCGGCCGACCTGACCACGATCACGAGCGAGGACGTCCGCACCGCCGTGGACGAACTTTCCGGACGCTGACTTCGCCGGTCGCGTGTGCCGCGATGCTCGCATGCTGTAGCGATGTGACTACGATGGGCAACTGTCCACTGTAGTCGCGGGGTTTGCGCCTGCGTGCCGTGCGCGTCGGAGGGGGAGCGATGGCGGGGTTCCTGGCCCGCAGGCTGCTCGGCTACGCCGTGCTCGTCGCGGTGGCCGCCAGCCTCGCCTACCTGCTGGCGGCCACCGCACTCGACCCGCGCTCCAACTACGCCGACCGCACGCCGAAGCCGCCGCCCGCCGTGGTCGACGCCCAGCTCACCGCGCTCAATCTCAACGACAGGACGCCGCTGGTGCAGCGCTACGCCACCTGGGCGGGCGGCGTGCTGCGCGGCGACTTCGGCAAGTCCGTCACGGGCGCGCCGGTCAACGACGATCTCAAGCGCCGCATGGGCGTCACCTTCCGGCTGGTCGTGCTGGGGTTGGTGTTCGGCAGCCTGCTCGGGGTGCTCGTCGGCGCCCTGGCCGCGGTCAGACAGTACGGGTGGTTCGACCGGCTCTCGACCGGCGTGTCGTTCCTGGTCCTCGCCGTGCCCGTGGTCGTGCTGGCCAACATGCTGATCCTGCTGGCGGCCTGGGCCAACGAGCACGTCTTCGGCCGCCAGGTGCTGCTGGTCAGCGGCGAATACAGCGACGGGCTCGACGCCGGGTTCTGGGGTCAGGTCGTCGACCGGTTGCAGCACCTGATCCTGCCGACGATCTCGCTGTCGATCGGGCTCATCGCGGTCTTCAGCCGCTATCAGCGCAACATGATGCTCGACGTGCTCGGCGCCGACTTCCTGCGCACCGCCATGGCCAAGGGCCTGAGCAGGCGCCAGGCGCTCATCAGGCACGCGCTGCGGACCGCGCTGATCCCGGTGGTGACCTATTTCGCGTTCATGTTCGGCGCGCTGCTGACCGGGGCGACGTTCACAGAGAAGATCTTCGGCTGGCACGGGCTCGGTGAGCAACTGATCAACTCGATCTTCACCAACGACGTCAACACCGTCGCCGCCGTCTCCTTCCTGGCGGCCATCGCGGTGCTGTGCGCCTCGCTCGCCGCCGACCTGCTGCACGCCGCGCTCGACCCGAGGGTGCGGGTGTGATGACGCTTTCCGAGGAGGAGCGGGCCGAGGAACTGTCCGACGGGCTCATGATCAGGAGTCCGTCGCGGGTAAGGGTGGTCGCCGGGCGCTTCTTCGCCTCCAGGCAGGGGCGGATCGGCTTCACCGTGCTGGCGCTGATGTTCCTGCTGGCGTTCGTCGGCCCGCTGTTCAGCAGATGGACCTACACCGACAAGGATTTCACGGCGTTCCTGCAGCCGCCGTCTGCCGACCATTGGTTCGGAACGCTCCAAACGGGCGCCGACGTCTACGCGGTGACGCTGCGCGGCATGCAGAAGTCGCTGGTCGTGGGCCTGCTCGCGGCCCTGGTGTCCACGGCGCTGGCGGCCGTGGTCGGCGCGTTCGCCGGCTATTTCCTGGGGTGGACCGATCGGGTGCTGAGCTGGGTGACCGACCTGCTGCTCGTGCTGCCCGCGTTCCTGATCCTCGCGATCATGTCGCCGCTGTTCGGCCCGGGCCAGTGGCCGTTGTTCGTGGTCATGCTCGCGCTGTTCCTGTGGATGGTGACCTCGAAGATCGTCAGGGGGATGGCGCTCTCGCTGAAGGAGCGGGAGTTCATCCAGGCCGCCCGCTACATGGGGGTGCCCCCGGCGCGGATCGTCTTCCGCCACGTGCTCCCCAACCTGTCGTCGCTGCTGATCGTGGATGCCACGCTCAACGTCAGCGCCGCGATACTCACCGAGACCTCGCTGTCGTACTTCGGGTTCGGCATCCAGCCGCCCGACGTGTCGTTCGGGACGCTCATCGCCGACGGCTCGAAGACGGCGACGTACGCACCGTGGACGTTCTGGTTCGTGGCCGGGCTGCTGGTGGTGACGGTGCTCGCGGTCAACCTCATCGGCGACGCGCTGCGTGACGCGTTCGACCCGGCGGCCAGGCGATGAGCCCGGTCCTGGAGGTCAGCGACCTCAATGTGGCGTTCGGCGAGGTGCCCGCCGTACGCGGGGTCAGCTACTCCGTACGCCCCGGCGAGGTTCTCGGCATCGTCGGCGAGTCCGGCTCCGGCAAGTCGGTCACCTCGGCCGCGGTCATGGGGCTGCTGCCGCCCGGGGCGCGCGTCACCGGGTCCGTGAAGCTGCACGGCAGGGAGCTGATCGGGGCCCGCGAGCGGGAGCTGACGGCCTTCCGCGGCAAGACCATGTCGATGGTGTTCCAGGACCCGCTGTCGGCCCTCACGCCCGTCTACCGGGTGGGCGACCAGATCGCCGAGGCCGTACGCGTCCACCAGCGGGTCAGCAAGGAAACGGCCCTGGTCAAGGCCATCGAGCTGCTGGAGCTCGTGGGCATCCCGCATCCCGCCGAGCGGGCGCTGGCCTTCCCGCACGAGTTCTCCGGTGGCATGCGGCAGCGCGTGGTGATCGCGATGGCCATCGCCAACGACCCCGACGTGATCATCTGCGACGAGCCGACGACGGCGCTCGACGTCACCATCCAGGCCCAGGTGCTGGAGGTGCTGAAGCGGGCGCAGGAGAAGACCGGCGCCGCGATCATCATGATCACGCATGATCTCGGGGTGGTGGCCGGGTTCGCCGACCGGGTGCTGGTCATGTACGCGGGCCGCCCGGTCGAGGTGGGCGACGTGGACGACATCTACTACCGGCCGCGGATGCCCTACACCGTGGGCCTGCTGGCCTCCATCCCGCGCGTGGACCGGGGCGGGCGGCAGCCGCTGGTGCCGATCGAGGGCAACCCGCCCTCGCCCGCGGCGCTGCCGCCCGGGTGCCCGTTCGCGCCGCGCTGCCCGATGCGGATCGACGCCTGCGACGAAGGCGAGCCGCCGCTGTTCAAGGTGGAGACGGGGCACCGGGCGGCGTGCATCCGCTGGGAAGAGGTGCGCCCCTACGCGCCCGGCAAGGCCGCGGCCACGAGCCCGCCCGTGCGCGCCAAGCGCACGGTGCTGGAGGTCCGCGGCCTGGTCAAGGACTATCCGCTGCTGAAGGGGGCGCTGTTCAAGCGCCGGGTCGGCACGGTGCACGCGGTGGCCGGGGTGAGCTTCGACATCCGGCACGGCGAGACGCTCGGGCTGGTCGGCGAGTCGGGCAGCGGCAAGACCACGACGCTGACGCAGATCCTGGAGCTGGCCGAGCCGCAGGAGGGCCGCATCGTCGTGCTCGGGCACGACACGGCCCGGCTCGGCAGGGCGGAGCGCACGAAGATCAGGCGCGACATGCAGGTCGTCTTCCAGGACCCGATGGCCTCGCTCGACCCCCGCATGACCGTGCACGACATCCTGGCCGAACCGCTGCGCACGCACGGGCGGCGGCAGCCCGGGCGGCGCGTCGCCGAGCTGCTGGCCCTGGTCGGGCTCGACGCCTCGCACGCCGCCCGCTACCCGCAGGACTTCTCCGGCGGCCAGCGGCAGCGCATCGGCATCGCCCGGGCGCTCGCGCTGGAGCCCGGGCTGCTGGTGCTGGACGAGCCCGTCTCGGCGCTCGACGTGTCGATCCAGGCCGGCGTGATCAACCTGCTCGACTCACTGAAGGCCAGGCTCGGGCTGTCCTACCTGTTCGTGGCGCACGACCTGGCCGTGGTGCGCTACATCGCCGACCGGGTGGCCGTGATGTACCTCGGCAGGATCGCCGAGATCGGCCAGGTGGACGCCGTCTACGACACGCCGATGCACCCGTACACGCAGGCTCTGCTGTCGGCGATCCCGCTGCCCGACCCGGTGCGCGAGCGCTCGCGGCGGCGGATTCTGCTCGAAGGTGACCTGCCCAGCCCGGCGCACCCGCCGACGGGCTGCCGTTTCCGCACCAGATGCCCCAAGTTCCGCGCCGAGCTCACCGACGCCGAGCGCAGGCTCTGCGTGGACGTCGAGCCCGAGGTGCGGCCACTCGGCGCGGACCAGGGCGCGGCCTGCCACTACGCCGAACGGCGCGAAGTCGTCTGACCAGGAGGAATCTCTCGATGAAAGCAGCACGTCTTGTCGTGGCCGGGGCCGTGGCCGTCTCGCTGTCCCTCGCGGGATGCGGCGGCTCGGGAGGCGGCTCAGGGCTGGACAGCGCCGGGGACGAGCGGATGATCAAGCCCTTCGACATCAACCCGCAGCCGCGTGACAAGGTCAAGGACGGCGGGACGCTGCGCTGGGGCATCAACGAGTTCCCCTCGCAGTGGAACAGGAACCATGTGGACGGCAACCTGGCGATGGCCGCCGTGGTCAGCAACGCGCTGCTGCCGGCGCCGTTCGTGTCCAACGAGAAGGCCGAGATCGCGCCCAACAAGGACTACGTGCTCGACGCGAAGGTCACCGCGCAGCGGCCCAAGCAGGAGGTCACGTACACGCTGAACCCGAAGGCCCGCTGGTCCGACGGCAAGCCGATCACGTGGGCCGACTACCAGGCGCAGTGGCAGGCGCTGAACGGGCGGAACTCCGGCTACCACATCGCCTCGTCCACCGGCTATCAGGACATCGAGAGGGTCGCGCGGGGGCAGGACGACCACGAGGTGGTGATCACGTTCGCGCGGCCGTTCGGCGACTGGCAGTCGCTGTTCGGGCCGCTGCTGCCCGCCGCCACGAACCGGACGCCGGAGGCGTTCAACACCTCCTGGCTCAACCGCGTCCCCGTGACGGCAGGGCCGTTCAAGTTCGGCGGGTTCGACCAGACGGCCAAGACGATCACGCTTGTCCGGGACGACACCTGGTGGGGCGATCGGGCGAAGCTCGACAAGATCATTTATCGGGCGTCCGAGCAGGACTCGCTGATCGGCGCGTTCAGCAATGGCGAGCTCGACATCATCGACGTCGGCCCGTCCGCCCCGGACTACGCGCGGGCGAAGGGCACGCCGGGGGCCCACGTACGGCAGGCCGCGGGGCCCGATTTCCGGCACTTCACCTTCAACGGGTCGAGCGAGCTGCTGAGGGACAGCAATGTGCGGCAGGCGATCCAGCTCGGCATCAACCGCCAGGCCATCGCGCAGTCGGACCTGCAGGGGCTCGACTGGCCGATCGCGCTGCTGAACAACCACTTCTTCATGAACACGCAGGAGGGTTACCAGGACAACGCGGGGAGCCTGGGGGCGTACAACCCCGATCGGGCGCGGCAACTGCTGGACGCGGCCGGGTGGCGGCTGAACGGGACGGTCAGGCAGAAGAACGGCAAGACGCTCGACCTGCGGTTCGTGGTGCCGTCCGGGGTCCAGGTCAGCAAGGCCGAGGGGGAGCTGGCGCAGAGCATGCTCGCGCAGATCGGGGTGAAGCTGACGATCAGGGCGGTGCCGAGCGACGACTTCTTCACGAATTACGTGATCCCGGGGAACTTCGACATCACGCCGTTCTCGTACATCGGCACGCCATTCCCGATCTCCAGCAGCTACTCGATCTACGCGAACTCGCCTGATGGGAAGACCTGGAACGCGAACTTCGGGCGTACCGGGTCGGCGGCCATCGACCAGGCCATGAGCCGGGCCATGCAGAGCCTCGACCCGGTGCGGGCGCGTGCGGCGACGAACGCGGCCGACGAGCTGATCTGGCAGGAGGTGAACGTGCTGCCGCTCTACCAGCGGCCGCAGAATGTGGCGGTCAAGGAGACGCTGGCCAACGTGGGAGCGCGCGGCTTCTACGACCTCCGGTACGAGGACATCGGCTTCATGCGCTGACCAGCCACCCACAACGCAACCGACCGGCGGCGCCGCTCGCCCGGCGACGTCTTGCCCCGCGACGCCGCTCGCCCGGCGGCGCCGACGGCGGCAGGACCGCCCAGCGGCGCGCCACCAGCCGGACGGCCGACCGTGGCAACAGCGCCGCGGAGACGTCGGCGAGAGGCCGGACCGGTGACATCAGGACAAGGCCGGAGCGGTTGCGCACGGTGGCGTCGCCGCCGGGCCTGGACGGTGCCCGCACGGTGGCGTCGCCGCCGGGCCTGGACGGTGCCCGCACGGTGGCGTCGCCGCCGGGCCTGGACGGTGGCGTCGCGTCGCCGCGGGGCCGGAAGTGCCGGTGGCGTCGGCGCGGGGCCGGACCGGAGGCGCGGGGCCGGGAGTGTCGGTGGCGTGGTGTAGAAGTAGGCGCGTGACTATCAAGCTGACCTGGTCTCAGATCCTCGCCTGGCGCCTGCGCAGGCAGTTCGTGAGCGCGCCCGAGGCCCCCGACGCCGTCGCGGTGGCCCGCAGGTTGTGCGGCGTGCAGACCCAGGTCGCCTCGTCGGCGCAGCTGGCGGTGGCGGTCAGGAGCGCCAAGCCCGACCCCGACGAGATCGACCGGGCCTTGTGGACCGACCGCACGCTGGTCAAGACCTGGATCATGCGCGGCACCCTCCACCTCCTCCCCGCCGACGAGCTGGCCGACTACTGCGCCGCCCTGAGCACGTTGCGGTTCTGGGAGAAGGGCTCGTGGCAACGCGGCCACGGCGTCACCGCGGCCGAGACCGAAGCGATCATCGAGGCGGTCCCGCAGGCGCTCGGCGCCCGGCCGCTGACCCGGGAAGAGCTGGTCGACGCGGTGGTGACGGTGACCGGTGACGCGCACCTGAGAGAGGCGCTCACGTCCGGCTGGGGCGCGCTGCTCAAGCCGCTGAGCCGCCTGGGCGAGCTCTGCTACGGCCCACCCCGAGAGGGACGGGTGACCTTCACCGCCCCGCGCGCCTGGCTCCCCGGCTGGCCGTCCGAGCTGCCGCCCTTCGAGGAAGCGGGGGTGCGGGTGGCGCGGGCCTTCCTGGGCGCGCACGGGCCCGCGACGCCGGAAATGCTCGACACCTGGCTGTTCGGGGGCGTGGCCAGGAAGGCGGTGCTGAAGGGCTGGTTCCGGGACCTGGCGCCCGAGCTGACCGAGGTCGAGACCGACGACGGCCACACCCTGCTGGCGCTGACCGAGCACCTGGACGATCTCACGAGCACCCGGCCGTCGGCGGAGGTTCATTTACTGCCGGGCTTCGACCAATACATCCTGGCCGCCCCGCGCACGCTCGCCGCGCTCATCCCGCCGCCGCTCAAGCCCAAGGTCAGCCGCCAGGCAGGGTGGATCTCCCCCGTGGTCGTCCACGAGGGCCGGGTGGCGGGCGTCTGGGAGGCCAAGAACGGCGAGATCACCCTCGACCTCGCCACCCCGGTGCCCCAGGCGGCGCTGGACGAGGCCGTCGCACGGGTGCGGGCGCTGCTGCCTTGATCGTGACTCCCGTTCGGGTAGCACGGCAGGGCAGGCTAGCCCTGCCGACAGCCAGGGGCCCGTCCCAGCTGTCGCAGGGGCCCGTCCCGGCGCGGGAGCCCGTCCCGGCGTGGGAGCCCGTCCCGGCGTGGGAGCCCGTCCCGGCGCGGGAGCCTGTCCCGGCGTGGGCGAGCCGGGACAGCGGGCGTCCATGGTGCGGGTTCAGGCCGAGGAGCCGGCCATGACGCGGTCGACGATGCCCTTGGTGCCCTCCTCGCGGGCGCAGTGGGCGCAGCAGTACCAGTGCTCGCCCGCCTGGACCCCATGCCCGATGACCTTGGTGCCGCAGTGCTCGCACACGGGCGCCATGGCCTCGATCGCACACTGGAAGCAGTCGAAGGTGTGCACCGCTCCCTGCGCGTGTACCTCGAACGCCATGTCGTAGTCGTTGCCGCAAGTTTCGCAGACAGCCATGGTGATCCCCTTTTGCAATCGGCATTCGCCCGGTGGGATACCCGGTTCTGTGGTCCCCTTTCCCCAAAAGCCCACCATATTCAGGCCCGTCAGGACCGGCGCAGCGCGAACCGGGCCACCAGCGGCAGCCCCAGGAGCCCGAGCGCGGCCAGCGCGGCGGGCAGGCCGAGCCACCCGCTCAGCCCGGCCACGAACAGCGGGCTGATCACGAATCCCGTGTACGAGATCGTGGACACTCCCCACACCAGTGTCCCGCTCGGATCGTCGGCGGCCGAGCGGCTGAGCAGGGCGGGCACCAGCGGCCCGAGCGCCAGCCCGGTCACCGCGAACCCCGCCATGGACACGAGCACGGTCCCGCCCAGCCCGGCCAGGGCGATGCCCGCGCCGCCGCCCACCCCCGCCACCAGGTACAACGCTCGGAGCGGCGTCCGGGGCAAGGCCTGCACGACGAGCCGCCCGACCGTGAGCGCCGCCATGTAGACCGCCGGCGCGGCGCTCGACACCAGTGGCGTGGCGCCGCGATGCTCCTCCAGCAGCAGCACCGACCACTGCTCGACCGAGTTCTCGATGATGAGCGCGCACGCGGCCAGCGCCCCCAGCACGGCGGCGAGGCCCCAGAGCCCGCGTTTGCCGGTGTCGGCGGCGGAGTCGGGCAGCCCGCGCCCCACGCGCAGCGCCGGCAGCGACAGGGAAGCGGCGATCATGATCAGCGCGATCAGCGCGAGCACCGTTCCGACGCCGAGCCCGAGCGAGCGTGCCAGCCCGGTGGCCGGGGCCGCAGCGATCACCCCGACCGGGAAGGCGGCGTGGACAGGCTGGAACAGCCTGCGGCCGGTCTCCCGTTCGACCCGCCCGGTGGTGAGGTTCAGCGCGATGTCGAGCGCGCCGCTGGTGGCGCCCACCAGCGCCAGCGCCACCGCGAGGTGCCAGGGCGCGGCGGCCAGGCCGATGTCGGCGACGCTGAGCGCGAACAGGACCGTGGTCACCATCAACGCGGCCCGCTCGCGCCCCCGCGCCAGCCGCCCGGTCAGCGCCATCGCGGGCAGCGCGCCCACGGGTACGGCGCTCAGCGCCAGCCCCAGATCGGCCGCCGACATGCCCAGCTCCAGCTTGATGGCGGGTAACAGGGCCGACCAGGACCCCCAGAACACGGCCCAGGCCGCGCAGACCGCGATCAGCGGCATCCAGAACCCCTTGCAATTACGGTTAAGCCCCAGTAAAGATCGACGATGTCCTTAATATCCCCTCCCGAAGGGAAAACTGTGCTTACGCGAACGGTCATCGCGGCCGCCCTGGTCGCCGCCGGGATTGCCGCCATCCCCTCGTCCGCGTACGCCGCCACGGCGGCCTACACCCCCGAGCGCATCTGCGGCCCCGGCTTCCACCGGGTCAAGGATGGGCACCGGCCGATGAAGACGCGAGACGGCGCCGTCTTCGGGCACGTCTACCTGATGTACAGCAAGCGCAGTGGCAAGAACTGCGTGGCCGCGATCAAGACCGCGTACAAGGGCACCCGCTCGGTCACGGGGGCGTACCTGGAGGTTCGCGGCGGCGGCCGATCGGAGGACGTGCAGAAATACCGCTACTACGCCGAGACCGGCCATCTCGACGGGAGCTGGAAGTGCGTGCGCTACGCCGGCTGGACCCGCGACCCCCACAACCGCGTCGAAGCCTGGGGCGGCCGCCAGTCCTGGGGTAACTGCAAGGGCTGAGGGCAGCCCGCCGGCCGCGAGGCCGAGAGGCGATCCGAAGTTTTCCGCGAAAGCTGTCACAGCCGGGCGGCCTGCCCCGTCCTGGCTGTGCAAGCACGCCAAAACTGAGGAGGCTGGCTCTCATGACCCGGCGGATCAACGTCGCGAAGCACGTTCCCGACATCTACCACCACTTCCTGGCGGTGGAGAAGATCCTGCACGACGGCGAGCTGCCGGCCGCCACCATCGAGTTGGTCAAGCTGCGCGCCAGCCAGATCAACGGCTGCGGCTACTGCGTGGACATGCACAGCCGTGACATGAGGAAGGCGGGCGAGAGCGACGAGCGCCTGTGGATGGTGGCGGCCTGGCGCGAGGCCACCGTCTACACCCCGGCCGAGCGGGCCGCGCTGGCGCTGGCGGAGGAGGCGACCCGGCTGCCGGACCGCGAGGCCGTGCCGGACGCCGTGTGGCAGGAGGCGAGCAAGCACTACAGCGACAAGCAGCTCGCGCTGCTCGTCGCCGCGATCGCGATGATCAACGCGTGGAACCGGATCGGCGTCACCGCCCGGCTGACCCCTGGCACCTGAACCAACGCGGTCCTGGCTCTCGCCGGGACGGCGGTCACGACGCTGTCCTTGACCGCCCTCCCGGCCTCCGCGCGGAGCAGGCCGGGTGAGCCGGCCAGGTTCAGGCGGTAATTAGTAGAAATACGTTGAGTGAGCGGCACACCCGGACTAGGTTGACGCGCATGGCGGGTGGCGAGCACCCGTCAAGCCGTCGCCCAGCCGAGCGGCGCGCAGTCGCAGGAGAAGGACGCGCTTCGGAAAGGGGAACCATGAAACGCGTCAGGGTCACGAAGGCGACGGCCAAACGGCGTTCCCGGCCGTTCATGGAGTTGGACCTGCGTTCACCGGCGGGCCGCACGCTTCCCTACTGACATGATCCTTACGTCAACTTTACGGGGGTATCTGTAAACAACATCGATAACAGAAACATCACGGGGGGCTTACGATGAAGAGGCTTGTGGTGGTGCCGCCACACATTGCCAGGCACAAGGTCCGCGACATCCGCTCAGCGGACCGCCGCAAGCCACCCGCCGACCCCAAGGTGATCGACCTGCGGGCCTACACCGGCAGAAACGTGATCCGCTTTCCCAGCGGGCCCGCCCCCGCGGCGTGACCCGCCGGCCCGCACACCGTCAGCCGTACAACGTTTTGGCGTAGGTCTCGCCGTAGTAGTTTTCGAGCTCTGCGACGCTCTCCTCGACCTTCTGGGTCTCCTTGACCAGCCGCGCATGCGAGGGCAGCAGGTCATCGCCCCACGTGTCCGGCTTCCACAGTCCGGAGCGCAGGAACGCCTTGGCGCAGTGGAAGAAGATCTGCTCGATCTCCACGACGAGTGCGAGGTGCGGGCGGTGGCCCTTGACGATCAGCTGGTCGAAGAACGGGGCCTCGCGGACGAGCCGGGCGCGGCCGTTGATACGCAGGGTCTCGTTGCGACCGGGGATCAAGAAGATAAGCCCCACATGCGGATTTTTCAGGATATTGAAGAATCCGTCCGCCCTGCGGTTCCCCGGGCGATCCGGGATGGCGATCGTGGTGTCGTCGATGACGTGGACGAATCCGGCGGGGTCGCCCTTGGGCGAGACGTCGCAGTTGCCTTCGTCGTCGGAGGTGGCGATCAGGCAGAACGGCGAGGCCGCCAGCCACTCCCGATCACGCTCGTGCAGGCTCGCCCGCTCTTTGGTCGCCGCTCTCGGCATGACCTCGCCGAGCAGCTCACGTAGCTCGTCCTCGGACCCGATCTCCGTCCAGCCCACTTGATCTCCCTTCGGGGTTTCTCCGATTTTGCCAGGAAAGCGGATCAAACATCCGATGGAGTGTCCGGAGGGCGAGACTCACCAGGTCGTGACGCAGGCCGCGGGGCGGTCACCAGCGGCGGGCGTGCGCCATCGCCCCCAGGTACGTATCGCGCTCCACCGCGAACCTGACCGGGTCCATGGCCTGCCGCTCGGCCCGCAGGTGCAGCATGGTCAGCTCGGTCGCCGCCTGCTGGTAGTCGCTCATGGCCTGGCCGAGCCCGGCGCGCCTGGCCCACTTGCGGGCCTCCTTGCGCCCGGACAGCGTGCTGAGCATCCCGACGTCGGCCGCGGTGACCAGCCCGGTCTCCTGGTAGCCGGGCAGGTAGATGCGCATCTTGCTCACCAGCTGGCGCCGCTCGACGACGGTCACGACGATGAGCAGGACGAGCGCCGCCATGATCACCAGGTAGGCGACGCCCAGCCAGGCCAGCGACTTCGTGGTGGCGGCGCCGTTCCACAGGCCGTGCAGGAAGACCGCGCCCAGATAGCCGATCGGGATCGCGGCGAACCTGCCGGCCGTGCGGCGCGTGAGGGCGTACGCGACGCCGAGGCCGATCATGGACGTGTAGACCGGGTGCCCGAGCGGGTCGATCAGGCCGCGCAGCACGAACAGCTGGATCGCGGCGCCTGGGCCGTCCTCGCCGAACGCGAGCAGGTAGTAGCCGACGTTCTCCACGGCGGCGAAGCCCAGTCCGGCCATGGAGGCGTACACGATGCCGTCGGTCAGGCCGTCGATCTCGCGTCTCCTGCGCAGGAGCAGCAGCAGCGCCGCGCCCTTGAGCGCCTCCTCGATCACCGGCGCCAGCAGGACGGCGCCCACGTCCTTGACGACGGCGGCGCCGTACCCGGCCCGGACGAACAACTGCTGGCCCAGGACCGTCAGGGCCACGCCCAGCACGATCGCCACGCCCGCGCCCCACGCGAACGCGAACGCCAGGTGCAGCTTCGGCTCCGGCTCCAGCCTGTCGAGCGAGAGCACCGCGGCGAGCAGCACCGGCAGCGGCGCCACGGCCAGCAGCGCGGACAGCCCGAAGCCGGCCGGACCGCCCGACCACAGCATGATGCCCAGCACGATCAGCGCGAGAACGCCCGAGACGACCAGGCCGATCAGCAGCGCCTTGCTGGGACGCTGGGCGACGGAGCTCGGCGACGGAGCTGTCATGGTGGTGCCTCTCTTTCCGCTCGTCCGCCCACTATGCGCGGTACTCATCGACAGGCGCTTGACGGCCGCTTGATTCCCGCCACCGCCGGTGACCTACCGTGTACGAATACACCCCTCCGCCGGCAAATGAACACCCTCAGCCCGGGTACGGAACCCGGATGATCGCAAAACTGTACGAGCGATGGCTGCTCGAGATGTGGAACGGAGACTTCGAGCTGGCCCGCGACCTGGTCACCCCCGGCTTCGTCGGCCACTGGCCCGGCATGGACGTGCACGGGCCCGACGAACTGATGGAGGCGCTCCGGCAGGGACACGAACCGTTCGCCGACGTCACGGTCACGCTCGACGTGGGCCCGATCGTGGACGGCGACCGGCTGGCCGCCCGGTGGACGTTCGCCGGCGCCTACCGGGGCGGTCTGCCGGGCGCGAGCGCGGCCGCGGGGACGAAGGTGGCCTTCAGCGGGCACGACATCCTGCGCACAGAGGATGGCAAGTTCGCCGAATACTGGGTGATCTCGGATGCCCAAGCCTTCAACCGGCAGCTCGGGATAGGGTGATATCACTGCAAATCCGGACGAGGGGACGGAAGGTGTCGCAGGACCACGGGGTGAGCGTCGAGCCGGGGGCGGGCACGCCGCCCGGCTCACTGACCGACGAGGAGCTCTCGCGGCTGCTCGCCCAGCAGCGCTTCGGCGCGCTGGCGACGAACGAGAGCAGCGGCCGCCCGCACCTGTCCACCGTCCGCTACACCTGGGACCCGGGGCAGCGCGTGGTGCGGATCTCGACCATGGCGGGCCGGATCAAGGTACAGCGGCTGCACCAGGATCCGCGCTGCGCGCTCTACGTGACCAGCGACGACTTCCAGTCCTACGCCGTGGCCGAGGGCGCGGCGGAGCTGTCTCCGGTGAGCGCCGAGCCCGGCGACGAGGTGGGCAGGGAGTTGCTCGCCATGCAGAGCATCGCCGTCGACGAGGTCGCGTTCCTCCGGCAGCTGGTGGCCGACCAGCGGCTGGTGATCAGGATCCGGGTGTCTCAGCTGTACGGTACGGCGCTGGCCGTCCCTTCCGCATAGCGCGGCGCCTGTTGTAGGCCACCGACGCGATCACGACGAGGACGAGAGCCACGTCGATGGCCGCCGACCAGCGCATGGCGGCCACATGGTCCCCGCCGTGCACGACCGCGAAGAACACCGCACCGATCAGGGCCACCCCGCCCGCGCCCGCGAACTGCTGCGCCGTGCTCAGGACGCCGGCGCCGATGCCGGCCTGATGCGGCGCGACCTCCACCAGCGCCGCCCCGATGAGCTGCGGCAGAACCAGCCCGTTGCCCGTGCCGACGAGCATGAGCGCAACCACGAGGTATGTCACCCCCTGGCCCGCCGAGACCATCACCAGGACCAGTCCCAGCGCCGTGACCGTGCCGCCGATCATGACGACGATCAGCCCATACCGCTTGACCAGCCGCGTCCCAAGCAGCGAGGTGACCGAGAACAGCACACCCATCGGCGCGAACGCCAGCCCGGCCTGCAGCGCGGTGAGCCCGAGCCCGCCCTGCAGCAGCAGCGTCAGCGTGAACATGAACGAGGCGAAATACGCCATGAACGCCACGATCGACCCGACCCCTGCCAGGTAGGAGTAGACCTTGAGCAGCGCCAGGTCGAGCACCGGCTGCCCGCCGCGCGCCCCCAGCACCCGCTGCCAGCGCCAGGTCAGCGCGAACACCGGGACGCTCACCGCCAGGCACACCCAGGTCCAGACGGGCCAGCCCAGGCTGTTGCCCAGCCCCAGCGGCACGAGCACCAGCGCCAGCCCGGTGGCCAGCCCCGCCGCACCCGGCACGTCGAGCCGGGACCGGAGGCCCGGCTCCACCTCGGGCAGCAGCCAGGCGGCCAGCGGCACGACGACCAGCCCCACGGGCAGGTTGATGAGGAAGATGATCCGCCAGCCCAGGCCGAACACGTCAGCCGTCAGCAGCAGCCCGCCCAGCACCTGCCCGGCGATCGAGCCGAGGCCGCCGGCGGCGCCGTACCAGCCGAGGGCGCGTCCGCGCTGCTCCGGCGGGTAGACCGCGGAGATCGTGGCCAGCACCTGCGGCACCATCATCGCGCCCGTCAGGCCCTGCAGCAGGCGGGCGGCCACGAGCTGGGCCGGGTTCGCCGCGATTCCGCACAGCAGCGAAGCGATCGTGAACACGGCCACGCCCCAGATGAACAGGCGCCGGTAGCCGTAGCGGTCGCCGAGGCGACCTCCGGTGATCATCCCGGCCGCGTACGTGAAGGCGTAGCCGCCCACGATCAGCTCCAGGGCGGCAGGGCCTGCGTGCAGGTCGGCCTCGATCGAGGGAGCGGCCACGTTCACGACGAAGAAGTCGAACTGGGCCATGAACCATGCCGACAAGAGGACGGCCAGCGTACCGCCAGATTTCACGGTACTCAGGCTAGATCTTCACGGGCGGCGGCTCTCCACCGGCACCACCGGCCTCGCGTGTCGATTGCTCATCCATCCGGCACCCGCGGTCTACTCTGATCTCAACTCGCAGTCACGCATCCAGGTCATCGTCGAGTCGTAGGCCTCTCCCCACCCGAGGAGACCCATGTTCAGACGACTCGCCCTCATCCTCGCCATCGCGCTCACGGCGCTGACCACACCGTCCACCCCGGCCACCGCCGCGACGGTCCTCAACGTCGCCCACCGGGGCGCCTCCGCGTACGCCCCCGAGAACACGATCACCGCCTTCGAGCTGGCCGAAACGCAGCGGGCCGACATGTTCGAGCTCGACGTCCAGGAGACCAAGGATCACGAGCTCGTCCTGATGCACGACACGACGCTCTCCCGCACCACCGACGTCGAGCGCGTCTTCCCCGGCCTGTCCCCGTGGCGCGTCGGCGACCTCACGCTCGCGCAGATCCGCAAGCTGGACGCCGGCTCGTGGTTCGGCGGCAGGTACGACGGCGAGCCGGTGCCCACGCTGGGCGAGGCGCTGCGCAAGATGAGCGGATCGGGGATGGGCCTGCTGCTGGAGGTCAAGCAGCCCGGCCTCTACCCGGGCATCGAGCGCCGCATCGCCGAGGAGCTGCGCCGCCATCCCGGCTGGCTCGCGCCGGGACGGCTGGTGGTGCAGTCGTTCGACTGGGGGTCGATGCGGACCTTCCACGGGCTGCTGCCGGACGTGCCGATCGGGCTGCTCGGCACGCCGTCCACCGCCGACCTGCCCGAGCTGGCGACCTTCGCCGACCAGATCAACCCGCCGTACACCACGCTCACGGCCGCGTACGTACGCCGCGTGCGCGGCCTCGGCATGCAGGTCCTCACCTGGACGGTCGACAGCCCGGCCGCCATGCGGCGCATGCTGGCCTACCGCGTGGACGGCATCATCACCAACAAACCCGACGTCCTGCACGACCTAATCGACGCCTGAGAGCGCCTGAGGCGAACACGACCAGCCATCCCAGCACGGCCTGGCTGAAGGGCTGCTCGCCGTCCACCGCTCTGTGCAGCGCGGCGAGCAGCTCGCCCGGGGGCGAGTCCTTCACCAGGAACCCGTCCCCGGTACGGCGCCGCCGTACCGGGGAGGGCTCTTGCGAATTCGCCTTTCGTCAGCTGCAGCCGCTGGTGGAGCCGCAGCCCTCGCAGACGTAGCAGCTACCGGCGGGACGCATCTTGGTGCCGCAGGTCATGCAGAGCGGCGCGTCGGCAGTGAAGCGCCGGTGGCTCTCCAGCGTCAGCTCCTCGGCCGCCGGCACCGCCAGTTCCTTCGGCCTCTCCTCGATGGGCGCCGACTGCGCCAGCGCCTCGCGGTCCACCGCCTCCTGCAGCGCCGCCGGGTCCTCACCGCGCTGCTGCGCGGCCCGCTCCGCCGCCGAGAAGATGCCCAGGGCCGCCCGCTCCTCGTAAGGCAAGTGGTCGAGGGCGAGACGGCGGAAGATGTAGTCCATCACCGACGTCGCCATCCGGATGTCCGGGTCGTCCGTCATCCCGGCGGGCTCGAAGCGCATGTTGACGAACTTGCTCATGTACGTCTCCAGCGGCACGCCGTACTGGAGCCCTATCGAGATCGCGACGGAGAAGGCGTCCATGACGCCCGCCAGCGTCGAGCCCTGCTTGGACATCTTGAGGAAGACCTCACCGAGCCCGTCGTCAGGGTAGGACGAGGCGGTCATGTAGCCCTTGGCGCCGCCCACCGTGAAGCGGGTGGTCATGCTCGGCCGCTGGTTGGGCATGCGCCGCCGGGTCGGCCGGTTGACCTCGATGACCTTGACCTCGGGCTCCTTCGGCTCCTCCTTCTTGGAGCCGTTGCCGGCCGACAGCGGCTGGCCGACCTTGCAGTTGTCGCGGTAGACGGCCAGGGCCTTGAGCCCCAGCTTCCAGCCCTCCAGGTAGACCTGCTCGATGTCGTCGATCGTGGCCGACTCGGGCAGGTTGACCGTCTTGGAGATGGCGCCGGACAGGAACGGCTGAGTGGCCGCCATCATCCGCACGTGCCCCATCGGCGCGATCGCCCGCTCGCCCATCGCGCAGTCGAACACCTCGTAGTGCTCCTTGCGCAGACCGGGGGCGTCGACGACGTGGCTGTGCTCGGCGATGTACTCGACGATGGCCTCGATCGACTCCTGCTGGTAGCCGAGCTGCTTGAGCGCCCGCGGGATCGTCTGGTTGACGATCTGCATGGACCCGCCGCCGACGAGCTTCTTGAACTTGACCAGCGCCAGGTCCGGCTCGATGCCGGTGGTGTCGCAGTCCATCATCAGCCCGATGGTGCCGGTGGGGGCCAGCAGGCTCGCCTGGGCGTTGCGGTAGCCGTTCTTCTCGCCGAGCTTGAGGCACTCCGACCACTGACGCGACGCCTCGGAGTGGATCTTGGCGTCCATGGAGCCGATGGTGCGCAGGTCGTCGTTCGCCGCCGCGTGCTTGCGCATGACGCGCTTGTGCGGCTCGGCGTTCCTGGCATAACCGTCGTACGGCCCCACCACGCCGGCCAGTTCAGCGCTGCGGCGGTAGGACACGCCGGTCATCAGCGACGTGATCGCGCCCGCCACCGCCCGGCCGCCGTCGGAGTCGTAGGCGTGGCCGGTCGCCATGAGCAGCGCGCCCAGGTTGGCGTAGCCGATGCCGAGCTGCCGGTAGGCCCGCGTGGTCTCGCCGATCTTCTCGGTCGGGAAGTCGGCGAACGAGATCGAGATGTCCATCGCGGTGATGATCAGCTCGGTCAGCTTGACGAAGCCGGCGACATCGAAGGAGTTGTCGTCATTCAGGAACTTCAGCAGGTTGATGCTGGCCAGGTTGCAGGAGGAGTTGTCCAGGTGGACGTATTCGCTGCACGGGTTGCTGGCCGTGATCCGCCCGGTCTCGGGGGTGGTGTGCCAGTCGTTGATCGTGTCGTCGTACTGCACGCCGGGGTCGGCGCACTCCCAGGCTGCCTTGGCCATCTTGCGGAACAGGTCCTTGGCGTCGACCGTCTCGATCACCTCGCCGGTGAGGCGGGCACGCAGGCCGAACCTGTCGCCCTTCTCGACCGCGCGCATGAACTCGTCGGAGACGCGCACCGAGTTGTTGGCGTTCTGGTATTGGACGGAGACGATGTCCTTGCCGCCCAGGTCCATGTCGAACCCGGCGTCCCGCAGCGCGCGGATCTTGTCCTCCTCGCGCGCCTTGGTCTCGATGAACTCCTCGATATCGGGGTGGTCGACGTCCAGCACGACCATCTTGGCCGCCCGGCGGGTCGCGCCGCCCGACTTGATCGTCCCCGCTGAGGCGTCCGCGCCGCGCATGAACGACACGGGGCCGCTGGCCGTGCCGCCGCTGCTGAGCAGCTCCTTCGAGGAGCGGATCCGGGACAGGTTCACACCCGAGCCCGAGCCGCCCTTGAAGATCACGCCCTCTTCTTTGTACCACTCCAGGATCGACTCCATCTGGTCGTCCACGGAGAGGATG
The DNA here is from genome assembly GCF_052068215.1 of Nonomuraea sp. H19. Classification (NCBI taxonomy): domain Bacteria; kingdom Bacillati; phylum Actinomycetota; class Actinomycetes; order Streptosporangiales; family Streptosporangiaceae; genus Nonomuraea; species Nonomuraea sp. H19. Next base: position 72,411 of record NZ_JBQHCV010000031.1, on the reverse strand, counting down.
AAACACGCCGACACCTGCTGCGGCGACTGGGTGCCCACGTTGAACCAGACCGGCGAGTTGAACGCGAACACCTGGTGCGCCAGCGCGTGCTTGAGCTCATGGTCGAAGATCTCGGCGTCCTCGTCGCCGGCGAAGTAGCCGTGCTCGATGCCGGTCCTGGTGTAGACGCCGACGACCCGGTCGATCAGCTGCTTCAGGCTCCACTCGCGCTGAGGCGTGCCCACGGCGCCGCGGAAGTATTTGGTCGTCACGATGTTGGCCGCGTTGACCGACCAGAAGTCGGGGAACTCGACGCCCCGCTGCTCGAAGTTGATCGAGCCGTCGCGCCAGTTGGTCATGACGACGTCGCGGCGCTCCCACTGGATCTCGTCATATGGGTGCACTCCGGGCTTGGTGAAGATCCGCTTCATCTTCAGCCCCTTGCGTGGACGCTTGCCTCCGCGTGCCACTGAACCGCTGGCCGTCTCCGTCATGACTCCCCCTTCTCCGCCTTCAACTGAGAGATCTCGGCCTCGAAGTCCGCCAGGCTCTCGAAACCGCGATATACCGATGCGAATCGCAGGTAGGCCACCTCGTCGAGCTCCCGCAGCGGGCCGAGGATCGCCAGGCCGACCTCGTTGGAGGGAAGCTCGGCCGCGCCCTTGGCCCTGATCGCTTCCTCCACCCGTTGCCCGAGCTGCGCCAGCGAGTCCTCGCTGACCGGCCTGCCCTGACACGCCCGCCGCACACCGGCGACGACCTTGTCCCGCGAGAACGGCTCCGTCACTCCGCTGCGCTTGCTCACCATGAGCAGTACGGTCTCCTGCGTGGTGAACCTGCGCCCGCACTCGGGACAGGTGCGGCGGCGCCTGATGGCCGCGCCGTCGTCCGTCGAACGACTGTCGATGACCCTGGTGTCAGGGTGGCGACAGAACGGACAGTGCACGCTTCGCCTCCTAGACCTGCGGCCACCACACGGGTGAATGCCGTCGTCACGGGACGCTCGCGCACACTCTGCGGCTGGCCACGGAGCGGTCACGAAAACACAAGGTGTGGTGAACTACATCGGTGTAACTACTAGATGTTGTGGTCCAACCGTAGAAGCGCGCGACCATGAACGCAAGTTGAGCGCCCCCACCGGACCCCCGTGGGAGTGAAGCCGCTGATCAGCCCCTAGCCATCTGGAGCCCCCCGGCGTGTCGTCCCCGTCACGGGAGCCGGAGCGACGTCGCGGCGCTGGTCGGCGTCACATGGATTGATCGCGGTCACGTCCGTGAACAAACCTCACAACGGTACCGGACCGCTGACGCCCGCCCCTCTGGCACCCGCCCCCGGCGCCTGTCAGATCCGCCTGGCGATCATCGCACTGCGGCGGCCGTGTCGCGCGGGACGTAGACCCGGGTGCCGGGGTGGATGATGGAGTCCGGCAGGCCGTTCAGGCGCTTGATCTCATCCACGACGGTCCCCGGATCGTCACCGCCGGAAAGCGCGTCGGCGATCGCCCAGAGCGTGTCCCCCTCGCGAACCTCCACCCATGGCAATCCCGCCGTGCTGGGCACCACGACCTGCACGGCCGCATGGCTCACGGCGCGCGTGCCGAGCCAGAATCCGCCCAGCGACAACAACGCCATCCCCACCACCAGCACGACCCGCCCCCGGCGAGTCAGCCGCAGCGGCGGCGCGGGACGGCGTCCCCGCCGTGCCGCCACCCGCCGGTCGAGCCGAGCCGCCATCCGCCGACCGGGCCGAGCTGCCGTCCGCCGGTCGCGCCGCCTCACGAGGCGACGGCTCCACAGCCCACCCGTCCCCTTGGCACTCCTGGACGACCGCCCCCGCCCCTTGCCGGCCCTCTGCTCACGCCCGCCGCCGGCCTTCTGCCCTCGCCCCGTGATATCCCTCTGCTCTCGCCGCACGTCGGCTCCCGATATCCGCCGCACGTCGGCTCCCGGTTTCCGCCGCGCGGTGCCTCCCGTACGGACAGCGCCGGGGCCGTCCGCGCTGCGTCCGCGACCCTCACCCTCCTCCGTCGGCGCCCTCCGGCCGGCCCGCCGCGCCTCGCCCCGGGTTTCCGCGATCGGCCGGGGACCGGGCCCGCGTACGGCGACCGTCTCGGCATCGTCCGGGCGCACCCCTCCACGCCCCGGCGGCGCGGCGGCATCCACGTCGGCGTCCGGGCGCGGCGGGGGCACCAGGCGCAGCCGGGGCCGCCCCTGACCCCGTCCCGAACCGCCTCCGGACGAAGAGCCCCCGCGCTTTCCCGCGCCACCTGAACGGGACCCCAACCTCTTACCGGAATTTCCCTGGGAGGCGGTCTCCGTACGCGTATTCTCTGTGCGTCGGTCCTTACTCTGCGTGGCGTCGGCGACAAGTGTCAGCCGTTTGGCGTCTTCGCTGGTCGTGTCGGGGATCGGGGTCGTTCGCATGGATGACCTCCTGCCGTGTGGCCTGAGGAAAAGGCCAATAAAGATCAGCAAATCGAACACGGTGTCGATCGAACTCCCGTACGATGTTGTACACCACACTGGCGACAAATTCGAGGAAGACTCGAACAATTGTTTGAAGATGATCTTCAACAGCGATAACGTCGCTGTGTGCGACATCAAGACCACAGAACGGGAGGTCCGCCGGTGCGGCGGGCCGCCCGGCGAGGAGGAGAAGCAGCATGACCGACCGGGATGACGCAAACGGGGTCAGCGACCTCGCGGTGCGCCGACGCGACTCCCTGGGTCTGACGCCCAGGCAGCGCAAGATCCTCGCGGTGATCCGCGACTCGGTGCAACAGCGCGGCTATCCGCCCTCCATGCGGGAGATCGGCGAAGCGGTGCAGCTGACCAGCACCTCCAGCGTGTCTCATCAGCTGACGGCATTGCAGCGCAAGGGCTACCTCAGGCGCGACCCGCACCGGCCGCGCGCCCTCGAGGTGCGACTGCCGGGGGAGCCGGTGCTGTGGGTGAACCCGGAGGCGACGGACGAGGAGCCCACGGTCAACCGGCCCACGGCCGCCTACGTCCCGCTCGTCGGCCGCATCGCCGCCGGTGGCCCGATTCTGGCAGAGGAGAGCGTCGAGGACGTCTTCGCCCTGCCCAAGCAGCTCGTCGGCGAGGGCACGCTGTTCCTCCTGCAGGTCACCGGTGACTCCATGATCGAGGCGGCCATCGCCGACGGCGACTGGGTGGTCGTCCGCCAGCAGCCGGTGGCGGAGAGCGGCGACATCGTGGCCGCCATGATCGAGGGCGAGGCCACCGTCAAGACCTTCAAGCGCAAGGACGGCCATGTCTGGCTCGTCCCCCACAACGCCAACTACGAGCCCATCCCGGGTGACGAGGCCAGCGTTCTGGGCAAGGTCGTAGCCGTCCTGCGCCGGTTGTAGCCGACCGGTGGCTCAGGCGCGCGTCAAACCGCCGCGCCGCGATCCGGCGCGCGCCCAAATACGCACCGTGAGGCACGGCACCACACCGCCGCCCTCGCCTGCCGTCAGGCTCACCCCTCAACACACGAGTCCCCCTGCCACGCACGACCCGCCCCTCAAGGCGTGAGCGCGCCCTGATCGCGCTCGGCGTGTGGAGGCCCGTCCGGCATGTCCACACATGAAGGACGAAGCCACGTTAGGTCTTCAGGACCTCATTCGAGGACGAAGCTGGCGCTGCTCCGGAAGGCGCTCGTCCCGTCGTTCTGCTCGACCCACACCTGCCCGGCCCGATGCCGCAGGAAATACCCCGGGAAGTTCGCCGACTCCAGCGAGACTGTGCCCGACCCCGCCAGCCCGCTCCGCCGATGGAAGCTGGCGTCGGCGTTGAACAGGCTGGTCCCGTCCCGCTGCGCCACCCACGCCTCGAAGTTGCGATGCCGCAGGAAGTATCCGGGGAAGTTGGTCGACTCCAGCGAGACCGTACCGGACCCGGACAGCCCCGTGACGAGCCGGAACTGCGAGTCGGCCAGCGGCGAGACGTTCCCCTCCACCCGGACGCGGTAGTCCCAGTGCCGCACCGCCTGCCCCGCCAGGTCGTACGACATCAGCCGCACCGGCGTCACCCCGTCGGGCACCGGGATGCCGAAGTCCGGGGTGCCGTCCGCCCGCCAGTACACCTTCTGCACCCGGGTACGCCGGTTCGGATCGTTGAGCGGATCGCCGGTGATGTCCCGGTAGTTGCGGTCGTGGTAGACGAGGATGTCGCTCTGGCCGTCCTCCGAGACGGTGAAGGAGTTGTGGCCGGGACCGTACTGGCTGGTCGCGGCGCTGGAGGCGAAGACCGGGTTCGGGCTCTTCGTCCAGGAGGACGCCTGCAGCGGGTCCGCCGAGGCGGAGGCGGTCAGCAGGCCGAGGCAGTAGTTGGCGTCGGTGGCGCTGGCGGAGTAGGTGAGGAAGAGCCGCCCGTTGCGTTGCAGCACCGACGGCCCCTCGGCCACCTTGTAGCCGCGCGTCTCCCAGGCCAGCGTCGGCACGGTGAGCCGGGTCGTGGGGCCGGTGATCGTCCAGGGGTTGGCGCCCATGCGGGCGATGTACAGGTTGGAGTTGGTCGCGATGCCCGGCTCCTGCTGCGCCCACAGCAGGTAGCGCGCGCCGCCCGCGACGAAGGTCGTGGCGTCGAGGGAGAAGGTGTCCCACGGGGTGGTGATGCGGCCACGCTCGGTCCACGTGCCGGTCAGCGGGTTGGCGCTGGAGCTCTCCAGTACGTACATGCGGATCCGCCAGACGTCGTCGGCCCGGCCGGCGGCGAAGTAGACGTACCACTTGCCGTTGATGAAATGGATCTCCGGCGCCCAGATGTGCGCGCCCATCTCGCCGGTGGCGTGTTTGCGCCAGATGACCGTCTCCGGCGCGCTCGCCAGGCCCTGGATGGTGGTGGCCCGGCGCAGCACAATGCGGTCGTACTGCGGGACGGTCGCGGTGAAGTAGTAGTAGCCGTCGCTGTGGCGGAAGATGTGCGGGTCGGCGCGCTGCGCGGCCAGCGGGTTGGTGTACTGCACGGCGGGAGAGGCGTGGGCGGCGCCCGGCGACAGCAGGTTGGCGATCACGATGAGCAGCGTAGCCACCAGGATGGCCACCGGTTTCCTCAAGGGCATCGGCTCGTCCTTTCGTCGAGATCAGGCGAGGGGCGAGGTGACCGTGTACGAGGCGTCGGAGGCGAACACCGATCCGGATTCCCGCAGGTCCAGCCGCAGCTCGTAGTTGTAGTGGCGCAGGTAGCGACCTGGCAGGTTGTAGGACTCGAACGAGATCGTGCCCCCGCCCGCCAGCCCGGCCCGGCCGCAGAACGTGGCGTCGCCCTTGAAGATCGCCGAGCCGTCGTCACGTTGCAGGGTCAGCCGCAGGTTGTAGTGCCGCAGGTAGTAGCCGGGATAGTTGACCGCCTGGAAGGAGTGGCAACCGGAGTGGGCCAGCCCCGCCGAGACGGCTAACGAGGCGTCCTGCCGGTCGGCGAGCGGGCTGGAGGAGCTGAGCGGGTCCACGTAGGCCAGGTGGTCGCGGTGGCGTACGTACCGGTCGGGGAAGTTGGCCGAGCGCAGCGAACGGTTGCCGGTCGGTACGGCCGTGCTGTCGCCGACGTCCTCGCGCAGCACGGTGAAGTGCCGGGCGATGCCGGACAGTCCCGGCAGCTCGGCCCTGGCGCCGAACGAGTTCAGGTTCGAGCTGTCGGCGTAGTAGTAGCGCCCGCCGGTGTAGTTGTCGAAGTAGATCCGCCAGCGGCCGTCGGGCAGCCGCGTCAGCGCCGGGCCCTCCAGCCCGGAGCCCCAGCCGGCCCAGTTGCCGGTGCCGGTGAACTGCCACGGGCCGTTGAGCGAGGTGGCGGTGGCGTGCTCGATGTACTTGGTCGTCTCGTTCTTGAGGAAGTTGTGGTAGGTGGAGCCGACCTTGACGACGAAGCTGTCGATGTAGTTGGCCGGGATGCCCAGCGGCGTCGGTGCGCTCCAGGCCGACAGGGCGCTGTTGGTGGCGGTGATCCGGTACGGCCGGAACTGCCCCGCCGTGCCCGTCGTGGACGCCGAGTAGATGACGTGGACACTGCCGTCGGAGTCCCTGAACCACTCCGGCGCCCAGGTGCTGCCGGCCGCGCCGTTCAGGCCGACGGTGACGTTGCGGAGGAACGTCCAGGTCACGTAGTCGGCACTGCGGGCGAAGCCGATCGTGTCGCCGGTCCAGTCGGTGGTGTAGACGAGGTAGTAGTAACCGTCGGTGTGCCGCAGCACGCTGGGGTCGCGGATCAGGCCGGACGGGGGCGTGTAGGCGTTGGCCCGTACGAGGATGAAGTTGGTGGCGTTCGCCGAGTCGTAGACGTACATGTTGGACTGGCTGCTGTTGGTGAACGCCGTCATCAGGTAGTGCGGCGCGGGACCGGCGGCGCGGGCCGTGGCCGGCGCGTACATGACGGCCGCGACGGTGACGAGCAGCGCGACGGCCAGGGTCCGTAAGTTGCCGCGACGTGTACGCATCGGGCGGCCCTCCGCGATGTTAGCGTTAACACAGCATCACGCCGGGATTGGCGTGGTGATGGTGTTTCGGGCGTATTCGTACCTCGGGGTCGGCCCGCCGTCAATCCCCCGCCCAGTCAGCGGGCGGCGTACACCTCGTGCGCGGCGATGATCGCCTGGTCGGCGAAGGCCAGCACGTCGCGCCGCCGTTCGAACGGCGAGCCGTAGAGCGAGCGCCGGGGCGTGCCGAAATGCTCGCCCAGCCCCGCGACGAGGCTCCCGAGCGACGGCTGGGCGGAATCGTCCTCGCGCAGGCGCAGTGCCTCGTTCACGACGCGGTGCCAGCGCTCGGGGAACACCTCCAGCGCGTGCCGGGCCGCGCCCGTCTTCGAAGTGAGCTCGCCGGTCACCAGCGTGTAGTGCAGCCGGGAGACGCCCGTGACGATCCACACGGTCGCGTACCCGCCGAGCGAGGCCAGCCCCCACGGGGAGATCGGGCGGGCGGCCCGGGTCACCAGGCGTCGCCAGTAGCGGTCCAGATTGTCGTCCGTCCAGGCCGCGAGTGCGGCTGGATCGCTCCAGATGTCGAACTCGCCCGGCTTGGGACCGCGACAGGTCACGCCGTGGCGGGCCAGGGTGTGCCAGGTGATCGGGCCGACGCCGCCCCGGGGGTTGAGCTTGCCGGCGTGCGCGCACGGGCGTACGCCGAGGTCGGAGGGGCCGCGGCGGAGATCATCCCAGGTGAGGTAGACGCCTTCGAACGGGTGGGCGCCGAGGTCGGCGTGGATGCGTTCGAGCAATTCGATCGGCGGGGCGGCGGCCGTCACCGCGACGAAGTCCACGTCGCTCGTGTCGGGCCGGTAGTCGTCGAGAGCCGCCGACCCCTCCAAGTAGAGCCCTTCGATCAGCCCGGGCGCCGCCGCGTCGGCCACTGACAGGTACGTCTCGACAATCGCGTCGATCTTCGCGTGGGGCGTCATCACTGTTCAGCCTGCCACAACCGACCTCGCCGCCTCATCACATTCCGAAATCCTAGAATGTCGGAGTGAATTACGCATACAGCCCCGATGACCTCAAGGTGCGAAATGATGGATATAAGTGGGCAAAAGCCAGGCCAGGGGTGATTCCCGCCTGGATTGCCGACATGGATCTGCCCACCGCGCCTGAGGTGATCGAGGCGCTGCGCCGGCGGGCCCACGGCGATCTCGGCTATCCGGCCTGGCTCGATCAGCCCAATGCCGGCCCGCTGGCGGAGGCGTTCGCCGAGCGCATGGCGAGCAGATACGGCTGGCCGGCGGACCCCGCGCTCGTACGCTCGTTCAACGATCTCAACCAGGCCCTCCAGGTGCTGCTCCAGGTCTGGACCAAGCCCGGCGACGGCGTGGCCGTGCACACCCCCGCATATCACCCGTTCCTGACGACGCTGCAGATCATGGAGCGTCCCCTCTACCCCATCCAGGCCGCGCCCGATGGCGGCTCGTGGCGCTTCGAGGTGCCCGACCTGACGGGCTGCCGGGTGCTGCTGCTGGTCAACCCGCACAACCCGACAGGGCGGGTGTTCACCCGCGCGGAGCTGACCGAACTGGCCGAGCACGCCGAACGCCACGACCTGCTCGTCATCGCCGACGAGATCCACGCCGACCTGACCTACGAGCCGCACCAGCACATCCCGTTCGCCACGATCCTCCCCGAACGCACCGTCACCCTCACGTCCGCGACGAAGGCGTTCAACCTGGGCGGCATCCGCTGCTCGGTCGCCCACCTCGGCCACCAGGGTGTCCGCAAGGCGCTGGAGGCGCAGCCGCCCTTCGTGTACGGGTCCGCGAACCTGTTCGGCGTCGAGGCGACGGTGGCGGCGTGGCGGCACGGGGACGCCTGGCTCGAGGAGACCCGCGCCCTCCTCGACCGCAACCGGAACACGATCGCGGCGCGACTGCCGGCGACACTCGGGTACCGGACTCCCGAGGCGACCTATCTGGCCTGGCTGCATGTGGGGCGGGCGGGGATGGCGGAGGTCATCGAGCGGGAAGCCAAGGTGCTGCTGACGGACGGCGCCGGCTTCGGCCCCGGCGGCGCCGACTACGTCCGCCTGAACTTCGCCACCACCGAGCCCATCCTCGCCGAGATCCTGAACCGCCTGTCCCACATCCGCTGACCACCTCCCGACCGCGACCCACCTCCCGACCGCGACCCCGCCTCCACCGGCCCGCCTCCGGACCGGCACAGCACGGCGACCGGCAGGGCTGCCCACCCCGGCACGATGCAGCGGGACGGGCCCTGCCGACCGGCACGGCCCGTCCCCGGGCACGGCCACGCCGGCACCCGGACGGGCGGCGGCATAGCAACCGGCGCACGCGGCACCACAGCCGGTCGCATCACGGGCAGCGGCACCGCACGCCGGTCGCACCACAGCCGGTGGCGCCGCGCTCGGTCGCGCCGCACTCTGGGCGCCGCCGCAGTCGGTCGCGCAGCACTCGGCCGCGGGCGCACCCGGTCACGCCGCAGTCCAGGCGTCGCGGCCGGGGGCGCGGCACTCGACGGCGCGCCGCAGTCCGGGCGCCCTGTCGCGCGCGCCGCAGCCGGAGGCGCCGTAGCCGGGGCGCCACAATCCGGGGCGCCACAATGCGAGGCGCCGCCGCAGGTGTGGCGCGGGCAGGCGACGGGTCAGGGCAAGGGGGGCAGGTCGGGTGGGGTGGCGGCGGGGTGCTCTTCGAGGGCGGCGAGCGCGAGCTCGATCGCCTTCTCCAGCTGCGGATCCCGCCCCGCCGCCCGGTCCTGAGGCGTCATCACCACCTCGATGTCCGGCTCCACCCCGTAGTTCTCCACCCCCCACCCCGGCCCTTCGAGCCAGAACGAGTACCGCGGCTGCGTCACCCGGGTCCCGTCCACCAGCGAGTACCGCGAGTCGATCCCGATCACCCCGCCCCACGTCCGCGTCCCCACCAGCGGCCCGATCCCCCGGTTCTTGATCCCGGCGCTCACGATGTCCCCGTCCGAGGCCGCGAACTCGTCGGTCACGGTCACGATCGGCCCCCGCGGCGAGTCCTCCGGATACCGCACCGGCTCGTACCCCCGCGCTCGCGCCCACCCCGTGACCTTGCGCGACAGCTTCTCCAGCACCAGCTCCGACAGGTGCCCGCCGCCGTTCTCTCGCACGTCCACGACGAGCCCGTCGAAGGCCATCTCGGTACGCAGGTCGCGGTGGAACTGCGCCCACCCCGACGCCACCATGTCCGGCACGTGCAAATAACCCAGCCGGCCCGAGGACGCCTCCCTGACGTACGCCCGGCGGCCCTCCACCCAGTCGTGGTAGCGCAGCTGCGTCTCGTCCGCGATCGGGGTGACCACGACGCGGCGCGGGTCGCCGCCGGACGCGGGCCGTACGGTCAGCTCGATGGGCCGGTCCGCGGTCCCGGCCAGGAGGGCGAGCGGCCCGCGTACCGGATCCACCGGGCGCCCGCCGACGGCGATGATCGCGTCGCCGGGCCGGACGGCGACGCCGGGGGCGAGCAGGGGCGAGCGGGCGGCGTGGTCGGAGGTCTCGCCGGGCAGGATGCGCTCCACGCGCCACACCCCGTCGCCGTCCCTGGCCAGGTCGGCGCCGAGCAGTCCCTGGCGGCGGCGGGGGTCGGAGCCGCCGTTGGGGGCGGCGGCGTAGGCGTGGGAGGTGCCCAGCTCGCCCTGCGCCTCCCAGAGCAGGTCGATCAGCTCGGAGTGGGCGCCGATGCGTTCGACCAGCGGCGCGTACCGGTCGAGCACGCCCTGCCAGTCGACGCCGTTCATGTCCTCGCGCCAGAAATGGTCGCGCATGAGCCGCCCGGCCTCCTGGAAGCCCTGGCGCCACTCGGCGACCGGGTCGACCTGGAGGGTGATCCGGTCGAGGTCGATGGTGACGACCTCGTCGCCTTCCGTGGCGGCGCGGGTCTGCAGGCCGTTCTTGCCGTTGGTGACGAGCCTGGTGCCGTCGCCGCTGACCTCGAACGAGCGCACCTCCCTGCCGAGCTCGCTCTTGGCGCGCTTCTTGAGGTCGTAGCGTTCCAGGACGATCTCGTGCGGCTGCTCGGTGCCGTCGCCGAGCTGCCCGGTTAGCGGGTGGTGCAGCCAGAGCAGGGCGTCCTTGGCGGTGCGCAGGTTGCCGTAGCGCCCGGCAGGCACGGGCACGGGCACCACGCGCGAGGCGAGCCCGTCCGGGTCGACCTCGGTACGCGGCGGCGAGTCATCCTTCTTGTCGTCCTTGCCGGGCCTGTCGTCCTCGCCGTTGAAGCCCCGCCCCTGCAGCGAGGGGTCGAACGGCGAGGGCGTGGTGGCCTGCAGCGGCACGATGTAGGGCTTGCACCCATAGGGGAACGACAGGTCGAAGACATGCGCGTCGTACACCGGATCGAAGGTCCGCACCGACAGGAACGCCAGATGCCTGCCGTCCTTGGTGAACACCGGGTCGTGGTCGGCGAACCGCACCGGTGTCACGTCGATCACCGAGGTGCCGTCGACGCGTCCCATCTTGATCTGCGACAGCGGGGCGTGATGCGGGTGCGCCCAGGCCAGCCATCCGGAGTCGGGCGAGAAGGTCAGGTCGCTGACGTCCCCGTGCGGGGTCCTGTCGAGCTCGCGGATGGCTCCCGTGTCGAGGTCGACGACCAGCAGCCGCCCGTCGTGCGTGGCGACGGCCGCGTGCTTGCCGTCGGGGGCGGCGGCCAGTTCCAGCACCCGGCCGAGCTGTCCGGCGGCCAGCGTGCGCACCTCTCCGCCGGGCGTGCCGATCTCCAGCCCGTCCTCTCCGCCGGCGTCCGACACCCACACGGCCCGCCCGTCGGAGTCGAGGACGCGCGGCAGCCGTACGCGGACGCCGGGCTGCACGCGTAGCGCGCCCGCGGGCCCGTCGCGGTGGGGCACCCAGTGCGCGGTCCCGCGAATCTCGACGGCGCTGGCCCGCCCGGTGGCGTCGGGCGAGTACGCGCCCACCCGCATCGGCGCCGGCCGCTTGGCCCGTCCGGGCCGCGGCCCGCCCAGGCGCACGTCCAGCCGGTACGGCTCCGCGTCCAGGCTCTCCAGCAGCCAGAGGTCCCCGGCGTGGCTGTAGATCACCCGCTCGCCGTCACTGGTGGCGTGCCGGGCGTAGAACTCCTCGTGCGAGGTGTGCTTACGCAGGCCGGACCCGTCAGGCAGGGCGGAGTAGAGATTGCCGGCGCCGTCGATGTCGGCCAGGAAGACGATCCTGTCCCCCACCCAGCCGACCGACCAGTATTGTGCCGTGCTGTCGGCGAACAACCTGGTGAACTCCCCGCCGCCGTCGGCGTCCACCCAGATCTTGCCTGCCGTGCCGCCCCGGTAGCGCTTCCACTGCGACGGCTCGCGCCACATCGCCGACACGGTGGCGACGCGGGACCCGCTGACGGCGACGTCGCTCACCCATCCGTACGGCAGGCGCGTGGCCGGACTCCCGTCGAGCGGCACCGCGTAGGCCCAGTTCCGGACGCGATGACTCTGTCCCGCCGAGCTGATCGCCAGCACCTGCCCGTCGTCGGTCCAGCCGCACACCTCGGTCGTGGCGCTACCCCAGTGGGTCAGCCGCTCGCCCTCGGGACCGTCGATCTCGGCCGCGAACACCTCGGGAGCGCCCTCCCTGCCGCCGGTCCACGCGATGCGGGCGCCGTCGGGCGAGAACCGCGGATGCGACACCGGGACGCGGTCGGCGGTGAAGCGCCAGGCCCTTCCGCCTGACAGGGGGGCCAGCCAGACATCGTCATCGGCGACGAAGGTCACCAGGTCACCGTGCAGATGCGGATATCTCAGGTATGCGCCGTTGGTCACAGGTGAACACTAATGCGCGACCCCAAGTCCAGCCCATGAATTCTGCTCATGAAAGAACCGTCGCGGTCACTGAACGGTCAAGCCCGGCTCGGCCGGTGATGATCTCCGGCACCCACCGCTAACTCCAACAAAGCCGGGTAGCCGGGGACGCATGGTACAAATCGGCTACACCTTGATGTCCGAACAGACCCCCGCGCGCGAGCTCGTCGACTACGCCGCGGCGGCCGAGCGGACCGGCTTCGACTACGCCGTCATCTCCGACCACTATTTCCCGTGGATCGAGGAGATGGGTCACTCCCCCTACTGCTGGTCGGTGCTCGGCGCCGCGGCCCAGGTCACCGAGCAGCTCCCCCTCATGACGTACGTGACCTGCCCCATCATGCGCTACCACCCCGCCGTCGTGGCGCAGAAGGCCGCCACGATGGGTGTGCTGAGCCAGGGCAGGTTCACGCTCGGGCTCGGCGCGGGCGAGAACCTCAACGAGCACGTCATCGGCGAGGGCTGGCCACCCGTGGACACCAGGCACCCGATGTTCGCCGAGGCCATCCAGATCATCAAAGAGCTGTTCAGCGGCGACTACGTCACCCACCACGGCGAGTTCTACGACGTGGACTCCGCCAAGCTGTACGACCTGCCGGACGAGCCCGTGCCGATCGGCGTCGCCGCCTCGGGCGGCCGGTCGGCGGAGATCGCCGCCGACCTCGGCGACGTGCTGGTCGTCAACGAGCCCATGCCGGACGTCGTCCAGCAGTTCAACACCGCGGGAGGTCAGGGCAGGCCGGTCTACGGCCAGCTCCCCATCGCCTACGACACCGATCCCGAGGCCGCCAAGCAGCGCGCGCACAAGCTGTGGCGCTGGGCCGCCGCCGGCGGCTGGAAGGTCATGGCCGAGCTGCCCGGGCCGGTGAACTTCGCCGCCGCGGCCGGCACCGTACGCCCCGAGGACGTGGCCCAGAGTGTCCCGTGCGGCAACGACGTGGACGCCGTCGTCGAAGGCGTCAGGAAGTTCGCCGACAGCGGCTACACGCACGTGGCGCTCGTGCAGATCGGGCACGACCAGCAGCAGCCCTTCTTCGACTGGGCGGAGAAGGAGCTGCTGCCGGCGTTGCGGAGCCTTTAAGGAACGATGTTGACGAGCTTGGGGGCCCGGACGATCACCTTGCGGGGCATGCCCGTCAGGTAGGCGGCGACCTTGTCGGAGGCCAGGGCCAGGGCCCTCAGCTCCTCCTCGGTGATGCCGGGCGGGACCTCCAGGCGGTCGCGCACCTTGCCCGCCACCTGCACCACGCAGGTGACCGACTCCTGCACCAGCAGCGCCGGGTCGGCGGAAGGCCAGCCGCCGAAGGCGACCGGGCCGGTGCGGCCCAGCCGCTCCCAGCCCTCCTCCGCGGTGTACGGGGCCACCAGCGACAGCATGATCGCCAGCGTCTCCGCGGCCTCGCGGACCGCCGGGTCCGCGGCGCCGCAGCCCGAGTCGATGGCCTTGCGCGCGGCCGAGGTCAGCTCCATCATCCTGGCCACCGCCACGTTGAAGCGGTAGGACTCCACCAGCTTGGTGACCTCGTCGATCGTGTGGTGGGTCACCCTGCGCAGCTCGACGTCGCCGCCCTCGAACGGGACGCCGGGCTCGCTGGTCACCTCCGACATCACGCGCAGCGCGCGGGCCAGGAACTTCTGCGACGCGGCCGGCGAGACGTCCGCCCAGTCGATGTCGTCCTCGGGCGGCCCGGCGAACACCATGGTCAGGCGTACGGCGTCCACGCCGAAGTCGTCGATCTGCTGGCCCAGGTCCACGCCGTTGCCCAGGGACTTCGACATGGCCTTGCCGGCGTTGATCACCTGGCCCTGGTTGAGCATGCGCAGGAACGGCTCGGTGAAGTCCACCATGCCCATGTCGTGCAGGACCTTGGTGAAGAAGCGGGAGTAGAGCAGGTGCAGCACCGCGTGCTCGATGCCGCCGACGTATTGGTCGATCGGGCCCCACTTGCGCATCTGCTCGGGGTCGAACGGGCCGTCGGTGTAGCCCGGTGAGCAGTAACGCAGGAAATACCAGGACGAGTCGACGAAGGTGTCCATCGTGTCGGTGTCGCGCTGGGCGCGGCCGCCGCACTTGGGGCACTCGACGTTGACCCACTCGGTGGCGCTGGCCAGCGGGGAGACGCCCTTGGGCGCCAGCGCCTCGCCGCGCAGGTCGGGCAGCGTGACGGGCAGCTGCTCGTCGGGGACGGGCACCTCGCCGCAGTCGGGGCAGTGGATGATCGGGATCGGCGTGCCCCAGTAGCGCTGCCTTGACAGCAGCCAGTCGCGCAGGCGGAAGTTGATCGTGCCGGAGCCCCTGCCCTGCTTCTCCAGGATCTCGATGATCTTGGCGATGGCCTCGGCCTTGGACAGGCCGTCCAGCGGGCCGGAGTTGACCAGCGTGCCCTCGCCGGGCGTGGCCTGGCCGGTCTCCCCGGGGTCGGCCAGGCCGGTGTGCACGACGACCTTCACCGGCAGCTCGAACCTCAGCGCGAAGTCCAGGTCGCGCTGGTCGTGGGCGGGCACCGCCATGATGGCGCCGTGGCCGTAGTCGGACAGCACGTAGTCGGCCGCCCAGACCGGGATGCGCTCGCCGTTGACCGGGTTGATCGCGTAGCGGCCCAGGAAGACGCCGGTCTTCTCCTTGTCGGTGGCCAGCCGCTCGATGTCGCTCAGCCGGGCGGTCTCGGCGCGGTAGGCCTCGAACGCGGGCCGCTGCTCGTCGGTGACGATCTCGTCGGCCAGCGCGGCGTCCGCGGCGACCACGAAGAACGTGGCCCCGAACAGCGTGTCCGGCCGCGTGGTGAAGACGTGGACCGGCTCCTCGCGGCCCTCGATCTGGAACAGCACGTCGGCGCCCTCGGAGCGGCCGATCCAGTTGCGCTGCATGGTCAGCAGCCGCTCCGGCCAGCCGGTCAGCTTCTCCATGTCGTCCAGCAGCCGCTGCGCGTAGTCAGTGATCTTGAAGTACCACTGCGTCAGCTCGCGGCGGATGACGTCGGCGCCGCAGCGCTCGCACTTGCCGGCCACGACCTGCTCGTTGGCCAGCACGGTCTGGTCGTTGGGGCACCAGTTGACCAGGCCGCCCTTGCGGTAGGCCAGGCCGCGCTCGAAGAAGCGGTTGAACAGCCACTGGTTCCAGCGGTAGTAGTCAGGGTCGCTGGTGTGCAGGCGGCGCGACCAGTCGAAGGAGATGGCGTAGCGCTTGAAGGAGTGCGCCTGCGTCTCGATGTTGGCGTAGGTCCACTCGGCCGGATGGGCGTTGCGCTTGATCGCGGCGTTCTCCGCGGGCAGGCCGAAGGAGTCCCAGCCGATCGGATGCAGGACGTTGTAGCCCTTCTGCATCCAGTAGCGCGCGACGACGTCGCCGATGGCGAACACCTCGCCGTGGCCCATGTGCAGGTCGCCCGACGGGTAGGGGAACATGTCGAGCATGTAGCGCCGCTCTCGGGGGTCGTCGGCGGCCTCGCTCGCCCTATAGGGCTCCTGCTCCTCCCAGCGCGGCAGCCACTTGGCCTGCAGCGCCTGCGGGTCGTACTCACTCACGGCTAATGTCCTTCTGCTTGACTCGGACCCATAAGAAAACCCCTCGTGCACACAACGAGGGGTAGCCGCGACGGCGAGATCTCAGGGCCGTCGCGGCCCGCTAAGAAGCAGGGTCGCGGAACGCATGTGTCAAGCCTAGCGCACGTCTTCGTATGAATGCAGGCGCTCGATCGAGGTGCGCGGGCACAATGGACCCTTCAGGTCCAGCGAGACCTGATGGTGATGTATCCGTTGTGACCCATTCGTCCCACAAGAATACCCTTGCCACCGTGGTGTACCGAGCTGAGCCCGATCGACCGGAGGACGGCCTGCCCTTGCAGGATCCGCCTACCGATCCTCACGGCTTCGCTCGTTTCGCTGCGGAACCACTGGCATCTCCTGGAAAATCCCATGAGATCATGCCTGGTACGTCAAATCCGGATATAACGGTTGATCCGGACACATCTTCGGGAGGGCCGGCGGCAATGGCAACGGATAATTCCGGACCACACCTGCCCTCATCCTGGCCAGACGCGCCACGCCGCGACGCGCCACGGTCCGGCTCCTCAGCGGCTGAGGCCCCCTGGCCGGGCGCGGCCCCTTCCGGCGGGCCCGGCGCACCCGGGCCCGAAGGATCGTGGTCCGAGTCCGGCGCGGGCGAGGTCCCCACAGCCTGGCCGGAGACCCCGCGCCCACGCCAGGACCCGTCCTGGCCGGAGCCGTCACGTCCGGACGCCGCGTGGCCCGAGCCGCCGGGCAAGGACGCCCCCTGGCCCGAGCCGCCGCGCCAGTCGCGGGCCGAAGCCCGGCACGAAGCCCCGCGTCAGGACGCCACGGGTCCTTCGTGGCCCGAGCCGCCGCGCCAGGACGCGAGCTGGCCGGAGCCGGCCCGTGCGGAGTCACCGCACCAGGACGTGCCGACGTCGTGGCCCAACGCGTCCGCCCAGAGCGTGCCCACCTCCTGGCCGGAGTCGTCCCCGTCGGGCGGTCCCGGCTCGTGGGCTGACGCGCCCGCGCAAGCCGGCCCGGCCGCATGGGCGGCCGACGCACCTCCCCAGGGCGGTCGCGGCCAGGCCGCGCGGCCGGACACGCGGCCACAGGGCGGGAACGGGCCGTCATGGCCGGACACGCCTCCGCAGGGCGGCAACGGACCGTCATGGCCGGACGCGTCCTCGCAAAACGCCGCCGGGAGCTCCGCCCGTACCGAGCGGGCTCCCGTGCCGGACCCGGTGCCCGCGTGGGCTCAGCCGCCCACGCCCTCTCCCGACGCCTGGTCGAACCTCTCCTCCCCCGCGCCCTGGCCGCAGGGCGAGCGCGGCGCGGCCGACGTGCACGAGCGCCCGGCGAGATACGACCAGGCCGCCCCGGCCGGGTCCCCGCCGCACGACGTGCCGTCGGCGCCGCATCCGCCGCCGCAGAGCCACCCGGCCGAAGAGCGTACGGTCACCTACTCCCAGCACTCCGAGAACCTGCTCAACGATCGCGCGGTCCCCTCCTCCCCCATGGATTCCACCCACATCGGCACGCCTCCCGACGAAGACCTGCCCCAGGGCCCCCGCCCCGGCTCGAACCTGAGCCGCGACCCCTCCGACCCCGACCGCCCGTTCGTGACGGCGGGCCAGGTCAGCGGCTCGCGCACGCCGCCGCCGGAGCGCCAGCAGGAGCTCTGGAACACCGTCTTCGGCGACAACTACGAGTCCATGGGCGACCAGGATTCCCTGGAGGACGAGGAGCCGGGCAAGCCGGTCTGGATCTACGCGCTCGGCGGATCCGTGGCGATCGCGCTGGTCGCCGCGCTACTGTGGGCCTTCCTCGCGGGTCCGCTCGCCGGGGAGGAGCCCGCGAGCTCCAACCTCGCCGCGGGCAAGCCGACGACCTCGCAGAAGCCGAGCACCACCAGGTCCTCGACCACGATCGGCGCGCTGCCCCGGTACTCCGGCAAGGCCTCCCCCGTCGTGGGCAGGGTGCCGGACGCCGCGGCCGGGATCTCCCTCCCGCGTCTGGGCGGCGACTGGCAGCTCGACCAGCGCGCCACGGTCAAGGCCACGTACGGCTTCGACACCCGCCAGTACGTCCAGGTCGCGCCGGAGCGGTTCGCCCAGCTCCTGTCGGGGCCGCTGTCGCCGAAGCTGGCCTCGTACTACGAGCAGGACAACCTGGAGCCGGTGATCAAGCAGGTGGTCCTCACCGCTCGCAAGCGCTTCTTCCCCGCGGACAACAAGGTACGCAAGATCGCCCAGCAGCCGATCAAGGTGGGCGACGCCACGGGCCGGCTGATCGCGTACTCGCTCACGTCGGGCACCGAGAAGGCCACGATCGTCACCATGGCGGTCAACACCGGCGGCAGCCTCCCTGCCATCGTCTACATGTCGATCCCGGCCGACGAGAAGCAGCTCCTGCCCGACATCCGCACGGTGATGAACCAGCTCAGGCTGACCACCCAGTCCTGAACCCGCGGTCCCCCGCTGGAAGACCGCGAAAGGTGCGGCACCAAAGGGGTGGCGCCGCACCGATCATGCGGGGACCGAGGGCTAGAAGGCGCACTCCATGTGCTTGATGCCGTTGATGAACGCGGACTGCAGGCGGTCGGGCTTGCCGCCCTCGATCTGGGGGACGCGGCGCAGCAGCTCGCGGAACATCACCGTGATCTCCCGTCTGGCCAGGTGCGCGCCCAGGCAGAAGTGCGGTCCGGGCCCGCCGAACCCGACGTGCGGGTTGGGGTCGCGGGTGATGTCGAAGCGGTACGGGTCGTCGAACACGGCCCCGTCCCTGTTCGCCGCCCAGTAGAACAGGACGGCCTTTTCGCCCTTGCGGTAGAGGTGGCCGTTCATCTCGAAGTCCCGGGTGACCTTGCGGCGCATGAAGTTCACCGGGGACGCCAGGCGGACGATCTCCTCCACGGCCCGGGGGGCGCGGCCGTCGATGTCCTCCAGCCACAGGGCGCGCTGGCCGGGGTTCTTGGTGAGCAGGCGCAGGCCGTAGGAGATGACGTTCCTCGTGGTCTCGTTGCCGGCCACCACCAGCAGGATGAAGAACGAGCCCAGCTCCTGCAGCGTCAGCCGCTCGCCGTCGATGTTGGCGTTGACGAGTGCGGACGTCAGGTCGTCGGTGGGGTTCTCGGCCCGGTGGGCGGCCAGGTCCTGCACCAGTTGCTGCAGCTCCATGCCGGCGTTGAGCAGTCGCGTGGCGTACTGGTCGAGGTCGCCGCCGCTGTATTCGGGGTCGAAGCCGCCGAGGATCTGGTTGGAGCGTTCGTAGACGAACTGGTAGTCGGCCTCGGGGATGCCCATCATGTCGCAGATGATCTTCAAGGGCAGGCGGGCGGCCACCTCGGCCACGAAGTCGCAGCCAGGCCCCTTGGCCAGGAGGTCGTCCACGATGCGGCCGGCCGCGGCCTCCACGTCCGCCTCGAACTTCTTGATCATCTTGGGCGTGAACGCGCGGGAGACGATCCTGCGGAGCCTGGCGTGCCGCGGGTCGTCCATATTGATCATCGAGCCGAAGTATTCGGCGAACTCCGCGGGCATGTCGGGGATGTTCGTGGCGCCGCCGTCACCCGAGCAGAAGATCTCCGCGTTGCGGCTGGCCTCGAGGATGTCGGCGTGCTTGACCAGCGCGTAGTAGCCCGGCCCTTTGGGCGCGAAGCCGACCTCCATCTCCTCGAAGAAGACGGGGGCCGCGCGGGAGCGCAGACGGTCGAACGCCTCCTCGCGTTCTTCCATCGGTCTGGCCCAGAAGTCACGGTCCGACAAGTCGAAGTCGAGGACGCTCATAAGCCCATCATTGGGAAAAGCGCCCTCTCACGTCAATGGTTGTTGCGTACACCGTACGTCCGTGACCGGAAAACTTGTGGCGGCTGATTCCCGCAGGGCTCTAGCATGATCTTCATGACGTTCTTCTACCGACGTTAGCGAGCCGCCGGCGGGTTCGCGGACAACCCACCGCCGGCGATGCGGGACGGCTGAGCGACCGCCGTCCCGGGTCGCGACGTGGGAGAAGGACACGTGCATACTTTTGCCGTGGCCAGGGCGGTGCGTGGCATCGAGCCCCTGGTGGCCACGGAGATTCGGCGTTCCCGGCTGGGCGTGGTCCGCGCGCTGCGGCATCGCGAGGTGTGGTTCGAGGCCACG
This sequence comes from Nonomuraea sp. H19, assembly GCF_052068215.1. Classification (NCBI taxonomy): domain Bacteria; kingdom Bacillati; phylum Actinomycetota; class Actinomycetes; order Streptosporangiales; family Streptosporangiaceae; genus Nonomuraea; species Nonomuraea sp. H19. The sequence goes on along the minus strand of NZ_JBQHCV010000031.1, from coordinate 52,537 downwards.
GATTCGGCCGGGCTCCTGGACTTGCGCACGGCGGACGACGTCCTGCTGGCCGCCGCCGTGGTGGACGGGATCGGCCACGACCGGGCGGCGCTGCGCCGGCTGGCCGGTGCCGTCCGCGAACTGGACGCACGCGGGCTGGCGCGCCTGCGCGGCGGGGTGCCGAACGCGGACGCGCCGGGCCGGCCCGGCGCGGGACGGGGCAAGGGCGGGCCGGACAGCGGGCTGGAGGTGTCGGCGTCGTTCGTCGGGCGGCGTAACTACACCCGCTTCGACATCGAGGATGCCGTCGGCGTGGAGCTCGCCCGGCCGCTGCGCCTGCGCTACCACTCCAGGAGGGATGGCGGGACTCCACCGGCGGGCGCGATGTCGTGGCGGGTCACGATCGAGGGCGATCAGGCCGTCATCGCGTTACGGGTGGCCGGGCGGCCCATGCATCGCAGGCCGTACAAGAGGGCCTCGGTCGCGGGCACGCTGCACCCGCCGCTGGCCGCCGCGATGGCGGTGCTGGCCCGGCTGGACGGCGGGCGCACGGTGCTCGACCCGTGCTGCGGCGCGGGAACGACCCTCATCGAGGCGTACGCGCTGATGACCGGAGCACGAGCGGACAGTGGGGCGCGGGTCCGGCCGGACCGCGCGCCGCGGGCACCGGTGGAGCCCCGGCTGCTCGGCCTGGACCACAACCCGGCGGCGATCGAAGCCGCGGCCGGCAACGCGCGGGCGGCGTGCGCCGTCCGCAGGTCGCCGTTCGGGTGGGCCGTGGCGGACGCCGGGCGGATTCCGGTGCCCACGGGCAGTGTGGACCGGGTGCTGGTGAATCCGCCCTGGGACCGTCAGGTGCCGCCGAGCGGGCTGCTCCGGAGGGACCCCGGCCTGCTGTGGCGCGAGGTACGGCGGGTGCTGGCCGCCGACGGGCTCGCCGTGGCGCTGGTCCACGACGAGATCCCTCGCGGGTTCGCCGTGGAGCGGGCCATCCGGGTGAGCCTGTCAGGCCGCCACCCGCTGATCGCCGTGCTCACCGAAGGCCGCTGAGCCGGCCGGCTCAGCGGCGGCGGTCAGGAGGCGGGGCCGAGCCAGTCAAGGATGAGGCGGTTGACCTCGTCGGGCCGTTCGAGGTGGAGGAAGTGTCCGGCGCCTTCCACCTGTTCGGCCCGCGAGCCCGCCGGCAGGTGACTCCGCACGTCCTTGGCCAGCTCGGCCGCCAGACATCCGTCCTGCGCCCCGTGCAGGTACAGGACCGGGCCCGCCGGCCCGGGGTCGACGTCGGGGTAGCGGCCCGAGGGCGGCGTCGTGCCGAGCATGGCCCGGTAGTAGCCGATGGCCGCGCCCAGGTTGGCGGGCTCGCCGATGCTCCGCCGGACGAACTCCAGGTCCTGGCCAGGGTCGTAGCCCGGCGACCAGTCTCGCCACAGCCCCTGGATGAATTCCGGGCTGGAGGCCGCGGACTCGGCCAGCGGCGTCTGGAAGAGAAAGATGTAGAACGAGCGCTTGAGCTGCTCGTACTCCAGGAACCTGGCCGCGATCCCCTTGACCGGAGGCGCCGCGAGCGCCACGGCCCTGCGGAAGCGGTCGGCCGTGGCGTAGACGGGGAAGGCGCCCCAGTCGTGCCCGATGACGACGGCGTCGTCGCCGCCGCCGAGCTCCTCGTGCAGCGCGCGGACGTCGGCGACCAGCGCGGCGCCCTCGTACGCCCCGTCGGCCGGGATCTCGGTGGGCGCGTAACCGCGCATGAAGGGCGCGACCGCGCGGTAGCCGCGCGCGGCCAGCTCCGGCATCAGGTGCCGCCAGGTGTGCGCGGTGTCGGGGAACCCGTGCAGGCACAGGGCCAGCGGCCCCTCTCCCACGGTCAGATACGCGAACTCCACACCATTGGCGTGGATAGTCCTGATCTCCATGACTGCGAAACCTAGCATTCGACCCGTCCCCGGAGTGCGACTATTCAAAGCCCCCTCATCACGCGGAGAAGGCGCTTCGCCGCCCCGCTCAGCGGACTTGCTCAGCGCACCCCGTCAGCAGGCACGCCAGCCCGAACTCGAACCGATCGCCGAAGCTCAGGTCGTCCGCCTCCACCACCTGCCGGCTGAACTGCGGGTAGGCCCCGCTCGCCACCACCTCGCGGATGTAGGGGCCGACCGCGGCGCGCCACTCATCCTCCGACAGCCCGGTACGGCGCCGCGCCTCCTGCTCGGCCAGTTCCTTCGCCACGGCGCCGAGCACGTAATCGCCGATCATGCCGATCACGGCGGCCGCCCGTGTGATGTCCGCGGTCAGCGCGGCCGCAGCGGCGAGCGCGTGCTCGAGACGCCGCAGCGAGTTGGGCCCCAGTGCGGGCCTGCTCGCCATCAGTCCGGCCAGCCACGGATGGCGCAGCACCATCGCCCGCTGGTCGCGCGCCACCTCTGCCAGGTCGGCCCGCCAGTCGCCGGTCAGCGGCTCGGGCGCTCCCTCGCCCCACACCGCGTCCACCATCAGATCCAGCAGCTCATCGCGGTTTTCCAGGTAGCGATAGAGCGAGGTGGTGCCCGACTTGACCTCGGCCGCCACCCGCCGCATGGACACCGCGTCCAGTCCTTCGGCGTCGGCGACCGCGATGGCCGCGTGCACGATCCGCTCGACGCTCATCGCCTGACGCTTCGGCGCGTACGGCTCGCGGCTCCATACCAGTGACATCGGCAACCCCCTCTGGCCGATATCGTACGCCTTTGGCTACAGTGTTCCCATGACGGCAACAGTGTTCCCGCATGATGTTCTCATCGTCGGAGGCGGCAGCGTCGGCCTGAGCGCCGCCGTGTTCCTGGCCCGCCACGGCGTCCACGCCCTCATGGTCGAGCGGGAGCCGGGCCCCCGGATCCACCCGCGCGCCACCGGCCTCGGCCTGCGTACCGTCGAGCTGCTACGCGAGGCCGGCCTGGAGGAGGCCGTGAACGAGGTGGCCATCGACATGACGGGCGCCACCCTCGGCAAGATCACCGTGGACCGGCTCGCGGGCGCCGACCTCGCCGCCCTGGCCGCGGCCAGGCCCACCCGCGCGCAGACACTCGACGACATCTCCTACAGCCCCGCGAGGTTGCGCGGCGTCTGCCCGCAGAACCGCCTGGACCGGGTGCTCCTCGACGCCGCACGGGAGCGGGGCGCGCGCGTGGCCTACGACACCGAGCTGGTCTCCCTGGAGCAGGACGCGGACGGGGTGACGGCCGTGGTGTCGGGTCCCGGCGGCACGCGCGACCTCCGGGCGCGGTACGTGATCGCCGCCGACGGGGCCCGCGGCTCCGTACGCGACCTGCTGGGGATCGGCCTGTCGGGGCCTGGCACGCTCGGACCCGAGCTGCACAACATCATGTTCCGTGCCGACCTGAGCCACCTGACCGGCCCATACGGCTTCGCGCTCTGCGAGATCACCGGCCCGCAGGCGCCCGGGATGCTCATGGCGATCGACGGCAAGAGCGAGTGGGTCTTCCACACCGCCCAGGAGCCCGGCACCGACCTGATCAGGACCGCGATCGGCGACCCCGCGCTGGAGGTCGAGATCCTGAGCGTGCTGGGCTGGCGAGCCCGCGGCCAGGTCGCCGACCGGTTCTCGCTGGGCCGCGTGTTCCTGGCCGGCGACGCGGCGCACGCCGTCCCGCCGACGGGTGCCTTCGGGCTCAACACCGGCGTCGCCGACGCGCACAACCTGGCGTGGAAACTCGCCTGCGTGCTCTCCGGCAGGTCCGCCCCCGGCCTGCTCGGCACCTACCACGACGAGCGCCGGCCGGTCGCGCTGCTGGCGCTGGAGCAGTCGCTGCTCAGGATGCGGGACCTGCGGCTGCACTTCGACGACGGCCCGGACGCCGCCGAGCTCAGGGCGCGGGCGGGCGCGGTGAACGCGCCGATCGTGCACCTCGGCTACCGCTACGGGGCGACGGTCGAGGACCTGCCCTCGACGGAGGACGTGGCGCTCTGCCTCGACGGCTCGCCGGGATCGCGGGTCCCCCATGTCTGGATCGGCGACCGCTCCACGCTCGACCTGGTCGACGCGGAGTTCTGCGTGTTCGCCGAGCACCCCGTGCCGGGCCTGGACGTGCCGGTGCACGTGATCGACGGCTGGCCCTACGGGACACTGCTGGTGCGGCCCGATGGGTTCGTCGCCTGGCGGGGCGAAGAAGGGCTGGCCGAGGCCCTCAGAACGTATAGCGCAGGCGCTTGACGCCGTTGATGAAGTTGGACAGCAGGAAGTCGGGCTCGCCCACGGACCTGATGCCCGGCAGGCGGGTGTACAGCTCCCGGAACATCACGGTCATCTCCCTGCGCGCCAGGTGCGCGCCCAGGCAGTAGTGCGGTCCGGGCCCGCCGAAGCCGACGTGCGGGTTCGGATCGCGGGTGATGTCGAACGCGTCCGGATCGTCGAAGACCGACTCGTCGCGGTTGGCCGAGTTGTAGAAGAGCAGCACCTTGTCACCCTTCCGGTACGCGGTGCCGTTCAGCTCGTGATCCCGCGTGAGCGTGCGCCGGAACTGGATCACCGGCGTGGCGTAGCGGATGATCTCATCGCAGGCCGGGACGATGTGGCCGTCGAAGTCGCCGAGCAGCAGCTCCCGCTGGTCCGGGTGGTCGGTGAGGAGCTTGAGCCCGTACGCGATCGCGTTGCGGGTGGTCTCGCTGCCGGCCACCACCAGCAGGATGAAGAACGAGCCCAGCTCCTGCGAGCTGAGCCGCTCATCCCCGTTGACCAGCAGGCTGACCAGGTCGCCCGTGGGCCGCTTGCGCCGCTCGTCACCCAGGCGGGCGGCCAGCCGGTTGAGCGAGAATCCGGCGTGGAGCAGCTTGGCCAGGCCGCGGGCGACCTTGGCGCGGCTGAGCTCCTGGCCGACGCCGGTGTATTCGGGGTCGGCGTTGCCGAGGATGACGTTGGTCCGCCGCAACACCATGTCATGAAATTTCGGTGGAATCCCCATCATGTCGCAGATGACCCGTACGGGGAGCCTGGCCGCCACCTGGGCGACGAAGTCCCCCGGCCCCTCCGCGATGGCCTCGTCCACGATCTCCGCGGCCGCCCTCGCCAGGTCCTCCTCCATCTTCGACAGGATGCGCGGCGTGAACACCCTGGAGACGATCCGCCGCAGCCTGGCGTGCCGCGGATCGTCTATGTTGATCATGGAGCCGAAGTAGACGCTCAGCCAGCGCGGCATGTCGGGGATGCTGTTGGAGCACGGCTCGCTGCTGAACACGGCCGCGTTCCTGCTGGCCGCGGTCACGTCGGCGTGGCGTACGAGCGCGTAGTAGCCGGGGCCGCCGCCGACGAACGGCACGGTCTGCTCCGGCACGAACACCGGTTGCTCCAGCTGGCGGAGCTTGCGGAAGGCTTCCATACGCTCGGCCTGCGGCAGCGCCCAGAACGGGAGCTGCGACAGGTCCAGGTCCGCAGTCAACGTCATACCCTTAAAGCCTTGTGCAAGTGGCCACTTACGTCAAGCCCTTGATCAGATCGGCGCCCTTCTCGCCGATCATGATGGCGGGGGCGTGGGTGTGGCCGCGGTTCAGGGTCGGCATGATCGACACATCCACGACCCGGAGCGCCTCGACGCCGCGTACCCGCAGGGAGGGGTCCACGACCGAGGCGTCGTCCACGCCCATCCGGCAGGTGCCGACCGGGTGATAGAGCGTCTCGCCGCGCTCGCGTACCCACTGGGCGAGCTCCTCGTCGCTCTCCGGCGCCCAGTAGGGCGCCATCGGGCCGCCCGCGTACGGCTTCATCGCGGTGCTCGCGACCACCTGCTTGGCCGTCTTGAGCCCGGCGATCAACCGTTTGACGTCGGCCTCCGCGGTCAGGTAGGCGGGGTCGATCAGCACGTCCCTGCCGTTGAGGCCGATCCTGCCGCGGCTTTCCGGCTGCAGCAGCACGACGCCGACGGTGAGCCCGTGGCCGGTCGGCGGGGTGAGGCCGTGGTCGATGAACGGCCCGGGCGCGAAGATCAGCTCGATGTCGGGCGCGGGCTCCTCGGCCGAGGTCCTGATGAACGCGACCGCCTCGCCCACGTTCGTGGTCAGCATGCCGGAGCGCAGCACGATGTAGCGCAGCAGATTGGCGATCGACTCGGCCTTGGTCAGCGTCACCGGCTGCCTGCACTCGACGTACACACCGGTCGAGAGGTGATCCTGCAGGTTCTTGCCGACCTCAGGCAGGTCGTGCACGATCTCGATCCCGGCGTCGCGCAGCTCGTCGGCCGCGCCCACACCCGAGCGCATGAGCAGGTACGGCGAGCCGATCGCGCCCGCGGACAGGACGACCTCGCCCCTGGCCCTGACCTGGGCGCCGCCGCTGTGCTCGATGCCGACCGCGCGCCTGCCGTCGAACAGCACCCGCTCCACGGCGGCCGCAGTGATCACGGTGAGGTTGGGCCGCGCGGCGGCCGGGCGCAGGTAGGCGTCGGCGGAGCTCCACCTGCGGCCGCGGTTCTGGGTGACGGGGGTGGGGCTGTAACCCTCGTTGGAGGGTCCGTTGAGCTCGCCGAGCCGCTCGATGCCGAGCTCCTCGCACGCCTTCAGGAAGGCGGCGGTGGTGACGTTGGGGCTGCGCAGCTCGGAGATGTAGAGCGGCCCCGACGTGCCGTAGACCTCGCCCCGGTTGCTGCCGACGCGGTGCTCCGCCCTGGTGAAGTACGGCAGGACGTCGTCATAGGACCAGCCGGGCACGCCCCACTGGTCGTAGTCCAGGCGGCAGCCGCGCACCCACATCTGGGCGTTGAGCGAGGACGAGCCGCCGATCACGCGGCCGCGCGGCCAGTAGAGCTCGCGGCCGGACATCTCGCTCTGTTTGGCCGTGGTGTAGTTCCAGTCGCAATCGGTCTTGAACAGCTTCGCGAAGCCCGCCGGCATGCGGATCTCGAGCTTGTCGTCCTGCCCGCCCGCTTCGACCAGCGCCACCGTCACACCCGGATCCGCCGACAGCCTGTTGGCCAGCACACAGCCGGCGGATCCCGCGCCGACGATCACGTAGTCGTACTCCATGGCCCCTCCAAGGGGGAAGTAACTTGCTACTTGCTTACTCCAGCGTGGGTAGGCGCGTCCATATCCACTTGTTACTCCGGTTACCTACCGGTCGGTTTGCTCTGTGCTGCAAGATGGCGCTTAAAGCGGACTCAGGAGGAGGAAGTCGTCATGCTCAATCTGTCGATCGTCCTGGAGGACAGCGCCAGGAACGCCCCGGACGGCACGGCCATCGTCTTCGGTGACATGCGGCTGCCATTCTCGATGATCGACACTGTGGCCAACCAGGTCGCGAACCTGCTGGTGACGCGGGGTATCGGCAAGGGGGACAAGGTCGCGCTGGCGTGCCCGAACCTGCCGTACTTCCCGTTCGTCTACTTCGGCATCCTGAAGGCCGGCGCGACGGTGGTGCCGCTCAACGTGCTGCTCCAGTCGCGCGAGATCGCCTACCACCTCGACGACAGTGACGCCAAGGCGCTGTTCTGCTTCGAGGGCACGCCGGAGCTGCCGCTCGGCGAGCGCGGCAAGAGCGGCTTCGAGGCCGCGGCGGGCTGCGAGCACTTCTTCGTGCTCCCGGCCACCCCGCTCGCCACCGAATCCGAGTACGGCGAGTCGATCTGGGCCGCGCTCGGCGGGATGGCGAGCGAGTTCGAGACCGTGCAGACCGCACCCGACGACACCGCCGTGATCCTCTACACCTCCGGCACCACGGGCCAGCCCAAGGGTGCCGAGCTCAGCCACCAGAACATGCTGCTGAACGCCATGGTCAACGACAAGATGTTCCCCAGCTCCGACGGCGGGGACACGTTCCTGGCGGTGCTGCCGCTGTTCCACTCCTTCGGCCAGTCGGTCGTCATGAACACGGGCTTCCTGCGCGGCGCCACCGTCGTGCTGATGCCGCGCTTCGACCCGGGCGAGGCCCTCGCGGTCATGGCCAAGGAGAACGTCACGTTCTTCGCCGGTGTGCCGACGATGTACTGGGGCCTGCTCACCAAGATCCACGCGGAGGGCGCGGAGGTGCCCCGCTCGCTGGCAGTGGCCGTGGCGGGCGGCTCGTCGTCGCCGGTCGAGGTGCTCAAGGACTTCGAGCAGACCTTCGGCCTCGGCATCCTGGAGGGGTACGGGCTGTCGGAGACCTCGCCGGTGGCCAGCTTCAACCAGCCCGGCCGGGTCACCAAGCCCGGCACGATCGGCACCCCGATCTGGGGCGTGCAGATGAAGCTGATCGACGGCGACTGGAAGACCGTCGAGGGCGAGGGCCCCGGCGAGATCGCCATCCGCGGCCACAACGTCATGAAGGGCTACTACGGCCGCGCGGAGGCGACTTCCGAGGTCATGCGGGACGGCTGGTTCCGCACCGGCGACATCGCCACGCGGGACGCGGACGGCTACTACGCCATCATCGACCGGGCTAAGGACATGATCATCCGTGGTGGGTTCAACGTCTATCCGCGGGAGCTCGAAGAGGTCCTGGTGACCCACGAGGCCGTGTCGCTCGCCGCCGTGGTGGGAGTTCCGCACGAATCCCACGGCGAGGAGATCAAGGCGTACATCATCAGGACGCCGGGCGCGACGATCACCGAGGACGAGCTGATCGCCTGGGCCAAGGACAACATGGCGGCCTACAAATACCCCCGGATCGTCGAGTTCCGCGATTCCCTGCCGATGACGGCCACAGGCAAGATCCTCAAGCGCGAGCTCCGCTAGGACAACCACCAGGCGCGGGCGGCACCCGCGCCTGGCGCGGCGTCATAGAGAAGCTGGTACGCGCCAGTGGGGTCGGTGGCAGCGCCGCTGCGGGCCAATTCGAGGTGCCGCTCGGCCTGGACGAGAAGCAGATCAGCGTGTTGGCGGCTGGGAGGCACCCGTTGCAGTTGCCCGGCCGACAGCATCGCTTCGATCTCATCGCGTCCTTGCATCCACCTCATACTTCGCCTTCCTGGATCAAGGGATACAAAGGCTTGCCGCGTACGGACGCGACGAAGGGATCGGGACCATCCTGGCGCCAGGACGCCGAACTGATCCGGTGGATGTTGACCTCACGTCCCAGGGCGCGCTCAGCCGTGCGCGCAGCAGTGTATAGGTCGTCGTCGTCCGCTGTGCCGATCACGAGAACATCGACATCTTTTGGCGGCGGGCCGGGATGATTGGCGAATCTCGCGGCCCAGGATCCATAGATGTACGCCTCCTCGATCCCTGGGATGTCGCGCAGCAGGGGCTCCAGGACGGCGGCGGGACCGTACGTCACGGCCAGCAGATCCGTGAGCGGTTTCGCCATGATGGTGTCCGTGTTGGCACGGAGCAGCCGAAGGTTGCCGCGTCTCCGTTCGATCAGCAATCCCGCTGCCACCAGACGATCCGCCTCGCGACTCAGCGTGGGCTGTGTCGCCCCGAGGAGTTTGACCAACTCAGCGATCGAGTATTCATCATCGGGATGGAGATAGGTCCAGGCCAGGAACTCTCCCACGGTGTTGGAGCGGAAGAGGGGCAGGAGCGAGGGCGCGTTACTCCTCATAAGTGAATTGTATCATTCAGTTATGACATAGATACTGCGTAGCGGGCTGGGCCGTGGCAACCCTGCCTCATATCCGAAGACAACGAGCACGACGTAGCTCTCACCGGAGGGCCGGGCTCCGGGAAGGGCACGCTGGTCGAGCATCTGCGCCGCTCGCTGGGGTTCCATACCCGGCCAGAGGCCGGACCCGCGATCATCCGGGATTGGGTGGCGAGCTCCGGTCGGGCGTTGCCGTGGGTGGTCCCCGGGTTGTTCGCCGAGCGGACATAGACTCCCGATCATGATGCGCCCCCTGGCCCTCTTCGACCTGGACAACACGCTGATCGACCGGCTGGCCGCGTTCGAGCGGTGGGCCGCCGAGTTCGCCGCGGAGCGGGAGCTGGGCGATGGGGCGGCGTCCTGGCTGGTGGAGACGGACGCGGACGGGTCGATGCCCATGGACGCGTTCTTCGGTCTGGTACGCGAGCGGTTCGGGCTGGCCGAATCGGTGGACGAGCTGTGGCGGGCCTACCGTGCGCGGCTGCCGTACCTGGTCACGTGCCGTGATGAGGTGTTGGACGGGCTCGATCGCTTACGGGCGGCCGGGTGGGCGGTCGGGATCGTGACGAACGGGATGACCGACAACCAGACGGGCAAGATTGAGCGTACGGGGCTGGCCGCGCGCGTGGACGGGTGGGCGATCTCCGACGCCGAAGGCGTGCGGAAGCCCGATGTGCGGCTGTTCGAAATCGGCGCCAGGCGGTGTGGCACGTCGTTGCGCGGTGGCGGATGGATGGTCGGGGACGACCCGGTGAAGGACGTCGCAGGTGGGCGGGACGCGGGGCTGCGGACGATCTGGATCGACCGCGGGATGGTCACCGGGGGCGGAGCCGATCACGTCGTGACCGATGTGATCGCGGCTTTCGAGCTGTTAATCCGGATGAGGCGGGCCGATCGGGCTCGATAGCGTGATCGTCATGCGAGATCGACCGGAGGAATTCGACCAAGGACTGCTGCGGCCCGCGCTGCGCGAGTGGGGCATCGACGCGGACCGGCTCGACTACGCGCCGGTGGGGTTCGGCGACTATCACTGGGTCGCCGACGAGCGGTGGTTCGTCACCGTCGCGGACGTGCGGCGCAAGTCGTACGACGAGCTCGGGCGGGCCATGGACACGGCGGCGGCGCTGAGCGAGGAGGCGGGGCTGGACTTCGTCGTGGCGCCGCTGCGCGCGGCCGACGGCGCGACGCTCCGGCGGCTCGACCGCCACCGCTACGCCATGAGCGTCTTCCCGCTCCTCGGCGGCGCCGCCGGCCATTTCGGCGAGGAGCAGGCCCCGGACGAGCGCGCCATCGTCATCGACCTGCTGGCCGAGCTGCATCGTACGCCTGCGCCGCTCTCCACTCCCGTCCGCCCGGTCGAGCTGGCGAATCGGGCCTGGCTGGAGGACGCGATCCAGGAGACGAACCGGCCCTGGCTGGGCGGCCCGTACGCCGAGCCCGCCAGGGAGCTGATCGCGGAGCACGCCGGAGTGCTGCGCCGCCGCCTGGCCGACCTCGACCGGCTGGCAGACAAGACCGGCGAGTCCGTCGTCACGCACGGCGAGCCGCACCCGGGCAACCTGCTGCGGGCGGGCGAACGGCGGCTGCTGGTCGACTGGGACACGGTGGGGCTGGCCGTCCCCGAGCGCGACCTGTGGCTGGTCGCCCGGGATCCCGCCGACCTCGCCCGGTACGCCGACGCCACCGGCCACACCCCGGACCCGACCGCGCTGGAGCTCTACCGGCTGCGGTGGGCCCTGGACGACGTGGCCGAGTTCGTGGCGTGGTTCCGCTCGCCGCACGGGCGCACGCCGGATGCCGAGCAGAGCTGGGACGGACTCTCGGGCACCCTGGAAGGGCTGGCGCGGTAGGGCCGCCTTCGCACGCACCCCTCCGCCGACGTCGGCCGGGACGCCGGACTCGCGGCTCGCGGATGGCGGCGCGCGCCCGCGGCCCCGCACCGCAGCCCGTCACGGCCGACCTCGACGCCACCCCCGCCGATCGTGGTGATGAGCCGCCTCCCCGGCGGGCGCGCCGGCCCGGCACACGTCCACGCGCTGGCCGCCGCCCTCACCCGCCTGCACCGGGCCGTACCGGAAGCAGACCTGCCCGAGCCGGCCTGCTTGACAACTGACCTGCGCGTTCACACCGAGAGCTGACTGATTGTAATCTATCAGTCACGATAAGCGATCAGGTGAGGCAAGAGGAGGTCGCGTGGGCAGGCATGAGAAGCCCCACAGCCCCAAGGACACGCCCGAGGAGCCGCAAGAAGGCCCCAACCGTGACGAGCACCAGGTGAGCCGCGGCAAGCACGCCGCCCCGCCCAAGGACGGGAAGTAGTTCACCTGGTGAAGAGGTAGTTGCGCCGTCGCGTGCTCACCTCTTCCGTCCGGTTCCAGCGGCGCCCGTGCCATACGTGCATGCGGTAGCCGCGCTCGATCAGCGAGCCCGCCACCTCGGCGGAGGTCCTGCCGTACTTGTCGAGGTGGCGGTCCTCGATCTCCAGCAGAGCATCGGGTGGTCCGTGCCCGGTGTAGTGGGCACCCGGACGCCGTACGCATCCTTGAGTGCCCCCCATGTCTCCCACCTTATGGGGTTCGGACCTCGCCCCCGGCCTCGGAAAGAAGGGCCACGGCCATCCCCTGGACGGAACGGGTGAAGCGGCGCGGATCGCCGGGCGGGGTCAGGTGGCGGATGAGGTCGCCGTCGAAGACCGCGAGGATGGCGTGGGCGAGGAACTCGGCGTCGAGGTCGGGGCGTGCGGCGGCGAGCAGGGTGCCGAGGTGGCGGTGCCAGGACAGGTAGCTCGGGTCGGCGTACTTGTCCTCGGCGCAGGCCTGCTCGTGCGCGGCCAGCAGGACGGCGTTGCCCTCGGCGATCGCGCCGAGCCCGTCGAGGAACGCGAGCAGCCGCTCCCGGGCGGGCGCGCCGGGGCCCAGCGGCGGCGGGCCGTGCGTGACGGCGTCGCGCAGCTCGCGCGACCTCTCCTCCAGCAGTGCCTGCAGGAGCCCGGCGCGACTTCCGAAACGGCGGAACACCGTACCTTTCCCCACCCCGGCCAGGGCGGCGACGCGATCGAGCGACACGTGATCGCCACCGCCCTCGGCCAGGAGCTGCTCCGTCGCACGCAGGACGGCCTGGCGGTTGCGAACCGCATCGGCGCGCTCGGTGCGGCGTTCGGTCCGCTGGGTGCTATGGGCGCGCCCCGCCCCTTCGGCGCGCTCCGCCCTTCGGACGCGGTCTGCGCCCTCCGCCATGGCGGTCCTCATTTCCCTGTTGCGGACTGTTGGTCCGAATATGCTAGCGTGCCACACGAAGCGGACCGACAGTCCGGATACTTTTTTCTGCATCCCTGGAGATGGTCATGCACGCTCTGGTCGTCGATCCCGACGCCCCCCGGTTCCCTGCGTCTCACCACGGCCCCCGAGCCCGAGCCCGCGCCCCACCAGCTTGTCCTCGACGTCCGCCATATCTCGCTCAACCGCGGCGAGGTCGCCTTCGCCGGCCGGCGGCCGCCCGGGACCGTGCACGGCTACGACGCCGCGGGAGTCGTGGCACGTGCCGCGGCGGATGGCACCGGACCGGCCGCGGGAACAAGGGTCGCGGCGTTCGGCCCCGGCGCCTGGGCGCAGCGGATGGCGGTGGACACCACAGCCGTGGCGGAGGTCCCCGACCGGGTCGATCTGGCCGACGCCGCCGCCCTGCCGATGGCCGGCATCACCGCGCTCCGCACCCTGCGTTCCCGCTCCATCCTTGGCCGCCGAGTGCTGATCACCGGCGCGGCCGGCGGCGTAGGCCGGTACGCGGTCCAGCTCGCGGCCCTGGGCGGCGCCCACGTCATCGCCTCGGTAGGCTCGCCGGCCCGCGCCGAGGGCCTGGCCGAGCTGGGCGCCCACGAGGTGGTGATCGGCCTGGACAGCATCGATCAGCCGGTCGACCTCATCCTCGACAACGTGGGCGGACCCCAGCTGGCCGCCGCCTGGGAGTTGCTCGCGCCAGGCGGGGGCGTGCAGAACATCGGCTGGGCGTCCGGCGAGCCGGTGGTGTTCGCGCCGTACTCGCTGTTCTCCATCGGCGCCGCGAAGACGATGAGCACGTTCGGCGACGTCCACGAGGTCGGACCCGACCTCGCCACGCTGCTCGGCTTCGTCGCGGCCGGCAAGCTGTCACCGGAGGTGGACTGGCGGGGCCCGTGGGAGCGGGTCGCCGAGGCCGCCCGGGCGCTGATCGATCGCAAAATCGCGGGCAAGGCGGTCGTGGACGTCGGTTGGCTTGCGTGAACCGCAAACTCCATCGCGGTTCACGCAAGCGCACAGGTCCTTGGGAGTCCCTGGAAGGGCTGGGCTCAGGGCCAGTTGAGGGCTGGGCGGAGAGGGACGCTGGAGCGGCCGTTCTGGTCCAGTTTGACGCCGAGCACCTGGTGGAGCTGGATCTTGTTGCGTTCGAAGCCCACGATGCAGCCGGCCATGTAAAGAGCCCACACCCTCGCGGTGCCCATGCCGACCTCCTGGACCGCGTCCTCCCAGTTGGCGTCCAGGTTGTCGCACCAGTGCCTGAGCGTCTTGGCGTAGTGCTCGCGGAGGTTCTCCTCGTGGCGGATCTCGAAGCCCGTGTCCTCCATCTGCCTGACCAGCCAGCCCACCGACTCCAGCTCGCCGTCGGGGAAGACGTACTTGTTGATGAAGCCGCCCTTGTTGAACGTCTTCTCCTTGCCGGTCGGCCTGGTGATGCAGTGGTTCAGCAGCCGGCCGCCGGTCTTCAGCTTGCCGTACAGGAAGGAGAAGTACGACGGGAGGTTCGCCTTGCCGATGTGCTCGGTCAGGCCGATGGAGCTGACCGCGTCGAACCCGGTCTCCTCGACGTCGCGGTAGTCCATGTGGCGCACCTCGGCCAGGTCCTGCAAGCCCGCGTCGGCGATGGCCTTCTGTGCCCATTCCGCCTGCTGCTTGCTCAGGGTCACGCCGAGCGCCTTGACGCCGTAGTGCTTGGCGGCGTGCATGACCATGCCGCCCCAGCCGCAGCCCACGTCGAGCAGGCGCATGCCGGGCTTGAGGTCCAGCTTGCGGGCCACCAGGTCGAACTTGGCGTATTGGGCCTCTTCCAGCGTCGCGTCCTCCCCCGGGAAGACGGCGCAGGTGTAGGCCATGGACGGGCCCAGGACCCACTCGTAGAAGCGGTTGGAGACGTCGTAGTGGTGGTGGATGGCCTCGGCGTCGCGCTGCTTGGCGTGGCGGGAGCCCAGCCTGGCCAGGGTGCTGTGCCGGACTTCCTGCGGGGGTGGGGGCACGCGCATGAGGAGCGGCTTGACGCCCAGCGAGCGGACCGCGGCGATCTTCTCGGAGGTGGTCAGGTCGTTGGTGGTGATGTTCCACATGCGGTCGAGCAACGTGTAGAGGTCACCGTGCACGTCGATGTGACCGGCGATGTACGCCCTGGCCAGGCCCAGCTCCCCCGGGGCTTGGGCCAGGTACGCCACCGCGATCGGGGATTTGACCTCGAGGGCGAGGTCGGCCCCGTCCGGACCTGCCTTACTGCCGTCATAGGCCATGAACGCGATGTTCGCGTCAGCGCCGACGATCTTCTCAAAGATGGTTGCGAGAGCCATCGACTCAACTCACCTTCCCCGCACACATTTGTCGTACAGGTCCAGCAGGCGACCGTTCCGGTCGTATTCCCGCTTTACCGGCCAGTAGGCGTCGCCGTTGTACAGCTGCCAGAACTGCTCGCGAGCGTAGAAAGAGGTGGAGTAGAGCGACTTGTGACCGTCGAGCTCGTGCACCGTACGCTCGATGAGCTGGTTGTAGTAGCCGTCGAACTGTCCGCGTGGCAGCGGCACCATTCCCCAGAAGCCGAAGTTGACGTAGAGCTTGCCAGGCTCCAGCGGGTAGAGCGGCCAGCGGGAGGCGGCCCGCAGCGGGCACATCCACACCGGCGTCATGCCGACTTTGTCGTGGAAGAGCTCCAGGAACTCCGCGCCGCGCTCGATGGGCGTCTCGACGTCCTGGATGACCGACTCCTGCACCGGCTGGCCGCGCCAGCGGTCGATGCGGGCCGTCACGCCGAGCTTCCGATCCAGGGCGACCAGGCGGCGGTAGACGTCGGATCGCATCCAGCGGCGGGGCATGAGCGAGCGGACCACCGGCTGCTGCACGCCGAAGGCGCGCGAGCACCAGAACCAGTCGGTGTCCCAGCGCCACAGGTAGTCGCGGATCGTCAGCCAGTCGCGGTTGCGCTGCCTGATCGACTGGTAGTAAATGCGCATGCCGGTGTAGTCGGAGATGTAGGGGGCGCGGTCGGAGAAGCGGCCGACCGTGATGTACATCTCGCCCGGCTCGAAGAAGACCCCGTCCACGAAGTCGACGCTCTCGCCGTCGTGCACCATGCTGTCGCAGATCTCCTGCATGGCGAGCATGCATTTGGCCGCGTCGGTGAACTTGACGTGCGTGAGGTGCACGTACGGCTGGACCTGGCGCAGCTTGATCTTGATGCGCAGCGCGTAGCCGAGGGTGCCGTAGGAGTTGGGGAAGGCGCGGAAGAGGTCGCGGTGCTCGTTGTCGTCGCGGGCCACGACGACGCGGCCGTCGCCGGTGAGGATCTCGAGCTCCTCCACCGACTCGTGCGGCAGGCCGTCCCTGAAGCTGGTGGACTCGATGCCCAGCCCGGTCACAGCGCCACCCAGAGTGATGGTCTTGAGCTGCGGCACGACGTACGGCATGAGCCCGTGCGGGAGTGTGGCGTCGACCAGGTGCTCGTAGGTGGTCATGCCCTGGACCTCGGCCGTCATGGTCTCGGGGTCGACACTGATGACCTCGTCGAGATCTTTGGCCGAGAGCTTGGCCGTTTTCGCGGAGTCACGGAACCTGAAGAGGTTGGACGTCGATTTGGCCAGCCGGGGCGCGGCATCACCCGGGATCTCGGCGTACGACTGCCGGATCTGCTCTACTGCCCGTTGGTGTGTCGACAGCGTCGTCACGAAAGCACCCCCTTGAGCTGGTAGAGATCGTCCAGAAGACGTTATCTCTCGCGGGCGACCTCGACCAGACCGGGGTCGTTAAAGACACGAAAACTGTTCATAGTGCCAGGTGAAATGCGCATACAACGGGTTATTCCGTAAACTTTCTACAGATAGTGGCAGATGCGCCGTTGAGCACGCCGTCCACTTCGCGGCCCTCGATCGCGGCGGTGAGATTGTCGAGCGTGGCCGCGAGCAACCGGCCCGTGGCCTCCGGGGTGACGCCGGCGACGTGCGGGGACAGCAGGACGTTCGGCAGCTCGCGCAGCGGGTCGTCGGCGGGCGGCGGCTCGATGTCGAACACGTCCAGCGCGGCCCCGGCCAGCTGCCCCTGACGCAACGATGCGACCAGGGCCCGCTGGTTCACGACGCCGCCGCGTGCGGCGTTCACGAGCAGGGCGCCCGGCTTCATGCGGGCCGGGTCGATGAGGTCGCGGGTCTCGTCCGACAACGCGATGACGACCACCACGACGTCACTGTTCGCGACCAGCGTCGCCAGGTCCTCGAAGGCGGGGTCTTCGCGGGGCGTGCGGGTCCAGAACGACACCTGGCAGCCGAGGGCGCGGAACATCTCGGCGCAGGTCACACCGATCGGGCCGTAACCGACGACGCCGACCCGGCGGCCGCGCAGTTCGTGAGGTTGCAGGCCCTGCTGCGGCCATTCGCCCGCGCGTACGGCGGCGTCGGCGGCGACCAGCTTGCGCGACAGCGCCAGCGTGGCGGCCAGGCACCACTCCGCGACCGCGACGGCGCTGACGCCCGGCGTGTTGGCCAGTGGCACCCCGGCCGCGGCCAGGGCGGCGAGGTCGTGCCCGTCCACGCCCACGGAGGGCTGCTGGACGAAGGCCAGCCGGGGCGCGGCCTTGACCGCCTCGGCGTCCAGCGCCAGTGTGCCCGTCCAGTCGCCGAGCACGATCTCCGCCTCCGGCAGCGCCGCGAGCATGGCGTCTTTGTCGCGGGCCGCGGGCACGTGGACGTCCACCCGGTCGCCGAGCGGCGCCAGCAGGTGGCGCATCACGTCCTCGGGGAGCGGCGGCAGCGCGAGCAGGTTCCAGGGGCTCATGTCCCCACAGTAAAGCTGTTGATCACCTGCCGCATCAGTCCTCTGCTACGGAGCCACTGGTTCTCGGCGACCGTCCAGGACAGGATGTACGCGGTGTCGCCGATGGCCAGCGCCCTGCGTACCTCGCGGTAGCGCGTGCCCGGCGTGGCCCACGGCGCGTCGCCGGCCGCGCCGGCGGTCCAGGAGAACTGCCATTCCACGGCTCTGACGCCCTGGTGCGTGACGGTCCTGCGGCCGCGGTTGACGACGTTCTCGGCATTCTGCGAGAGCGTTTCCCCCGAGTCGCGCATGATCTCGTTCGGGTCGAGTTTGGAGTAGATTGCCTGGACTCCGAGATGCGCGTTCCCGTCCCGGCGCGTCCACTCGGTGTAGGCCTCCTGCCGCGCGCCCTTCCAGCCGATCGGCCGCATGATCGACCAGCCGTCGGGCGACGTCCACGCCCGTACGGCGGGAGCCGCCCGCGTCACGCTCGGCGTGGGCGTCGCGCTGGGCGCCGGCGTCTGGGCCGCGCTCGGCGTGAGCGGACTGGTCGCCGCGGCCGGCTGGGCGCTCGCGCGGGGGGTGCCTTCGGCGGGAGAGGCGAACTTGAAGTAGCCCGCCGCGCCAACGGCGACGACCAGCGCCGCCGCCGCGCCCCCGGCGATCAGCGCCCGGCCGCGGCCGCCGCCCTTCTTGTCGGGCACGTCCCGGTCGTCGGCGGCGGGCTTGGTCGCGGCGATGGCCTCGAGCAGCCGGTCGGCCTCCTCGGCGTCCACCCGGTCCTCGGGTTCCTTCCGCAGCAGGCCGCGCAGCACCGGGTGCATGATCGGCGGGATGCGCCGGTAGTCGGGCTCCTCGCTGAGCAGCGCGTTGAGCGTGGCCATGGGGTCGCCCCGCTCGAACGGCGAGCGCCCCACCATGCACGCGTACAGCGTGGCGCCCAGCGACCACAGGTCGGAGGCCGGGCCCGCGTCGGCGGCGCGGACCCGTTCCGGAGCCAGGAAGCTCGGCGAGCCCGTGACCATGCCGGTGCTGGTGAGCGACGAGTCGCCCTCGACGGTGGCGATGCCGAAGTCGGTGAGCACGGCCCGGCCGTCCTCGGTCATGAGGATGTTGCTGGGCTTGACGTCCCGGTGCAGGATCCCCGCCTCGTGGGCGGTCCTCAGCGCCGACAGCACCTGCCTGCCCACGGCGGCCGCCTCGCGCACCGGCAGCGCGCCCGTGCTGAGCACGACCTCCTCGATCGTCGGGCAGCGCAGCAGCTCCATGACGATCCACGGGCGGCCGTCTTCCTCGACGACGTCGTAGATGCCGACGACGGACGGGTGGTTGAGCTTGGCCGCCGTACGGGCCTCGCGGACGGTACGCATGAGATGGCGTTCCTGGTCGCCCGGCGACAGCCCGTCCGGCAGCACCACTTCCTTGATGGCGACCTGCCGGTTGAGCAGCGTGTCCCGGCCTTCCCAGACCACGCCCATTCCCCCGCGGCCCAGCTCGCGCACTAACTCGTAGCGTCTGGCGATGAGCCGGTTGCTTTCCGAAACCATGTCCGTCCCCTGTAGAACACCACGAACAGTGGGCAAGTTTCCCATACCTCGTACAACTTCGTCCGAAGGTCACGAAGCCGGGTTGCCACAGGTCACCGAATGTTGTTCTACTGTGGGCATGTCTGAAGTTCGCCAGGGTCCGCTGGCCGGGGTACGTGTGCTGGAGCTCGCCGGGCTGGCTCCCGGTCCGTTCGCGGGGATGATGCTGGCCGATCACGGCGCCGAGGTGCTGCGGGTGGACCGGGTCAAGGCGGTCTCCGACCGGCCGCGTACCGATGTCATGGACCGCGGCAAGCGCACGATCGGGCTGGATCTGAAGGCGGCTGAGGGCGTGGCGGCGTTCAAGGAGCTGGCGCGGCACGCCGACGTGGTCATCGAGGTGTTCCGGCCGGGCGTGGCCGAACGGCTCGGAATCGGGCCCGACGATCTGCTCGCGGTGAACGAGCGCCTGGTCTACGGGCGGATGACCGGCTGGGGGCAGGACGGGCCGCTGGCGCCCAGGGCCGGGCACGACATCGACTACATCGCGATCTCCGGCATCCTGTCGATGCTGGGCCGCGCGGGGGACAAGCCGACGCCGCCGATCAACATCCTGGGAGACTTCGCCGGCGGCGGGCTCATGCTCGCGTACGGCGTGCTGCTCGCCCTGTTCGAGCGCGAGCGCACCGGGAAGGGCCGGGTGATCGACGCGGCCATGGTGGACGGGGCGGCGATCCTGTTCTCGATGTTCTACCACGCCGTGCAGAGCGGGTTCTGGGGGCCGCGCGGCACGAACCTGCTGGACACCGGGGCTCCGCAGTACGACACGTACGAGACCGCCGACGGGCGGTTCGTCGCGGTGGGAGCGCTGGAGCCACAGTTCTGGGACGCGATGGTGACGCTGATGGGCCTGACCGACCTGCCCGACAGGAACGACAGTAGCCAGTGGCCCGCGCTGAAGGCCCGCCTGGCGGCGGAGTTCAGGACCAGGACGCGGGCCGAGTGGGAGGCGATCTTCGAGGGCTCGGACGCGTGCGTGTCGCCGGTGCTGTCCATGGACGAGGCCGCCGCCCATCCGCACAACGTCGCCCGCGGCTCCTTCACCGAGGTCGGGGACGTCAGGCAGCCGCTGCCCGCGCCCCGCCTGCTGGGCACGCCCGCACCGGACCTCTCCCCCGCCACCCGGCTGACCGACCTGTCCGGCTGGGGCCTGTCCCAAGAGGACGCCGACAAGCTGCGCGACCAGGGGGTGCTCGCATGATCGACTTACTCGACGGCGACCTGTACGCCGGCGACCCGACCCCCGTCTACGCCTGGCTCCGCGAGCACGCCCCCGCCTACCACGACGCGGCCAACGGCCTGTGGGGCATCTCCCGCCACGCCGACATCTCGGCCATCGAACGCGACCAGAGACTGTGGACCAGCACCGTCGGTTACCGCCCCCAGCTGCCGTCCGACCCCTCGATGATCGGCATGGACGATCCCGAGCACGCCGAGCGCCGGCGTCTCGTCTACCGCCGCTTCACGCCCCGCCACGTGCGCGAGCAGTACGCCGCCCGGATCCGCGCGGTCGTCGTCGAGCAGATCGATCGGGCGCTGGAGCGGGGCCGGGTGGACGCGGTGACCGAACTGGCCGCACCGCTGCCGGCCCGCGTGATCGGCTGGCTGCTGGGGTTCCCCGACGAGGAATGGGCGCGGCTCAAGCACTGGTCCGAGACCACGATCGTGGCCGGCGGCGGGCTGCGGTACGTCACGCACGAGGCCGCCGTCGCCGCCGGCGAGTACGGGCAGGCCGTGCTGGACCTGGCCGCCGAGCGCCGCGCCTGCCCGCGCGACGACCTGCTGTCCCTGTGGTGCGCCAGCCCCGACTACGACGACGACCACCTGGCGAACGAGGCGCTGCTGCTGCTCGACGGCGGCGCCGAGACCACCAGGACGGTCATCGCCACCGCGATCGACGCGCTGATCCGCCATCCGGGTCAGTGGCGGCTGCTGCGCGACGAGCGGGGGCTGATGGAGGGGGCGGTGGAGGAGTTCATCCGGTGGACCACGCCGATACTCAACATGTGCCGCGCCGCCACCCGTGACACCGCGCTGCACGGGCAGGCGATCGCGAAGGGGCAGCAGGTGCTGCTCATGTACGGATCGGCGAACCGGGATCCCGAGGTGTTCGCCGACCCGGACGTGTTCGACGTGACCAGGAAGCCGGGCGGGCACATCGCCTTCGGCCTGGGCACCCACTTCTGCCTGGGTGCCGCGCTGGCCCGGCTGGAGCTGCGAATCTTCTTCGAGGAGTGGCTCGACCGGGTGGCGGAGGCGGCCTGGGCGGACGACGCCGGGCCGCGGATCCTGCCCAACGCCTTCGTCCGCGGCGTGACGTCGTTCCCTATCGAACTGCGGCCGCGCTGAAGGCCGAGTAGTCCTTCAGCGCGATCGAGTCGTGCAGGCGCACGCCCTTGCTGCTGATCTTGGCGGCGGCCCTGGTGACCCCGGCCGGCAGGCGGTCGATCAGCCACACCGCCGAGGCGAGCGCCCACAAGTCGAAGCCGGTGCCGGGGACGATGCGCTTGGCCGCGTTGACGGCGCGCGGTGGAATACGCCCACCTGCCGATGGAGCAGGTCAAGCCGGCGGCCACCGAAGCGGCGGCCGCCGCGCTCGGATTTCCTGGTCAGACGGCGATGTAGAGGTCCACGCCCTCCGGGTGGTGCACCTCGAGATCCGTCGTGAACGCGCGGGACGGGGTGCCGCCCGACTCGGTGTGCTTCCGCACCTGCTGCCACGCCTCGGCGAGCGCCTGCGGCAGCTGGCCGCGGGCCTGGACCTTCAGCACCTGCGCGGCCGGCACGCGCACGGCCACCATGCCCTCGGGCAGCCGCGGCACGGTCCGCACGGCGATGCCGACGATCTCCGTGTAAGCGCCGTTGTGGTCGCTCTCGTAGTCGGTCAGCACGGCGTAGAGGTTCTCGTCGACGCGTCCGGGCACGTGCGCGAAGGCCCCCGGCGCCCCCGCCCGCTGCCACAGCGTGGGCAGTTTGGCCCGCGCCGGATCCATTTCATCGGCGTTGGTGGTCCGTATTGCGAAGCCGACCACTGTCAGCTCAGCCCGATCAGCGATGTCCACAGGCCCTCCCTCCCCAAATGTGTCCCGGCCGATCATAAGCCCCCGAGAAACGGGGAAACCCCTTGTTGACCCTGTCCCCACATAAGATGGTTGAACGTGAAGTTTCTTAATGACCTCGAGCCGCACCACGATCTGACCTACAGCGACGTTTTCATGGTGCCGTCGCGCTCCTCGGTCGGTTCGCGGCTCGCGGTCGACCTCTCCACCCATGACGGCACGGGCACCACCATCCCCATCGTCGTCGCCAACATGACCGCGGTCGCGGGCCGTCGCATGGCCGAGACCGTGGCGCGGCGGGGCGGCATCGCCGTCATCCCGCAGGACATACCGCTGGACGTGGTGGCGAACGTGGTCGACTGGGTCAAGAAGCGCGACCTCGTCCACGACACGCCGCTGACGCTGACTCCCCACGAGACCGTCGGTGAGGCCATGCAGCTGCTGCCCAAGCGGGCGCACGGCGCGGTCATCGTCGTCGACTGGGAAAACCGGCCCGTCGGGGTCGTCACCGAGGCCGACTGCCAGGGCGTGGACATGTTCACGCAGCTGTCGCAGGTCATGTCGAGCGAGCTGCTGACGCTGCCGGCCGGGCTCGACCCGCGCACGGCGTTCGACCGGCTGCACGAGGGCCGGCACCGGCTGGCGCCCATTGTGGACGGCGGCGGCCGCCTGGTCGGCATCCTCACCCGTACGGGCGCCCTGCGCGCCACCCTTTACCAGCCCGCGGTCGACGCCCAGCGCCGCCTGCGCATCGCCGCGGCGGTCGGCGTGAACGGCGACGTGGCCGCCAAGGCCAAGGAGCTCCTGGAGGCCGGGATCGACTGCCTGGTCGTGGACACCGCGCACGGCCACCAGGAGAAGATGATCTCGGCTCTGCAGGCCGTCAAGGCGCTGGATCCCGGCGTGCCCGTCGCGGCGGGCAACGTGGTGACCGCGGAGGGCGTACGCGACCTCGTGGCCGCCGGCGCCGACATCCTCAAGGTCGGCGTCGGGCCCGGGGCCATGTGCACCACGCGGATGATGACCGGCGTGGGGCGCCCGCAGTTCTCCGCCGTCCTGGAGTGCGCCGCCGAGGCCCGCCGCCTGGGCCGGCACGCGTGGGCGGACGGCGGCGTGCGGCACCCGCGCGACGTCGCCCTGGCGCTGGCCGCCGGGGCCTCGAACGTGATGATCGGGTCCTGGTTCGCCGGCACGTACGAGTCGCCGGGTGACACCCACACCGACGCCAACGGGCGCAAGTACAAAGAGAACTACGGCATGGCCTCCGCGCGCGCCGTGCGGCTCAGGACGGCCGAGGACTCGGCGTTCGAGCGGGCCAGGAAGGCGCTGTTCGAGGAGGGCATCTCCACGTCCAGGATGTACCTGGATCCGAAGCGGCCCAGCGTGGAGGACCAGATCGACGCGATCGTGGCGGGGCTGCGGTCCGCGTGCACGTACGCGGGGGCGTCGAGCCTGGAGGAGCTCCACCAGCAGGCGGTCGTGGGGATCCAGAGCACGTCCGGCTACACCGAGGGCATGCCGCTGCACCAGAGCTGGTGATCTTCTTCAGGTGCGCCGCCAGCCGCCGGCCGCGTTGATCCCGCCGTCCACGTGCACCGTCGTCCCCGTGACGAACCTGGCCAGATCGCCGGCCAGGAACACGGCCGCGCCTGCCGCCTCCCCTGGGTCGCCGAGACGGCCGAGCGGCGGCACGCGTACCGGCTCATAAGGCAGCGGGCGGGCCAGCATGCGCTCGCGCACGCCCTCCTCGCCCTCGGTCCGGAGGGCGTCGGGCGCGATCGCGTTCACCCTGATGCCCCTCGGCGCCAGCTCCAGGGCCAGCGATCGCGTCAGGCTCTCCAGAGCGGCCTTCATCGCCGCGTACACCGCGAACCCCGGCGCGGCCTGGTGCGCCTCGCTCGAGGTCACGTTGATGATCGAGGACCCGGGCGACATCAACGGCAGCAGCCGCCGGATCATGCCGGTGACCTGCGTGAAGTTCTCCTCGATGAGGACCTGCTCGCCGCGCGGCGAGGTGTCGGCGAACGCGGCGTGGAAGGTGCCGCCCGCATTGTTGACCAGCACGTCGACGCGGCCCCAGCGCTCGCGTACGGCCTGGGCGAACACCTCCACGGCCATCTCGTCGCGCACGTCGAGCGTCATCGCCAGCTCGGCGTCCGGCTTGTCGCGGTCGCAGACCGCGACGTGGGCGCCGAACGCGGCGAACGCCTCCGCGATCGCCAGCCCGATGCCTCGCGCCGCCCCGGTGACGACGGCCACGCGCCCGGTGAGCAGAATCGCGTCGGGAGTAAGGGCGGCCATGAACGATGACGATATCCCGAGAGCATAGAGTCGTCGGGTCAATCTCATCGTCGACAATCGCAATTGGAGCACTTCGTGGCACTCGAGAAGCCCGAGATCGACTTCCCCGAGGGCAACCCGCCCGCCGACCTGGAGATCGTCGACCTGATCGAAGGCGACGGTCCCGAGGCCAAGCCCGGCCACCAGGTTCGCGTCCACTACGTGGGCGTCGCCTTCTCGACCGGGGAGGAGTTCGACGCGTCGTGGAACCGCGGCGACGCGTTCGAATTCCCGCTCGGCGGCGGACGCGTCATCGCGGGCTGGGACCAGGGGGTCGCGGGCATGAAGGTCGGCGGCCGGCGCAAGCTGGTCATCCCGCCGCACCTCGGCTACGGCAGCCGGGGCGCGGGCGCCCGCATCAAGCCGAACGAGACCCTCATCTTCGTGGTCGACCTGCTCGGCGTGCGCTGAGAAGGCGTCGGCACACGTCAGCTGACGGACACCGATCTCGTGGACGTCGGCTGGCGTGTGCCACCTCGCGGGATCCGCGGGCATCCGCGGAACGGGGACATCGGGCGTGCGCCTCCTTCCGGCCTGTGCGTCGGACGGACATCGCCGAAGGCGCGGCACGACCTCGACACACTGCGCTGATATCGGATAGGGAATGTCGGCGGCGTGAGGCACGATAGGCGTGTGCTTCTGATCGACGTGGTCCGAGTTTCCGAGGCGGTGACGCGCACGTCCGCCAGGCTTGGCAAGATCGCCCATCTGGCGGAGCTGCTGGGCCGGGTCGGCCCGGACGAGGCGGAGATCGCGATCTCCTACCTCTCGGGCGAGCTGCCCCAGCGGCAGGTGGGCGTGGGCTGGCGCACGCTGGAGGACATCCCCCAGCCCAAACTGCTCGCCACCGCCACGCTGACCACCGTCGACGAGCTGCTGACCAGGATCAAGTCGGTCGCGGGCCCCGGCTCGCAGGCGGCGCGCAAGGCGCTGGTGGCCGAGCTGTTCGCGGGGCTGACGAGCCAGGAGCAGCAGTTCATGCTCCGGCTGCTGCAGGGCGAGCTGCGCCAGGGCGCGCTCGACGGCGTCATGATCGAAGCGGTGGCCAAGGCGTCCGGCGCGCCGGCGGCGGACGTGCGGCGGGCGCTCACGTTGCGCGGCTGGCTGCCGGCCGTCGGGGCGGCGGCGCTGATCGGCGGGGTGGCGGCGCTGCACGCGTTCCGCCTCGAGGTGGGCCGGGCGGTCTCTCCCATGCTGGCCGGCAGCGCGCCCAATGTCGCCGCGGCCCTGGAGAAGGCCGGCGGGCCGGCGGCGCTGGAGTGGAAGCTCGACGGCGTCCGCGTGCAGGCCCATCGCTCCGGCTCCGAGGTCAGGGTCTTCACTCGTACGCTCGACGACATCACGCCGCAGGTCCCCGAACTGGTCGAGGCCGTCCTGGGGCTGCCGTCCGAGGACCTGGTGCTGGACGGCGAGGTGATCGCGCTTCGCCCGGACGGCCGGCCGCACCCGTTCCAGGTCACGGCGAGCCGGGTGAGCAGCAGGAGCAACGTCGCCCACCTGCGCGAGCAGACGCCGCTGAGCGTGTTCTTCTTCGACGCGCTGCAGGTCGACGGCGAAGACCTGCTCGACCTGCCTTACGCGCGACGCCAGGAGATCCTGGCCCGCGCGGTCCCCCAGGGGCTGCTGACGCCGCGGCTCGTCACGGGTGACGTGGCGGAGGCGGAGAAGTTCTTCACCGACGTGGTGCGGGCCGGGCACGAGGGCCTGGTGGTCAAATCGCTGTCCTCGCCGTACGCGGCGGGCCGCCGGGGCGCCGGCTGGATCAAGGTCAAGCCCCGCCACACCCTCGACCTGGTGGTCCTGGCCGCCGAGTGGGGCCATGGCCGCCGCCAGGGCAAGCTCTCCAACCTGCACCTGGGCGCGCGCGACCCGGAGGGCGGGTTCGTGATGCTCGGCAAGACCTTCAAGGGCCTGACGGACGAGCTGCTGGCCTGGCAGACCGAGCGCTTCCTGGAACTGGCCGAGGGGCCGACCGACGCCTGGACGGTCAACCTGCGGCCCGAGCTCGTCGTGGAGATCGCCTTCGACGGCGTGCAGCGCTCGCCCCGCTATCCCGGCGGCATGGCCCTCCGCTTCGCCCGCGTCCTGCGCTACCGCCTGGACAAGCGGGTCGAGGACGCCGACACGGTGGACACGGTCCGCTCCCTCATGTTCTGACGCTGATCGGATACGTCAGCGGGACGCGGATCCGTCCCAGGTCGTCATGGGCATCTCGTGACCAAAGTGAGATGTATCACCGAATGTCCCATTAAGTTGCCTTTACTTCCCCTTTGTCGCATATGTTCGTCCTCACCGTGCGGGATCCCCCATCCCGTCCCCGGATCGGCCGGCTGCGACTCCTCCAACCCCGTGGCCTGGCCTTTCCCTGCCCTATCCCCTAGCCAGGACCGTGGTTCACCTTGGGTCAGCACTCTCAGAAACCGTCCCCCTCCGGCAGGCGCCGCTGGGCTGCCATCGCGGCGGGCGCCGCCATCATCGCCACCGGCTCGACCGCCGCCTGGGCGGCCATCTCCGGCGACGACTCCCCCAAGAGCGCCGCCGCTCCGAACCCGGCCCCCACCCAGACCACCGCCGCCAAGCCCGCCGAAACCACCGGCCGGCCCGCGACCCCCAACGAGGCCGCCCGGCAGTCCAGCCCGAAAACGCCCTCCCCCGCCCCGAAGCCTCTGGCGGCCGCGCCCGCGAAGACCACCAAGCCTCCGCAGCAGCCTGCCGAGGCCAGGACGGAGACCGCGAAGAAACCGGTCGAAGCCACGAAGCAGCCGGTCGAGGCTAAGAAGTCCAGGGTCCGCGTGCTGTCGTCCGGTGCGTGCGGCGCCTCGTTCTACGACGAACCCCAGATGACGGCCAGCGGTGAGCGCTTCAACCCCTCCGCCATGACCGCCGCGCACAAGACCCTCCCGCTGGGCAGCAAGGTCCGCGTGATCAACCCCAACACCGGCGAATCGGTCACCGTCCGCATCAACGACCGCGGCCCGTACGTCGGCGGCCGCTGCCTCGACCTGTCCGCCGCCGCCTTCTCCGCCATCGGTAACACGAGCGCGGGCGTCATGAGGGTCAAGTATGAGGTTCTCGCCCGCTGAGCCACCGGTCGGCGGGCATTCGCCGCGCGCCTCGCAAAGCCCGGATGACCTCCGAAAACCGCCGCCCCGCGGAGGTCATGGTCTCGGCGCAGGGCGGGGGTGATCTGCCGGGACATCGAGCCTATGGCGTCATTTCACCAGGCGGAGGGTCATGGGATAGCGGAAGCTGCTTTCGGACAGGGCCGAGACGCCGCCGACGACGCCGAGGACGACCGCCGCGACCCAGATGAACGGGATCAGAATGACGCCCACGACGGTGAACGGCAGCAGGATCGTCGCCCCCAGCACCGTGAGCTGGAAATTGAGCGCCTCCACGGCATGCCTGCGAATGTAGGGGGACGTCTTGCCCATCGCCAGGAGCAGAACGAGCGGGCCGGCGATCGGGAAGCCGAGGAGGGTCAGCAGGTGGGCGGCGGCTGCGCCGAGCCGTTCGTTGCTCTCCGGCGCGCGCTCAGAGCGCACCGGCGGCGGCAGCGGAGCGAGCCGGGGCACGGCCTGAGCGCCGTACAGCTCGGTCATGATGGGCATCAGGTCACCGTGGGTGCGCGCCGTCATCGCGCGCTCCAGCCGGTCGTCGAACTCGAGCTTGTCGAAGCGGCCCTCCGCGTAAGCGGCCTTGACGTGCTCGACCACGTGCTCTCGGTCCTGGTTGGTGACGCGCAGTTGAGCTGGCGGCACCTGTCCCGGCCCAGGGGTTGTCGGTACCCCAGCCATAATCGCCATGCCTCTCCTTAGTGAGTCGGGCAGTCACCTCTCATACTGCGTCCTGGAATTCGACGGCGGTATCGGGAGAATCCCCGATCTGTCCCCTAGATCATCCCCGACGCAAGCGCGCCAGACGGTATAAAAAGGATTCATGAGATGGCGAGACCGCTACGGCCTTCGTCGGCGACGCGGCCCTAAAATCGCGAAGTTCGACCGTGAGGCGACAGACGCCGACATCGAAGCGCTTATCGCCTTTGCCCGTTCGCGGCGTGGCGTCGAGTTTTATGTCGAGCCAGAGACTTTTGCCACCGACACGACCGCCGTGGCGGTGGCCGACGACGGCGAATGGACCAGGCGCAGGGTCGGCTCCCCCGCAGTGATTCACAAGGTCGCCCGCGATCTTGCCTTGCCGGTGTACGACGTTCAGCTCACCGGTTATCCCCAACGCATGCGCGCCTACAACGAGCGCCGCCGCCGTGAGGAGGGCAGCCTCTAGCCCGCACCCCCAGGTCATACGTGTCACCCCCCCGCCAGCCCGCTTGGTCGCCGTGCGCCGGCCGGGCGGTCATGCCCGTGGGTCCTCCTCGTCCAGGAGGTTGACCAGGGGCAGCAGCCAGCCACTGTGAGCCGCGCCCATCGCCGCGTCGAGTTCGGCCGGGGTGGGGAGGCGGCCGCGCATGATGGCGGGCGAGAGCAGGTTCTGGAGTGCGTGCATGAGCAGATTGGCCATCGAGTAGCCGGGGTCGATCGACAGGGCGCGTTCGAGGGCGATGGTGGCCTGGACGCTGTCTCCCGCTCGCCAGGCGGCCATGGCCAGCAGGGCCGCGGCGGGTGGCGTGAAGCGGGGCTCCAGCCTGCGGGTCAGGTCCTTCCACAGTGAGACGTGGGACTCGTGCATGAGGGTCCAGCCCTCGTCGCGGACCCTGATGATCGTCAGGTCCAGGCCCAGTCTCGCCGCCTCCGCGTCACTCAGGCGGCCGCCTTCGGTTTGCGTGGTCAGGGCCGAGCGGATCCTGGCCAGGCCTTCGGCCACGAACTGCGCGGCGAAGGCGTCCAGGTCCGTGGCGGCCGCGAGCCGGGCGCGGGTCTCGGCGATCGCGTCGGCCGTGGCGCGGCGCATCGCCATCCGCACGGGGCCGGTGACGGGAGCGATGGTGCCTTCCAGGGCCTCGCGGTCGGGGAGCGCCACCATGCCGCGCACCGTGGCCTCGGCGGCGATCTGGCTGCTGGAAGGGTCGTACGGGGTCCCGTCCGCCGGGCAGCACATCGGCAGGTCGCAGACGTATGACCAGTAGCGGCCCTCGTGGGCCCGCAGCGCCTCGCTGACGCGGACGCCGGCCTCGGCCGCCACGAGCCGGGCCTCGTCGACCGCCGGGGTGACCAACTCGCCCGGCCCATAGCCGATGACGACGGCCTGCGTGACGCCTTCGCGGTCGAACAGGGGCGCCAGCGGGGCGAGGCTCCCCGGCGGGAGCGGCAGGCCCCATCTGACGACCATCTTGGCCTGGCCGCCGTCGAGGCCGATCACGATCAGGCTGCTGTTCGGGTGGAAGCCGACGAGGTAGGGGACGGCGGACAGGATGTCCGCGGGGCTGGTCAGGGTGAGGCAGGACTCGGAGGTGTTGGTCGTCATGGACGGCAAGGGTGCCGGAGGCGGGGGTCGCGCCGCGGGCCAGAAAGCGGTTCTGGGGATGAAGGAGGAGCGCCTGGCCGCGCTTGTGGACAACGTTCCTGCCGGACTCCTTGCCGGCCGGAGCGTCACGCGGGCGGCGGCGGGACCGGCCTGCGGGTGCCGGGGGCGAGGCGGGTGCGTACGAGCAGCGCGGCGCCCGCCACGGCGGCCGGCATGGCGATCACCGCCACGAACGGCACCAAGAACAGCAGGAACACCGCCACCCCGAAGCCCAGCGCACTGCCCTTGTTGGCGCGCAGCAGCGCGAACCGCTCCTTGCGCGCCATCCCCCGCCGCTCCAGCGCCAGGGTGGTCAGCTCTACTGTCAGGAAAAATCCAGACACTGCCGCTCCCAGCACCGGCACGACCGTCTGCCCGACCACGGGCACGAAGCCTAGGAAGAACAGCGGGATGGTGAAAAGGAGCACATAGAACAACGTGACGAGGCTGTCCCTGATCGAGCGCGGCAGCGTACGCCACCACGGCTGCTCATCCGCGTCCTCGAGCACGTCCACCGCCGCCGACAGCTTCTCGTAGAAGGGCTCCCCGATCGCCAGCGTCAGCGCGGCGAACGTCAGCACCGCCACCGCCAGCCCGCCGAGGACCACCGCGATGCCCACCAGCGTGCGGAACAGCTCCCGCCAGCTCCACGAGTCCGCGAACGGCGTCAGGAACTCGGCCAGCTCGGTGGCGTTCGTGACCAGAAAGACCAGCGCCGCCACGTAGACGGCGAACGCGATCAGCGCCGGGATCAGCCCGAACAGCCACCACCGGCCGTTCTTGGCGACCCATCCGACCCCCTGGAAGAAGAACCCGACGCCGGAGGTGAAATCACGCAGTGATCGCATGCCCGGAAGGCTAGCGCCAGAACGCCGTCACCGCGTAGCCCAGCTCCGCGAACAGCTCGCGAAGCAGCGGCAACGAGATGCCGAGCACGTTGCCGTGGTCGCCGTCGATGCCTTCGACGAACCACCCGCCGCGCCCGTCGATGCTGAACGCCCCAGCCAGGCCGAGGGGCTCACCGGTGGCGACGTAGGCGGCGATCTCCTCGTCGGACGGCTGGCCGAAGCGCACCACGGTGGTGGCCGTCTCCGCCACCTGCCGGCCCGTGGGCACGTCGATCAGGCAGTGGCCCGTCACCAGGCGCCCGGTGCGGCCGCGCATGAGCCGCCACCGCTCGGCGGCCTCCTCCTGCGTGGCGGGCTTGCCGTAGGGGCGGCCGTCGAGCTCGAGAATCGAATCGCAGCCGATGACCAGTCCCTCGTCGAGCCCGCTCGCGACCGCCTCCGCCTTCGCCTTGGCCAGCACCAGGCTGAGCGCGGCGGGAGAGTGCGCGGAGTAGGCGTCCTCGTCGACGCCGCTGACGATCACTTTGGGGTCGAGCCCGGCGCTGCGCAGGAGCGTCAGGCGGGCGGAGGAAGCAGAGGCCAGCACGATCACCGCACCAGCCTACCGGTCACCCGGGGGTCTCCTCGCGCGGCTCGAGGGCGCTGTACGCGGTGCCACCGAGCAGCCCCCCGAGCACCTCCCCCAGTTCGCCGGGCACCGCCGTCTGCTCCCTGGCGAGCTCGCCGGCCACGTCGCGGGCGTCCATGTCGTGCCGGGTGGCCCGATCGGCCAGCAACGCCAGGACCATGGGTGCGATCAACGGCATCAGCCGCATCATGGCCGCGCTGCCGGTCCCGAAGAGCCGCGCCAGCGCCACCGCGGCCTGCTCGGTCCCCTGCCCGCCCAGCACGTGGCTGAGGATGCTGTGCCCGTCGCGGGTCAGCGAGGCCACGTCACCGCTGAACGGGTCGGCGTCCACGTGGTCCTCCAGCGCGTCACGCAGGGCCTCGGCGCCGTCCGGGTGCTGGACGTTGTGGGCCAGGCCGCCGACGATGACGCCGGTCACGGCCTGGATGACGTCGCGGGCCGTGGCGGTGTCGGTGCCGAGCATCCCGGCGACCTGTTCAACTCCTGGGTCCCCGAGCTGGGCGACCAGCTCGTCGTGCAGCGTCACGGCAGTTCCCCCGATCGTCTCGGCGGGAGGCGTTCCCGCGACCCGACCGGGGCAACGCCCGCCTTGCGCTAATTCTCGGAAAAGCTTACGGACTGGCTGGTCAGGCCGGCGGCGGCGTACGCGCTCACCTCGTCGAGCGTCTCGTGTTCGAGCAGGGCCGCCACGATGCCGTCCAGCTTGTCGCGGTTGTTGGTCAGCACCTCGATCGCCCGTGCGTAGCACTCGTCCACGATCCGCCGCGCCTCCTCGTCGACCATGGCGAGCGTGACGGGCGAGGCCTGCGGCTGCTGGCCGTCGTTGGGCAGGATGGTCAGCGGGCCGATCTTCTCCGACATGCCCCAGCGGCCGACCATGCCACGGGCGATCATGGTGACCTGCTCGAGGTCGTTCTCCGCGCCGGTGGTGATGACGCCGAACACGACCTGCTCGGCCGCCATCCCGCCGAGCGCGCCGGTGATGCGGCCGCGGAGGTACTGCTCGTCGTAGGCGTAGCGGTCGTTGTCGGGGGTGGACAGCGTGACGCCGAGCGCCCGCCCACGCGGGATGATCGAGATCTTCCTGACCGGGTCGGCGCCCGGCTGGAGCATGCCGAGCAGCGCGTGACCGGCCTCGTGGAAGGCGGTCCTGGTCCGCTCCTCCGCGGGCATCACGATGCTGCGGGCCGCGCCGAGCTGCAGCTTCTCCAGCGCGTCGGCGAAGTCGGCCATGGTGACCTTCTCCTTGCCGCGCTTGGCGGCGAGCAGGGCGGCCTCGTTGACCAGGTTGGCCAGGTCGGCGCCGGTCATGCCGGGCGTGGTCTTGGCGAGCTGGTCGAGGCCGACCTCGCCGTCCAGCGGCACGCCGCGCGAGTGCACGCCGAGGATGGCGGTACGTCCCGCCGCGTCAGGCAGCCCCACCTGCACGGTACGGTCGAAGCGCCCCGGCCGCAGCAGCGCCGGGTCGAGGACCTCGGGCCGGTTCGTGGCCCCGATGACGATCACGCCCTCGGCGCCGGAGAAGCCGTCCATCTCGGTGAGGATCTGGTTGAGCGTCTGCTCGCGCTCGTCGTGCCCGCCGATGCCGCCGGCGCCGCCCCTGGCGCGCCCGATGGCGTCGATCTCGTCGATGAACACGATCGACGGCGCCACCTTCCGCGCCTCCTCGAACAGGTCACGCACCCGCGAGGCGCCGACGCCGACGATCATCTCGATGAACTCGGAGGCGGAGGCGGAGAAGTACGGCACCTTGGCCTCGCCGGCGACCGCCCTGGCCAGCAGCGTCTTGCCGGTGCCGGGCGGCCCGGCGAGCAGCACGCCCTTGGGCAGCTTGGCGCCGAGCCTGCGGTATTTGCCGGCGTCCTTGAGGTAGTCGACGATCTCGACGAGCTCGTTCTCCACCTCGTCGATGCCCGCGACGTCGTCGAACGTGACCCGCACCTTCGCGGCCTCGACCGGCTTGGCGGCCTTGGACTTGCCGAGCCCTCCCAAACCGCCGCCCATCATGCTGGCGCCACGCCGCATGATCCAGATCCACAGGCCGGCCAGCAGCAGCACGGGCAGCAGCGACAGCAGCAGGTTGGAGAAGAAGCCACGGGTGATGGGCTGGGAGGTGATCTCGACCTGCCCGGTGGCGAGCTGCTGGTCGAGCTGGTCGGTGTTGGCGAAGGCCGGGATCTCGGTGGCGAACTTGGTGTAGGAGGCGCCGCCCTCGGGGTTCTTCGCCGCGTTCCTCAGGTCGCCTTCGACCGACAGGCCCTGGGCGTAGATGTCTTTGACGTTCTTGGCGTTGACCTGCTTGGTGAACTCGGTGTACGAGATCGTCTCCACCGATCCGCTGTCAACGAACGACGACACGACGAAGAAGGCCGCGTACACCACGAGCAACGTGATGACGAACCGCCACCAGTTGATCTTCGGTCGCCCCCCCGGCGTGCCGGGCAGGCCTTCAGATCGCCAGGGCGGCTTGCCCTTGCCCTTGTTCGGCGCCTGCGGCGGTCCAGAGCGTTCCACGGCCCCTCACTCCCCAAATGATCTTTCTAGCCTAGAACACGCACCCCTGAGACCGCGCGGCCCATATCACGCCACTGCTTTCGCTGCGAGTCGGGCACTGTGACGAACGCCAGGCCGGGCTTGCTCATTCCCCCATCCACGACCACGACGGCCGCCCGGGAGGTGCGCTTGCCGTACGTGACCCGATAGACGAGCATCCAGCCGCGCTTGACCGGCTGCGAGGCGAGCCAGCTGATCTTGGCACCCTTGGGGTGGTGGTTGAGCGTCCAGCGGGCGGCCAGCAGCGCCGTGTCGCGCGGCTCCTGCTGTTCCAGGATCGGGAGCGGGCAGGTGACGAACATGCCGCGCAGGCTCGTGCCGCGGGTCCTGGGCAGCACCTGCTTGGTGGTGAACGGTGCCGCCCCGTGCGTCTTCCACGGCTTGGGCAGCTTCGGCACGGCCAGGCCCGAGCGCGTGTCCTTGACGACCTTCCGGGACGGAGCGGGCAGGGACATGCGTTTGACCGCGCGGGTCAGCCGGGGGACGCGCGGGTCGGCGTACAGGGCCTCCATCGCCGTGTAGCCGGGCGCGAGCGTCACGCCGGGGGACGGCGCCGCCGTCTCAGTAGGGCTGAGGGTGGGAGTGGGCGCGGGGCCGGACGAGGGCGGTGCGGCCGGCGGCGCGGTTACCGGCCCCGCCGCGACCTCGTCCGGCTCCGACGGGAGCACCACGACCAGCGTCACGGCCACGGCCACGACGATGGCGACCGCGGCGAGCCCCCGATACACCACCCGCATCCGGATGTCTCCGATACGGGAGCGTCTGGGCGGAGAAACAGGGGTTCCGGGCTTTGTTGCGGTTCTCACTCGGGAACCCTTGATCTCATCTTCCCCATCGAGCACGACGGGAGCGTACGGCATATCCCGCCATTCCGCCTATGACGCAACCGAAGTGCAATCATGGCTTCGTGGAACAGGTGGAGCTGCGATTCGACCACGCCTCGCAGGCGGCGCAAACGCATACGAATCTCTCGGCGATCCGGCAGAGCGCGACCGGCCTCTGGGTCGCCGGCGACGAGACCGCTACCTTCGAGCATCTGACCTGGACGGGCGATCACTTCGGCGACCAGCGCACGTTCCGGCTGGCCGACTACGTCGACCTCCCGGCGGGCCCGGAGGAGGAGGCCGACATCGAGGGCATGGCCCGCGCGGACGGCCACCTCTGGCTGGTCGGCTCGCACAGCCTCAAGCGCAGGAAGGTCAAGTCGAAGGACCCGGAGAAGGCGGCGGAGCGCCTGGCCACGGTGATCAGGGAGGAGAACCGCTTCATCCTGGTCCGCCTGCCGCTGCGCGAGGAGGCCCCCGGTCCGGGGGCGATCCTGGCCGGCGGGCAGAACCTCACCGCGCACCTGCGCGAAGACCGCCACCTGGGACCGTTCCTGGCGCTGCCGGGCAAGGACAACGGCTTGGACGTCGAAGGCATCGCCGTCGTGTCCGAGCGGGTCTACCTGGGGCTGCGCGGTCCCGTGCTGCGGGGCTGGGCGGTGATGCTGGAACTGCGGCTCGAGGACGCGGGCAAGGGACGGCTGCGGGTACGGGAGCCGTACCGCAAGCACTTCCTGGACCTGGGCGGGCTCGGCGTGCGGGACCTGTGCCCGGACGGCGACGCGCTGCTGCTGCTCGCCGGGCCGACCATGGACCTGGACGGGCCGGTACGCGTGCTGCGGTGGCGGCCGGGGCCCGCGCGGCAGGGCGTCATCCCGGCCGACGCGCTGGAAACGGTGCTGGAGCTGCCCTACGGCGTGGGCTGCGACCATCCCGAGGGCCTCGCGCGGCTGGCCGACGGCAGGCTCATGGTCGTGTACGACAGCCCGTCCCCGGCGCGCATCACCCCGGCCGGCGGCGTGCTGGCCGATGTGTTCACGATCTAGCGACCCGCCCACGTAGCCACGGCGCGTCCGCGACGAACGTGCACGAACCCGGCTCGATCTCGGTGAACCCGGCGTCGCGCACCACGGGCAGCCCGGCGCCGACCTTGGCGGCGAAATCCTCGCGCGAAGCCGTCCGGACGCAGACCGCCAGACCCTTCGCGCGCCAGGCCGCCCGCTCTTCCGCGTCGCTGGCCCACCAGGCGAGCTGGGCGGCGTGCCCGGCCTGCGCCATGGCCTTGCCCGCGGACATGTCCAGCTCCGGGTTGGCCCACAGGATCGGCGGCTCGGCCGGCGGCCGCTCGCGGGTGTCGGCCAGCTCGGTGCCCGACACCTGGAGCCGGGCGAGGTCTCTCGGCCAGTCGTCGAGCGGCACGGGCGGGTGCACCCGCACCTCGGCCGTACGGTGCTCGATCGTGCGCCCGGGCAACGCGATCGCCCGGCGCCACTCGGCGCCCCTGGCCCGGCGCACCACCTTGCGGATCTTGCCGGTGGATTGCCAGGCGTGCAGCTCGGCAGCCCACTCCCCCGAGTCGTCGAGCAGGCTCAGCACGGCCATCGCGGCGGCCTCGAGGGCGTCGGTGCGTTCGGGGGGCGTGGCCCGCTCGATCCTGACCACGAGCGGCAGCACATAAAGCTCGTTCATCGCCCTCTAGCATGCCCGATGGCCAGCGACATGCCGGCCGCCAGGAGACAGAGGGCGCCCGCGCCGTACCAGGCGAGGTCGTAGGCGCCCAGGTGGTCGCGGGTGAGACCGGCGCCGACGGCGGCGAACGCGGCCCCGACCTGGTGCGCGCCGAACACCCACCCGAACACCACGGCCCCGTCGGCGCCGTAGATCCGCCGGCACAGCGCCACCGTGGGCGGCACGGTCGCCACCCAGTCCAGGCCGTAGAACACGATGAAGATCAGCATGCTCGGCTCGGTCGTCGCCGCGAACAGGCCGGGCAGCACCATCAAGGAGAGCCCGCGCAGCCCGTAGTAGACGCCGAGCAGCACCTTGGGGTCGATTTTGTCGCTGAGCCAGCCGGAGGCGACCGTGCCCACGATGTCGAAGATCCCGATGACCGCGAGCAGGCCGGCGGCCATCGGCGCGGCCATGCCGTGATCGTGCGCGGCGGGGATGAAGTGGGTGCCGACCAGGCCGTTCGTGCTCGCTCCGCAGATCGCGAAGCCGCCCGCGAGCAGCCAGAACGGCCGCGTCCGCGCCGCCATGGCGAGCACGGTGACCGCCCTGACGGCCGCGTTCGCCGTCTTCCGCTCCTGAGTCGCTCCTCCTCCAGACGACGGCGCTCCCTCGCTGTGTTCATTTGCCTCACTCCGTGAGGCGGCTCGGTCGCCATATGCCGTCGTGCCCACGTCCTCCGGACGGTCGCGCAGGAGCCACCAGACGAACGGCACCACGGCCAGCGCCGCAGCGGCCACGGTGAGCGACGCGAACCGCCACCCCGGCCCCTCGGCGAGCTGGGCGAGCAGGGGCAGGAAGATCAGCTGCCCGGTGGCGCCGGCCGCGGTGAGGATGCCGGTGACCAGGCCGCGATGCCGCACGAACCACCGGTCGACCACGGTCGCGGCGAACACCAGCGCCATCGACCCCGTCCCGAGCCCCACGAGGACGCCCCAGAACAGCAGGAGCTGCCAGCTCGCGGTCATCAGCACGGTCAGGCCGCTGCCTGCGGCGATCAGCAACAGGGCGATGGCGACCACGCGGCGCATGCCGAAGCGGTCCATCAGGGCGGCGGCGAACGGGGCGGTCAGGCCGTAGAGCACCAGGTTGATCGACACGGCCAGCGAGATCGTGCCCGTGGACCAGCCGAACTCGTCCTGCAGCGGGGTGATCAGCACGCCGGGGGTGGCGCGGAACCCGGCGGCGCCCAGGATGGCCACGAAGGCGACGGCCGCCACATACCAGGCCCGGTGCACCCGGCGGCGGGTGGTGGTGCTCAACGACATGCGCCAATCCTGATTTATCTCCTTACAGGGCTGCGAGTGGCCGGAAAGCCAATATGTGCAAGAATCCAGCCATGACCCATCGCGTCGCCGTCGTGGTGCTCAACCACTTCGCCCCGCTCGACTTCGGCGTGCCCGGGCAGGTGTTCTGGGCCGCTGAGACCCCGGAGGGCGAGAAGCTGTACGAGGTGGTGACCTGCTCCGAGGGCCGCCGGCCGGTGCGCTGCTCGGCCGGCTACAGCGTCCTGCCCGACCACGACCTCGACGTGCTGGACACGGCCGACACGGTCCTGGTGCCGGGCATCCACGCGGGCCGGGCGATGAAGGACGGCACGATCTCGGACCGGCTCGGCGAGGCGCTGCAGGGGCGGCCGCGGACGATGTCGATCTGCACGGGTGCGTTCGTGCTGGCGGCGGCGGGCCTGCTGGACGGGCGCCCGGCCACCACGCACTGGCGCGAGACGGCCCGCTTCGCCGAACTGTTCCCGCAGGTGAAGCTGGATCCCGACGTGCTGTTCGTGGACGACGGCGACGTGCTGACCTCCGCCGGGGTGGCGTCGGGGATGGACTTGTGCGTGCACGTGATCAGGCGCGACCACGGCAGCGAGGTGGCCAACCGGGCGGCCCGCCGCTGCGTCATGCCGCCGTGGCGGGAGGGCGGCCAGGCTCAGTACGTGGAGCGCCCCCTGCCGTACGCGGGCACCGGCGGCACGGCGGCCACCCGCGAGTGGATGCTCGCCCGCCTGGACGCCCAACTCCACCTGAACGCGCTGGCCGAGCACGCCCGGATGAGCGTGCGCACGTTCACCAGGCGCTTTCGCGAGGAGACCGGCGTGAGCCCGGCCAAGTGGCTGACCGGTCAGCGGGTGCGGCACGCCAGGCACCTGCTGGAGACGACGGACCTCGGGGTGGAGGAGGTGGCCAGGCGGTCGGGCTTCGGCACGGCGGTCTCGCTGCGCCAGCACCTGCATGCGGCAGTGGGTGTGGCGCCCCTGGCCTACCGCCACACCTTCCGCCGCACCTGACCCCCGATCCCGCCTCCCCCCGGAGCGCCCTGCCGGCCCGAGCCCGCCAGGTCCTGCGCAGCGGCCGTGGTGAGCGCTGTTTCGTCCGGCTGGCTCAGCAAGGCGTCGTCCCGCACATGGGACGGCAGGCGATGAAACGGTTGGCGCGCGAGGGCCTCGGCCGCCCCTTCCCGACGTGCCGGCGCGGAAGCCTGGCGGGTGGGCCGGAATGTGTCGCAGTCGCGATATTTCCGATCTAGAATCGGCGCCAAAAGATCAACAACGAGAGGGTCGTCGCATGGCCGAGGCAGACCGCGTTCCTGCCGGGATCAACCCGAATGTGCCCAGCGTCGCCCGCATGTACGACTACTACCTCGGCGGCCGCGACAACTTCGCCGCCGACCGCGAGGCGGCCGAGAAGATGATCGAGATCGGTCGGCGGATGGGCAACGACGCCCGCGAGATCGCCCTGGCCAACCGCGGCTTCCTCGGCCGGGCCGTACGCCTGCTCGCCGAGGCCGGCGTGCGCCAGTTCATCGACATCGGCGCGGGCCTGCCCACCCAGGACAACGTCCACCAGGTGGCCCAGCGGTACGCCCCCGGCTCCCGGGTGGTGTACGTGGACAACGACCCCATCGTCATGACTCACGCCCGCGCGCTGCTGGCCAGGGATCCGGACGTCCTCGCGCTGGAGGGCGATCTCAAGGACCCGGACGCCATCCTGGACGACCCGCGCGTCACCGGGCACCTCGACCTCTCCCAGCCGTACGCCGTCCTGCTGGTCGCGGTGCTGCACTTCATCCCCGACAACGCCGAGGCCGGCCGGATCACCGCGCGCATCCGCGAGCGCCTGGCGCCCGGGGGGTTCCTGGTGCTGTCGCACCTGTACGCGGGCAACGCCACGGACGACCAGACCCAGGCCGGCCAGCAGGTCTACTCGGGCACGGCCTCGGGGGGCCTGGCGCGGCGCGGCTACGACGAGATCGTCTCCTTCTTCGACGGACTCGAACTGCTGGGCCCCGGCGTCGTGCCGGTGGCCGGCTGGACGGCCGACGCCTCCCCCGACGGCTCGTACGACTTCGTCAAGGGCGGCATCCTGGCCGGCGTTGGCCGCGTAAAGGCATAAATCACCTTTTGTCGGGCGCGAATGGCACGCCTGCCGTCCTCGACCGGACCCGGAGCACCGCCGCCTCGCCGAGCAGCCCGACGCCGATCGACAGCGGCATGGACCTGGCCTCGGCGTGCATGCCTGCGGCGACCGCCAACGCGCCCACACCCAAGCCGATGACGAACGTGACCACCCACATGACGAGGCCACGGTGTGGCTGGCGTTCACGACGGCCGCCCGCACCCACCCCGAGCTACAGCCGCTCGCCCAGGAGTCCTACGACGGCAGCGCACGCTGGTGCAGCGGATCATGGACGGCATCGCCAGGCATCGGCCGCCGGTCGCGGACGCCGCGTGGGAGACCGAGCGACTGTGCGCGCTGATCGACGGACTCACCCTGGAGGGTGTGCTCCACCCGGACCGGATGACGCCCGACCTGATGGTCCAGGCGCTACGCCGCCACCTCCGGACGCTCACCGAACCAGGTCGCGGACACCGCGTCCAGCGTCTCGTACGGATACATGCCCGCCCAGGGCACATACCCGTCGGGGCGTACCAGCACCGCGCCGGGGACCACATCGACCCACCCCGCAGGCCGCCGGCCGGGTGGAGCAGCCCTCTCACGGGTGCAGGCGCCTGCGCGCATTAGATTGGGGAGATGTCCCTGACCCTCGAATTCGTCAGCACGGTAGGGGCTGAGCGGTCCGGCTTGGTCGACCGCTTGTCCGATGCCGATGGCATGACGGCCTGGGTACGCGAGCACGCGGCCGCGCTCGACGTCGATCCCGGCTTCACCGCCACGGAGCAGCTGCGCGCGGAGACCGTGCAGCTGCGCCAGGCGGTACGCGCGCTGTTCGCCAGGGCCGTCGATCCGGATCCGCCGAGCCGGGCCGACGCGGCGAGCCTGCCAGGATTCGTGGAGTCGCTGGACCTGGTCAACGCCACCGCCCTGGCGGCGCCCACGGCTCCGCAGCTGTCCTGGGACGGCGAGCCGGCCCTGGTCACCGTGCCGGCCGTCGAGGCCGGCGCCTCCGCGTGGCTGCGCGGCAGGCTCGCCACGGCGGCCGTGGAGTTCCTGTCGGGACCGGAGTGCACGCACTTGCGCACCTGCCAGGCCCCCCGCTGCGTGCTCTATTTCATCAAGGAACACCCACGTCAGGAGTGGTGCTCGACAGCCTGCGGCAACCGCGCCCGAGCGGCCAGGCACTACCGGGAGCACAAAAAATGAGCCGCATCTAACGCCACAGGCCGACTCTTGCCGTTATAGTTTCTAACGGCAAGGGAGTCGTTCATGCGTTAGAGGAGAGTTGTATGTCATTCCAGACCGGGCACATCGGGCTCAACGTCACCGAACTCGACAAGTCCAAGGAGTTCTACGTCCGTGTCTTCGGGTTCACCGTGCTGGGCGAGTCGCAGGCGGAGGGGCGGCGTTACGCGTTCCTGGGCCAGGACGGGACGCTGGTGCTCACGCTGTGGCAGCAGAGCGAGGGCCGCTTC
Source organism: Nonomuraea sp. H19 (assembly GCF_052068215.1). Classification (NCBI taxonomy): domain Bacteria; kingdom Bacillati; phylum Actinomycetota; class Actinomycetes; order Streptosporangiales; family Streptosporangiaceae; genus Nonomuraea; species Nonomuraea sp. H19. The sequence continues at coordinate 11,088 of NZ_JBQHCV010000031.1, read as the reverse complement.
GCCACCGCCCTGCCGGGGCTGCACCACCTGTCGTTCCAGGTCGCCGACCTCGACGCGGTACGCCAGGCGGAGGCGATCATCAGGGAGATCGGGGCGACCCTGCACCACGACGGCGTCGTGCCGCACGGCGAAGGCGCCGCTTCGGGCGGCGTGTTCTTCGAGGACCCCGACGGCATCCGCCTGGAGATCTACGCCCCGGACGGCGCCGGCGACCGGCCCGCGCCCGCTTCCGACGCGCCGACCTGCGGGTTCTTCTAAATGAGACATCCAGGGGAAGTCGCCGTGCAGCTCCGTGCGGGGGTGCGGGCGGCGGACCTCGGCAGTGCGGGCACCCGCCCGGAGATCCCGGAGAAGGCGGCCGCGTTCCTGCGGCAGCAGCACCTGATCGTCGCGGGGGCGGCCGACGACCTCGGCCGCCTCTGGGCGAGCGTGCTGACAGGTCCCGAGGGCTTCGCGGAGGCCGAGGACGACCGCACGATCGTGGTCGACGCGCTGCCCGCCGGGCCGCTGCGCGAGCTGTTCTCGCAAGAGCGTGACATCGGCCTGCTGGCCATCGAGCCGCACACGCGGCGCAGGATGCGCGTGAACGGCACCGCCGTACAGGCCGGTGAGCGGCTGGTCATCTGGACCGAGCAGGTCTACTCCAACTGCCCCAAATATATCCAGACGCGCGAGCCCACCGCCAAACCCACCGGCTCCCCGGCGCGGCTCGGCAGCGGGACGGCCCTCACGGCACACCATCAGGCGTGGATCGGGGCGGCGGACACGTTCTTCATCGCCACCGGGGGCGAGGGGCTCGGCGCGGACGTGTCGCACCGCGGCGGCAATCCCGGATTCGTCAAGGTCACGGGGCCGGGGTCGCTGGTGTTCCCCGACTACGTGGGCAACTCGATGTACATGACGCTGGGGAATCTGGAGGTGAACCCGGCCGCTGGGCTGCTGTTCGTGGACTGGGCGCGCGGGGAGACGCTGCACCTGACCGGGAGTGCCCGGGTGGACTGGGATCCGGGGGACGTGCCGGGGGCGCAGCGGCTGGTGCGGTTCGAACTAAAGGAGTGGATCCACCTCGCCGACACTGTCTCGGCGGGCTGGACGGCTCCCGGCTACCACCGCTTCAACCCGCCCACCTAGGCTCCGGCAGTCGCTGGAATGCGGCGCCCCATCGGCCGTCGCCTCGCGACTGATCGCAAGCAACCGCCGAAGGCGGCGCTGTGCGAGCCTCTGCCCCCGTAGGGCGTCCGGGCCGGACGCTCTTCGGGTCAGAGCCGGCTGATCGCCGCCTGGACCGTGGCCAGGTCGCCGAGTATCACCTCGTTGCGGTCGCGGTCCGCGTGGAGGCGCCAGTGGGTCTCGGCCACGGCCTCCGGTGAAGCGGGAGAGCCGGGGGCGATGGCGGCGGCGATGGGGATGTGGCCGACGTGGATGCCGCGGTCGGCGAGCACCTGCGCCAGGGACCGAGCACCTGCGCCAGGGACAGGGCGTAGTTGCGCAGGCCTGACACCGCGATCCCGATGTTGCCGAGGAAGGCCAGCGGGTGGACCGCGGAGATGCCCGAGGTGAACAGCAGGGTGCCCGAGCCGCGCTCCAGCATCGCCGGGAGCATCGCGCGGACCGCCGTCACCGCGCCCAGCACCGCGCCGTCGAAGGCGTCCTGCGCGCTCTGCCTGCTCACCTCCAGCACCGGCGTGTGGGACTTGGCCGCCCCCGCGCCGTTGTAGAGCAGGACGTCCACCGGGCATCGGCCTGGCCGCCGCCCGCCGCTTCGGCAAGGAGGGCTTCGCGGTGTCCCTGGTGGCCCGTCCGCTCCGCCGCGATGCGCAGCGCAACCGTGACGCTCTGGTGGATGCGGCCAGGCAGGTGCTGGCCGAGCGCGGGGTCGACGCGCCCCTGGAGGCTGTGGCCAAGCGGGCCGGCGTCGCGATCGGCACCCTCTACCGGCATTTTCCGGAGCGCGGTGACCTGATCGACGCCATCCTGGACGAGAAGGTGACGGCCTGGACGGAGCTGGCCAGGCAGGCGCTGGCCGTGGACGACGCCTGGGAAGGGCTGGTGCGGTTCCTGGAGGAGACGTGCGAGCTGCAGGCGAAGGATCGGGCCTTCACCGAGTTGGCGTACTTCCTGATGGCCAACTCACGGGTGGCGGAGGCCGATCCCGAGCAGTGGCGGCGCCATTTCCGGCTCATGCTCGACGCCCTCCGCGCCCGGCCAGAGGGTTAGCCGCGTTCCGGGAGGGTGGTCATCTCGTTCAGGATGGGGACGAGGTGCGCCTCCTCGTAATCCAGGTGCGCCTCCAGTTCCCCGGCGAGCCGGCCCAGCTCGTCCTCGATCCCCTCTCCTCCCCCATCCAGCAGCTTCCGGATGCGTTCCATGAGCTGCGTCACCACTCGATGCTCCGCCCGGAGCCGGTCCAGCACCTCGGCCAGTGCCGGATGCTCGCCACCGAGGTGAGGGAAGAGCCCGGAGTCCTCGCCCTCGTGATGAGCATGGAGCGCGTCGCAGAACGCCAGGCAATGCGTACGCAGGTCCGCCCCGCCAACGCCTGAGACGCGGAGGTTCGCCAGGTCGAGCCGGAACGCGTCGTGCAGTTTGATCAACTCGTCACCCCAGGCGACAAGTCGCTGTTCGTCCGTCATGCCATGACCTTTCGCGCGGCGAGCTTCCCGTGAACGGCGGCGAAGATCGCCGAGAGAAGGGCTGCGGCGGCGGCGATGGCGAAGCTCCATCCGGCGCCCCCGCTCGACAGGACCGCTGCCCCCACCGCCCCGGCCAGGCTGCTCCCCACCACCCTGACCAGGGCGTTCACGCCTCCGGCCGCCGCGGTCTTGGCCGGTTCGACGTGTTCGACGGCCATCGTGCCGAGTGCCGCGTACCCGAGCCCGATCCCCAGGCCGAGTACCGCCGCGGCCGCGTACAGATCCTCGCCGCCGTCCCGGGAAACGGTCAGCCACAGGGCGGCCACCGTCACCAGCGCCGAGCCGCCGGATACCAGGGCTGCGGCGGTGAAGCGGCGCATCAGCGGGCCCGCCAGCACGGACACCACGAGCATCAGCACCGTCGTCGGCAGCAGATACAGCCCCACCTGGAGCACCGAGGCCCCGAACGGGCCCTGCGCGACCGCCGAGATCGTGGTGATCGTGCCGAACAACGCGAATCCGAGCAGGAACGACGCCACCGTCGCCCCTACGGTCCCCCTATGCAGGAGCATGGGGATCTCGATCAGCGGCGATGCGGTACGGCGGGCGGTCACCACCCACACCGCCCCCACCGCCGCCGCGGCGACCAGCAGGCCCAGTGTCAGCGGTGACGTCCAGCCCCAGGCCGCCCCCTTGCTGATCGCCAGCAGCAGGCAGACGAGCCACACCGAGACCAGCGCCGCGCCGGCCAGGTCGGGCCGCCCGGAGCCGCGGACCGGAGAGTCGCGGACGACCATTGCCACGAGCACGAAGCTCAACGCCCCCAACCCGGTCATGATCCAGAACATGGCCCGATAGTCCCCGCCGACCAATCCCGCGAGGATCATGCCTCCGCCGCTGCCGACGCCGATGGTCGCGCTGAGCGCCCCGATCGCCCCGGGCAGCCGGTGGCCGGGCAGCGCCTGCCTGACCAGCCCCACCGCCAGTGGGAGCAGCGGCGCGGCGGCGCCCTGCAGGACCCGGCCGGCGATCAGCAGGGAGAGCGTGCTCGACATGGCGCTCAGCGCGGATCCGGCGACGAGGAGCGCGAGCGCGGCCAGCGAGACCGTACGCCTGCCGTACATGTCCCCGAGCCGCGACAGCAGGGGGATCGCGACCGCGCCCGACAGCAGCCCGGCGGTGAGCGTCCACGACACGGAGCTGAGCGAGGCCCCCAGCCGGTGTTGGAGCAGCGGCAGAAGTGGCACGACCACGGTCATCTGCAGGGTCCCGACGGCGACCGCGAACGCCAGCACGCCCACGACCGGCCAGTAATTTTTATACATGTATAGAAAGTAACATGACGGGATGCCCGCTCGTAAAGGAAGGCCCGCCAGGATCTCCCGGGCGGAGATCGTGTCCGCCGCCCACCGCGTCATCGAGGAGGACGGCGTCGCCGGCCTGACCATGCGCAGGCTGGCGCGGGAGGTCGGGAGCACGCCGATGGCGCTGTACCACCACGTGCACGACAAGGAGGAGCTGCTCCTGCTGCTCCTCGACGACTACGCGGCCGCCATGCCGAGGCCCGAGCCGCCCGACGACCCGCGCGAGTGCGTTGTCATCGTGGCCATGGCCATGCGCGCGGCTCTGTCCGGGTGCCCGTGGATCGTGGACGTGCTCAGGGCCGACGACCTGCTCTCGGTGGGCGCGCTGTGGTACCCGGAGAAGATCATCGACGCGGCCGTACGCGCTGGGCTGACCATGGAGCGCGCCGTGGCCGTGTACCGGATCATCTGGCACTACACGGCGGGCGAGATCGGCGCGCGGGCGGCGGCGGGCAAGCGGCGAGCGGAAGGAGGGCCTACCTACCGGGAGCGGGTGTTCGCCGAGCTGGACGGGGCGGAGTTCCCGCGGCTCGCCGAAGTGGGGCGGCGCTGGGAGGAGCTGACCGCGCGCGACACCTACGAGCTGGGGCTGCGGGCGCTGGTGACGGGGCTCCTGACCTAAAATGGTTCGCGTAGAGGCGCGGACCGTGAAACGGTCGGGTTCTGATGATGCGATGGACCGAGGCAGGGCAGGATAGATCGGCGATCTGGCGTTCGGCGCTGGGCGCGCCACCGCCCGAGCGTGTCGTGGTGGCCGACGACCGCATGAATGCCGCCACCGCCTACCGCCTGGCCTGCGAGGGCACCGCGCTGCTGTGGCGCGGTGACTTCCACAACGCCCGCCAGCTCCTGAGCGCCATGGGCCGCCGCTGCAAGCCCGCCGCCCCCGGCTCCGGATTCCACCGCCACCGGCAGGCCCAGTTCCAGCGCGCCCGCACGCTCGGCATGCTGCTCATTCCCTACGACGCCGGCCACGTGGTGCCGCTGCCCAGGGCTCCGGACGTACGGGAGGCCTGCGCCGAGGTGTTCGGCCCCACCGCGCCCCCGGGGGTGGGCCAGCTCCGCGAGCTGCTCGGCCTGATCGGCGCCCACGAATGGCGCAGGAAAGGCGTCTACGTCCCCGCGCTCGGCGCCGCCATCCACCCGCACCACGGTGTGTTCTCCCCCATCAGGGGCGAATACGTGGACCTGGTCGCCGAGGCGCCGCTGCCCGCGGGCGAGCTGGCGTTCGACATCGGCACCGGCACCGGGGTGCTGGCCGCCGTGCTCGCCAGGCGCGGCGTCCGGCACGTCGTGGCCACCGACCTGGACCAGCGGGCCGTGGACTGCGCCGAGGACAACCTCGCGCGCCTGGGACTGGACGACCAGGTGGAGATCGTGCGGGCCGACCTGTTCCCGCCGGGGCGCGCCTCGCTCGTCGTCTGCAACCCGCCGTGGCTGCCCGCCAAGCCGGTCTCGCCCCTCGACCACGCCGTCTACGATCCCGGCGGGCGCATGCTGCACGGGTTCCTGGACGGGCTCGCCGAGCATCTGGAGCCCGCGGGCGAGGGCTGGCTCGTCCTGTCCGACCTGGCCGAGCACCTCGGGCTGCGCAGCCGGGCCGACCTGCTGGCCACGTTCGAGCGGGCGGGGCTGCGGGTGGCCGGGCGCCTGGACGTCGCGCCGCGCCACAACCGGGCGAAGGACGCGGCAGACCCGCTGCACGCGGCCCGAGCCGCCGAGGTGACGTCCCTGTGGCGGCTCACCCGCTGATCGGCCCTTGACCAGCGGCTCACCGCTGATCGGCTCTTGACCGCTGCTCGACGCCGCCGGATGTTAGCCGGGGCGTCTCCGCGGCAGGAGAGATGTATGCATATTGCGGGCGTACAGATGGTTTTGCCTGATCACCGCTACGAACAGGCGGAGATCACGGAGGCTTTCTCCCGGTTGACCGACTGCGACGAGGACCTGCTGCGGCGCTTCCACACCGCCACCGGCGTACGCGCCCGCAATCTCGCGCTCCCGCTGGAGGACTACGCCAAGCTCGACTCCTTCGCCCGCGCGAACGACACGTACGTCGACATCGCGCTCGACCTCGGCGAGCAGGCGTTGAGAGGCGCGTTCGACCGGGCCGGCGTGCGCCCGGAGAAGGTCGATCTCCTGATGTTCTGCTCGACGACGGGCCTGTCCACCCCGTCGCTCGACGCCAGGCTGGCCCAGCGAGTGGGGCTGCGCCCGGACGTCAAGCGGGTGCCGGTGTTCGGGCTCGGTTGTGCGGCGGGCGCGTCCGGGCTGGCCCGCCTGTTCGACTACCTGCGCGGCTGGCCCGACCATGTGGCGGTGCTGGTCTGCGTGGAGCTGTGCTCGCTGACGATCCAGCGCGACGACACCTCGATCGCGAACCTGGTGGCCAGCGGCCTGTTCGGGGACGGCGCAGCGGCCGTCGTGGCGACCGGGCGGGGCACCGGCCCCGAGGTCGTGGCCACCCGCAGCAGGCTCTATCCGGGCACCGAACACCTCATGGGCTGGGAGGTAGGCGATCACGGGTTTCGGATCGTGCTGGACCCCGAGCTGACCGGGTTCGTGGAGCAGGTGCTGGCCGCCGACATCAAGGAGTTCCTCGCCGACTACGGCCTGACCCCCGATCAGGTCGACACCTGGATCTGCCATCCCGGCGGCCCCAAGGTCATCGAGAAGATCGCGGCCACCCTCGCCCTGCCGCCCAAGGCGCTCGAGGTGACCTGGCGATCGCTGCGCGAGCACGGCAACCTGTCGTCGGTCTCGGTGCTTCACGTGCTGCAGCAGACCCGCGCCCGGCCCGGCGCTCCCGCCGTGCTGCTCGCCTTGGGTCCCGGTTTCTCCGCCGAGCTGCTCCTGCTCCATTGCTGAGCGCGTACGCGGTCCTGATCGGGCTGGTCGTGCTCGAACGGCTGGCCGAGCTGGTCGTGGCCCGCCGCAACCTGGCCTGGGCCAGGGCGAAGGGCGGCATCGAGTACGGCAGGCGGCACTACCCCTGGATCGTCGTCGCCCACGTCGCGCTCCTCGTGGCGGCGCCCGCCGAGGTGTGGCTGCTCGACCGCCCCTTCGTCCCCGCGCTCGGCTGGCCCATGCTCGCGATCGTGGTCCTGGCGCAGGCGCTGCGCTGGTGGTGCATCGGCACGCTGGGCCGGCAATGGAACACCCGCGTCGTCGTGGTGCCCGGCATGCCGCTGGTGGAGCGCGGGCCGTACCGGTGGCTGCGGCATCCCAACTACGTGGCCGTCGTCGCGGAGGGCGCCGCGCTGCCGCTGGTGCACACGGCCTGGCTCACCGCGCTGGCGTTCACCGCGGCCAACGCGGTGCTGCTGACGATCCGGATCAAGGTCGAGGACGCGGCGATCACGTATTGATCGCAGTTTGCGCTCGCTTGCGTCACCGGCCCGGCTGCGAGAGATCGAGTTCCGTCGTACGGCGTGGGAGCACACGGAGGTGGTTGAGAGATGAAATTTCGACCTTTAGCCGTCGGCGTCGGTCTTGCCGCGGTGCTGGCCCTGGCCGCGTGCGGCGGCTCGGGAAGCCCGACGAGCGGCGAGAGGGCAGCCCACCAAGCCGACTCGAACCGGCAGCCGGCCGTCCCGAGGCCGTCGCCGACCGAGGCTCGGGAGGACACGGAGAAGGACGCGGAGAAGGACACGACCACGGCCCAGATCTCCACGTTCGCGCTGGACGTGGACACCGCCTCGTACGGGTACGCCCGCCGTACCCTCGAGGAGGGCCGCTGGCCCGCGCCCGGCGAGATCCGCCCCGAGGAGTGGGTCAACGCCTTCCGTCAGGACTACGCGCAACCGCCGGACGACGGCTTCACCGTGCACGTGGACGGCGCGACACTGCCCGCCCGGGACGAGGCCGTCCTGCGCGTCGGCCTGCAGACGCGCGCATCCGACACCGCCTCGCGGCGCCCGGCCAATCTCACGTTCGTGGTGGACGTGTCCGGCTCGATGGCCGAGCCGGGCCGGCTGGACCTGGTCAAGTCGGCCCTGCTCACGCTGCTCGACCAGCTCGCGCCAGGCGACCAGGTGTCGATCGTGGCGTTCAGCGACGAGGCCGAGGTGCTGGCGTCGATGACCCCGCTGACCGCCAGGGATGAACTGAAGAGCGCGGTGGAGCGGCTGTCCATCGCCGGCGGCACGAACCTGGGGGCCGGTCTGGTCACTGGTTACCAGGAGGCGTCCAAGGCGTTCCGCCCGGCCGCCACGAACCGGGTCATCCTGCTCTCCGACGGCCTGGCCAACCAGGGCAACACCGAGTGGGAGGCCATCCTGGACCAGGTCAAGGAGTACGCCGGCAAGCAGGTCGCGCTCCTGACCGTCGGCGTCGGCAGGGACTACGGCGACGCGCTGATGGAGCAGCTGGCCGACAACGGCGACGGCATGGCCGTGTACGTCAGCAGCCAGGAGGAGGCCACCAAGATCTTCACCACCCAGTTGCCGGCCACCATCGAGCTGCGGGCGCGCGACGCCAAGGCACAGGTGGTGTTCAACCCGTCGGTCGTGGAGAGCTACCAGCTCATCGGGTACGAGAACCGGGCCCTCGCCACCGAGGAGTTCCGCGACGACAGCCGCGACGGCGGCGAGATCGGTCCCGGCCATTCGGTCACCGCGTTGTACGCGATCCGCCTCAAGCCCGGCGCGAAGGGGCAGCTCGCCCAGGCGACCGTACGCTGGCAGGACCCCGACACGCGAGAGGCGTCTGAGGCGAGCAGGTCGGTGCGGGCCGATGAGCTGGCCGCGTCCGTGTGGGACAAGGCGCCGGTCCGGTTGCAGGTGGACGTGGTCGTGGCCGCGTTCGCGGTGTACCTGCGGGACCGGAAGGCGTTCGGCATGGACCTGCCCGAGCTCGGCGAGCAGGCCACGCGGCTGGCCGCAGCCTCGGAGGACCCGATGGTGTCGGAGCTGGTCACGCTCATCGACAAGGCCCGCTCAGTGGGATGAGCGGCTCGGCGCCGATCGGCCGGGCCGGTGGGACGCTCGGCTCGGGGGCCGGCCGATCACGCCTGTGGGACGGCCGGCTCGGGGGCCGAGCGGCCGGGCCGGTGGAATAACGGTTTGCCGCTGACCGGCCAAGTCGATCAACCTGGAGGACATGAATGTGAGCGTCACGCCCCCGGCCCGGCTCGGGCGGACCCGGCTGCCGGACGGCCGGGCGCTCGGGTGGGCCGAGTGGGGACCCGCGGCGGGAACCCCGGTCGTGCTCTGCCCCGGTGCGGGCACGAGCCGGTGGCTGGGGTTCGGCGCCGAGGTCGTGGACGAGCTCGGCGTCCGGCTGATCTCGCTCGACCGGCCCGGGCTCGGGGCGTCGGACCCCGATCCCGGCCGCACGCTGGACTCCTGGCCCGCCGACGTGGCGGCGCTCGGGCTGGGTGACGTGCGGGTGGTCGGTTTCTCGCAGGGCGCGCCGTTCGCGCTGGCGTGCGCTTTCTCGCCGTTCGTCCGGCGGATCGCGATCGTGTCGGGGGCCGACGAGGTCGCCTCCATGCCGGACCTGCTGCCCGATCACCACCGCGACCTAGTGAAGAGCGTGGCCGCCGACCCTGCCTGGGCGGAGGCGTTCTTCGCCTCGCTCACGCCCGGCGCGCTCTGGGACATGATCGTGCCGAACAGCCCGGACGCCGATCGGGCGATCTACGAGCAGCCCGGCTTCGCGCGAGCCTACCGCCAGGCCATGTCAGAGGCCTTCGCGCAGGGATCTGGGGGCTATGCGAGGGACACCCTGCTGGCGATGGGGCGGTGGCCGTACTCACTGGAGAAGGTGCCCGTACCCGTCGATCTCTGGTACGGCGAACTGGACACCGGCCATTCGCCCGACCAGGGGTCCACGCTGGCCCTGCGCATCCCCGGAGCGCGCCGCCACCTCGTGCCCGGGGCCGGCGGGGCGGTGCTGTGGACGCACGCCGGGCCGATCCTGCGCACGCTCCTTTCCTGAGGTCAGGATTTTGCGGAACTCGGGGGCGTGCTTCAGGAGTCGTGGAATCGGCTAAACTCGTACACGCAACAAGGGGCTATAGCGCAGTTGGTAGCGCGCCTCCATGGCATGGAGGAGGTCTGGGGTTCGAATCCCCATAGCTCCACCCAGGTTTCAGCGCAGAGGTCTGGTCAACGGCGGTGTCCTTCGGGCACCGCCGTTTGCGCTGGACGAGGACGCTGGTGAAGTGGTCCAGATCAGTCGTATGGGTTGTGGTCTCGGCGCTCGTATCCGCGCTGCTCGTAGCCGCGCTGCTCGTACTCACGGGGGCGCTCATACCCGCGCTGCTCGTTTCCCCGGGGTTCGTATCCTCGTGGCTCATACCCGCGGGGCGGCTCGTACGGGTATGGCTCGGAGTCCGGCACCTCCTCGATGGCCGTGCGCCCGATCGACGTCAGCAGAGAAGCGATGGCTATGCCGATGACGAGGTTGATGGCGGCCGTGGCGACCTGCTTCACGAGGTCGGCGGAGTGCATGAACGGCAGGATCGTGATGATGACGGTGAAGAGCCCGGCGATCCAGGCGAAGAACTTGGCCGGCTCCGGCGTCGACAGCATGAGGACGTAGAGCAGAAGCGTGGCGACAAGAGCGGCGACAGCGGCCGAGATCGCATATCCCGTGGTCGCCGCGCTGCCGTAAGCGGAGGCGCCGTCGGGAGTGAGCACGCGGATGCCCAGGAGCCGATTGCTGATCATGACCCCGGCCACCACGATCAGTGCGGCCACCACGGCGGCGGCTACGCCACCTCCCCACACTCGCGCCGGGTTGACCCTCGCCGTGGACCCCGGGCGCCGACCATGGCCGTCATGGGACGGGTATGACATGCGAATCACCTTTGTCACGAATGCCGATCAAGCATTTACAGAACCCTACATGCGCTGTCAAGGGCGGAAGAGGGCGAAAACGATCATCAACATCCATGCCCCGGTGCCGGATCTTGGGTGCGCCGCACACCGCGCAGATCGCTGTCCGGGCCTCCAGGTTCGCGTACCGGCTACCAGCGCAGTGGAAGGGTGGCGGTCAACTACCACCGGTTGAAGCCGGTGGTTTGCTCTCACGGTCCCGTCTGGCTGAGGGGAGGCCGGTAGCGTGTGGCTGGTTGACAGCAGCCC
>NZ_JBQHCV010000030.1:0-119492 GCF_052068215.1 Nonomuraea sp. H19 | reverse complement strand
AGAACGACCCCGTGTTGCGCGTCGTCGTCTGATGCACGCTACCGGTGTCGCTCGGCCAGGCACCGCTGCCGCCACCGGAGCCGCCCGTCGGGGTGACCGTCGGCGTCGGGCTCGCCGTCGGGCCGCCTCCGCTGCCCGAGGGCCGCAGCGTCCACTGCTTGGTGGCCGCCGAGTCGCAGGAGTTCTGCTGGAGGACGGCGTTGGCCGCGGTGGAGTTGTCCTTGACGTTGAGACACTTGCCGCCGTTGGCGTTGACCACCCGGTAGTTGGCTCCGGAGACGGTGAGCTGCCAGGTCTGCGAGGCGGCCCCCGTGCAGGTCTCCTGCTGCACGGCTTTGCCCGCGCTGGTGGAGGCGTCGCGGACGCCGAGGCACTTGCCGCTGTGTTGCGCCTTGATCTGATAGCCGCCGCCGGAGGCGGTGACGGTGAAGACCTTCCCGGCGGTCTCGGCGCATGCGCTCTGCACGAGTTGCACGCCGTCGCCGGTGCTCGGCCCGGGGACGGCGGCGCACAGCCCGCTGCCGGCGTTGGCCAGCGTGTAGTTGCCGTTGGACGGGGCGGCCGATGCGGGCGTGATGAACATGGCCACCAGCCCGCCGGTCGTCATGAGGCCGGCGGTCAGCACGACCGCCACCCTCCTGCCGAAACGCTCCTTTTCGCGCACGTCGAACTCCGTTCGAAGGTGAGTGCTGAGTATTGTCTCTCGCGGCCCATGCCGGCAACGCGGCCCGCGGGGCCGCATACGGTGGTCGAGCGGGGGATTGCGCCGGTCCGGCGCGGTCATGGCACCAGGGCGCGCCTATGGGTTGATCTTGCCGGCCCGCGCCGGCCTACGCCACCGCGGCGAGTGCGGCGGCCGCCATCGCGTCGCCGGGGAACGCCCTCCAGCGTGGATGAGCTCTGGTTCCGATCAAATGACGGGCTCCTTTCCAAGAGCCTCGAAGCCGCTCGGTAAGCGCTTTCCCTGAACGTGGCTCAGTCAAGCACAGCCCGTTTCAGGGAAGAAGCCTTCGTGATGCAACGCCTGCAAACGGGACGATCAGCATCGTTGCCATTCATGAGCGCTCTGGAATCGGCCCAGGTCATAAGACGGAAGCGCGGAAAGAGAAATGCGCGGCCGTGCAGTTTTCGCGATGAAACATTCATCACTGCCTCCGCAGCGGCCCCAGCAGCATGGTGCAGGCACAGGTGCCCGCGTCCGGCGCGCGGACTGTCAGCCGGCCGGCTCGGCCTTGCGGCCGACCCCCACCATCACCCATGCCTTGTCCGGCCTCTCCGACAGGAACGGGCTGTCGGGCCGCCACTCGCGTACGTAGACCAGGCCAGGCTCGACCAGCTCGAGCCCGTCGAAGAAGGGCAGGACCTGCTCGCGCGTACGGGCGCCGCCCTCGCGGTGGCCCAGAATGTTCCGGTAGATCTCGACGATCGGCGCCGCGGCCTCCGGGCGAGCGTCGAAGACGACGTGCGTGATGACCACATGACTGCCGACCGGCAACGCGTCACGGAACTCGGCCACGCGCCGGAACGGGTCGCTTGCGTCGGCGATGTATTGGAGGATGCCGAACAGCAGCAGCGCCACCGGTCGATCGAGGTCGATGACGCGCCGCAGCTCCGGGTCGGCGAGCAGTGCGCCGGGATGCATGACGTCGCCTTCGACGATGGCCGTTCGGGGTCCTCTGGCGAGGATCGCCCTCCCGTGGTTGAGCACGACCGGGTCGTTGCCGACGTAGACCACGCGTGCCTCGGGAACGAGGGATCCGGCCAGTTCGTGCGTGTTGTGCGCGGTGGGCAGCCCGGAGCCCAGGTTGATGAACTGCGTGACGCCCTGCTCCACGAGGAACCGCATCACGCGCACGTGGAACGCCTGGTGCTCCTGCGCCATGACGCGGACCTCCGGCGCGATGGCCAGCACCGCCTCCGCCGCCTCTCGATCGACGGCGAAGTTGTCCTTTCCGCCGATGAAGTAGTCGTGCATCCGGGCAAGGTTGGGTTTCGTGGTGTCGATCCCCACGAGTCGCCGGGTCTCGTCACTCACGCGTCCCACCTCCACGGGCCTCGTAGCTCTCCGATTATGCCCGACGACGGCGGGCCGTACCTTTTACGGCATCCAGCCGGCTCCGCCGTGGATCGGCGAACGACGATGGCGAATGACGATGTGGGTGCCGAGCAGGACGTGCCGGCCCGTGGCCGTCAGGGGGTGAACGCGTGCCCCACCTCGGCGCCCTCGCGGACGAAGACCGGGATGCACACCAAGGGCGCCGCCGCCTCGGCGAGCAGGGTCCCGCCGTCGTGGACCGCGCCGGTGGCCACCTCCAGCCAGCGCGTCCCGGCGGGCAGATACACCGGGCGGGCTCGGGCCCCCGCCTCGACGATCGGGGCCACCAGTACGTCGGGTCCGAGCAGGAACTGGTCGTCGACCGTCCAGGCGTGCTCGTCGCCGGGGAAATCGAACAGCAGCGGGCGCATGACCGGCGCCCCGCTGTCGTGCGCCGCCTGCGCCAACTCCAGGAGGTAGGGGCGGAGCCGTTCGCGCAGCAGCAGGTGCTCGCGGAGGATCGCGTAGGCCTGCTCGCCGTACGACCACACCTCGTTGGCCGCGCCGGTGCTCTCGGCGACGAACGGTCCGGCGGGATCGCGCACCCCGTGCAGGCGCATGATGGGGGAGAACGTGCCGTACTGGAACCAGCGGATCATCAGCTCCCGGTAGGCGGGGTCGGTCGGATCGCCGCCGGCGAAACCGCCGATGTCGGTGTTCCACCAGGGGATGCCGCTGAGCGCCACGTTCAGCCCGGTGCGCACCTGCGTGGCCAGCGCCTCGAAGGTGGTGCGGATGTCGCCCGACCACAGCGCCACACCGTACCTCTGGCTGCCTGCCCAGCAGGAGCGGACGTGCGACAGCGGCCGCTCCACCCCCGCCTCGCGCAGGCCGTCGAAGAGCGCCTGGGCGTGGTAGTGGCCGTACATGTTGCCGACCTGGCGTCCTGGGCCGGCGGCGTACAGCGCCAGTTCGGCCTCGCGAGGGGAGAGGTCGGGTTCACAGGCGTCCAGCCAGAACACCTCGATCCCGAGGTCGAGGTAGTGCTCGCGGAGCTCCTCCCACAGCTTCTGGCGGGCACCCGGGACGGTCGGGTCGTAGTACGCCATGGGGACGAAGTGCTCGCCCCGCCCCTTGGCCGGCCAGGGGTGGGTGAGCAGGCCGCCCTCGGCGTTCCTGACCAGGTGACCGGCGGCGCGCATGGCGGCGTGGTTGTCGCACGCGGGATCGAGGGTGGGCCACACCGAGACCATGAGCTTGACGCCGAGGTCGTCCAGCTCCTTGACCATCGCCTCCGGGTCGGGCCAGAACTCCTCGTCGAAGCGCCAGTCGCCCATGTGCGCCCAGTGGAAGTAGTCGGCCACGATGACCGACAGCGGCAGGCCGCGCCGGGCGTGCTCGCGGGCGACGGTCAGCAGCTCCTCCTGTGTCCGGTAACGCAGCTTGCTCTGCCAGAACCCGGTCGCCCACTCGGGCACGAGCGGCGGGTGTCCGGTGGCGCCGGCGTACGCGGCCATGATCTCGGCAGGGCTGTCGCCCGCGGTGATCCAGTAGTCGATCTGGTGCGCCGTGTCGGCGATCCAGCGGGTGGCGTCGCGCGCCAGCTCCACGCGGCCCATGGCGGGGTTGTTCCACAGCAGCCCGTAGCCGCGCGAGGAGAACAGGAACGGGATCGTCGTGGTCGTGTTCCGCTGGACGAGGTCGACCACGCAGCCCTTCTGGTCGAACAGGCCGTGCTGGTGCTGGCCGAGCCCGTAGAGGCGCTCGCCGTCGTAGCCGCGGAAGTGCTGCTCCAGGCGGTGGCCGCCGTCGCCGAGCGGGGCGTGCACGCGCGGTCCCTGGTGCCAGACGTAGGGCTGTTTGTCGGCGAGCAGCTCGCGGCCGGTCTGCGTGTGCAGGAAGCGGACCCTGCCGCCGTCCGTGACCTCGGCGGTGATGCGGCCGTTGACCAGCACCGCCGAGCCGTCCTCCCGGATGGTCGGCTCCGGGGCGGCTCCCGGCGCGGGCGTGGTGAGCGCGCCCGGCAGCCCGTCGTCGATGGCGTGCGGGGCGGACCTCACCCTGATGGCGTGCGGCCCCCACGGCTCGACGCGCAGGATCTCGTGCGGGGCGTGCCACTCCAGGCGCCCGCCGCGGTCGATGAGTGCAGGCATCAGCTCTCCGGGTAGCCCATAGGGAACGTTTTCTAAGTGCCCGCAAATGTAGATGCACGTAACGTGTTCGACAAGTAGTGGTCGCCTGCCACTGCGTGACGGCGCCCCTATTGCGGTGGCCGCCTGCCGTTTTGCTAAGGCCGCGGTCCCGAGTCTCGCCGAGCCGGCCTTAGCCCGGGCAACGGTTTCTCCAGCGTGCTCCTATCGGGGGCCTGAGCTGGGGTGCTCCACCTGTACGGCACAGGTGCGGAGCGCGCCTCGTGCGGTCGGCGGACGGCCGCTTCCCCCGTGTGAACGCGTGAATCGGCAGGTGGCCGACCTGCTCCAGGCGGATGTAACGCTGATGTAACGGGGTCTTGTCCAGGACATGGCGGGCATCTAGCCTTCAGGCACCGGTTTCTATGAACGGGCCATCGATGCCCCGTGCAACCCCTCACCCCCGAGGCGTGCCCATGTCATTGCCAAGCCTGCCGCCACCTGTCCCAACCGTCCCCCGCTGCTCCAGAGGGTCCTGAGACGAAGGCCCTCTTCGCCGTGTGACGTGCTGAAGGGCGTCGCGATCCCCGGTGTGGCGGTGCCGTTGCAGACAACGTTCGCTGCCACAGGCGCGCTGCGCGCCGGGTCACGATCCTCGCTCCTTTCGCATCGCTTCCCTGCTCGCTCACCCATGGAGAAAAGACTGCAATGCGAAGAATCCTGTTAGGAGCGATCGCCGCGGCCCTGCTCGCGCCGCTGGTGGCCGTTCTGCCGGCCCAGGCGGATCCCGAACTGCCGCCGGGCCACGTCGACGTCATCGCCTTCGGGGACCAAAACTCCGAGGCCGCGCACGCCTTCACGGGCGAGTTCACCTCGGTGGTGGACGGCGCGCTGGGTGAGAAGGCCAGGGTGGCCAACCCGACGAACCCGCCCAGCCCGAAGGGGGGCGAGCTGCGGTTCCGGATGAAGGTCGATCCGGTGGCGCAGAACTACTTCACGCTCAAGTTCTGGGGCGGCGACTCCTCCGGCTACAAGAGCGTCGCCTACATCAACGGCGAGCAGATCGGCTACCGCCGCTCCGGCGACTACGAGGCGATCAACACCGGCCACGGCAGGCCGCTGCCGAACCGGTTCTACTACAGCACCATCATGCTGCCGCTCCAGCACACCCAGGGGCAGCACCTGGTGGAGATGACGGTCAGGACCTATGACGGCGCTTTCGCCGCCCCGGTGACCCAGAACTCGCGCGGATACTACCGGGCCTACACCCACACCGCCGCCTACCTGGACGTCTCGGGAGAGAAGCAGGGGTCGTTCACCCCGGACACCACCCCAGCGGCCGGGCCGGCCGAGGCCGAGCAGCAGGCGATGATCGACCGCTACCGGCAGAGCCAGATCGGCCTGTTCAACCAGCACAGCGCCTACCTGGACGCCGCCCAGGACAGGAAACTCTCGATCGTCCGTTACCAGGACGACCTGCGTTTCTACGCCATGGCGCTGCTGCAGCCCTGGGTTCCCGCGAACACGCCCGAGCTGAAGAAGGCCGCGCTGATGCGGCTGTTCAAGGCCGTCGACAACCACGTGAAGGACTACTACGGCAACACCGGGCTGCTGCTGCGCGGCGGCCACCAGGGCGACTGGGGCGGCTACTACGGCGCGCTCGGCGAGGCGCTGTACATCGTGGAGAACCTGATCAAGGACGACGCGATCCTCGGCGCCCAGGCGTGGGACGCCTTCCTCGACCAGCCGTTCGTGACGAACACCCAGGACGGCCCGGCCTCGCTCAAGGGCGTCGACTGGGAGGGCGGCGAGCTGTCCCGCCGCGAGGCGTACGAGCGGGTGCTGAAGGCGAACTTCGATTTCGCGCGCAGCCGCCTGTCCTACATCTACAACCAGGTGATGTACACCTACGAGGGCGCGTGGGAGGCCCACGAAGGGCTGCGCGTCATCGGCTCCACGTTCTACGAGGGCAAGGAGCGCAGCCACCGGATCGCCGGTGAGGCGCTCGGCTGGGAGCCGTTCCTCGGAGAGGAGGTGCTGGTCGGCCCCGGCGGCGAGGAACTGGACGTCTACCACTCGCTGTTCTGGCACGACCAGACCGCCCGCTTCACCGACGACTACGTACAGACCATCTCCAAAGGCCTGGCCAAGTCCAAGCTGGACGCGGACGGCCGGGTGGTGCGCCGCCTGCCGTACGGCAAGCACTACACGGGCATCACCAAAGCGGGTCTGACCAGGGAGAACACCTTCGTCGCCAACTACGGCGAGTCCACCAACTACCTGCCCGAGTGGTTCTACCGCACCTGGGGTCACGCGGGCGACGAGCAGCTCAACGACGAGATCCTGAAGCTGGCGCTGAAGAACCTGCACGCCCGCGGCTTCACCCGCTACACCGACGTCGACGACAACGGCAAGCGGGTCATGCGCGCCGAGATGGTCGTCGACGAGCGCAACACCGGCTTCCCCGGCTGGCCCGCGTACGGGCTGCGGGTCAGCGAGGGCCGGATCATGGAGTACGTCTCGCTCGAGAAGCACATGGCCGACCACCCTGAGCGCTACGCCGGCGACGAGTGGAAGCCCTACTGGGACTACGCCGCCGAGGCGGTCGGCTTCGCCCAGCAGCAGCGCGCCGACAACCAGTTCTTCAACGCGTTCGGCTCGGTGGAGGGCAAACGCAAGTACGACCTGTGGCTGGCCGAGTCCTACGCCTACATCACCAAGGGCAGGGCAGGCTACGACCGGTTCGGCAAGGTGGCGGCCGGCAAGGTGATGCCGCACACCGACTTCGCCTTCTACACGCCCGAGCAGCTGCAGGCGCTCGGCGTGAACCCCGCCGACTACGAGCGCTTCGCCTTCGCGGACGTGGACAACATGTTCGTGTCCGTACGCGACGGCGACACCCGCATCTTCGGCTCGCTCTTCGAACGCCAGCGCGGCGTCGCGGGGAACGGCAGGCTGCACGTGCTGACCGGCACCCACCACGCCATCGTGCAGCTCGCCACCGACGGCGAGTTCTCCTACCAGGACTACTACCTGCGGATGAACAACATCGACGTCGACTTCATGGAGGACCAGCAGACGGGTGACGGCACGCTGCCCCAGGCCCTGGCTGGAGAGGTGGCGCCGGCCGCCCACCAACCGGGCGTGGGCACGGTACGCCGCGAGGGCTTCGAGGTCGACCACCCCTACGCGGGCTACCGCGACTTCCTGACCGCCCGCTACGGCTCGTACCTGTTCGCCTTCAACACCACCAGGCAGGAGTACGGCAACAAGCGGGACTTCACCCTGCAGGTGCCGGGCGACGCGTTCGACCTCGTCTCCGGCAAGCCGGTCGCGCGGGGCGCGGTCACCGTGCCGCCGGAGACCGCGATGGTGCTCCGCCTGGACAGCGCGGTGGAGCAGCAGGTCAAGCCGCACAAGGTGGACTTCGTCCAGGCGCTGCGCGGCCCGGCCGAGCAGGTGGTGCTCACCTGGAAGCCCGCCTCCGGCGCCGAGTCCTACACGATCGAGCGGGACGGCCAGGTCGTCGCCAAGGACGTGCGCGGCACCTCCTTCACCGACCGCCACCCGAAGGCCGCCTCCTACACGGTGACCGCGGTCAACCGGCACGGCTCCGGCTGGCCGTCCCAAGCCGCCAAGGTGGCGGACGACCCGCCGGGCGAGGGGCCGTGGCGCGCCGACAAGGTCGGCGAGGTCAGTGGCACGGTGAAGATCGACAACTTCCGCGTGGCCGTCTCCGGCGGGAACGGCAAGGGCCTCGGCGACGGCGACGAGCACCGGCTGAGCGAGCGCCCCGGCATCACCGACTCGCTCCACCTGGTGAACCAGGTGCTCACGGGCCCCGGCTCGATCACCGCGAAGATCGACGAGCACTCCGGGCCGCTCAGCGGCGTCATGCTGCGCGACCAACTCGCCACCGCCACCCGCTACATCTCCTTCGGAGCCGACGCGGATGGAAAGCTGGTCCTGCGGAACCGTACCCGCGACTCCTTCCACGACTGGCAGGACGAGCGGCGCAGCCCGCTCAACGCCCGCATCCCGGCCTACACCGCCGCCCAGTATCCCTGGGTCCGGCTGGTCCGTGACGTGGACGGCCAGATGGTGCGGGCGTGGGCGAGCAAGGACGGCCGGGCGTGGGAGTTCGTGGCTGAGATGTTCACGCCGTTCCCCGAGGGGGTGCACGCCGGCGTGGCGGCGGCCACGGCCGCGACGTTCAGCCACGTGCACGTCGAACGGGACCGCGAGGACACGCTGTACGCCAGGGTGGAGCGCGACCGTGACCAGGTGAGGCTGCACTGGAGCAAGCCCGACCAGGCGGTGCGGTTCAACGTCTACCGGACCATCGACCCCAAGGTGGCCACGACCCGGGGCGTGGAGGGCTGGAGCAAGATCCTCTCCGACATGCTCACGTTCAGCCACGCCGACAGCGAACCGCTGCGGTACGGCACGCGCTACTACAAGGTGACCGCCATCGGCGCCGACGGCGTGGAACGCAACGCCTCCCGCATGCTGGTGGCCACGGCCCGGCCGCTCGCCGAGGTGCTCGCTGAGGCGGAGCGACTGGTGCCGGCCGACTACACCAAGGGCAGTTTCTACCTGCTGTCCACGACAGTGGCCGAGGTGAAGGAGGCGATGAAGCAGGAGGGCTTCGACGAGGAGGCGCTGATCAACCGGATCTACGCCGCGATCGCCGAGTTGATGCCGGCGACCACGCTGCTGAAGAAGGTGCCGATCCAGCCCTCGATGGTGGAGGCGTCCACGGTGATCTGGCCGGGCACCGGCACCAAGGCCGAGAACGGCTGGCGAGCCGTCGACGGTGACATCACCACCTACACCGACACGACCACGGCCACGGGCTGGATCGACGTTCGCCTGCCCAACGCCGTGGCGCTGGACGGCCTGCGCTTCTACCCGCGCGCCACCCACACCACCCGCATGAACGGCGTCGTCTTCCAGGGCTCCGCCGACGGCGGCGTCACCTGGACGGCCCTGCACACCGTCAGCGGGGTCAGCGAGGCCAGATGGTACGAGGTCAAGCTGGCACGCACGGCCGCCTACCCGCGGCTGCGCATCGCCTTCCCCACCGGCGGCAACACCAACGTCGCCGAGGCGGAGTTCCTCACCACGATCAACGACTCCACGCTGCTGGCGGTGCTCATCGGTGAGGCGAGCGCGATCGACAGGTCGCGCTACACCGACGACAGCGTCGCGTCGATGGCCGCCGCCCTGGCCGCCGCCGAGCAGGTGCTCGCCAACGGCCAGGCCACCCAGCAGGAGATCGACACCGCGGCCGACCGGCTGCGAACCGCGATCGAGAACCTGGTCCCCAGGGCCGCGTGAACCACGGGCGTGCGGCGGCACCGGCCGCCGCACGCCCGCGTCACGCCGGCAGAGCCACGGATCAGCGCATCAGCGGGGAGTCGGCCGGCAGGTAGAGGTTTCCTTTGACCTGGCTTCCGGCCGCGAGCTGTCTGTGCAGGATCTGCGCGGCCTCGCGTACCGCTTCCGCGTCAAGAGCTGCGTGATTCATGCAGTGAGGCATCCTTGATCGGTCCAGCTGGTGGTTTGTAACGTTACATCCCGGGTTGGGCGGAGTGCCAGACCCTGTTCCGCGATGATGTCGCGGCGGCGGTGGCCGAGTTGAAGCCGGGTTTGGTGCGTTGCCTGGCGGCCGTCCGGCGCACGGGCTCGGGCGGTGGCCGTCATGAGCCGCGCACCGGGCCGGTTCTTCCCCGTGAGGGTCCGGCAACAGAGGGTTGACATGTCATGACTTTTATCGATACAAGTTTTTTATCGATACAAAACCCCAGCACAGAAGGGGCGGAAACCCTCCATGGCTCATGACGCCGAGACTCGGCCATCGGTGGATGGCGACCCCTCCGCCGAACCGCCGTCGAGTCTGGGCCGCTGGCTGGCGGATCCCGCTCTGGTGGCGGTGGGGGAGCGCTACTACCTCTATCCGACGACGGACGGCCATCCGGGCTGGGGTTCAACGAGCTTCTCGGCGTTCTCCTCACCTGATCTGGTCGACTGGCGCGACGAAGGCGTCGTCCTCCGGCTGGGCGAGGACGTCCGGTGGGCGGCGCACCACGCCTGGGCCCCGGCCGTGCTCGAGCGCGACGGCGCGTTCTACTGCTACTTCACGGCCGAGGAGAGCATCGGCGTGGCCCGCGCGGACTCGCCGACCGGCCCGTTCGAGGATCTCGGCAGGCCGCTGATCGCGAAGGGGGACTACCCGGGCGTCGCCATCGACCCGTCGGTGTTCACCGACGAGGACGGCGTGACGTACCTGTACTGGGGCAACGGCGTCGCCCACGGTGTCCCGCTCGGCGCCGACCTCATGTCGTTCGACCCGGCCGAGGTCGTCTCCTGGGTGCCCACCGGCTTCCGGGAAGCGGCCACCGTGCACCGGTGGCGCGACCGCTACTACCTGTCCTGGTCGGAGAACGACACCCGCGAAGCCGACTACCGCGTCCGGTACGCCGTCGGAGCGGGCCCGCTCGGCCCGTGGCAGGACCGCGGCGTCCTGCTGGAGAAACGGCCCGAGCGCGGAATCCTCGGCACGGGGCATCACGCGATAGCGCGCGTGCCGGGCACCGACGACTGGATCGTCGCCTACCACCGCTTCGCGATCCCCGATGGAGACGGATTCCACCGGGAGATCATGTTCGACTGGCTCGTTCACCGCCCCGACGGCGATCTCGAACCGGTCACCCCGGCGCGGACGCACATCCGCGCTCCCATCCCCCCACGGTAAAACGAGTACCGAAGAGGTGAGCGATGTCCCCACTCAGGATGTCCCTTCCCAGAACGAAGTCCCTGCTCATGCGCTCGGCCGCGGTGCTGAGCGCCGCCGCCCTGGCCCTGACCGGATGCGGGTCGGGAGACGGCGGCGGTAGCGGCGGGAAGACCAAGCTGAGCTTCTTCTCCTGGGACGGGGAGAAGATCATGAAGCCGCTCATCGAGGACTTCGAGAAGAAGAACCCCAGCATCGACGTCGAGTTCTCCCACGCCCCGCCCGTGGCCGAGTACATCGCGGCGCTGCAGACCAGGGTCGTCTCGGGCACCGCGGCGGACGTGTTCCTGATCGCGGCCGAGAACAAGACGAACCTCATCCAGGGCGGCTCCGTCAAGGACCTGACCGGCAAGCCGTTCATGGCGAACACGTCCAAGTTCAACACCGCGACCTACTCCCTGGACGGCAAGGCCTACGGCATGTCGGTGTCGTCGTGGTCCGCCGGGATCCTCTACAACAAGGACGTCCTCGACAAGGCGGGCGTCACCGAGTTCCCGACGAAGTGGGACGACTTCATCGCGTTGTGCCAGAAGCTCAAGGCGGCGGGCGTCACGCCGTACCTCGAATCGGTGACGGGCATGCCGCTCACCGCCGCCGCGCTCGTCGGCCACGCGAACGCCGCCCAGGGCGGCGACGTGGACGCCCAGATCTTCGCCGGGAAGAAGAAGTTCGGCGAGCTGTGGGACGGGCCGTTGACGAACTACAACCAGCTGTTCACCAGCGGCCTGGTGAGCAAGGACGTCGTCAGCCTGAAAGGCGAGCAGATCGTGGACGAGTTCGCAAACGGCCGCGTCGCCATGATCGCCGCGGGCCCGTGGGACGTGCCCACGCTGCGCGAGAAGGCGCCGAAGATGAACATGGCCTTCGCCGGCGTGCCGACACCGGACGGCAAGCCGTTCTGGGGCGGCGCGGCCTCGCCCGGCTACGCCATCAACGCCAAGACCGAGCACGAGAAGGAGGCCGAGGCGTTCCTGACGTACCTCGGCAGCAAGGAGGGCGTGGCGCTGTTCAACAAGCAGACGAGCGCCATGACCACCACGACCGACTTCACCCCCGTGATCGACAAGGTGCTGGAGCCCAACCTCCAGGCGCTCAAGGACGGCACCTTCTACCTGCCGCAGATCGCCTGGCCGCGGGTCCAGGACGCGCTCAACACCGAGGCCGTCGCCCAGCTCCAGCTGATGGTGCAGGGCCAGGCCAAGCCGGCGGACGTGGCCGCCGCGCTCGACAACCGGCTGGCCCAGGGCTGACATGACCGCGCTCGGCAGAAGGGCGCCCGCGCCGACGGGCGCCCTGTCCTGGCTCACCTCGCCGAAGAGGCTCGAAGGGCTGCGCCTGCAGGCGTTCCTGGTGCCGATCGGGATCGTGTTCGCGGTGTTGTTCGCGATCCCGCTGGCGCAGTCGCTCTACTTCAGCGTGACCGACTTCAACGGCTACTCGACGGACGTCAACTTCGTCGGCCTGGAGAACTACCGGAAGATCTTCAGCGATCCGTCCATGCTGGCGGGGCTGGGGTTCACGCTGCTGTACGCGATCGCCACCACCGTGATCGTCACGGTGCTGGCGATCCCGCTGGCCGTGCTGTTCAACCGGCGCTTCTTCGGCCGGAACGTCGTACGCGCGGTCTTCTTCTTCCCGGCGATCCCGAGCATCGCGATCCTCGGCCTGGTGTGGGGGTTCATCCTGTCGCCGCTCGGGTCGGGCGCCCTCAACTGGCTGCTCGACGCCGTCGGCGGGCTCGCACCCGTGCCGTGGCTGTCGGACGGCACGCTCGCCCAGCTGTCGGTCATCGTGGTCGCCGTCTGGTCGTCCACCGGCTGGCACGCCATCCTCTACCTGGCGTACCTGCAGTCCATCCCCGGCGACTACTACGAGGCCGCGCGGGTCGACGGCGCCTCGCCGCGCCAGTCGTTCTTCAGGATCACGCTGCCGCTGCTCGCCCCGGCGGTCACGGTCAGCTCGCTGCTGCTGATGACCGGCGGGCTGAAGGTCTACGACCTGCCCTACACCCTCACCAAGGGCGGCCCCGGGTACGCGACCTTCACCATCACCCAGTCGATCATCCAGAGCGGCATCGCCCAGGCCAAGTTCGGCCAGGCCTCCGCGCTGGCCGTGGTCTTCATGCTGGCTGTGGGGGCGATCGTGGCGGTCCAGCTCGTCCTGTCCCGCCGCCTGGAGGGACGCCTGTCATGAGAAGAAAGCGCTCCTCACCCATCCTGTCCCTGGCCATGATCCTGGCCGCGGCCGTGGTCGGCGTGCCCTTCTACTACATCGTCGTCAACACGTTCAAGACCCAGCGGGAGACGTCCGCCGCGCCACTCGCGCCGCCGACGAGCCTCTACCTGGACAACTATGTGCGGGTGTTCGAGAGCACGCCGATCCTGCAGTCATTCCTCAACACCGTGTACGTCACCGTCGTCTCCATCGTGATCATGCTGGTCATCGGGTCGATGGCGGCCTACGCGATGCTGCTGCGCAAGACCCTCCTCAACCGGGTGGTCGGCGTGCTGCTGGTGATCGCGTTCCTGGTGCCCGGGCAGGCCACGCTGATCCCGGTCTATCGGATCTTGGTGGAGCTGCGGCTGGTGGACAGCCTGGAAGGGCTCGTCTTCCTGTACGCGGCCGGCTCGATCTTCTGCTACTTCCTCATCCAGGGATACCTGCGGTCGCTGCCGATCTCGATCTTCGAGGCCGCGCGCATCGACGGCGCCGGACCCTGGCAGATCTACTGGCGGATCGTGCTGCCGCTCATCCGGCCGATCCTCATCACGGTCGGCGTGTTCCAGACCATGTGGATCTGGAACGACTTCATCACGCCGAACGTGTTCATCAGCTCGCCCGACAAGCAGACCCTGGTCCTGCAGGTCTACAAGGCCGTCGGGCAGTACTCGGTGGATTGGCCGGCCTTCATGACGCTCAGCGTGATCGTGCTGATCCCCGTGGTGATCTTCTTCATCGCGATGCAGCGGCACATCGTCAGCGGGCTCCTGCAAGGAAGCGTCAAGGGCTGAGCCCGTGAGAGGATGCAGCCCGTGCGGGTGAACGGCGAATGGTGACGATCCAGGACGTGGCGAAGGCCGCGGGCGTCTCGCCCATGACCGTCTCCCACGTGATCAACGATCATCCGCACGTCAGGAGCGAGACCCGCGAGCGCGTGCTGCGGGCCATCGCCGAGCTCGACTACCGGGTCAACGTGGCGGCGCGCAATCTGCGCACCGGGCGTACGGGGACGATCGGCCTGGCGGTGCCGGAGGTCGACCGTCCCTACTACGGGCAACTCGGCGCCGCGATCATCGCGGCGGCGGCGCGGCACAACCTCAAGGTGGCGATCGAGCAGACCGGCGCCTCCCGCGAGGGCGAACTCGCCGCGCTGGCCCTGTCCCGCAACCGGCTCTACGACGGGCTCATCCTCGCCACGGTCGGGCTGGGGCCGGCCGACACCGACCTGCTCAAGGTGGACTACCCCATGGTCATCCTGGGGGAGCGGATCTTCGACGGGCCGGTGGACCACGTCGCCATGCCCAACGTCGAGGGCGCGCGGGCCGCGACCGCGCACCTGATCGAGCGGGGCTGCCGCCGCATCGCGCTGATCGCCGGCGCGCCGCGGGACGAGGTCGAGGTCTCCGGCCTGCGCCACGACGGCTACCGGCAGGCCCTCGACGAGGCGGGCATCCCCTTCGACCCGCGGCTCCTGGCCGCCATCGAGGGGCTCACGATGGAGGAGGGGGCCGCCGCCGCGCGGCGGTTGAACGAGTCCGGGGCCGAGATCGACGGGGCGTTCTGCGTGACCGACACGGTCGCGATCGGGGCGCTGCGCGGCTTCGCCGACGCCGGAGTACGCGTCCCGCAGGACGTCAAGGTCATCGGCTTCGACAACATCGCCGAGGACGCCTACACGATCCCCTCGCTGTCGTCGGTCGACCCCGACCACCCGCTCATGGCCGCTCAGGCCGTCGGCTTCCTCGTCAAGCGGCTGGCGGAGAAGGGCAAGAAGCGGCAGGTCGCCCGCGAGTTCATCAGCCACTTCTCGATCGTGGCGCGGGAGTCGACCGGCGGCTGAGCGCCGCCGGTCCGACCGCCGTCGTTATCTTCCCGGCGTCCGCAAGCGGGGCACCGGCACCTGCGACCAGTCGACGTCCGAGCCGAAGTAGAAGCTCGGATAAGCCGGCTGGTTGTAGCCCGTCTGCTGCCTGGCCACCTCGACCCGGTACTGCGGGTCGTGCATCAGCGTGTACAGCTTGCGGTTCGTGACCTCCGTGCTGAGGAAGATCCGGATCGCCGCGCTGTCGGCCGTGCGCGTCAGCAGTTCCTCCCGCCAGTCGCCGAACACGTCGGCCACCAGCCCGGGATTGCCCTTCGTCCAGTTGTTGGTCAGGGTGCCCTCCGCGGTGAGCACCCTGCCGCGCTTCCAGTCGTCGATCGTCGGCGTCTGCAGCACGGTGGTGGCGGTGCCGTTGACGAGCTGGGTCGTCATGTCCGCCGCCCAGCGGATGCTCATGTTCGTGCCGGGCGTGCTCCTGCCCAGGTAGTCGCCGCGCGCCGACCACAGTCCCGCCTGGACCGCCTGGTTGGGCGGCATCGACGACCACGCCTCCAGGCCGCGCAGCGCCGGGTCGATGTCGCCGACCATGCCGCGCCCGGTGTCCACGCCGCTGTAGCCGCCGAACAGCACCTTCCCGGTGGCTGCGGCGCGCATCGCCCACCCGTACGGTGCCCACGGGCCGCCCTCGTGCACCGACCAGATCTCCAGTCCCGGGTGGTCGGGGTCGAGGTCGCCGACGTGGATGGCGTCGCCGTGGCCCAGCCGGACGTTCTGTCCTGGCACGTTGCTCTGCGGCGGACCCTCGGCGAACGACGAGTACAGCACGTCGCCGTCGTCGTCGATGGTCGCGGCGCCGTACACGATCTCCTGCCGGCCGTCGCCGTCCACGTCGGCCACGCTCATCGAGTGGAAGCCCTGCGTGGTGATGTCGGCATATTTCGGGTTGCTTCCCGGCACGCCGTGGGGCGAGGCGTTGAACGGGTTGGCCATCGGCGCGTGGCCGCTGTCGACGTACCAGACCTCCTTCAGCCGCCTGCCGTCCCAGTCGTAGGCCACCAGCGTGGTGCGCGTGTAGTAACCGCGGGCGAACACCGCCGACGGGCGCTTGCCGTCCAGGTACGCCACCGAGGACAGGAACCGGTCGACCCGGTTGCCCGGCTCGATCCTGCCCATCGCGTAGTCGCCCCACATCAGCCCGTCGTCGCCGCGGCCCGGCTTGTACGGGATGGTCTGCAGCTCCCTGCCGGTGGCTCCGTCGAGCACCGACAGGTATTCGGGACCGGTGATGACGAACCCGGCGAACTCCCGCAGCCGGTTGTTGCCGCTGCGGCTCGGCGCGTACACGTCGACGAAGTGGTTGGCCAGCTTCACGGCGTCCTCGTGGGACAGCGGGTACTGGTGCGCCGGCGCGATGCCGAAGGCCTGCTCCAGCGTGGCCGGCCAGCGTCCGGCGACCACCTCGGGGTGCTCGTGCCATTTCTCGAACATGGCGACGACGTGGTCGAAGTAGTCCGCGGCGCTCTTGCGGTAGTCGTCGGTGTGCGCGTATCCGGCCTTGACGTCCTGCCTCGGCATGGTGACGAACCGCTCGGAGACGACCTCGCCGCCGGCCCCATAGCGGATCATCTTCGTGCCGGGGGCCGTCTTGAGCATCAGCTCCGAACGGCCGTCGCCGTCGAAGTCGTAGACGAGGAACTGTGTGTAATGGGCGCCCGCGCGGATGTTGACGCCCAGATCGAGCCGCCAGCGCAGGGTGCCGTCCAGCTCGTAGGTGTCGATGTAGGTGTTGCCGGTGTATCCGCGCTGGGAGACATCCTTGGCGTTCGACGGGTCCCATTTGACGACGTACTCGTACTGGCCGTCGCCGTCCACGTCGCCGACGCTCAGGTCGTTGGCCGCGTACGTGTACGCCTCGCCCGCCGGGGTCACCCCGTCGGCGGGTTTCTTCAGCGGAAGATCATAAAACGATTTAATCCAGGGCGTGGCCGAGGCGCTACGCCGGCCCTCGCGGCCCTTCACGATCGGCGCGACGCGGTACGCCGAGGAGCCGGTGCCCGCGGTGTCGAGGAAGTTGGTGCTGTCGGTGACCGTCGCGATCGGGCGGCCGTCGCGGTAGACGCGGAAGTCGGCGCCCGTCATGCCGGTGGCGCCATGACCGGACACCTCGTCGCCGAGCAGCCGCCAGCTGAGGAACACGCCCTCGCCGGCGGTGGTCGCGACCAGGCCGCGGTCGAGGTGTTCGAGCTGGACGCCCGGTCCGGGCCGGCCGCTGCCGGCCGAGGCCGGGACCGCCGCGAGGGGCGTGCAGAGCAGGGCGGCTAACGCGGTGACGAGCGTGCGGCGGACGCCGCTGGGGGGTCTCATGACACAGGCTCCGGCGCATTAAATCGATATAATCATTCGGGAGGCTATTGGCCGCCTGTGAGGTTTGTCAAGGATGGATTTCAGGAGTATTTCGCGAAATCAATGCATCCCGCCTGGCCGCTCCCCGCGGAGGTCTGAGCTCAGGAGACACCGCCGCCGCCCCGGCTTGGCGAATATTTCCAGCGCATCCTGACTCGTGAAGAAATTTTGAGCAGAATGAGCAAAACTCTGGACCGGTCTATGGATCAGGGTGACAATCCGATCGTCAATCGAAGATCGTGGAGACGCCGGGCGGCCCCTTCGTCCCGCGCGTAACCCCTGCTCACCATGGGCGAGGCAGTATGCGGGTAATGCGTGGGACGGTCGCGGCGGCACTGGCTATCACAGTCCTGACAGTGCCCCATCCAGTGGCCTCCGCCGAGGCGCGGACCGTGCATCAGGTGCAGCCCCCGGAGGAGCCGATGGCCGCCCGTGCCCGGCAGACGGGGCAGCCGGTCGAGGTCGAGTCGATGCGGAGCGAGACCCGCCAGGTCTTCGTCAAGCCGGACGGCTCCTACAGCATGGAGCAGCACGTCCGCCCGGTGCGCGTGCGCAAGGACGGCAGCTGGGTCCCCGTCGACACCACGCTCCGCCTGCGCCCCGACGGGGCGGTCGAGCCGGTCGCCGCGGCGGTCGGGCTGACGTTCTCCGGCGGCGGCGACGCCCCGCTCGCCCGCTTGTCGCGCGGCGCCAAGTCCCTGGAGCTGGGCTGGCAGGGCACGCTGCCCAAGCCGGCGCTGAACGGCGACACCGCCACCTACGCCGAGGTCATGCCGGGAGTGGACCTCCAGGTCACCGCGGACGTGGACGGCTTCTCCCACGTCCTGGTGGTCAAGTCGCGGGCCGCCGCGGCGAACATGACCGAGCTGACGTTCCCGCTCTCCACCCATGGCCTGTCGCTGAAGTCCGACAAGGCGGGCAACCTGGAGGCCGTCGACAAGAGCGCGGGCACGATCTTCATAGCGCCCACCCCGAAGATGTGGGACTCCGAAGGCATCACCAGCCCACAGGCGCTCAAGGAAGGCCGCTCCCCGGAGGCCCGGGAGGCCAGGATGGGTGTGGAACTCGCGGGCGGGCGGCTGCGGCTCAAGCCGGATCAGAAGATGCTGGCGGATCCGAGGACGAAATTCCCCGTCTATCTGGACCCGTACTTCTCGGCCGCGCGCGGCTCGTGGACGGCGATCTGGAGCAACTGGCCCGACTCCAACTACCTCAACTCCAGCGACATCGCCCGCGTCGGCCGCATCAGCTCCTCCCAGACGAACCGCTCGTTCTTCCAGATGAACACCGGCTCGACCATCCACGGCAAGCAGATCATCAAGGCGACGCTGCGCACGTACGAGACGTGGTCGTACTCCTGCAGCGCCCGCAAGGTGGAGGCCTGGGGGACCAGCGCGATCGGCAAGAGCACCACCTGGAAGAACCCGCCGGCGAAGACCAGGTTGCTCTCCACGGTGAACGTGGCCAAGGGCTACAGCTCGAGCTGCCTGCCCGGCGGCGTGGAATTCGACGTCACCTCGTGGGCCGCCGACGCCGCCGCCAAGAAATGGCCCACCATGACCATCGGCCTCTATGCCACCAGCGAGACCGACGTCTGGGCCTGGAAGAAGTTCAGGAACAACCCGAGCGTGGTCATCGAGTACAACTCGCTCCCCACCAACCCCGTGGCCGCCGACGCGTGGTCGGATCCGGGTGGGACTTGCGCCTCCGGCGACACGCGGCCGATCATCAGCAGCACCGCGCCGAAGTTGTGGGCCCGGCTGAAGGACGCCGACAACTCGGTCAAGGGCCGGTTCGAGTGGTGGTCGGCCGCCGGGGTGAAGCTGGGCGAGCACGTCACCGCCGTGGGGTCGAGCGGGACCGCGTTCACCGCGGCCGTCCCGGCGGGTGTGTACGCCGACGGCGCGCTGATCCGCTGGCGGGTGCGCGCCGAGGACGGCAGGGCAAGCAGCGCGTGGAGCCCCTGGTGCGAGGTCACCGTGGACGCCACCGCCCCCGGCAGGGAGCCGGAGGTCAGGTCGCCCCAGTATGCGGAGAACGCCTGGAGCGACGGCGTGGGCCTGGCGGGCTCGTTCACGTTCGCCCCTAACGGCGTCGCCGACGTGGCTGCCTACGTCTACGGGCTCGACGCGACGCCCGGCACCGAGGTCGCACCCGGCCCGGACGGCACCGCGACCGTCCAGCTCACGCCGCGCCACGACGGCCCCAACGTCCTGGCGGTACGCAGCAGGGACCGCGCCGGCCAGTCCGGCCCGATCCGCACCTATGTCTTCAACGTCAACGCGGGTAAGGCGCCCGCAGGCCACTGGACGCTGGACGAGGGCCAGGGCACGGTGGCTGCCGACGCCGCGAACGCCCACCCCGCCACGTTGTACGGCGCCACGTGGACGACGGGCAAGACCGGCGGCGGCCTGAGACTGGCCAACGCCCACGCCCAGACCTCCGGCCCCGTCGTGGACACCACCCGCAACTTCACCGTCACCGCCTGGGCCCGCCTGACCGCCACCACTGGCACGGCCACCCTCCTCACCCAGGAGGGCACCAGGGCCGGGGCGTTCGCACTGCAGTATTCCAAGCCCGACAGCCGCTGGGCTCTGACCCGCACAGGCGCCGACGCGGACGCTGCCACGACCGCGCGCGCCCTGTCGGCCGCCGCGCCGCGCCTGAACGAATGGACCCACCTCACAGGCGTGTACGACGCGGCGGCCGCCGAGCTCTCGCTCTACGTCAACGGCCGTCTCGAGTCCACGGTCGCCTTCACCCAGCCGTGGAACGCCACCGGCCCCCTGACGATCGGCCGCGGCAAGGTCGCGGGTGCGGCGGCGGAGTTCTGGGCGGGCGACGTCGACGACGTGCGCGTCTACGGCCGGGCCATGTTCGCCGACGAGGTCGCTGAGCTGGTCAACAGCGCCGCCGCGCTGGTCGGCCACTGGAAGCTGGACGAGGAGTCCGGCACCTCCGCCGCCGACTCCTCCGGCCGGGCCACGGCCGCCACGCTCGCCGGCGCCGCCTCCTGGACGTCGGGCTGGCTGGACGGCGCGCTCGCGCTCGACGGCGTCACCGGCGCCGCCGAGGCGGCCAGGCCGGCCATCTCCACGGCGGCCGGGTTCACCGTGGCCCTCTGGACCCAGCTCGACCACCTGCCCACCCGCGACGCGGCCGCCGTCGCCCAGGCCGGGACGCGGGCGGCCGGGTTCCAGCTCGGCTACGACCAGGCGCAAGGGCGGTGGCTGTTCGGCATGGCCGCCGACGACACCGACGCGGCGGCCCTCGTACGGACCCGCTCCGACGCCATCCCGAACCCGCTCGAATGGACCCACCTGGCCGGCGTCTACGACCCCCTCGCCGGCCAGATCCGCATCTATGTCAACGGCCGCCTGTCCACCACCACCGTCACCAACCATGTCAGCAAATGGAGCGCCACCGGCCCGCTGCACCTGGGCCGGACCAAGACCGCGGGCGTCCTCACCGGCCACTGGCCGGGAACCGTCGACGACGTCCGCACGTACGACGGCGTCCTGAGCGCCGAGCAGATCGCACAGCTAGCAGCCCAGTAATTCCTGACCAGCACCCCCCGACTGGGAGAGGTACATGGACCTGCCGGACGAGTTAGACCTGCCCGAATCCCGCTGGAATCGTTTTCAGCCCCCCGACGAACCCGCCGACCTTCCCGACCCGTCCTGGAACGACCCGCTCCCTCCCAAACCCGAATCCCCCTGGCCGCGACGGCTGGCGACGGCGCTGTCGATCGTCCTCGTCGTGCCCGTGGCGTACGCCATGCCCGCCTACGCGGCCCCGCGCCCGGCGCCGGCCGTGCAGAAGGAAGCGCCGGTGACGGGCGGGAAGGTCCCCGTCAAGCCGCCGCTGGCGGATCCCGCCGCCAAGCAGGCGTGGAAGGCGGCTCCGGCCGTCACCTGGCCCAAGCCGCAGAAGGCGGAGCTGGGCGGCTCCGTCTCCACCCTGGCGGCCGGCTTCCCGGTGAAGCTGGCGCCGGGGACGGCCAAGACGGCGCAGGCGACGGCCCCGATCAGTGTCGAGTTGCTCGACACCGACCTGCTCGGCCTGGCGATGCGGGTCACGCCGGGGCAGGGGGTGGCAGCTGCGGCCAAGCCGGTCAAAACCCGCCTGGAGGTGGACTACTCCAGCTTCCGGTACGCCTACGGCGGTGACTACGGCTCCCGGCTGCGCCTGGTGAAGCTGGAGGAGTGCGCGCTCACCGGCGCGGCCGGCTGCGCTCAGCCGCAGCCGGTGAAGAGCGACAACAACGTCACGAGCGGCACGGTGACCGCCGAGGTCGAGACGGGCGGCCTGTACGCGCTGACCGCGGCGGCGTCCGGCCCGTCGGGGGACCACGCCGCCACCTCTCTGGCGGCTTCGTCCGACTGGAGTGTGGGCCCTCAGTCGGGCGACTTCACCTGGGGCTATGAGCTGCGCATGCCTCCGGCGCTGGGTGGTGAGGAGCCGGGCGTGTCGCTGGGCTACTCCTCCCAGAGCGTGGACGGGCGCACAGCCTCCACCAACAACCAGGCGTCCTGGGCGGGGGAGGGCTTCGAGCTGAACCCGGGCGGCTACATCGAGCGCCGTTACAAGTCGTGCATGATCGACGGCAAGAAGACCGGCGATCTGTGCTGGGACCAGGACAACGCCACCATGTCCCTGGGCGACTCGTCGGTCGAGCTCGTCAAGGACGCCACCACGAAGCAGTGGCGGCCCAAGCGGGACGACGGCACCAGGATCGAGGCGCTGACCGGCGCCACGAACGGCGACAACAACGGCGAGTACTGGCGGGTCACCACGCCGGACGGCACGCAGTACACCTTCGGCCTGAACCGGCTGCCCGGCTGGGCGACCGGCAAGCCGGAGACCAAGTCGGTGCAGACGGTGCCGGTGTTCGGCAACAACAGCGGCGAACCCTGCTACTCCAGCACCCCGGCCAACGCCTGGTGCCAGCAGGGCTACCGGTGGAACCTCGACTACGAGGTGGACACCCACGGCAACGCCACCACGTACTGGTACGAGCGCGAGACCAACCACTACGGCCGCAACATGAAGCCGGAGCTGGGCACCCAGTACGTGCGCGGCGCGTACCTCACCCGGATCGACTACGGCTACCTGAAGAGCGAGCTGTTCACCAAGTCGCCGGCCGCTCGCGTGGTGTTCGAGGTCGCCGAGCGCTGTCTGCCCAGCGGCACGGTGACCTGCGCCGCCGACCAGCTCAAGAAGGAGACCGCGGGCTCCTGGCCGGATGTGCCGTTCGACCAGATCTGCGACGCGGGCGTGAAGTGCATCGACCGCCTGGCTCCGACGTTCTTCACCCGCAAGCGCCTGGCCAAGGTCACCACCCAGATCCTCAACACCAACACCGCCAAATGCTCGGGCGCGCAGTACTGCTCGGTGGACTCGTGGGCGCTGGCGCACCAGTTCCCCGCTTCGGGTGACGGCATGAGCCCGGCGCTGTGGCTGGCCTCGGTTCAGCAGACCGGTCACGTGGGCGGCACGATCACGCTGCCCCCGGTGAAGTTCACCGGCGTGCAGCTCCCGAACCGGGTGGACGCCCTTGAGGGCCGCGCCCCGCTGGTCAAGTGGCGGGTGCAGGCGATCAACAACGAGTCCGGCGGTGAGCTGCGGATCAACTACTCGCCGGCCGACTGCAAGCCGGGCGACGTTCCCGCGGCCGACAAGAACACCAGGCGCTGCTTCCCGCAGCGCTGGGCCCCGCCGAACGAGGCCGAGGTCACCGACTGGTTCCACAAGTACCTGGTCACGCAGACCATCGAGGTCGACCGGGTCGCCGGCTCCCCGAACGTGGTCACCGACTACGAGTACCTGGACGGCGCCGGCTGGCACTACGCCGACAACATCCTGGTCAAGCCCGAGCACCGCACCTGGGCCGACTACCGCGGCTTCGGCCGGGTTCGCGTCCGCCAGGGCGACGGGCAGGACGGCAAACGCACGCTGACGGAGTTCCGGTTCTTCCGCGGCATGCACGGCGACAAGCTGGCCGACGGCTCCAAGCGCAGCGCGCAGGTGGAGGACTCCGAGGGCGTCAAGCTGGACGACCTCGACCAACTCGCGGGGTTCGAGCGGGAGGAGGTCCTGTTCGACGGTGACGGCGGGGCGATCCTGACCGCGACCGCACAGGAGCCGTGGTCGGTAAAGACGGCCGAGTCCACGCAGGGCGGTGTCACCAAGGCCGCGCACGTGGTCGAGCCCAAGTCCATGGTCACCCGCACCGCGCTGCCCGGGGCCACGTGGCGGCGTACCGGCGAAGACCGCGCGTACGACGCCAAGGGCCTGCTGCTCCAGGTGGACGAGAAGGGCGACCTGGCCAGCGCCGATGACGACGAGTGCATCCGCTACAGCTACGCCCGGAATGACACCTCCTGGATGCTCGACTATCCCAGCAGGGTTCAGAAGGTCGCCGCCGGCTGCGGCACCGCGGTCTCCACGCTGGCCGCCGGTGAGGTGATCTCGGACGAGAAGATCCAGTACGACGGCCAGGCGAACGGCCAGCCGCCGACCAAGGGCGACGTGACCACGGTCCAGGAACTCGTCTCGGCGGACGGCCAGACGATCACCGGCACCACCCGTACCTACGACGCCTACGGCCGCGAGACCAGCGAGACGGACCCGGTCGGCACCAAGTCCGTCACCACCTACAGCCCGGCCGCCGGCGCCCCGGCGACGGAGACCACGGAGACGAACCAGCTCGGCCACGTCGAGCGCACCCAGCTCGAACCGGCCTGGGGCGAGCCCATCGCCGAGATCGACGCCAACAACCGCCGCGTCGACATGGAGTACGACGCGCTCGGCCGGCTGATCAAGGTCTGGCAGCCCGATCGCAGCAAGGCGGCCGGGCAGTCGCCCAACACCGAGTTCTCCTACACGGTGCGCACCGACGGGCCCAGCGTCGTCACCACCAAGACGTTGCGCGCGGACGGCGGCTACACCACCAGCCACGAGCTGTACGACGGCCTGATGCGCGAGCGCCAGACCCAGGAACCCGCGCCCACGGACGACCAGACGACGGATCCCGCGCTACGTGACGGGCGCACGATCACCGACACCTTCCACAACTCCCAAGGCGAGGAGTACAAGGCCAACACCGGCTACTTCGCCACGGGCACGCCGTCCACCGACCTGCTGGCGGTGGCCGACTCCGCCGTCCCCAACCAGGTCGTGTCGTTGTTCGACGGCGCGGGTGAGGTCAACGCCGAGATCTTCAAGGTGAAGGGCGTGGAGAAGTACCGGGTGACGGCCAAGGAGGAGGGCGACCGGCTCCACGTCACACCGCCGCCGGGCGGTACGGCGACGACCCGGATCGGTGACGCGCAGGACCGGCTGATCGAGCTGCGCCAGTACAAGGGCGCGACCCCGACAGGCGAGTACGACTCCACCAAGTACACCTACGACCACGCCGGCCGCCTGTCCACGGTGACCGACCCGGCGGGCAACGTCTGGCGCCACCACTACGACCTGCGCGGCCGGGAGATCAGGACGGAGGACCCGGACAAGGGCGTCACGACCACCACGTACAACGACGCCGACGAGATCGTCACCACCACCGACTCGCGCGGCAAGACCCTGTGGTACGACTACGACGCTCTGGGTCGCAAGACGCAGATGCGCGAAGGCTCGGCGAGCGGCCCGCTGCTGGCCGAGTGGAAGTACGACGCGCTGGCCAAGGGAGAGCTGAACGCCACCATCCGGTACGTGGGCGGGCAGGCGTACACGGCCGAGATCAACGCCATCGACACGGCCTACCGCATCCTGCGCCAGACCGTGACCATCCCGGCGCGGGAGGGCAAGCTGGCCGGCTCCTACCAGCTCAACACCCGCTACACGCTCGACGACCAGGTGCAGTCGGTCAGTTTCCCGGCGGGCGGCGGGCTGGCCGAGGAGTCGGTCGTCTACAGCTACGACGGGCTCAGCCAGCCGACCAAGGTCACCGGCCTGTCGGCGTACGTGAGCGCGGCCCGCTACTCCAAGATGGGCGAGACCCTCCAGTACGAGCTGGGCGAGGGCACCAAGAAGACCTGGCTCACCTACACCCATGACGAGGGCACCCGCAGGCTGACCGGCATGCGGCTGGACCGGGCAGGTGCCGCCGCCAGCGATCTGGACCTCAATTACACCTACGACGCGGCCGGCAACATCACCAAGATCGCAGAGAAGGCCGGGGGCCAGGACACACAGTGCTTCAAGCACGACCATTTGCGCCGGCTGACCTCGGCGTGGACGGCCACCGACGACTGTGCCGGCGGCGCTCCGCAGTCCGGGGTGATCGGCGGCGTGGCCCCGTACGCGGTCAGCTACGCCTATGACGTCACCGGCAACCGTACCCAGGAGACCAAGCACGCCTGGGGCGGCGCGGCCGAGACCGTACGCGCCTTCACCTACCCGGCGGCGGGCGGCAAGCAGCCGCACGCGCTGCAGGCAGTCGGAGCCGACCTGTTCGCCTACGACGCGGCGGGCAACACCACCCGGCGCAAGGTCGGCACCTCCGACCAGAGCCTGGTCTGGGACGCCGAAGGCAACCTGGAGTCGGTGACCGAGGCCGGCAAGACGACCTCGTTCGTCTACGACGCCGACGGCGACCGCCTGCTCCGCAAGACCCCCACCGACGCCACCCTCTACATCGACGACATGGAACTGCGCCTCGACTACGCCAAGGATGTCGTCGAGCAGACCCGCTACTACACCATCGGTGGCGAGGCCATCGCGGTGCGCACCCCGGACAACCAGGTCTTCTTCATGGCCAACGACCACCAGGGCACCGCGCAGGCCATGGTGAACGCCGGCACCGGAGACGTGGCCATCCGCAGGCAGACTCCGTTCGGCGAGGACCGCGGGACACCACCACCCTGGTGGCCGGGACAACGCGGATTCGTCGGCGGCACCAAGGACGCGACCACGGGGCTCGTCCACCTCGGCGCCCGCGAGTACGACCCCACGAACGGCCGCTTCCTCTCGGTCGACCCGATCATCGACGAGGCCGATCCGCAGCAGCTCAACGCCTACGCCTACGCCAACAACAGCCCCGTCACGATGAGCGACCCCGACGGGCAGCTGTTCTGGTTCGCCGCGGGCATCGCGGCCAGGATCGCGGCGCGCTACATCGCCAAGCGGCTGGCCCAGGCCGCCGCCAGGCGGGCGGCGCAGGCCGCTGCCAGGCGGGCGGCGCTCGCCGCGGCCAGGCGCAGGGCCGCCGAGGCGGCCAGGAAGCGGGCACTGGAGGCGGCCAGGCGGAGGGCCGCCGAGGCGGCCAGGAAGAAGGCGGCCGAAGCAGCGAGGAAGAGAGCCGCGGAAGCGGCCAAGAAGAGGGCGGCGCAGGCGGCCAGGAAGAAGGCCGCGCTGGCCAGGCAGCGGGCGGCCGCCGCGGCTGCCAGGCGAAGAGCGGCAGCGGCAGCGCGCCGGGCAGCGGCGGCCAGGCGACGGGCCGAAGCTGCGCGCAGGGCGGTGACCAGGCGTGCGAGCAGGCCCCGGACCACGGTCAGGCATCGGCCCGCCGTCCGTCCGACCAGTCGCAGGGCGGTCCAACGGCAGTCGCCGCCCAAGGCACAGCGAAATCCGCCGAACACCGGCCAGAGTCAGTCGCGCGGGCTGACCGACGCGCAGAGACGCTCGATCGACGAGCAGTTGGGAAGGACCCAGTCCACCGGGGCGTACACGAGGAGCGCCCGGACCGAGACGGAAGGCATCGCGTGGCAGGGCACTGCGCACGGCCCGGCCTCCAAGCCGTACGCGTCGGAGGCTCCGCGTTCGAAGGGGTGGGCGCGCGCCTATCGCATCTGGGAGATCTTCAGGCCGCCGGCGGTCCCCCCCAACTAACACCCATGCCGTGTGGTCAAGCGTGATACGGCGTAGTCAAGGTTAGTCGAAAGAGCAACGGAGCTCCTGCCCGAACGGTGTCGACCAAGATCACTGTTCGGTGCGGGAGCTCCGTTGTGACGAATGACTGAGCCCAGGGCAAGGGGACGAAGACAGGACCGCTTCGATCTCTTCTTGCCGGACAACCCCGGATAACTTCTCGACGCTGCCCCTGATCCGCCAGCCACCGGCGTTGGTGAAGTCCACGACCTTCAGGTACGGACCTCCGCTATTGCCGAAGTGAGCCTCGCCGTAGAAGCTTCCGCCGCAAAGTTGATCACCGGGGCTAATCGCCCCGTATGTCCAGGCCCCGGGTGTATGTCCAGGCCCCGAGGAAGCAGCCGCCGCGCGAACCGACCGGAGACGCATCCGCGAAGGCTGTGTGAGCGAGCGAGCCGACCACATCAGAGCCGGCCAGTGCGTCCTGACCGAGCCGGCCGTCTTCGACCAGGACGACGACGGCATCGTGGCCCTGCTGACCGATCACCCCGGCGACCAGAGCGCCGCACAGGCGCGCCACGCCGTCATCCTGTGCCCATCTCGAGCCCTGTCCATCCTGCAGGAGTAAGCCCTACCCGGGTGGACTACGCGTCCGTGCCAAGAGAGGGCGACGTAGGTCAGACCTTGCCTCCAGTTCATCTGAGCTGGAGGCAAGACGAACCGGGATCTGGGCACACGCCGACCAATCACCCCTCCACCAGCGCCTCACCTGCCCTGAGGTAGGCGTGCCGTATGGGCTCCGGACTCCTATCCGTGACCCAGGGTGCAAAGTAGCGAGATGATCACGTACTCACCGCTGTGTCGACCGGTTCGTCGTGGTCGCGCAGCATTCGCATGACGGTGGCCGGTGAAGGGTGCTGGCCCTTCTCCTCGCCGGTGGTGCACTGGGCCAACCGGTCAACGGCCGGGAGCACGGCACGCACCGTGCTGGCCGGGGTCGCCGCATTCGCACGCCTCAGCGTCCGCATCCGCCTCACCGAGGTCAACGGCCAGCCCGGCGCCATGGCGTACGACACGCAGGACCGGCTCGTCGAGGTCATGGGACTCGGCATCGCCGACGATGGTCGGATCCAGACCATCCACCTTGTCGTCAACCCCGACAATCTGCGGCACCTCGACCAGGTCAGCGACCTCGGCGCCCGGCTGCGCGCACAACGCCGATCCGGTGGCAACCCCTGACCGAAGGTCGCGCCCGCGACGCGGCCGGCGACGCCGACGCCGTAGCACGCCGGTCCGCCCGGCGGCGCCGCTCGAGTCCCTCCAGGCACTGACCCCGGCCTTCCCCACGAATCGGCCCGGTCACGCGGTGGCGGTCGGCGTCGGGTCACCACTGGGTGATGAGCGGCGTGTCCGGTTCGTGCTGCCGCCAGGCTTCGGCGAGGCGGGCGAGGCGGGTGGGGGCGGCGATGCCGCGCACGGTTGCGATCTTGCCGTTGGTGATGTCGAACGCCACGGCACCGACGACCTTGTCGCCGACCACGAAGAGGATGGCGGAGGCGCCATTGACGAGCGCGTAGTGGATGGCGGGCGTGCCGCCGGCAAATCGCCGTTTCGCGGGTGTGGGTCTGAAACCGGCCCGTACGACGGCGGCGATGCGCTGCGGAGTGTCGTACTGCAGCAGCGTCTCGGTCAGGCCGGCGCCGTCGGAGATCCCGGTCGCGTCGTCGGTGAGCAGCGCCGCCAGCCGTTCGGTGCGGCCCGAGGAGGCAGCGGCGAGGAATTCCTCGACGATCCTGCGGGCGGATGCCGGGTCGACTTCGCCGACGCCGCGGCGGCGTGCGGCGGTGATGCGGCGCCGGGCCCGGTGGAGGTGCTGCTGGCTTGCGGACTCGGAGATGTCGAGGATATCGGCGATCTCGGCGTGGCTGTAGGAGAACGCTTCGCGCAGGAGGTAGACGGCCCGCTCGAGGGGTGACAGGCGCTCCATGAGAGTCAGTACGGCCAGGGAGACCGATTCGCGCTGCTCGAAAGTGTCGGCCGGGCCGAGCATCGGGTCGCCGTCGAGGAGCGGTTCGGGCAGCCAGGCGCCGACGGTGCGTTCGCGGCGGGCTTGTGCCGAGCGGAGCCGGTCGAGGCACAGGTTGGTGACGACCTTGGTCAGCCATGCTTCCGGCACCTTGATCCGCTGCCGGTCGGCGGCCTGCCAGTGCAGGAACGCATCCTGCACGGCGTCTTCGGCGTCGGCGGCGGAGCCCAGCAGCCGGTACGCCAGCGAGGCCAGCCGGTTCCGGCTGGCCTCGAACCGACCGGTGTCGAAACGATCAGTGGCGGTGCTGTCCACGCGGACCACCCTAGGCGGCTACGCGACCACCTTCGCGGCAGACACATCCGGCGCGGCTGCCAGGCGGCGCCTGCGCTTGGGCACGCCGAAGGTCGGGTGCGAGTTGGCCCACAGCGACATCTTGAGGATGCCCGCCTTGACCCGCGCGGCCGTCCGGCCGCCCACATACGTCGGCTTTGCTTGCCCTTCGTCGTCGACCAGCTGGAGGATCCCGTCCCGCCGCCCGAGGCTGATGTGGTTGTACGAGTAGACCAGCTTGGTCTTCGCAATCTTGCGGCCGGTCAGGCGTCCCACGATCGCGTGGATCGCCTGCCCACCGGTGAAGCCGGCCGAAGCGCAGGACATCGGCAGCGGCCGGCCGTTGTCGCCGATGGCGTAGGCGCTGTCGCCGGCGGCGTAGACGTTCGGGTGCGAGACCGACCGCATGGTGCGATCGACGACGATCCGACCGTTCTCGGTGACCTCCAGCCCGCTGGCGGCGGCGATGGGGTTGACCGCGAACCCGGCCGTCCACACGGTCGCGTCGGACGCCAGGGCGGTGCCGTCGGCGCACAGCACCCGCGTCGCTTCGACGGCTTCGACGCTGGTGTGCTCCAGGACGGTGATGCCCAGCCGGTCGCAGGCCTGGCGCAGGTGGCTGCGGGCTCCGGCGGAGAGCCGGGCGCCCAGCTCACCGCGGGCAATGAGCGCCACCGACAGCCCGGGCCGGGATTCGGCGATCTCGGTGGCGGTCTCGATGCCGGTCAACCCGTCGCCGACGACCAGCACACTCCCGCCTTCGCCCCGCCTGCCCAGGCTGTCCAGGCGCTCGCGCAGGCGCAGCGCCGCGGGCCGGGCGGTGACGTGGAAGGCGTGCTCGGCCACGCCGGGGACGCCGCAGTCGGCGACGTGGCTGCCGAGCGCGTAGACAAGCGTGTCGTAGCCGAGCTCGCCGCCGCCGTCGGCGTCGGCCACGGCGACGACCTGGCGCGCGGGGTAGACGGCGGTGACACGGGCCAGGCGCAGCCGTATCCCCGTCCCCGCGAAGACGTCGGCGAGCTTTTGAGCCTCGATCTCCCGGCCGGCCGCCAACTGGTGCAGCCGCAGCCGCTCGACGAAGTCCGGCACAGCGTTGACCACGGTGATCTCGGTGTCCGCCGGGGACAGCCGGCGGGCCAGGTTCCCGGCCACGTAGACCCCGGCATAGCCGGCGCCGAGGACGACGATGCGGTGCTTCATGTGGTGCTCCTGTCGGTTCGCTTGCTCTCGGTGAGTTGAGCGGAACGGCGCCCCGATTGCTGACAGGAACTGCATATGGCATGGGTCACAGAGCGGCAGGAGCCCCGCCCAACGATGCTCGCGACGCCGAGGCGGCGCAGATCCAGGCCGAGCGCCGCGCTCTGCGAAGCCCTCGACTGCCAGGCCGAGCTGCACGCGGACTCCGCGGGCGCGTGATGGCCACGGGCCACCGAGGCCCCCGGAGGGTTGCCGGTCACGCCAGGCCGGCCTTCTAATGAAGGATCACCGCCGGTCGGGGCGTCCAGCAGCGCACCCGATCCGCTCTTTCGCTGGAGGCCTCCTTGCGCTTATCCACCGCCCTGCTCGGCGTGGCCGTCTCGGCCGCACTCCTCGTGATCCCCCCGGCCGTCGCCGACCCCGCCGATCCGCCCCACTCCGCTGTACGCGACTTCGGCAACGGCCCCGAGCGGAACGAGGTGGCGGCCGGCGCGGCGGAGCAGGCGCAGACGTTCCGCCTGGCACCCGACGCGGAGCCGTACGGACTGGCTCGCGACCGCGGGTATCCCAGGCAGACCACGCTCCCGATCCCCGCGGAGAACTCCGCCGACGCCTCCATCAAGCTCGGCCTGGTGCCGTACCACGCCATCGCGCCCAAGCTGAACGACCTGCAGCGGCGCAGCGACCGGGTGAGCGTGGAGGTCATCGGCCGCTCGCACCAGGGCCGCGACCTCTACCTCGTGACCGTCACCGCCCCCGAGAGCCGGGACCAGGCCCGCGAACAGAGCCGCATCCGCGGCCGCATCGAGAACGACCCGGCCGCGGCCGCCCACCTCGTCAAGAAGTACAAGGCGCCGATCTTCGTCAACGCCAACATCCACGGCAACGAGTGGGAGGGCACCGACGCCGCCCTGCGTGCCATCGAGGAACTCGCCACCGGCACCGATCCCCAGACGGCCGCCCTTCTCGCGCGCACCAGGCTCTACTTCAACATCACCGCCAACCCCGACGGCCGCGTCAACGGCGTGCGCGCCAACGGCGCCGGCTTCGACCT
Source organism: Nonomuraea sp. H19 (assembly GCF_052068215.1). Classification (NCBI taxonomy): domain Bacteria; kingdom Bacillati; phylum Actinomycetota; class Actinomycetes; order Streptosporangiales; family Streptosporangiaceae; genus Nonomuraea; species Nonomuraea sp. H19. Next base: position 87,667 of record NZ_JBQHCV010000030.1, on the reverse strand, counting down.
CAACCGCGACTTCGTCACCGCCTCGCAGCCCGAGGTGCGGGCAATGCGCCAGGTGATGATCGACACCCAGCCGGTCGCCATGATCGACCTGCACGGCTACGTCAACGGCACCCTCATCGAGCCCACCACGCCGCCGCACGGCGCCAACTACGAGTACGACCTGTTCATCACCAACACCTACGCCAACGGGCTCGGCATGGAGTCCGCCGTCAACGCGCTCGGCTACACCGTCGAGAAGGACGGCGTGCATCCCCCGCAGATCCCGTTCCGGGACTCGGCGGAAGGCTGGGACGACTGGCCGCCGATCTTCACGCCGCAGTACGCCCCCTTCCACGGCGCGGTCGCCGCGCACACCATCGAGATCCCGCTCCGGGTCAACAACGCCGACTACAACCAGCAGCCCGTCGCGGAGCTGCGCCGCCGCTCGGCGATCAACACCGACGTGGCCGCCGCGGCCATCCGGGCCACGTACGGCTTCGTGCAGGCCAGGCGCGACAAGCTGATCGCCGACCAGATCGAGGTCTTCCGGCGCGGTACGGCCGGCGAGCCGTCCAAGGTCGTGCCGCTCGGCATCGTGCCCGGCTTCGGCCCCGAGGACGTCTACAACACCACCTTCCCCCGCGCGTACGTCATCACCGGGCAGCGCTCCGCCACCGCCGCCGCCCGCCTGGTCGACCACCTGATCGCGAACGACGTGCGGGTCGAGCGGGCCAGGCACGCGTTCCGGCTGAACGGGAAGACCTACCCGGCCGGCTCGTACGTCGTGGACATGCGCCAGCCCAAGCGCGGGCTGGCCAACGTGATGCTGGAGCCGGGCGCGGACATCTCTCCCCGAGTGGATGCGATGTACGACATCTCGGGCTGGAGCCACGGCCTGCTCTGGGGCGCCACCGTGGACGGCATCCCCTCCGGCCCGCTCCACGTGGCGTCCGAGCCGGTCAAGGCCGCAGCCCCCACCGGCTCCGTCCCGCGCACCGCCGGGCCGCTCGCGCTGAAGGTGGCCGACGCCAAGGACGTCCGGGCCCTGAACGACCTGCTGGCCGATGGCGTCGCGGTGACCTGGGCGAACGACGGCAGCGCGATCGTGCCGGCGGCGGCGCGCCAGGCCGCCAGGACCGTGTCCGACCGGTACGGCGTCGTCTTCGCCCCGGCCGGCCAGGCCACAGGCATTCCGCTCTCGCAGGTGCGCATCGCCGCGGCCGCCTCCGCCGACGAGCTGTTCACGCTGCGCGAGATGGGCTTCGCCGTCAGCCCGGTCTCCACCGCCGTGCTCAACGCGGGCTTCGACTGGAGCGGGACCGACGTGCTGTTCGTCTCCAGCGGGCTCGGCTACGCGGCGCTCAACCCGGCCGCCCGCACGGCGCTGGACACCTTCCTCGCCACCGGCGGCGTGGTCACCCGCGGCGGCACGGGGGCGACGTTCAACGCCGCCGCCGGGCTGCTCACCGCCACCGCGGTCGCCGGCCGCGGCGACGCCAACGGCGTGGTGCGCACGGTCCCGTCGGGCGGTCCCGTGGGCGGCGGGTCGCCGGAGCACTCCTTCGTGTACTCGCCGCGTTGGTTCACCGCCCTCGGGGCCGAGGTGACGGTCGAGCAGTCGTACGCCGCCGACGGCCCGCTCGTCTCCGGCCACTGGCGGGCCAACGCCGACGGCACGGGCGGCCCCGAGGCGGCCAGGGGCCAGGCGGCCGTGGTCAGCGGCAGGGACGAGCGGGGCGCGGCCGTGGTGCTGTTCGGCACCGAGCCGCTGTTCCGCAACCACCCGAAGGGGTTGTTCCCGCAGGTGGCACGGGCGCTTTACTGGTCGGCCGCGGTCACGGGCGCGCCCGTCACCACGCCCTGACCGGCGGCCGGGCCGGCGGCCTCGACCACAGGCCGCCGGTCCGGCCACTCCTTCTACCGCACCCGCACCGTGATTGTCCCGCTGTGCCCGCCGCGCTGCGAGCGACGATCCCGACGTCACGGGATTCATGTATTCTTCCGACGCGAACACGACCCGGGAGCCGGCCAGGTGAATCCTTTTCCCTCGACGGCGGAGCGAACCGCAGCGGCGGCGCGCGCCGGAATGGGTGCCGCCACCGCGACCCTCGGCTGGTTCGCGATGCTCGCGAGCTTCATGCCGACCAACTACAACTGGGACCCCGGCATGCCGGATTACAGCGATCCCGACTCAGTGAGGCTGGCGATGGTCGCCTCGGGCTTCGCCACCTTCCTCACTGCGGCCGCCACGGCGTTACTCTGGCGCAGCAGGGTGGCCGTCCTCGTCCTGTGCCTCCTGCTCGCCGTGGACATCTACCGGTTCGTCACGCTCCTGCCGCACTACGAGGGCTGAGCGGGGCAAGCCCGCTCAGCCTCGGCGTCACGGCGCCGGCGCGTACCCGCCGGGCCGGGTGGTGAACGTGCCCCGGCCCTGGGTCCGGCTGCGCAGCCGGGTCGCGTACCCGAACAGCTCAGCCAGCGGCACCATCGCCGTGATCACCACGGTGCCCGCGCGGGCGGTCGAGCCGGAGATCCGGCCGCGCCGGGCCGCCAGGTCGCCCAGCACCCCGCCGGCGGCCTCGTCCGGCACCGTCACCGTGACTTCGGCCACCGGTTCCAGCAGCGCCATCGCGCAGGCCCGCAGCGCCTCGCGCAGCGCCAGCCGCCCGGCCGTGCGGAAGGCCAGTTCCGACGAGTCCTTGACGTGCGTGGCCCCGTCGGTCAGCGTCACGCGCAGCCCGGTCACCGGGTGGCCGCCGAGCCCTTCGCACGGACAGCAACCGTAGCGACGAAGTCCCCGCGAGATTACGCGACCAGCGGCAGCCGGCCTCGACCGCCCGCACGTACTCGCGCGGCACCCGCCCGCCGGTCACGGTCGAGCGGAACTCGAAGCCCTCGCCGTCCAGCGGTTCCACGTCGAGCACGACATGGGCGAACTGCCCGGCGCCGCCGTCCTGCTTGACGTGCCGGTACAGCAGCCCCGGCACCCCGCGTACCACCGTCTCCCGGTAGGCCACCTGCGGCCGCCCGACGGCGACCTCCAGCCCGTGGTCACGGCGGAGCTTCTCCGCCGCCACCTCCAGGTGGAGCTCGCCCATCCCGGACAGCAGCGTCTGCCCGGTCTCGGCGTCGGTACGCACCGACAGCGACGGGTCCTCCTCGGCCAGCCGCGCCAGCGCCCCGGCCAGCCGGTCGCCGTCGGTGCTGCGGCGCGCCTCGATCGCCACGGACACCATCGGGTCGGTCACCTCCGGCGGCTCCAGGACCACGGGCGCCTCGGGCGCGCCGCTGGTGGCGTATTCTCGCGGGGACTTCGTCACTACGGTTGACGTCGCGCGGAGGGACTTCGGCCCGACCACCGCGACGATGTCCCCGGCCACCGCCCGGTCCACCTCGGTGTGCCGGTCGGCCTGCACCCGCAGGATCCGGCTGACCCGTTCGGTGGGTCCCGCGTCCGCGTCCAGCACCGTGTCTCCCTTCCGCAGCGTTCCCGAGTGCACCCGCAGGTACGTCAGCCGCCCGCTGGGGGTGGAGTTCACCTTGAACGCCTGCGCCACCAGCGGCGCCGCCGGATCCGCCGTGGTCCCCCCGCACGTCCACGGGCGAGGGCAGGTACGCCACGACGGCGTCCAGCAGCGGCTCGATCCCGCGGTCGCGGTAGGCCGACCCGCACAGCACGACCACGCCGTCACCGGTACGGGTGAGGTCCCGCAACGCGGCGGCCAGCGTGCCCGCGGAGATCTCCGGTGCCGCGCAGAACTCCTCCAGCGCGCCCGGATGCAGCTCGGCCACCGCTTCCTCCAGCAGCCGGCGCCGCCGCCGTGTCTCCTCCAGCAGGTCATCCGGCACCGGCCCCTCTTCGAGGACGCCGCCGGCCCAGGTCAGCGCCCGCATCCGCAGCAGGTCGACCACGCCGGTGAAGCCGTCCTCGCGGCCGATCGGCAGTTGCACCACCAGCGGCGCCGGATGCAGCCGCGAGCGGATCGACTCGACCGCCGCGTCGAGGTCGGCGCCGGCGCGATCCAGCTTGTTGACGAACGCGATGCGCGGCACCCCGTACCGGTCGGCCCGCCGCCACACCGACTCGCTCTGCGGCTCGACCCCGGCGACCCCGTCGAACACCGCGACGGCGCCGTCGAGCACGCGTAGCGAACGCTCGACCTCGTCGGAGAAGTCGACGTGGCCCGGCGTGTCGATCAGGTTGATCCGGTGGCCGTCCCAGACGCAGCTCACGGCCGCGGCGAAGATCGTGATGCCGCGGTCGCGCTCCTGGGAGTCGAAGTCGGTGACGGTCGTCCCGTCGTGGACCTCGCCGCGCTTGTAGGTGGCGCCGGTGACGTACAGGATCCGCTCGGTGATGGTGGTCTTGCCGGCGTCGACGTGGGCGAGGATGCCCAGGTTGCGGACGGCGGTCAGGGGGTTGGAGACATGAGTGCGCACAGCCCATGGCCTTTCAACAGGCAAATGACAAGGACAGCGCGATTCCCCCGGCGAAGCGGCCAGAAATCAGGCAGGTGTTCGTCAGGGCGTCCAGTGACGGCCGCGCAGCCGGCACCGGGGCGACGAAGACACCAGGATCACCTCGTACCGCGACAGAGAGACGACGACGGCGGTGGTGCTGTGGCGCACGGCCGGCTCCTCTCCCTCGTCGATCACGGTGATTGCGGTTCGAGGCGAGTGTAGGGAAACCGGCGCGCGGTGGAAACCGATTTATCCGTCCGGTGGCGAGTTCACCACGCGGACGCCTGCCTGCCCCCGATGAGAGACGCCGTCGTCATTTCCGCATGTCGACATAGGTGCGAGACCCTTTCAGGGAAGGACGCGCGCCCATGACGATCTCTCTAGACACTGGTCGGTACACGGTCGGCATGGCCACCACTCCAGCCGACCTCCGGGCCGCGCAACGGCTCCGGTACGAGGTCTTCGCCGAGGAGATGGGGGCGCGGCTGGACAGTCCCGTCTCGGGCCTGGACGCCGACAGGTTCGACGCCTACTGCGATCACCTCCTCGTGCGCCATGGCGACAAGGTCGTCGGCACGTACCGGCTGCTCCCGCCGGGCCGTTCCGACCGGCTCTACTCCGACGCCGAATTCGACCTCCGCAACCTCGCGCCGATCAGGAAGGGCCTGGTCGAGGCGGGCCGCACCTGCGTGCACCCCGATCACCGGGACGGCGCGGTCGTCGCCTTGATGTGGGCGGGCATCGCCCGGTACATGGTGAGCGGCGGCCACCAGTGGCTGGCCGGCTGCTGCTCGGTGCCCCTCGACGACCAGGGTGCGGTCGCGGCCGCGGTCGCCGAACGGGTGCCGCTGGGCCCCGAGGAGTACCGCGTCACGCCGCGCGACCCCTGGCGCGGCCGCGCCGGCGCGTTCCGGGCCGACCGGTTCGTGCCGCCCGCGCTCCTGCGCGGCTACCTGCGGCTGGGCTCCTGGGTGTGCGGGGCGCCCGCGCACGACCGCGACTTCGGCACCGCCGACTTCTTCGTGCTGCTGTCCATGGCCCGGGTGAACACCCGCTACCTGCGCTACTTCCTGGGAGAGCCACGGTGAGCGGCGACCCCTGGCGGCCACTCGGCCCGTGCACGCCCGCCGCCTGCGTGCGGCTGCCGGCCGCCGTCGCCGGACCCGTCCGGCTGGTCGCGCGACTGGCGGCGGTGCTGCTCGTGGTGCTCGCGGGCGTGCCGGTATCGCTCATGGCCGGCCGGGCGCGCGCCGCCTGGCGGGCGGAGATCACCAGGCTGTGGGCGCGCCTGCTGCTGCGCGCCCTCGGCGTCAGGGTCGAGGCCACGGCGCCTCCGCGGAGTGAGAGCGGGTCAGGGGTCACGCCAGGGGCGCACGGGGAGGGCGGCCTGGTGGTCGCCAACCACGTCTCCTGGCTCGACCCGCTCGTCATCGTGGCCGCGGTGCCGTCGCGGCCGCTCGCCAAGCGGGAGATCGCCGGGTGGCCGATGCTCGGCGGGCTGGTGGCGGGATCGGGGGCGCTGTTCATCGACAGGGAGCGGCTCCACGAACTGCCGGCGACCGTCGCGGCGATCGCGGACGTCCTGCGGGCGGGCGACACGGTCGTCGCCTTCCCTGAGGGCACCACCTGGTGCGGGCGCGGAATGGGCCGGTTCCGGCCCGCGGTGTTCCAGGCGGCGCTCGACGCGGGCGTCGCCGTACGCCCGGCCACGTTGCGCTACCGCGAGGGCATGGCGACCTCGACCCGCACCTGCTACGTCGGCGACGACTCGCTGCTGGCCTCTCTGCTGCGGGTGGCCGCGACCCGGCACCTGTCCGTCGAGGTGACGTTCCTCGACCCCGTACGGCCCGCGCCCGCCGCTCGGCGATCCGAGGCCCGCGCCGCGCTGGCGCGGATCGCCGAGGCCCGGGTACGCGCCATCGTCCTCGACGACGACGCGCATAGGCCCGCAGGACAGGCCCTTGGGGCGAAGATGACATTGCACCCCCTGATCGGTTAGGTTAGCCTCGCCTAATAGGCGGCCTATCGATTGAGGAGCCGTTCTTTGTCTCGCACGCTCGCCCTCGTGGCGCTCGTACTGATCACGATCGTGGGCTGCGGCTCCACGGCCCCGGCAGGGGCCCCCGCCCCGTCCACCGGCACAGGGGCGACGGCGGCCGGCGCCTTGCCCGTCACCATGACGCACAAGTACGGCAGCACCACGATCCCCGCCGCCCCCAAGCGCGTCGTCACCGTCGGCCTCGTCGAGCAGGACGCGCTGCTCGCCCTCGGCATCGTGCCGGTCGCCACCACCGAGTGGTTCGGCGGGCACCCGGGCGCGATCGGCCCGTGGGCCAAGGACAAGCTCGGCAGCGCCGCCGTGCCGCAGGTGCTGAAGGACACCGGCAGTGGCCCCCAGTTCGAGAAGATCGCGGCGCTCAAGCCCGACCTGATCCTGGGCCTGTACTCGGGGCTCACCCAGGAGCAGTACACCACCCTGTCGAAGATCGCTCCTACCGTGGCCCAGCCCAAGGAGTACATCGACTTCGGCATCCCCTGGGACGAGCTCACCAGGAAGGTCGGCGTCGCCGCCGGCAAGCCCGCAGAGGGCGACGCGCTGGTCAAGCAGATCGAGGCCCGGTTCGCGCAGGTGCAGAAGGACAACCCCGCGTTCAAGGGCGCGACCGCGCTCATGGCGACCGTCTACGAGGGCTACTTCGTCTTCGGCAGCCAGGACTCGCGCTCGCGCCTGCTCGGCTCGCTCGGCTTCCAGCTCCCCACCGGCCTCGACCAGGCCATCGGTGACAAGTTCGGCGCGAACATCAGCCGGGAGCGGCTCGATCTCGTCGACACCGGCGTGATCGTCTGGAGCGTGGCCGACATCGCCAAGGGCCAGGCCGAGCTGCACGGCGACACCGTCTACAACAAGCTCAAGGTGGTGAAGGAGGGCAGAGAGGTCTTCCTGCAGGAGAACACCCCGCAGGGCGACGCCGTCGCCTTCCTCACCGTGCTCAGCCTGCCGTACGTGCTCGACAGCCTCGTCCCGAAGCTCGCGGCCGCGGTGGACGGCGACCCGGCGACCAAGGTCTCGTGAAGGCCCTCGGGGCCGCGGCGGTCGCGCTGTTCGTGGTGTGCCTGCTGTCGCTCTCGCTCGGCGCCCGCCAGATCCCGCCCGACCAGGTGATCGGCGCCCTGGCGGGCACGGTGACCGACCGCGACGTCCTGGACGTCATCTGGTCGGTACGGGTGCCGCGCACGCTCGTCGGCGTGCTGGCCGGGGCCGCGCTCGGCCTGTCGGGCGCCCTCATGCAGGCGCTCACACGCAACCCGCTCGCCGACCCCGGAGTGCTGGGCGTCAGCGCGGGGGCCGCGTTCGCCGTGGTCCTGGCCATCGGGGCGTTCGGGATGGGGACGCTGGGCGGGTTCGTGTGGTTCGCGTTCGCGGGCGCCCTGATCGCCAGCGTCGTGGTGTACGGGCTGGCCGGGCTGGGGCGCGACGGGATGACGCCGGTCAAGCTGGCGCTGGCCGGGGTCGCGGTGACGTTCCTGCTGAGCTCGGTGACCAGCGCGTTCGTGCTCGTGGACCCGGAGTCGCTCGGCAGGTACCGCTTCTGGTCGGCGGGGTCGCTGTCCGGCGCGGGCGGGCAGGTGCTGCCGCAGCTCTCGCTGTTCGTGCTCGCGGGGGCGGCGCTGGCGGTCGCCTGCGGACCGGGCCTCAACAGCCTCGCGCTGGGCGACGATGTGGCCCGCGGGCTGGGGCGCCGCGTCGGGCTCGTCAGGCTTCAGGGGGCGACGGCCGTGATGCTGCTGACCGGGTCGGCCGTGGCGGCCATCGGGCCCGTGGTGTTCGTCGGGCTCGTGGTGCCGTACCTGGCGCGGGCCGTGGCCGGGCTCGACGGCTCGGAGGCCGACCACCGGCTGCTGCTGCCGCTGGCCGCCATGCTCGGTCCGTGCCTGCTGCTCGCCGCCGACATCGCCGGACGCGTCGTGGCCCCGCCCATCGAGGTGCAGGCCGGGCTGCTGGTGGCCTTCATCGGCGGGCCGTTCTTCGTCGTGCTGGCCCGGCGCCGGCGTTTGGCGGAGCTGTGATGAGCGCGACTCGGCAAGCGGTGACGCGCCGGGTCGTCACGTTCCGGCTGACGATGCCGCCGGTCTCCGGCGTGCTGCGCCCGCGGCTCATCCTGGTCTGCCTGGCCGTGGCCGCCGCCGCGTTCCTGGCCTTCTGCCTGGGGCTGGGGCTCGGCGAGGTCCGGCTCGGCCTCGGCGAGGTCATCGCCTCCCTGCTGGGCGGCGGGGACCAGGGGACCGCGTTCGTCGTACGCGAGCTGCGCCTGCCCAGGGCGCTGACCGGCCTGCTCGTGGGCGCCGCGTTCGGCCTGTCGGGCGCGCTGTTCCAGACGATGACCCGCAACCCCCTCGCCAGCCCCGACATGATCGGCGTCACGCAGGGCGCGGGCGTCGCCGTGGTGGCCGGGATCGTCCTCGGCGTCGGCGCCGGGCTGCAGCTGCTCGGCTTCGCGGGCGCCGTGCTGGCCGCGCTGCTCACGTACCTGCTGGCCTGGCGGCGCGGCGCCGCCGGCCACCGCATCGTGCTCGTCGGGATCGGGCTGTCGTGGATCTGCACGAGCGCCACCGAGTACCTCATGGTCATCAGCGGGGACTTCCAGGCGCAGCAGGCGCTCGGCTGGCTGTTCGGCAACCTGAACGGCCGCACCTGGGACCACGTGCTGCCCCTGGCTCTCGCCCTGGCCGTGCTCGTGCCCGCCACGCTCCTGCTCGGCCGCTGGACGCGGGTGCTGCAGCTGGGCGACGAGGTCGCCGTCGTCCTGGGCACCCCGGTGCAGGCGGCACGGCTGACGCTGATGATGACGGGCGTCGCGCTGGTCGCCTTCGGCACCGCGGCGGCCGGACCGGTCGCGTTCGTGGCACTGGCCGCACCCCAGATCGCCCAACGCCTGGCTGGCACGGCCTGGCCGCCGCCGCTGGCCTCGGGCCTGGCCGGGGCGTTCATCGTGCTGGGCGCGGATCTGGTGGCACGCTTGCTGATCCCGGACGTGGAGCTGCCCGTGGGCGTGGTCACGGGCGTCCTGGGGGCACCGCTCCTGCTCTGGCTGCTGGCCAGGGCCCGCCGGCGATGAGGCGCCGGGGTCATCCGCCCGCCACGTTCTGGATGCGGGCCGACGCGGCCCGGTGGCGGGTGAGGATGTCCTCGACGCCCGCGGCGAGGAGCTTGCCGTACTCGACCAGGGGCCGGCCGGCGACCACGGTGTGACGGGCGGCCGAGGGGCCGCAGCGGAGCCAGGCCTCGATCGGGTCGGTGAGTGCGCCCGCGTAGGCCACGCCCTCCAAGGGCCAGCACACCACGTCGCCGACGGCTCCCACGGTCAGTTCCCCGAGTTCACCGGTACGGCCGAGGCAGGCGGCGCCGCCGCGGGTGGCCATGTCAAGGACGTCGCGGGCGGTCATGCCCGTCGGGCCCAGCCGCTGGCGGCCCAGGAGCAGTGCCGTACGTGATTCGAGCCAGAGCGAGGCCGAGTCGGTGGAGGCCGAGCCGTCACAGCCCAGGCCGACGGGGACGCCTGCCCGGCGGAACTCCCGGACCGGGGCGAAACCGCCGCCGCCGATCAACATGTTGGAGCTCGGGCAGTGGGCCACGCCGACGCCCGCCGCGCCGAGCCGGGCGATCTCCTCGGAGGAGGGGTAGATGCAGTGCGCCACCCAGGAACGCCCGGTCATCCAGCCGACCTCCTCGAACTGCTCGATCGGTCGCCTGCCGAAGCGTTCCAAGCAGTACGCGTCCTCGTCCCGGTCCTCGGCCAGATGGGTATGCAGGCGGACGTCGAGCCGCTCGGCGAGTTCCGCGGCGCGGCGCATCAGGGCAGGGCTGACGCTGAAGGGCGAACACGGGGCGATGGCCACCCGCACCATCGCGCCGTGCGCGGAATCGTGATGCCGCTTGACGAGCCGTTCGCAGTCGGCGAGGATCTCGTCTTCGTCCTGGACGACGGAGTCCGGGGGCAGACCGCCGTCCTTGACCGACACGCTCATCGAGCCGCGCGTGGGATGGAACCGGAAGCCGAGCTGCCGGGCCGCCTCGATCTCCGCCGACCACAGGTCGCCGCCCCCGGACGGCGCGACGTACAGGTGATCGGTGGACGTGGTGCATCCGCCGAGGGCGAGTTCGGCGAGGCCGACCCACGCCGACAGGTAGGACGCCTCCTCGTCGAGACCCGCCCACAACGGGTAGAGACCGGTCAGCCACTCGAACAGGGTGCCGTTGACGACCGGCCCGTAGGAGCGGGTGAGGTTCTGGTAGATGTGGTGATGGGTGTTGATCAGGCCTGGAGTCACCAGGCACCCATCCGCGTCCAGCACCCGGGCCGCCATCGGCGCAGGACCGGTGCCCACCCCGCTGACGAGCCCGCCGGTGATCGCCACCCAGCCGCCGGCGAGCTCCCGCCCTTCGCCGTCGCAGGTCGCTACCAGTACGGCCCCGCGAATTAGCAAATCCGCAGGGGCGGCCTCCACGCGGTCGTCGTTCATCGGTAGCGCCCTTTGCCTCGCCGGTCCGTCACGTACTGATCTTCGCAAGGATGTCCTTGCTGAACAGGTCCTGGGCGGTGATGGTGATGCCCACCTTCTTGAGAGTGTCGATGGTGGTGTTCATCGCGGCGTCGGGCAGGTCGATCGGCTTGGGCACGTCGGGAGTGACGATGAGGGAGTTCATCGCCTTGCTCTCGCCGAGCTGCTGTCCGGCGTCCAGCCCTTGGTCCTTGCCGTACGTCCCCACAGCCAGGTCGGTGCCCGGCTGCGGATCGGCGAGGTTGTCCAGCCAGCCCCTGCGGGTCGCGGAGAGGAAACCCGCCAGCAGGTCGGGCTTGTCCGCGATCGTCTGCTCGGTGGCGAAGAAGCAGTCCGACAGAATGCCGAATCCGAAATCGGCGAGCAGGAACGTGTTGGTCTTGATCCCGCGTGCCTCCAGCGTCGGTGGCTCGTTGGTGACGTACACGATCTGGCCGTCGACCTCGCCGTTCGCCACCGGCGCGGGGTCGAACTGGACGGGGACGACCGTGAGCTGGCTCTTCTTGATGTTGTTGAGGCTCAGCATCACGTCGAAGGCGGTCTCGTTGGCCGCCGCCACGCCGATCTTCTTGCCGATCATCTCCTGCGGCGAGTTGATCGGCGTCTCGGCCTTGCTCAGGATGCAGAACGGCGACTTCTGCAGCAGCGCGCCGATGATCTTGATGGGGGCGCCCTGGGTACGCGCCGTGGCGATGGCATCCGCGTTGAGCATGCCGACCTCGGCCTTGCCGCTGGCCACGATCGTCGCCGGACTCGCGTTCGGGCCGCCGGGCAGCCAGGCCAGGTCGATGCCCTGGGCGGTGAAGTAGCCCTTGCTCAGGGCGAGCCAGGTACCGGCGAACTCCGTGGTGGGCAGCCAGCTGAGCTGGAAGGTCATCTTCTCGGTGGCCTTGCCGCCGCTCGCGGAGGCGGCGGGGGCGGCGGTGTCGTCGCCACTGGAGCAGGCGGCGAGAAGGGGAGCGGCCAGGCCCGCCGCGGTGGCGATCCCGCCGATTCTGAGCAGGTCGCGACGGCTGTAGAACATGAGGGTGTTTCCTTTCGAGCGGGATGAGGTGGGTCAGGAGAACCGGCGGAGCAAGCTGCTCTCCACGGCCGCGGCGATGGCGTAGGTGACGATCGATACCGCGGTGACCAGGACGACCGCGCTCCACAGCAGGTTGTACTGGGCGTTCACGCTGGCTCTGAGCATGAGGAAGCCGAGGCCCTCACCCGTTGCCAGCCATTCGGCCAGGAGCGCGCCGAGAAGCGCCGTCGGGGCGGCCACCCGGGAGGCGGCGAAGATCGACGCCATTCCGTACGGCAGACGGGCGGCGGCGAGTGTCCGCCACGGCCCTCCGCCGTACGTCGCGACGAGATCGACGGCCGACCGGGGCGTGGCCCGCATCCCCGCCACCACGGTCACCAGGCACGGGAAGAACGTGACCAGTCCCGCGATCACGATGACGGTCAGCACGCCACGGCCGAAGATCAGCGCGATGAGCGGCGTCATGGCGACCAGCGGTACGGTCCGCAGGATGACCGCGATCGGCATGACGGCGGCCTCGGCGAACGGGCTGACGACCACCAGTGAGGCGAGCACGACGGCGGCGACGGTCCCCGCCGCGTAACCCAGGGCGGCATTGCGCAGCGTGACGCCCAGCGGGCCGAGCACCTGGTCCAGGTTGCCGGAAAGGTATGTCCACACGTCGAGCGGCCCTTTGGCGAAGAACGGGCTCAGGCCGCTCACCGTGATGAGAACCTGCCAGAACACCAGAATGAAGGCCGTACCGGCCAGCCCGGTGGCCAGCGCCACCACCGTGCGCCTGCCCAGGCTCCCCTGACGCGCCGTCGACGGGACCGCGGCGGTGGACCCCGACCGGGCCCACGGGGCGATGAGCCGTTCGGCGAGCGCCGTCAGGCCGTAGGCGACACCGGCGAGCAGCGCGGCGTCGAGGGCGAGGCCCCAGGTCCGGGTGGCGTCGAGCGTCTGCTGGCTGTAGACCATGGCCACGCCGAGGCCCTTGCGCCCGCCGAGGTACTCCCCGATGACGGCGCCGAGGACCGCCGCCGGGGCGGCGATGCGCAGGCCCCCGAAAAGCGCGGGCACCGCCGCCCACACCCGGACACTGCGCATCTGCCGCCAGCGCCCCCCGCCGGCCGCCGCGACCAGGTCCAGACTGGTGGCGTCGGCGGACCGGAAGCCGAGCATGACGGCGACGAGCGTGGTGAAGAACACCCCCTGGGCGGCCACGACGATCTGGGGATCGTCGCCCTCCAGGATCGCGGTGAGGATGGGCGCGATCGCGACCAACGGCAGGCAGTAGAGGGCCACGAAGAATCGGAACGCCACCAGCTCGATGGGCTTGACCAGCACGAACACCACCCCCGCGGCGATCGCGAGGAGGTTGCCCCACAGCCATCCCCACGCCGCTTCCTGCGCCGTCTGGGCGATGTGCGGCAGGGCGAACGAGAGATCCTGTACGGCCCGGCCGGCCACGGCGACGGGGCTGGGCACCGTCCCACCGCCGGAGAACACCGTCATCGCGAGGATCTGCCACCCGGACAGAACGGCGAGCGGCCCCGCCAGCCGCGTCACGGCGGGGGAGAGCGGCGCCGTTCTCCGCCTGGTGAGGGCGCTCACTGTGGCCTCCTGCCGCACGGAGTGGTCATGCGGCGCCGCCACGGCTCGCCACGCGGTCGTTCGGGGCGGTCATATGGCCGATCCGGAGCCGAAGAGGATCTCCGAGAGGCGATCCTCCAGCTTGTGGAATTCGGGGCTCCGCAGCATCTCCGGCGTGCGCGGGCGGGGCAGATCGATCTCGACGGTGGTCGCGATCCTGCCGGGACGCGGGGTCATCACCGCGACCGTGTCCGAAAGGAACACCGCCTCGGTGATCGAATGGGTGACGAGCAGCGTGGTCGTGGCCCGGGCGGTCCAGATCCGCAGCAGTTCCAGGTTGAGACGCTGCCGGGTCATGTCGTCCAGCGCGCCGAACGGCTCGTCGAGCAGCAGGATCCGGGGCTCGATGACGAGGGCTCTGGCGATGGCCACACGCTGGCGCATGCCGCCTGACAACTGCGCCGGGCGGGCCTTGCCGAAACCCTCCAGGCCGACGAGGGCGATCAGATCCTCGATCCGGCCCTTCGCCGGCTTCACGCCGCTGACCTCGAGGGGCAGCCTGATGTTGGCGTGGACACTGCGCCAGGGCAGCAGCGCGGAGTCCTGGAAGGCGATGCCCACACCGTGCGCGTTCCGTACCGCCTCGGGCGCCTCTCCCTGGATCAGCGCCTCCCCGCCCGTCGGGCTGTCGAGGCCCGCCAGGATCCGCAGCACGGTCGACTTGCCGCACCCGGAAGGGCCGAGCAACGTCAGGAAGTGGCCCGGGGGCATCTCCAGGTCGACACCGTCCAGCGCGGTCACCGTCGATCGGCCGAGCCTGAACTCTTTGCGCAGATCGCGCAGCGTCAGGCCGGTGATCGCCTTTTCCGTCACAGTCAAAGAACGCTCCCACCAGGTATTTGGTGAGATGCTCGCCGGGCAGGACTACAGGGGCCTTTCCCGCTCGTAAAGTTGCCGTTTCACCGCGCGCACCAGCCCGGAATGCGCTCGGTAATGTGCTTTCCTCCAGCACAACCGGATCCGGTGGCGGTGCCTTCTATGCGCACTGACAATTGACAGTGAGACGGCCACCACGGCACCTTTCAGACCTGCCCGATCTCCTCATGCTGTCTTTCCAAGGCGCCGGCGCGTACCGGCTTCGGGTATGCGCGAAAGGCCACCCCGGGGCCGTCACGCCGGGACGACGTGGCCGACGCGGAAGAAGCCGTCCGGATCGTAGGCGCGCTTGACCTCCCGCAGCCGCCGGTGGTCCGCCCCGGTGTAGGCCGCCGCCATGCGACCAGGGTCGGACAGGAAGTTGAGGAACGTACCGCCGTTGGCGTACGGCCGTAGCGCCTCGGCCAGGCCGGGCACCACCGTGTCCACGATGACCGACAGTTTGGTGCTCCGGTGGCTGACCGGTCCCACGTCCGGACCCGGGTGGCCCATCGCGCCGCCCCAGTGCCGGATCTCCACCGTCTGCGCCTGCTCAGCCGCCCGCACCAGGATGTCGACGACCTCGCCGGGGACTGTGTCGAACATGTCCATGTGCCGGTTCGGCGTGCCGCCCATCGCCGCGTCCGCGTACGTTGTCTCCCGGATCTCGTCTACCAGAGCCGGTCCCGCCGCCCGCCACAGCGGCGCGAGCAGCCGCCTGGCCTCCGCGGCCTCCCCGGCGTGCAGCACCTTCAGCATCAGCACGTGCCGGCTGCTCAGGGGAGCGGGCGCGTCGGCGGGCATCCGCTTGAGCACGATCGCGGTGCTGATCTCGCCGGGGGCGTCGTCGATCCAGCTCCGGTACGCCTCCAGCGTCTCGGCCGCCGCCTCGATCGGGAAGTACGCGAACCCCGCGTACACCCGCGAGACCGGGTAGAGCCGGAACTCCAGCGACGTGACCACGCCGAACCCGCCCCCGCCCCCGCGCAGCGCCCAGAACAGCTCCGGATGGCTGCTCGCGCTCGCCGTCACGTGCCTGCCGTCGGCCAGCAGCACCTCGGCGCGCACCACGCTGTCGGCGGCGAACCCGTGTTTGCGGGCCAGCCAGCCCAGCCCGCCGCCCAGCGTGTAACCGGTGACGCCGACCGAGGACGCCGAGCCCGACAGCGGCGCCAGGCCGAACGGCGCGGCGGCGGCGATCACCTCGCCCCAGCGCGCGCCCGGACCCACCCGCGCGATCCGGCGGAGGGGATCCACCAGCACCGACGCCATCGGAGACGTCCTGACCAGGACGCCGCCGTCGCACGGGGCGTGCGTGCCGTGCCCGGTGGCCTGGACCGCGAAGGGCACCCGGTTCGCCCGCGCCGCCAGCAGCGCCGCCCGCAGGTCCGCCACGCCGTGCGCCTCGGCCACCAGCGCCGGGCGGGCGTCGACCGACGGGTTGAGTGAGCGCCGCAGCTCGTCGTAGCCGGTCTCACCCGGCAGGTGCACGGCACCGGCGAAGCCGGGGAGCGCGATCTCTTCCTGGACGGTGGTGTACGGCTGGCTCATCTGTCTGCCCTTCTCTGCGGTGATCTGTGACCACTGTGCGGGAGGGCGCTTACGGCTTCGTTCTCGTCGCCTTACCGGCGCCCTTAAGTCCGGAACGACTCCAGGATCTTGCCAACCGCCACCGACGAAATCCGCCGGCCGTCGCCATCTCGCCTACGCCGCCGGTCGTACGGGCGGTGCCGCCGGTGCGGAGAGGGCGCAGGCTTTCGAGTTAGGTAAGGCTAAGCTAATATTCCGTCCGGAAGGGCGAGCCTGCGCAACGAGGAGAATCCATGGGTCAGTGTCCCCGACGTACCCTTGCCGCCATCGGCGTCGCCGCCGTGCTCGGCGTCAGCGCCTGTGGCGGCACTACCTCGCCGCCCGCCGCGGCGCCGACATCCTCCGGGCCGGCATCCTCCGGGCCGGCCTCCTCCGCGGCGCAGGGCCCCTGGACCTGGACCGACGACCGCGGCAAGAACATCTCGTTACCGCAGCGCCCGCAGCGCGTCGTGGCGCAGTCGGCCGCGGCCGCCGCGCTGTGGGACTTCGGCGTGCGGCCCGTCGCGGTGTTCGGTCCGCACAAGCTCAAGGACGGCGGCCGCGATCCGGAGGTGGGCGAGGTCGACGTCGCCAAGGTGGAGTCGATCGGAAACGTCTGGGGTGAGTTCAACGTCGAGAAGTACGCCTCGCTCCAGCCCGACCTGCTGGTCTCGGGCATGTACCAGAAGAACACGCTCTGGTACGTCCCGCCGGACTCCGTCGCGACCGTCGACCAGATCGCGCCGTCGGTGGGCGTGCAGCTCAGCGGCAAGCCCTTGGTACAGATCATCGAGAACTTCGGCCGGCTCGCCGCCGCGCTCGGCGCGGACCCGAAGGCCGCCCCCGTGGTCGAGGCCAAGAACCGCTTCGACGCGGCCGGCGCCGCCCTCAAAACCCTCGCCGCCGCCAAGCCCGACCTCAAGGTCATGATCGTCACGGCTACGCCCGACGCCCTGTACGTTGCCTACCTGCCGGACCACCCCGACATCAAGTACTGGGCAGAACTGGGCCTCAACATCGTCTCCCCGCCCGAGCCCACGGAGAGCGAAGACGGCTTCTGGGAGATCCTGAGCTGGGAGAACGCCGACAAATACCAGGCCGACGCGATCCTCGTCGACGCGCGCACGCAGTCGATGAAGATCGAGGAGATGGCCAAGAAGCCGACCTGGGCCAAGCTGCCCGCGGTCAAGGCGGGGCAGCTCTACCCGTGGCACGCGGCCGAGCGCTACAGCTACCTCGGATACGCCAAGGTCATGGAGGAGCTCAAGGCCAACCTGGACAAGGCCCGCGACGACCTGGTCAAGTGACGGGCACGATCTCGGCCCCAGCCAGCACGCCGTCCTCGATGACGAGCACGCCCAGCGTGCCGTGCGGCTGACGGCGGCGGTCGGTGGGCGAACCCGGGTTGAAGATCCGCAGGCCGTCGCCCGACTCGTCCAGCGGGATGTGCGAATGCCCGAAGACCACCAGGTCCGCGTGCGGGAAACGGCGCCGCATGCGCGCCAGACGGCCCTTGGCCGGGCCGCTGTCGTGGATCATGCCGATCCGCAGCCCGCCCAGGGCCAGCTCCAGCGTCTCGGGCGCCACCACGTCAGGGCCGTCGTTGTTGCCCTTGACCACGTGAACCGGCGCGTACGCGGCCAGCTCGTCGAGCACCGACGGCACGCAGACGTCTCCGGCGTGCAGGATGACGTCCGCGTCGCGCAGGTGCTCGGCGACCCGGGGCGGGCACGAGCGCCAGCGCCTGGGCGCATGGGTGTCGGACAGCACGACCACCTTCATGTGCTGCTCATGCCCCCTTCGCGCGCGACCAGGCCCCGCGTCACGTGCCGTCCGCGTACCGACTTTTCAGCCAGGCCCGCCACACCGCACCCTGGCCGTCCTCCTCGGCCGAAACGACGGTACCGAAAAGGTCGTCAAGACAGCCTTGTCGCTCTGTCCTCCAGGTAGCGCTGCTCGGGCAGGCTCGTCGTCAGGCGGGCCGCCTCGTGATAACCGGCCACCGCCCCAGCGGTGTCGCCGGCCATCTCCAGCAGGTGGGCGCGTACCGCCGCCAGCCGGTGGTGCCGCGACATCCGCTCGTCGGCGGCCAGGCGTTCGAGCCGGTCGAGCCCGGCACGCGGGCCGTGCACCATGGCGACGGCGATCGCCCGGTTGAGCTCGACCACGGGGTTGGCGTCCATGCCGGACAGCACGTCGTACAGCGCGAGGATCTGCGGCCAGTCGGTCTCCTCGTCCGTGGCCGCCTCGTCGTGCACGGCCGCGATGGCCGCCTGCACCTGATAGGGCCCCAGCGCGGTGCTGGACAGGGCCTTGGTGACCAGCTCGACGCCCTCCTCGATGAGCCGCCGGTCCCACAGGCCGCGGTCCTGCTCGGCGAGCGGGATCAGCCGCCCGTCAGGCCCGGTGCGCGCGGGCCGCCGCGCCTCGGTGAGCAGCATGAGCGCCAGCAGCCCGGCCACCTCGCCGTCGCCGGGCAGCAGCCGGTGCACGGCCCTGGTGAGCCTGATCGCCTCGGCCGTCAGATCCATCCTCAGCAGCTCGGGCCCGGAGGTGGCGGTGTAGCCCTCGTTGAAGATCAGATACAGCACGTGCAGCACCACGCGCAGCCGGTCGGCCCGCTCCGGCCCCGGCGGCATGCCGAAGGGCGCACCGGTGGCCTTGATGCGCTGCTTGGCCCGGCTGATGCGTTGCGCCATCGTCGCCTCGGGCACCAGGAACGCGCTGGCGATCTGCGCCGTCGTCAGCCCGCCCACGGCCCGCAGGGTTAGCGCGAGCTGCGAGGGCTGCGACAGCGCCGGATGGCAGCACAGGAACAGCAGCGTCAGCGTGTCGTCCTGGTCGCCCGGGCGTTCCTCGCCGGGCGCCGGCGCCACGGACTCGTCGGCGGGCGCGCTGACCGCCGCGCTCTCCTCCCGGCGCCGCCGCGCGTGCTCGCTGCGCATGTGGTCGATGACCCGGCGGGAGGCGACCGTGATCAGCCAGGCCCGCGGACTGTCCGGCAGTCCCTGCTCCGGCCACTGCACGGAGGCGTCGAGCAGCGCCTCCTGCACGGCGTCCTCGCACGTGTCGAACTGTTCGTAGCGGCGTACGAGCACGCCCAGCACCTGCGGCGCCAGCTCGCGCAACAGCCCTTCGACCGCGGTGTCGCCCACGTCTACACCTCGTCGATGATCGGCCGCACCTCCATCGCGCACAGCCGCGCGTCCGGCCAGCGAGCGGCGATCTCGGTGGCCCGCTCGACACCGTCGCACTCGACGATCAGATAGCCCGCCAGGAACTCCTTGGCCTCCACGAACGGCCCGTCGGTGACCACCGGCACGCCGTCGCGCACCTTGACGGTCCTGGCGCCGCCGGGTCCGTCCAGCGCCTGCCCGCCGGCCAGCTCGCCGCTCTCGCCGAGCTCCTTCATCAGCGCCTCGACCTCGGCCATCACCTCATCGCTCTGCTCCGCGACGGCCTGCTGCGACTCGGGATTGGCGTAGATCATCAGCATGTACTTCACCTGGACATCCTAGTGGTCCGCCACCTGGCAGCACGAAGCCATAGCCCAGCTCAGAGCAGGTGTGGCAAGCGCGGCCGGGGCGACGACCGCCGTCCGCCGGCGCGTGCGCAGATGGTCTGGCCGCCGGATGGATGCCGATCAAGCGGCCGCCGTGCGGCCTGCTCTAAGCTCGGCCCGTGCAGGACGAGAATCTTCACGCCATCGCCGCCAAGCTGGTCCAGGTGCCCGGTGTGGTGGCCGTGGTGCTGGGCGGCAGCCGGGCTCGGGGCACGCACCGGCCGGACTCCGACATCGACCTCGGCCTCTACTACCGGGGCAAGCTCGCCGTCGGCGAGCTGCGGGCGCTCGCGCACGAGCTGACCGGCGAGCCCACCGAGGTGACCGAGCCGGGCGGCTGGGGGCCGTGGGTGGACGGCGGCGGCTGGCTGACCGTGGACGGGTGGCGGGTCGACTGGATCTACCGCGACCTCGACCGCGTCCACCGGATCTGGCGGGACTGCCAGGCAGGCCGCTACGAGATCGGCACGCAGGTCGGGCACCCGCTGGGCTTCTACTCCCACGCCTACGTGGGCGAGGTGGCCCTGTGCCGGGTGCTCGCCGACCCGGGCGGGGAGCTGGCAGCGCTGCGGGCAGAAGTCGCGACCTACCCTCCGGCGCTACGCGAGGCGGTGATCAGGGGCCTGTGGGAGTGCGACTTCGCCCTGATGATCGCCCGGTACGGTGCGGCGGGCCGCGACCCGGCGTACGCGGCCGGGGCGCTGTTCCGTGCGATCGGCGTCGCCTGCCATGCGCTCCATGCGGCCGACGAGGCGTGGCTGATCAACGAGAAGGGCATGGTCGCCTCGGCGGACCGGCTGCCGTCGGCGCCACCCGGGTTCGGCGAGCGGGCGCAGGCGCTGCTCGCGGCCGTCGGCCGGACGCCGGAGGAGATCGACCGCACCATCGACGACGCGGTCCGGCTCATGGCGGAGGTACGGGCCGCCTGCGGAACATAAGCCGGCTCGATCAGTGTCGGTCGGTGTCGCCGCGTGCCGCTTTCCATCGCTCTGCCCGACGGACGGGCGGCATCACCAGGCCCGAACGGGTCGAGCAGATGACAGAGCTTGCCGAGTACGCTGTTCCGGAGCCGGATCGCTCCGGCTCCCGAGGAGGTCCGGCTTTCATGACCACGACGTTCGGCGCGATCGGCAGCGGGCGGCGGACGCGGTTCTTCCTGCGGTTGGCCGCTGTGATGCCAGACCGGCTCCGGGTCAGCGGCGTCGTGACCCGCAGCGCGGATCGCGGCAGCAAGGTCACCGCCGAGTGGGGCGTGCCGGCCTTCCGCTCGGTTGACGAGCTGCTCCGGCATGAGCGACCCGACTACATCGCCGCGGCGGTGCCATGGGCCGCGATGCCGGACGCAATCCGCGAGGTGGTCGGGCACCAGATGCCGGTCCTCGCTGAGACGCCACCCGCGCCGGACCTGGCCGGGCTGCGATCATTGTGGCGGGACGTGGGGAGCACCGGTCTGGTCCAGGTGGCCGAGCAGTACCTGCTGATGCCCGGACACGCGGCCCGGCTGGCGCTCGTCCGGGACGGCGTGATCGGCGAGCCGACCTCGGTTCAGGTCTCCTCGACCCATCTGTACCACGCGGTGTCGCTGATCCGCGGCCTGCTGGGCATCGGGTTCGACGCCGCCGAGGTACGTGCCGGCGCATTTGAGGCGCCGCTCGCGAACCCGCTGGGGTTCGACGGGTGGACTGGTGACGACAGGCCGCAACGGCTGACCACGACCATCGCCACCCTCGACTTCGACGGCAAGATGGGCCTGTACGACTTCACCGACAACCAGTGGTGGAATCCTTTGCGGATGCGGCGCGTCGTGGTGCGCGGCTCGATCGGCGAGTTGGTTGACGATCGGGTGGTCCGGCTGGTCGACCCCATGACGCCGGTGGAGTCTCGGCTGATCCGGCGGGAGACCGGCGTGGACCTCAACCTGGAGTTGCGTGACCTCAAGCACATCAGCTTCGACGGGCGGGTGGTCTACCGCAACCCGTTCGAGGGCGCGTCCCGGTCCGACGACGACATCGCGGTCGCGGACATCCTCGAGCGCATGGGTGCCTGGGTACGCCAGGAGGGCCCGCCACCGTACCCGCTCGCCGAGGCTTGCCAGGACCACCTGATCAGCCTGGCCATCGAGGAATCGGTGAAGACCGGCGGCCCGGTCACCACCGGCAAGGAGGCTTGGGCGGGATGAAGGATCTCCGCTCTCCTCACTGGACGGTGACGACCGTGAACACCCGGCGCTTCCGCCGCGGGGGGATCGACCACGCCCTGCGTCACCCGCGCGGCCGAGTGGGACGCGGCGAGCCCCGGAGGAGGGACGGAAGCCTTGACGGCCGGGGTTGCGGGACGACACGGAAACCTGCTTCGCAAGGCCGACCGCAGGACTCCTCCGGGTCGTTCGTGAGCTCGTGCCGGTACTGGTTCCGCGGCGACCTCGCGGTGGATGCGCCGGCGAAGGCGGGGGGATCGAAGTGTCACGGGTTGCCGGACCGGCAGACCGCGGAGGTGCGGAATTCGACGGACGCCCCGGTGGCGTCGGATATCACCGCCCGGATGTCGTACCTGAAGGTCGGCTGGCAGCCGATCCCCACGAAACTTCTGTTGTCGTACGCCGGCACGTGATTGCCGTTGACGAACCAGCGGACGGCGATCGGCGCGGCCGCACCGCTGAAGGCAACCGAGCAGAGGAATCGCCGCGAGAGCGGCTCGCAGCTGCCGCCGTCCAGGGTCAGCGTCATCATGGTCGCTGAGCCGGTGGTCGAGGCTGATGCGGCCGACGCGGAAGAGGTGAGCGCGCCCGGGAACATCAGCAGCCCGGCCGACAGCGCGGCGGGTACAGCGATTCTGTGCGACTTGCGCATTCCTGTCTCCTTTTGGGTAATGATGGAATCGGATGTCGCATTTCGACGGGATTGGCGTGGCAGGCCCGTCTAACCCTTTGCTTCGCCGGCGCGGCGGTCGCGGATGAATGCGCAGACATTTCTGTGCGGATCTCGTACCGGCTGCGGGCGGTTGAGTTTTCGGCATTCACAGGGTGGACGGCGAGATAGGACAAAGACCACAATTTTTACTGATCCCGCATCTCATATGACGCCGGTGGGAGAAGGGCGAAAGTGGCGGAGTGCATGCCGTCCGTGCTGAGGCCGGCGGCTTCGGCACCTCGCCGCCGACGGATGTTGTGGGCGAGGCTTGAAACGATAGGAGGCTGGAATGCGGTTATGGCGGAAGGTTCTCGCGGTGGTTGCGGGGGCGGTGCTGGTCGGGGAGGCCGGGTTCGCGACCAGCGCGTCCGCGGGCTCCATCCAGTCCGCGGGTTCGGCCCAGTTGTGGGTGAGCACGTGGGGGACCGACGTGAACGTCCGCAACTCGCCAACCGGGGGCTCGGCCATCTGGCAGATCGACGCCGGCAATTACCCGTACACCTGTACCACGGCGGGCGACCGGGCGACTTACGGCCCGTACACGAACTTCTACTGGTCAAAAATCAATTTCGACCGGGACGGCGACGGCTACTACGAGTCGGTGGGGTGGATCTCCGACATCTTCATCCGCGGCGGCGTCAACGACCGTCCCGCCCGCGACCCCTACGTCCTTTGCTGACACCCCGAATCGTCGTCATCTCCTACGGTCTGCCCCGGCGGCCTAACCGCCGCCGCGGCTGGCGGAACGGCCTCCACGAGTAGTGGGAAGCCGCGGTGCGCGACGCCCAGGCCGTAGTCCGCGCCCCCTGCGACGACACCGGCCCCGCCGCCCACCTCCCCAGGAACACGCCTTGGTGCGGACGCCGGCGGCACCGTCGGCCCACCTGACGATGCCGTCGTGAGCCTCATTCCGGCGATGCCAGCGTGGAGCGGAGCGCGGCGGGAACCGGTGCGCCGAGCCCGGGGGAGGCGACCCGCACGCCGTCCCCCTGCACCGCCTCCCCGGCGGACATCGCGCCTGATCGCGCGCGTCCGAACCGCTGGAGGTGTGTGAGATGACGTCCATCCGCTGGTCGAGGCACGCGTCACAGCAGTGATCGGACGTCCTCAGTGAGCGTCGGACGAGCGGAGGAAGGCCAGGACGGCGAGGACGCGGCGGTGCGAGCCTGCGTCGTCGGCCAGCCCGAGCTTGGCGAACACCTGGGCCACGTGCGCCTCGACGGTGCGCTCGGTGATGGTCAGCCGGGCGGCGATGGCCTTGTTGGACAGGCCCTCCGCCACCAGCCCGAGCACCTCCCGTTCGCGGCCGGTCAGCGCGTGCAGCGGGTCCTTGATCCGGCGGCGGCCGAGGATCCTGGACACGATCGTCGGGTCGATCACGGTCTCGCCGTCGGCCAGGCGGCGCAGCGCGTCGACCAGGATGGCGGGGTCGAAGACGCGCTCCTTCAGCAGGTAGCCGACCTGCTCGGGGTGCTCTTCGAGCAGGCGCAGGGCGTAGCGCGGCTCCACGTACTGCGACAGCACCAGCACCCCGGTCACGGGATGGTCCGCCCTGATTCGCTCGGCCGCCACCACACCTTCGTCGGTATGCGTCGGCGGCATCCTGATGTCCACCACCACGAGCTCGGGTTTCTCGGCGTTGACCAGGGCCAGGAGCTCGCCGGCGGTGCCGGCCTGGCCGGCCACGGTGAACCCGGACCTGTTCAGCAGGTGAACGATGCCCTCGCGGGTCAGCAGGGAGTCATCGGCCACGACCACACGCATGAGATCTCCACTCGCAGAGGGTGAGTCGAATGTAGCCGCCTGCCGCCACGCTGTCAGCGGCCGAGACTCGCCTCCAGGCGGTCCGGGGTGACGGTCAGCCGCCCGCCGAGGGCGCCGACGCGGTCGGCCAGGTGGCCGGGGACGGGCGGGACCCGGCCGTCGATCCGGAGGGACGGCGTCCCGTCCTCCTCCAGCACCGCGACGGACAGCGGCCCGCCGGCCACCTCCGAAGCATGCTTGACCAGCAGGTACACCGCCTGCTCTGCGGCGGGCGCGAGCCGTTCCCCGGGCACATCGCCGACCTCGACGGGAACGGGAGCCTGATCGGCGAGCGACCACAGAGCCGGACCGAGCCCGGCCTCGTGCAGGATGGCGGGGAAGATGCCGTGCGCCAGCTCGCGCAGCTCCCGCAGCGCGGCCTGGGCCTCATCGAGGGCATGCGAGAGGGCGGCGTCGCCGGGGGCGTCGGCCAGGGCGAGCCGGATTCCGTACGTCAGCGCGAGCAGACGCTGCTGCGCGCCGTCGTGCAGGTCGCGCTCCAGCCGCCGGCGCGCCTCGTCGCCCGCCTCCACGACCCGCGCCCGGGATCGCCGCAGGTCCGCCACCTGGGCTAGCACCTCGGCACGCAGCCGTTCGTTCTCGATCGCCAGCCGGGCGGCCGCGCCGATGCGCTCGGTCAGCTCCCGCCCGCCGGGATCGTGACAGACCACCGCGATCGGCACACCGTCCCTGACCACCGAGGTGGCGACCTGGCCGGCCTGCGGGGCCGCGCTCACCGCGGCGCCGGTGGAGTCGACGTACCGGCCGGAGACCGGCAGCCAGTACGCCACGCTCAGCGACGGATCGCCGGTCACCCTGCGTAACGCCGCCTCCAGCGACCCGGGCGGCGGCGCGGCGCCCAGCGCCTGGGCAAGCCGGGTCACGGCCGCCTGCCGCAGCCACGCGCGCGCCCCAGCCCAGCCGGCCGAGCCCGCGACCATGCTCAGCCCGGCCGCCACGGCGAAGAAGACGGCCTGGTGGAGGGGGCTGGAAGGGGAACTCGGGCGGACCGGCCAGGCGCGCCGCCCCGTACCCCGCCCACGCCGCCGCGGCCACCGCGCATGACGGCAGCACCACTCCTCCGGCACGCCGGGCCGCCGGAGACATGCGGACGAACCCGGCCATGGCCACCCACGCGATCACCAGGCCGAACACCACCGCGAAGACCGCCAGCGCCACATCGAGCGTCCGGGCCGCCTCCGGCCACGGGCGCACCAGCAGCACGTTCTCGCGCGAGCAGGTACGCCAGCAGAACACATCGAGGAACGGATCGTAGACCAGCGCCCACGCGAGCACGGCGCCGGCCGTGACGACATGGCCGGCGACCGCCGGCCGTCCCCGGACGGCCACGTGGGCGACGGCGGGAAGGACGAACGGGATGGCCGCCGCGCCCAGGGTCTTGACGATCGGCGGCCCCGCGGCCCAGCCCGCCCAGATCTGGGCCAGCCAGCACGCGCCCGCGGCGATCGCGGCAGCGCCGGTGACGCTCTCGCGGCGGAGCCAGAGCAGGCTGCCCGCCGCCAGCAGGCCCAGCCCCGCCGTGAACGTGGCGGCCGCCGCGGCGGGCGACATCGCGGCGTAGGTGGTGTGCGTGTGCTCCAGGCCGGTGAACACGGCGAACGTCGCGCCCGCGTACGCGAGCGCCAGAATCGGCAGCATGACCCGCACAGGCCGATTGTCACACCACCGAGTCCCGGCCACCATCGGTGCCAGCACGGACTCGCCCGCCAACGGGTGTTGTGGCTCGCCGCGATGTGCTCCACCGGCCGCGCCCCTACAGTCACCGGCAGTCCGCGAAATGGAGGGGTGGAGGATGAAGGGCGTCAGAATTGCCGCGGCAGCCTTGGCCGCCGTGCTCGCCGCCGTGCTCGCCGCCGGTTGCGCGGCGCCGTCCGGCGGCGTGGACAAGGCCGGGGCGGGCACGAGCGTGAAGACGTTGACCATCGGCACCGATGACGAGCCGGGACGCCCGTCCGCGGACGCCATCCAGGAGTTCGCGCGGCAGGTGAACGCGAAGTCAGGCGGCCGGCTGCGCATCCAGCCGCGCTGGCAGGCGGTGGGTGAGAGCGCCGACGACTGGGACCAGCAGGTGGCTCGCCTGATCACAGGGGGCCGGCTCGACATGGGACTGATCCCGTCGCGGGCCTGGGACACGGAGGGCGTGACGAGCCTGCGTGCGCTGAACGCCCCGTTCCTGATCACGACCGAGGAGCACGTGCGCCGGGTGCTGTCCGGCGACCTCTCCGGGCGGATGATGAAGGGCCTGGAGCAGATCGGGCTCACCGGGCTCGGGCTGCTGCCCGAGGGCATGCGGCGGCCGTTCGGGTACGACGGGCCGCTCGTGTCGCTCGCCGACTACGCGGGCGGAGGCGTCGCGGCGCCCAACTCGGCCACGGTCTACGCCATGCTCCGGGCCCTGGGCGCCAAGCCGGACGACTACGCCGACGACGGCATCGCACTCGACCGGGCACTCGCGGACAGGTCCCTGCGCGGCATCGAATCGAGCTACACATTCGCGACCGACTTCACGTCGATGGTCGCGACGGGCAACGTCGTCTTCTTCCCGAAGGTGAACTCCCTGGTGATCAGGAGCGACGTGCTCTCCCGCCTCCCCGCCGACCAGCGGAAGGTCCTGACGGACGCGGCCCGGAGCGTGTCCGCCTGGTCTCTGGAGCGCTTGCCCAGCGAGGCGGAGGAGGCCAAGCGGTACTGCGGCAAAGGCGGCAAGGTCGTGCTCGCCTCGGCCGCCGACCTCCAGGCCCTGGAGAAAGCGGTGCGGCCGGTGTACGCCGAGCTGGAGCGTGACGCCGTCACCAAGGAACTGATCGGCCGCATCCGTGAGATGAAGGCAGGTCAGCCGCAGGCGTTGTCCTGCGGGACAGGCGAACGGGAAGAACCCAAGGCTGGGCCGAGCCGCGACCCGGGGCCGTTCCCGGAGGGCGTCTATCGCGTGGAGATCTCCGCCGAGGAGTTCTCGAAAGCAGGCGTCACCCG
Organism: Nonomuraea sp. H19; assembly: GCF_052068215.1. Taxonomy (NCBI): domain Bacteria; kingdom Bacillati; phylum Actinomycetota; class Actinomycetes; order Streptosporangiales; family Streptosporangiaceae; genus Nonomuraea; species Nonomuraea sp. H19. The sequence continues at coordinate 60,315 of NZ_JBQHCV010000030.1, read as the reverse complement.
GGGTACCGCGCTGCGGCACGGCGGCGTCAACACCCTGATCGTCAAGGACGGCACGTGGCTGTGGCGCGGTCCCGAGGGAGAGCGGATGTGCGGCGGGCCCTACTCCGTCACGGACGGCCGGATCAAGCTGCAGCTCGACGGGGTCTGCGGCCCCAAGGACTGGTGGCTGTTCACGGCGACGTGGACCCTGGACGGCAGGTTCCTCCGGTTCCTGGACTACCAGCAGGGCGACAGGAAGACCGCCGCGGAGGACCCCTTCGGCTGGAGGCTTTGGACGTCCGAGTCCTGGGAGAAGATCGGATGACCGCTATCCCTGGCCGTCGAGCGGGAGCTCGGCGGCCAGCCGGGTGCCCTGGCCGATGGGCGAGGTGATGGTCAGCCGGCCGCCGAAGGTCTCGATCCGGTCGGCGAGGCCGCGCAGGCCGCTGCCCGCGGCCGGATCCGCGCCACCCGCGCCGTCGTCGCTGATCTCCACCCGGCAGGTACGGCCCCGCCGCGACACCTCGATCGCGGCCGCGGACGCCCGGGCGTGCTTGGCGAGGTTGGCCAGCGCCTCCGCGCACACGTAATAGACGGCGGCCTCCAGCTCGGCAGACAGACGGCCCTCGGCGACGCCGACCCGGACGGGCACCGGCGAGCGAGCGGCGAGTGCAGCCAGCGCCGGGGCGAGCCCGTCCGCCAGCTCGCGCGGATGCAACCCACGGGCGAAGTCGCCGAGCTCGTCGATGGCCTCCCGCAGGTGAGGGAGGTCCGGCTGGGCCTCGCGCAGAGCCGACAGGCGGCGGATGGGGCCCTCGTGCAGGTACTCCTCCAGGCGACGGCGCTCGTCGTCGGCGGCCACGAGGAGGCGGCGGCGTGAGGCCGACAGCTCGGCGAGCCGGCCCCGGATCTCGGCCTGGAGGGCGGCGTTCGCGGCGGTCAGGCGGGTGGCGGTGGCGACGGCCGCGACGAGGGCGGGGTCGGTGAGCACCGACCGGTCGTGGACGAGCACGGCGAACGGCCTGCCCTCATGGGAGACGAACGTGGCCGCCTCCGTGCCCGGGCCGGCGGCGGGCAGGGCGATGGGGACGCCGTCCTGGCCGATGTAGTCGCCGTCGCACCGGGTGATGCGGGTGCCGGCCTGGTCGGCGGGGTCGCCGTCGCGCCAGTACCCCACGTGGAGTCCCGGGTCGCCCAAGGCGTCGGCGAGTGCGTCGCGGAGCGTCCCCGAGCCTCGCTGGGTGAGCTCGACGACCAGGTCCGTGACGGCCTCGTCGTCCCTGCGCCGGGCCGTCCGGGTCAGCGCGACCGCGATGCAGGCCACGACGGCCTGGTAGGCGAGGGTCACGAAGGCGGCCGCATCCCCGGCAGGGAAGATCAGGCGGGTGGCGGCGGCACCGTACACGATCAGTGCGAAGGCCGCCGTCGCCCGGGCGGCGACCCGCTCCCGCCGGCCGGCGGCGGTGTGGACGCGCAGCAGGAGCAGCGCGGTCACCAGCACGACGTCGGCCGCCGGGCTGGACCAGATCGGCTGCGCCAGGGCCGTCACGTAACCGGCCGCGATCACCACCCACCGGAGGCGTGAGGCAGGCCGCCAGCCTGGGAAGGCGAGCAGCAGGTGAACCATCGGCCCGCGATGCCAGTACCAGAACGCCGGGCCGAGGTTGCCGGCGAACCAGGCGAAGCCGGAGACGATCAGCAGGGCGGCGGCGCCCCGGCTGAGCGGCCACATGACCAGGCCAGAACCGGTCAGGACCACGCCCGCCACCAGATCCGGCACCCACCTGGCCGGATCCGACCAGCCGAGCACCACCCCCTCCGAGGCGAAGCCGGCGACGAGCGCCACGAGGAGGACGGCCCACCGTGCGGTCATGGCTCAGTCCAGCAGGGCGCGCAGGGCCGGGCCGGACAGCTCGTGCTTGGGCAGGAAGCCGCGCGCGGCCGCCGCACGCAGGCGGGGGCCGTATGAGACCGCCTCCCGGCTGGAGATCAGCACCACGTCGGGCGGCTCGGGCGCGGCGGCCAGCGCCCGGGCGACCGCGAAGCCGTCCAGGTCGGGAAGCTGGATGTCCAGCAGGACGAGGCCGGGACGCAGCCGCGCGGCCGCCCCGACGGCCTCCGCCCCGGTCGCCGCCTCGCCGATCACCTCGAAACCGTCGGCCTCCAGCAGGGCGCGCGCCGACGTCCGGAAGCCTTGGTGATCGTCAACGATGAGCACGCCGCGGTCCACGCCTCGATCGTGACACGTCCGGCCCGGCGCGGCATCCGTGCCAGCACCAGGGCCCGGCCGCGCGCGGGTCAGACGCACAACGCGCGGCGATCGGAGACGCCCAGTTTCTGGTAGATCCGGCACAGATGGTTGCCCACCGTGCGCTGTGAGAGGACCAGGCATTCGGCGATCTCCCTGTTCGACAGCCCCCATGAGGCCAGTTGAGCGATGTCCCGCTCCCGCAGGGTGAGGTCCTGACGGCCCGGCTCCAAGCCGGACCGCGGCCCCATCCGCCGGCCCAGGCGGCCGCGCACGCTGAGCGCGCCCGCCCGCCGGCGGACGACCTCACCGTAGAGGGGATGCGCCATCCGCACCGACACAGACGTGCCGTTCGCGCTGGTCACGAGCACGCCCCGCCGTTCCAGGCGCTCGGTCGCGGCACGCGCCGGCGCGCCTGCGAACACCGCGGCGTCCACCGGCTCGCCGAACGCCACCAGCTCCACCACCTCCTGCTCGGCGTCGTCCAGCGGCCCCATGACCGACTCGATCAGTGTGCTGAACCGCGAGCTCATCGCCAGGTCACCGGTCCAGCGCCAGACGCCGTCGTTCGGCTCCAGCGCTCCGCTCGCCCGGCCTGAGGCCACCAGCTCCCGCAGGAACCGGAGGTTGCCCCGGGTGGCGTGCCACAGCCGTCTCGTCGTCGAGACCTCCACCCTGCCGCCGAGGGCGGCACCGAGCACCGCCGTCATCTCGTGCTGCGTCAACGGGAGCAGGTCGAGCCGCCTGACCAGTCCGTCGCGCCACAGCGCGGAGAGCGCGCCGGGCAGCGCGGCTCCTGTACGGGCGGCGGCCACGAGGGTGGTCCCGTGGTGGACGAGGAGGTGGCGGACCAATGCCGCCGACCAGTCGTCCAGCAGGTGTGCGTCGTCCACGACGAGCAGCGTGGCCGCCTCTCCGAGGATCTCCGCGGCCCGGCGCAGCGGATTGGTCGGGATCTCCGCTGGGAGCAGGTGCGCGAAGGCGCCGAACGGGACGCTGGGCTCGGCCGCGACGGTCATGAGGCCGCCGCCGTCGCGCCGTACGGCCTCACGCAGCAACCTGCTCTTGCCGACTCCGGCCTCCCCGACGACGATCGCCCCCGAGGCGACGAACTCCAGCTCCGACCTGCGAGCGGTGAACGGCCATTCGAACTCCACTGGGCACCTCCTCCCACGTGACGCTAACCATGGGGACGGCCGCGCGAATCGGGGCTGGCTCGGATTCCCGCCGCCGGGTCCATCCGAGCCAGCCCCGCTGTTCGGAGTCACCACCGCCTGCTCGTTACGGGTCCGGTCATCGTGGCCGCTCACCATGGGGCCGGCGCCGAACTTGCCAGGGCGCTCACGGGGCGGTCTGGGCGCGCCGTGTGCTCAGGCGGCGAACTACGAGGGCGGCAAGACGGGCTCGCGGAACATCTCAGTGATCAGGCCGAAGGCGCACCAGGTGTTCGTGAGGTTCGGTGTCCGGTTCGACACGAGCGCCTCCTCCGACCCGGGCTGCACGTACCAGACCCGTGGCATCTAGGGTGATCGGCCGCTCACCCCGAGAGTGTGACCGGCCCGGGGATCCACCTGCGTAATAGGCGCGGACGCGAGCTGCTGCAGCCAGCGGCGTGTGTGCGCGGCTGGTCAGGAAGATCACCTGCTTGCCGGCCGCGTAATGGGAGATCTTCGCCGGCACTCGGGGACGCAGGGTGCGCCGGTAGCCCGCCACGCAACGCCTCCCATCTCACCGCTCATTACGGAGCGTCATCGCCATCAGCTGCGCCAGGCTCGGGCTCGACCAGTCCAGGCCGTGGCTCAGGCAGTACGACAAGTACAAGGCGATCCGGCCGGCGTAGGTCTTCTCGGTGTTGAACGCCCGGCCCGCCGCGCGCAGCCCCGCCAGGTACGCGCACGCCTCGACATGCAACCCGAGATCCTCATCGACCACTTCCCTATTGAATAGGCGTGTTGTTCCTGTTCAGTAGAGGGGCTGATGTGGCGGACCGGCGCAAGTTCTGGGTGCCTCGAGATGAAATTTCCAACGAAATAGCCCATGACCTGCGGCAATGAGCGGTTTAACTGCGTGTGACAGGTTGGCGATCACTGCCGCTACTTCGCCTGGATGGTGTCCTGGCGCAGGCGCTTCACCCCTACGCGATGTCCTTGACGCCGTAACATAGATAGACCGTGCCGTCACTGAAGCGCCGCTCGTCCAGCAGTGCCAGGTCGACTCGCACATCGTCCGGAAAGAACGCGTTGCCGCCGCCGACGATCGCCGGCCGGACGAAGAGGTGGTACTCGTCGACCAGCCCGGCCCGGATCGCCTGCGCCGCCAGGTGCGGCCCGGCGACGGCGATGTCGAGGTCGGCCTCGGCCTTCAGCTTCCGCACTGCCTCGGGGGCGAACGTGCGCTCGATCCGGGTCCGTTCGCCGACTGCCTCGTGCAGCGTCGCGGAATAGACGATCTTGTCGGCGGCCTGCCAGACCCGCGCCCACTCCAGGATGAACGGCGCCTGGTCAGGCACCGTGTGCGCGGTTTCCCAGTAGACCATCGTGTCGTACATCCGGCGGCCGTAGAGGTACGTACCGATCGATCGCCCGTGCTCGTTGATGAACTCGTGCAACTCCTCCTCGGGGCCGCCCCAGCCGAAGTCGCCGTCCGTATCGCTCACGTAGCCGTCGAGCGACGTGATCATCGAGTATATGAGCTTGCCCATGGTGGGCCTCCTTGCCTGTCCGGACAACGGATCTCAAAATCGGTATGCAGCTTGTCGCCGACGCTCCACGCGGGATGCCAGCAGTCATGGCCGGGACTTCTATCGGGTGCGGGTGACGCGGAGTCGTGTGTCGGTGACGTTGTCGAAGCGTGAATCCCCTCCCCTGATCAGGACGAAGTGCCGCCGCACGTCGGCGCAGTAGGCCAGCAGAGGGCCGGACGGCGCGAGGTCGTCGCCGGTGAGTTCCTTGCCTGCGGGGAGGCGGGCGTTGAGCAGTGTCAGCGCCGCGACGGGGTCGTCGGCGGGACCGGCGGTCGCCTCGAGGTAAAGCGCCTCGGCACCGCCTACGGGCGCGTGAGAGTCGAAGACCGTGATGGCCACGTCCGGACGTTCGGTGAGGTTGCGGGAATGCCTGCTGTCCGGTGCCGACACCCAGACGAGCCGATCCTCATCGCGGGCGGCGAAGAAGACGGGAGTGGCCCACGGCTGCCCTTGGCGATCAGCGGTGGCCAGCACAAGGTAGTGGTTGTCGCCGAGCAGCCGGGGAACCATCGCCCACATGCCGGTCACCGGCCGCGGGCCCGGTGGTTGAGGTGCTTGGCGGCCGGAATCGCCCTGTCGGCCGTGAGATCCGTACTCGGTGCGGTCACCTGCCCGCCCGTGGGCGCCGATCTGTTCACCGTGCTTTGTGTTCGCCATCGTTCTCCCTGCGATCGTCGGCTTGCCGACACATCGTCGCGTTCACCGCCGGGCCTCATCAATGACGAAATATGGAACAATCGTTCGGCAATACTGAAGAATGAGGGAGCCGGTGGAGCGTCAGGACATCGAGGTGTTCCTCGTACTCGCCGAGGAACTGCACTTCGCGCGCACGGCCGAGCGCCTCCGTGTCTCGGCTGCAACGATCAGTCAGACCATTGCCAAGCTCGAGCGCCGGTTCGGCGCGCCGCTGTTCCACCGCACCACCCGCCGGGTCGAGCTGACCTCTCTCGGCAGGCAACTCCGGAACGATTTACAGCCCGCGCACGCACAAATCCAGGCCGCGATCGCACGAGCGACCGCGGCGGGGCACGGCATCACCGGCACGCTGGAACTGGGCTACATGTCGGCCGCGGTGGCCCAAGTCGTCCTGCCGCTGGCTGACACCTTCCGCGACCACGTGCCCGGGTGCCGGGTGGCCATCCGCGAAACCGCGCTCGCCGACCTCTTCGGTCCCCTGCGCCGGGCAGAGGTCGACCTGTCGGTGCTGCCCTTGCCGGTAGAGGAGCCGGACCTCACCGTCGGGCCGGTGCTGCTGTCGGAGCCGGCGATGCTCGCCGTGCCCGCGGACCATCCGCTGGCGCACCGCATCCGCGTTGGTCACGATGAGATCGCCCGCGAGAGGGTGTTCTTCGTCGATACCCTGCCTGGTTACTGGATCGACCGCCACCTACCGGTGCCCGACCGTCTCACCGAGTCCCTGCCCGGCTTCCAAGAGATCCTCGCCTACGTCACCTCAGGCCACGGCGTCGCCCTCGTCGGCGCCCAGACGCCGGACTTCTATCCGCGTCCCGGCTTGATCTGCATCCCCGTGGAAGGCGATGCCGCGTTCGACTACGCGCTGGTCTGGCGCACTGACCGGCTCAGAACCATCGCCGAGGCCTTTCTCCGCCACATCACGCCGCTGACGAGTAATTGAGCGATGGGCCGTTCGCTTGCCGGACTCCCATGGCAGCGGGAGTGCAGGTAGGCGACACCTGATGCCGGATATCTGTGCAAGACCTGCCTCGGCCAAGCTCGACCCCCACCGGCAAGCGAATCGAGACCTTAGTCATGGAGCCAGGGGTCACCGCGAACCAGGGTGTCAGCGCATGAACACGGACAACTGGCTGGAGGACACCGGGCCTCCTATGACACGGTCGCAGTCAGCTACGCCGACCAGATGCGCGAGGCGCTGGGCGAGCACCCCTATCTCCGGGCGACCCTGGCCTTGTTCGCTGAGCTGGTTCGCACCGAGGGAGACGGACCGGTGGCTGACGTGGGTTGCGGACCCGGGCACGTCACGGCTCACCTGCACGAGTTGGGCCTCGACGCGTTCGGCATCGACCTTTCTCCCACGATGATCGAAGTGGCCCGACGTGACCACCCCCATCTGCGTTCGAGGTGGGGTCGATGACCGATCTCGACCTCCCTGACGCCTCAGCCGCCGCCCTGCTCGTTTTCGGCCGGGCGGCGGGAGATCAACCGGCGGCGGGCAACCCCGTCGCCGGCCCGGCCGCCCGGATAATTGACTCGCCTCGTCAGCGGGAATGCCGATGTAATCCCGCCATGCGCATCACCTCAGAAACGTTCGCTGACGGCATCCGCGAACAGCTCTTCACTGTCGGAGACATCCCCGGGGTGCTCTGGACGCCCGCCGAGGGCTCCGGTCCCCGTCCGCTGGTCTTGATCGGACACGGCGGCGGCCAGCACAAGAAGGGAGGGGAGGTCGTCTCCCGGGCCTTCCCCTACGTCACCTCCTGCGGCTTCGCGGTCGCCGCGATCGACGCGCCAGGTACCGGCGACAGGCCGGAGCACCCGCAGATCCGGCGGCTCGTCGCGCTCATCCAGGAACGAGAGGCCGCGGGCGAGCCCTTCGGCCCGGCGTGGCCCGCCCTCAACGAAACCGTGGCGGCGCAGCTCATACCCGACTGGCAGACCACCCTGGACGCGCTCCAGAAACTGGACTCCGTCGGCGACAGCCGGCCCGTCGGGTACTACGGCCTGTCCCAGGCCGGTGAGATGGGCATCCGCCTCGTCGCGGCCGAACCTCGGATCACAGCTGCGGTCCTCGGCCTCATCGGAAGCGACTGGCTCACCGACACCGCGGCGCGGATCACGATCCCGGTCGAGTTCGTGCTGCAGTGGGACGATGAAGTCAATCCGCGGGACTCAGTCATGAAGCTGTTCGACGCACTCGGCTCCGCCGAGAAGACCCTGCACGCCAACCCCGGCAGCCACTTTCGAGTCCCGTCCTTCGAAATCGACAGCTCGATCCGATTCTTCGCCCGGCACCTGGGTAGCCCTGGCACCGCGAGCAGCTCCTGACACCACCGGCGCCACCCGGGGTCGTGGTCATATCCGGCCGAGATTTCCCGCTTGCTGTCTGGCCGCTGTTCCTCGATACCCCCACCGTCCAGGCCGCTCTAGGGGGCAGCTGGCAGGCGGTCCAGGCGGATGCCGGCTGGGGCAGCTGGGCCGTCATCCGCCGACGCGGCGATCACGCGTAGACCGATCGTTGCCTCGCGCCCAGCCGGTGCGTTGCGCGCACGCGACTTTGGACATCCGTGCAGCCGACTTCGGAAACCGGCACACCGCTAGGACGCGCATCACCACCGAGTGGTCTGCACGCCCACTGCTGCGTGCAGACCACTTCGCGCATCCGTGCACTCACCTTCGGAAACTGACACCCTGCACAAGCTGTCGACAGGGCTTGCATCTTTGTCGGCGTGTCGATCCGGTCGGGCGGGGGACCGGTTCAGGCCCGGCGCAGATCAGCTCTCCGGGGTGCGTGTCCGGTCGTCTTCTCGGGCCGGTTCGGTCTGTTCGAGGGTGGAGGCCCAGCTGGCGAGGAGCGTGAGCCCGTCCTGGGCTGCGGTGCCGGGTTCGGCGCTGAAGGCGGTGAGGGTCAGGCCGGGGTCGGCGGGCAGGGGCATGGCTTCGAAGGGAAGGCTGAGGTCGCCGATGACCGGGTGGTGGAAGTTCTTGACGCCGTTGTGGTGCAGGCGGACGTTGTGCGCGGCCCACAGGGTGCGGAATTCTTCGCTGCGGGTGGCGAGTTCGCCGACGAGGTCGGTCAGGGCCCGGTCGTAGGGGTCGCGGCCGGCTTCGGTACGCAGCAGGGCCACGGTGGTGTGGGCGGATTCGTCCCAGCCGGGGTAGAAGTCGCGGGCGCGGGGGTTGAGGAAGCGGAAGCGGGCGAGGTTGACCGGCCGCACCGGGTCGTCGAAGACGGGCGCGTACAGTGCCCGGCCGAGCCGGTTGGCGGCGATGATGTCCAGGCGTCCGTTGCGGACGTAGGCGGCCGCGTCGGTCATCGAGTTCAGCAGGCGCTGGATGCCGGGCCGGATCTGCTGCTGGGCAGGGCGGCGGCGGATGCGGGGGCCGGCGTTGGCGGTGCGGGCCAGGTCGTGTAGGTGGGCGCGTTCGGCTTCGTCCAGCTTCAGGGCGCGGGAGAGGGATTCCAGGACGCTTTCGGAGACGCCGCTGAGGTTGCCTCGTTCCAGGCGGGCGTAGTACTCGGCGCTGACGCCGGCGAGCATGGCGACCTCTTCGCGGCGCAGCCCGGGGACGCGCCGGTTGCCGCCGTAGGCGGGCAGGCCGGCCTGCTGCGGAGTGATCTTGGCTCGCCGCGAGAGGAGGAACTCGCGGACCTCGCTGCGGTTGTCCATGTTTTCCCAGGGTAGGCCCGGTTTGGGTGCCGTGGGGTGTTCTGTCAGTACACCAAACAGCAGGAACTGTCTGCCCGGTCTCATCGCCGGTTTGCTGGCTGATGCCGGGGTTGTGCGTACCGCCCGCCGCCTCCCCGAGCCTCACCACGCTCCTATCGAAAGGCAGCAACATGACGCAGAACACGGGGAGTCCGCAGCCCGCAGGCGGCCGGAGCGGGCTCGGCGACTTCGCGCCGAAGCTGGTGGAGCTGACGGACACGGTGCTGTTCGGGGACGTGTGGGAGCGGCCGGAGCTGTCGGCGCGCGACCGCAGTCTGGTCACCGTCACCGCCCTGGCCGCGCTGTAGCGGACCGAACAGCTGGACTTCCACCTGCGCAAGGCGCTGGAGAACGGGCTCAGCAAGGAGGAACTGGTCGAGGCCCTCACCCACCTGGCCTTCTACGCAGGCCGGCCCACCGCGATGAGCGCGGTCGCCCAGCTGAAGACCCTCGTCGAGGAGACAGGCCCGGCTGCCTGACAGCAGCGGCAACGCCACCAGGCCGCCTCTGCCGCAGGAGGACGGACGAATGCCAGACCAGCACGGTCGGCGACCGGCCTTGTCGGCATCAGTGATTGAGCAACGATAGCGATGACGATGGAGAAGACGATGGACAAGCGAACTCTCGGGCGTGGCCTTGAGGTCTCGGCGATCGGCCTGGGCTGCATGGGCATGAGCCAGAGCTACGGTCCCAACCCGGGAAGCCGGCAGGAGATGATCGCGCTGATCCGGGCGGCGGTGGAGCGCGGCGTCACGTTCTTCGACACTGCCGAGGTCTACGGGCCGTTCCTCAACGAGCAACTGGTCGGCGAAGCCCTCGCCCCCGTCCGCGATCAGGTGGTGATCGCGACCAAGTTCGGATTCGCCTTCGACGGCGACGGCCGCCAGAGCGGGCTGTCCAGCCGGCCGGAACACATCCGGCAGGCCGTCGACGGCTCGCTGCGGCGGCTCGGCGTCGAGGTGATCGACCTGTACTACCAGCACCGCGTCGACCCGCAGGTGCCGATCGAGGACGTCGCCGGAGCGGTCAAAGAGCTCATTCAGGCGGGCAAGGTCCGGCACTTCGGCATGTCCGAGGCAGCCGCCGGCACCATCCGCCGCGCCCACACCGTCCAGCCCGTGACCGCCGTGCAAAGCGAGTACTCCCTGTGGTGGCACAGGCCCGAGCAGGAGGTTCTGCCGGCGCTGGCAGAGCTCGGCATCGGCTTCGTCCCCTACAGCCCGCTCGGCAAGGGATTCCTCACCGGCACCGTCGATGAGGCCGCCACCTTCGACAGCTCAGACATCCGCGCGAGCATCCCGCGCTTCGCCCCCGAGGCGAGGAAGGCGAACCAGGCACTCGTCGATCTCCTGGCCGCCATCGCTCAGCGCAAGGGCGCCACCCCCGCCCAGATCGCCCTGGCCTGGCTGCTGGCCCAGCACCCCTGGATCGTCCCGATCCCTGGCACCCGTCGGCTGGAGCGCCTGGCGGAGAACATCGCCGCCGCCCAGGTCGAGCTCACCACCGACGACCTCGAACACATCGAGACCGCCGCCGCCAAGATCGATATCCAGGGCGGCCGCTACCCCGAGCACCTCGAACGCATGACCGGCCTGTGACCTGCCGCCACCACCTTGTGCGCCACCAGGAAAGACATCAGTGAACTGGCCGCTCGAACATCGCCTCGGCCGCGCCCAGCAGCCGCTCCATCGGGGCCGGTCGGGGCGGCGGCTCGATACTCCCGGCTGCGCTATGCCCAGCCCCTCACCATGATCTGCCGACCGCCGGTCACCAGCGTGGTGATCGAGGAGGCGAAGACCTCGCTGATGCTGGGCGAGAGGGCCTTTCCACCCGACTGCCGGCCGTGATCCTCACCGAACTGCCGGGAATCAGTCCCGAGACCGCCACCGCCTGGACCCAGGCCGGCGGCAAGTGGGCCCGCTACGCGGCGCAACTCCCCGATCGACCCAATCGCAGAACCTGAGCTCTGTCTCGTAACTCGATTGGGCGGATTTGGCGGTTTTGTTAGGGTGCCTGGATGCCTTCTCAGCGCACCCTACTGCCGCGCTCGACGCCGGCCGCCTCGGGGATGTCGTCCCGTTCGATCACCGCGCTGCTGGACCGGCTCGAAGCACGATCCGTCGAGTGTCACTCCATCATGGTCGTACGCCACGGTCACGTCGTCGCTGAAGGCTGGTGGGCGCCGTACTCGGCCGAGCGCCCGCACCTGCTCTACTCGCTGACCAAGTCGTTCACCTCGGTCGCCGTGGGGCTCGCGATCGCCGACGGGCTGCTCTCGCTGGACGATCGGGTGGTGGACGTGTTGCCCGACCACGTTCCGGCCGACATCTCGGCGCAGGGACGCCGCCTCACCGTTCACCACCTGCTGTCCATGACGGCCGGACACCGTACGGACAGCCTTGCCGAGGCCTGGCGACTGGAACCGGGCGACCTGGTGAAGGGCTTCCTGCGCGTACCGTTTCCCGAGGCCGAGGGAACACGGCACGCCTACGACAATTCGACCACCTTCATCCTGGCCCGGATGGTGGAACGGGTCACCGGCCGCGGCCTCCCGGAACTGCTCGACGAGCGCCTCTTCAAGCCGATGGGCGTCGACCACGCCGAATGGGATCGGGTGGCGAGCGGTGCCGCCTTCGGATTCCACGGACTGCACCTCACGACCGAGGCCATCGCCGCCTTCGGTGAACTGCTGCTGCGCGGAGGCCTTTGGGGCGACCGGCGGCTCGTCCCGCGTGAATGGGTGGAGCTCGCGACCAGACGGCACATCGACACCCTGCCATTCGAGGACGGATCGGACGACGTCGACTTCAGCTGCGGTTACGGATACCAGTTCTGGATGTCGCGTCACGGGTACCACGGTCACGGTGCCTTCGGCCAGCAATGCGTGGTCGTCCCGTCGCACGATCTCGTAGTCGCCGTGACCGCCCAAGGGCAGGCTCAGGACGTGCTCGACGCCATTTGGGAGTGCCTGCTGCCCGGCATGGACCATACGGGAAGCACCCGGGACGACGAGATCCTCGCCGATCGGCTGCGGCGGCTGTCACTCGCGCCGGTGCCGGGTTCGGCCGCCCCGGAGCGTTCCGTCAAGGCGAGACTCGACGCCTCCGCCGAGGATTCGGCTCTGCCCGGCGGAACCATGGTGATCGTCGATCCCGTGGACGGTGGATGGCTCCTGCGATTCGGGTCCTTCCTCAACGTCGAGGTCGGCCACGGCGAATGGCGGGAAAGTTCGCCGCTCGGCCGCCCTGTCGTCGCGGCTGGCGCCTGGCAGGGCAACACGTTCGTCGCCGAGCTTTACGTCATCACCACCCCGCACCGGGTTCGGCTGGTGGTCGACGCCGACGCGGGGACAGCGGTGGCGACGTGGAGCACCGTGCCCCTGACCGGCCCTAGTCTGGCGTTGCATGTGCGGTCGCCGCTGATGACACGGCCCGACGTCGCGTAGGTGACGACCCGGACCCCGTGGCCTCCAAGACCACCACCCCCACGCCGTCGAACACCGAGCCGACGCCGGCGGTGAGCGAGTTCACCGACCCCTGTGGAACGTTCGACACCGGCAAGAAGACCCCGTATGCGGTAACCGGCTACTGGATCACCCCCAAGTCGACCCCCTGCACCTGGCGCGAGCAGCTCCAGGAGATCCACCGCGTCGGCGGCGACACGATCATCAGGATCGGGTACGGCCTGCAGTTCCGCACCGTCTCCGACTCCGGCGAGGTGCTGGCCAAGGGCACCGTCGACGCGCTCTACGAGCCGTGCGAGGAAGACGGCCTCAACTGCCACGACGCCGCCCTCCGCGACCTTCGTGAGGCCAACCCCGGCAACCGCATCGGCCGCGTGCGCGTCTGAACAAGCCCCGGTCGTACGACATGATCCTCGTGGCCGGCTCGAACCAGGACAAGGACAGCCTCACCGAGTTGCTCGATCTCGCCGACCAGTTCGGCATGCGCGTCTTCCCCGCGCTGCCGCTCGCCCGGCGCGACTCGAAGGCGGAGACCCGGGCCGAGAAGCGCCACCTTGGCACGCTCAAGCTGATCCTGATCAGCCCCTACCTGGACGCGCGCAAGCGGGTCGCCTTCGGGCAGACGCCCAAGCAGGTGGCCGAAGGGTTCGAGGCCCTGGTGAAGACCGGGCTCGAGATCATCGCGCCGCAGGACAGCCGGGGGACGGGCAAGGTCGGGCTGTTCTGACCCGACGAGCGGCTGCGGCCGGTGGTGGGGGAGTCGACGTACGACACCGCCTACCACGGGTCCACGCGGGACTACTACCGAGAGATGGCGGCGGCCCGTGAGGAGCTGATCGATCAGGGCTATCACGTGGAGCCCTGGGCGAACGTGGAGGCGTTCGAGCCGTCCGGCGATCAGCCGTGCGCGCCGACCGGCCCACGTGGGAAGACCTCCAAGGAACGGCTGGACCAGGCTGTGACCATGGCCGGGCGGTACGTGCAGAAGATCGTCTCTTATATGTGGAGCGACTTCATGACCTGTGGGGATCCGTCGCTTGAGGACGAGATCGGCAACGACTGGCAGCGGTCGATCGCCGTGGACGCCATCCGGCGGCCGCACGACATCCAGGACGGGGTGGAGGTTCGCGGGTACAACCTCAAGGACGGCACCGTCAACGTTACGCGGTCTGGGGGGACCAAGGAGATGGTGGTGGCTGCCGTGGGGGTGGCTGGATGAGGATCCGATCGAGGAAGAGCCGCCGGTGGGGATGGCTACTGGCTGGGTGCCGTTCGACTGGGCTCAGGTGCCTGCGGGGGACTGGGTGCAGATCGGGGTTAGGTGCCGTCCGGGCCTGGGACTACGGAGCCGCTGCATGTGCGGATCGCCGCGCAGGCGAATGTGACGCAGGGGGGCTGACTGGCCTGACTGACTGACGCCGGGGCGGGGTGCGGACCGTGTGGCGCCGGCGAGGATGCGCGTCCGGCGCCGCCCCGCTGATCGCCCGCGGCGTCCTCGACGAGCGGCATCCGCAAGGACCTCGCCGCCCAGACCTGGAAGCAGCTGACCTCGGCCTGCGCGCTGCCGGGCAAGATCTGGCTGGACGCGCTGGTGCCGTACGCGCTGGACCAGAGCGTCAAGCAGATCGGCGCGCCCCAGGCCTGGCAGAAAGGTGACGGCGGCCCGCCCTCCCCGGGAGGAGGGCGGGCCGCGGGACCTGATCAGCCGAAGCGCAGCGGTAGCGCATCCGGGCCCTGGATCCCGATGGGGCCTTGCCAGGTGATCGGCCCCACAACGGAGGGCGGGCCCAGCCGCGCGGCGAGGATGGGAAGCGCCTCCCCTATCTCGACGCGGGCGAGAGCCGCGCCCAGGCAGTGGTGCGGGCCCGCGCCGAACTGCAGCGGGGGATTGTCCCTGACGGCCGTGATGTCGAATTGACCGGCGTTCTTGTGCGCGCGCGGGTCGCGCTGGGCGACGTTCACGCACATCGTGAGGAACGTGCCGCGCGCGATGTGCAGTCCCTCGTAGTCGAAGTCTTCGGCGGCGAACCGGTAGATGGTGCCCGCCGAGGGAAGCCAGCGCATCACCTCTTCGACGGCTTGGGCCGCCAGCTCCGGCCGCTGCCCCAGCAGGGTCCACTGGTCGGGGTGCTCGGAGAAGGCGACCATGGCGTTGGCGAGCTGGTGCCGGGTGTTGTCCTGGGCGCCGAACACGAGCGTGACCAGGAGGTTGCGCAGCTCGTCCTTGCTGACGCGGCTGTCGTCGGCCTGATGGGCCGAGACCAGGGCGGAGCTGAGATCGTCGGTGGGCCTGGCCGACTTCTCCTCGATGAGGAAGTCGGCGTAGTCGTTCAGGCCGCGTACCGCGGCTTCCACCCTGGTGGCGACATCGCCCCCGGCCGCGAGGCTGAAGACCAGGCCGATGTCTCTGGTCCAGGTACCGAAGACGTCGTAGTCCTCGGGCGGCACGCCGAGCAGCCGGCACATGACCGCCAGTGGCAGCCGGGCGCCGAAGTCCTCGACGAACTCGCACCCCTCGGCCGACGCCAGGCCCTCGGTCAGTTGCTCGACCTGGGCCCGGATGAACGGCCGCAGACTTTCCACCGTGCGCGCGGTGAACGCCTTGCTCGTCAGGCGGCGCAGGCGGCGGTGATCCTCTCCTTCGTGGTTGACGATCATCGGGACGAACCACTCGTAAATCGGACCGTCGAAAATCCCGTTCGTCTCCAGGTATCGCTTGCCGTTGTGGTCCAGCCTCCGGTCGCGTAAGAGGTCGTTGGCCTGCTCATAGCGCAGCACGAGCAGGCCTATGGGGCTTGTCGCGTACCAGCTTTCCGCTTGGGCCGCGAAGACCTCGGGCGCGCCGAAGTCGAAAGCCGGATCCAGGGGATCGAGGAATGGCACGTTCTGGGGAGTGGGTTCCTGGCCCACGGATGTCGACACGTCATCCTCCCTGCAGAGATGGGCGTACCGTCCACACTCCCCCGGCATCGCAGCGAAATAAAGTAACGCGCTACGCATTCTTTGAGCTATGGTCATCCGTCCGGTGAACATCCATGACTCGCCGGATTACGGCGGCCACCTTTAGGAAATGAAGAATGGCCGTGATTCCCGTTCCGACTCGATGTGGCACCGCGCGCGCCTGGCCGGCGGATTCGGTGTCGGCACCACCACCGCCTGGCGGTATGCCCGCGAAGCCGTCGATCTGCTGGCCGCCCTCGCGCACCCAGGAGATCCACCTGCTGAACGGGTAAGGCGCTCACCGGACTGGACGCGTTTCGTCAGTCCGCTGGACCCAGCCGAGGAACACGCCGTCGGGGCAGTGCGTCGCCAGCGCCGCCGCGATCGAGCCGTGCAGGCTGGCGTCGTTGGGCAGGGCGAGGTGGTGCACGTCCGGCTCGTCGTAGAGGGACAGGTCGAGCCGTGCCCCCGGGTACCTGCTAACCCCGGCCACGATCACCGCTTCGCCCACATATGACAGAGCGACCGAGCGGAGCCTGGACCAGGGGTGGTCGTTGATGCCCCGCTCGGTGACGGTCAGTACGCCCATGGCCTTGGCCTGCAAATCTATCCGGATATATCCGGCGATGCCGATGGCCGCCACCAGCACCACGCCGACCATGAAGGCGATGTAGTCCGGGGCGTTGACCCCCCGGTCCTCGGGCAGCATCTCGCCGATGACGCCGACCACGATCAGTACGACCGCGGCGATGACGATCATCAGGCAGCCGAACATGCCCCTGTTCTGCCTGAGCGCGGCGGCCCGCAGGTCGAAGGCGGTTCCGTCGGGCGGCTGGCGGAGCATCTTCGCCGCGACGGTGGACTGGCTCCACCGCTTGACATCCTCGCGGCCGAGCAGCATCCCGCCGGCGATGCCGCACAGCGCGGCCGCAGCCCCGATCAGCTGCGACGGGTACACCTTGCCACTGCTGATTCCGATCGCTATGGCGGCGCCGACGATCATGATTGTGCAGATCGCGAAGAGCGCCTTGCGCATCAGCCCTATCGCCATCGGCCCGCCCAGCCAGACCCGGGCAAGCCAGAAATACCAGACCGAGCTCCAGAACACCCCCGCGAAGATCTCGAAGGGGGCGGCGTCGTTCCGCCAGACGAGCACGATGCCGCCGATGAGGCCCAGCCAGAGGATGGCGAGCAGACCGACGGCCAGTTGGTGGGCGAGGGGACGCTGCATGCGCGGAATCCTAGTCTCCAGGCGGATCGCCCCAGACGGGGCAAGTTTGTACGGCGAGCCGTACATTCCGGGCGTTTCGCCGCGTCGGCATCACCCAGGCGGGGCCAGCGTCGGTGGAGCTCCTCGCGGATGCCAGTCAGCCGCTCGAACCGGGCGTTGGCGGGAAGACGGCGATCCACAGGAGGCGGTCCCGACACCTGCCGATCAGGAGGCTGTCCGACTTCGCCGGCCCTGCGCCTGCCGATGATGTCATCCGCCCAGGTCATGGCTTTGATGACGTCGAATACTGCCTGAAGGTGCCGCCGGACGTAGTCGGTCCGGTCCTCGTCGTGAATCATCCCGTTGTCGACGGTGTCAGGGAAGGGGCGCCGTTCTCGGTGATCAACGGATTCCAGGTCCCCATCCTGGACGAAGGACCAGTCGGTGATGCCGGCCGTCGTTTCGAGGAGCCGGCCGGTGTAACGACCCTCCAGCATCGGCCCCAGGAACGCGTCGTTCGACAGCGCCTCCACTTTGGAGCACGCGGTCTCGCCGCTCGGGCCGTCCGGGCGGAACACGTGCAGGTTGAGCGTGACGGAGAACTTCGCGTCGGATTTGACCTCTGAACGCATCGCCTGGATGGGCCAGGCCGTGCGCGCGATTGAGATGGTGCACGGCCAGCAGCGGCTCCAGCCTGCTCGATCGTCCGGGCGCGTGCACGCCGCTGCCGTAGCCGAGATACGCCGAGCACCAGGGTTCGTTGAGCGTGGTCCAGGTGTCGACGCGGTCCCCGAGCGCGGCGCTGATGCCCCGCGCACACTCGGCGAACGCGTCGGCGGTGGCTCTGCTGGTCCACCCTCCCTCATCCTCCAGGGGTTGAGGGAGGTCCCAGTGATACAACGTCGCCACCGGCCGGATGCCGCGTTCGAGAAGTCCGTCGACCAGGCGCGAATAGAAATCGACGCCCTTCTGGTTGGCCGGGCCCACGCCGGCCGGAATGCCCCGCGGCCAGGCGACGGAGAACCGGTGGGCTTCGAGTCCGAGCTCGGCCATCAGGTCGAGGTCGGTCTCGAGACGGTGGTAGTGATCGTCGGCGACGTCTCCGGTGTCGCCGTTGAACGTCCGACCGGGCGTGTGGCTGAATGTGTCCCAGATCGACGGGCCGCGCCCGTCTTCGGTGGCGGCGCCTTCGATCTGGTACGCAGCCGTCGCGGACCCGAAGACGAACTCGTTGGGAAACCCTCACTGGAGTTCCTCGCGAAAGGTTTGAGTCATGGCGTCACGGCAGGGGATCGATGTAGGCGTCATCCGCCTCGTACCGCACGGAGGCGACTTCGACCATGCCGCTGATGGCGCGGACGCCGGCGACCCGGCCGGTGAATCCGCCGGCAACCTCGGTGGAGAGGTATCGGCCGTCGAAGCGCGCGAGCATCACGCTGTGGCCGTCGCGGATCACTGACAAGGCGATGTCATCTGGGCCGTCGTGGGTGGCACGCAGTGACTCGATCCGTACCGTCGGCGTCGGCCCGAGGCCGGTCGCGGCCTCGCCGACGTGGGATTCGAGCGGGCCGATGTGCAGAACCGCGTGCGCGGAGCCCTCGTTCACGCGCAGCTCGCACCAGTGGTGGTCATCGAGTCGGAGTAGGACGCCCGCCGCGCCGTCGGCCGTCCGTAGTGCGACGTCGAAGCGCCAGCTCTCGTCGGTCACGCGGGTCATGAGGGCACTGACGTTCCCGCTGGCGGAGGTGGCCGGGATCAGCGAAATGCCGGGTTCGGCGGGTGAGACGAATTCGTCGAGGGGAGCGCCGGGGGAGACCCAGCGAGGGTGGAGTGAGGGGTCGGCGAATCGATCCAGGAATGAGTGGTCGGGGATCTCGTACACGAAGCGCCCCTCGTCGAACCACGGCCACCCGTCGATCCAGTCGATGCCGGCGAGGAATGTCTCGCGGCCGTTGACGTGGAACATTGGGGTCGTTCCGCGTGGGCGGACGCCGAGATACACGGCCGCCCATCGCCCGCCGGGGGCTTCGACGAGGTCCGCGTGCCCCGTGTTCTGCACGGGATGCGTGGTGCTGCGATGCGAGAAGACGGGATTGCCGGGGGCGGGTTCGAAGGGCCCGTCGGGCTTGCGGGACCGGGCGATGGAGATGGCGTGGCCGCGTTCCGTGCCGCCCTCGGCGATCATCAGGTACCACCAGCCGTCTCGGCGGTAGAGATGTGGAGCCTCCGGGAAGGCTAGTCCGGTCCCCTGCCACACGAGCCTCGGCTCCTCCAGTGTCACCCCCTTCTCGAGATCGACCCGGGCTTGGGCGATGCCCTCCAGGCCGGGGCGTGTCGAGCAGTAGGTGACGTAGCAGGTGCCGTCGTCATCCCAGGCCAGGTCGGGATCGATGCCCGCCAGGCCGTCGATTACCACGGCCGGAGCCCACGGACCGGCCGGGTCTGTCGTCGACGTCAGCAGTTGGCCGCCACCTGTGGAGACGTTCGTCGTGATCAGCCAGAAGCGGCCCGCGTGATGGCGCAGTGTCGGAGCGTAGATCCCCTTGCTGGCGCCGGCTTTCCCCGCCTGGAACTGGTCGGTGTCGGCCAGAGCGTTGCCGATCTGGGTCCACGTGGTGAGGTCGGTGCTGTGCCAGACCGGGACGGCGGGGGAGTATTCGAAGGAGGAATTGACCAGGTAGTAGTCCGCCCCAGCCCGGCAGATGCTCGGGTCGGGGTGAAAGCCACCGATGATGGGATGCACGCTGGCGGCCGCGCGGCGCCTGCCTTTTCGCGATTCGGGATGTGGTCCTTCGAAGGTCATTTGATTCCGGTCGCCGCGATTCCTTGGATGAAGTAGCGCTGCAGGGCCACGAAGAGCAGCAGCACCGGGGTGATGACCAGTACGGAGCCGGCCAGCAGGACTCCGTAGTTGGTCGCGTTCTGCCCCACCGAGTACAGGGAGAGCGCGATGGGGAGGGTGTACATGTCCTCGGTCTGCGCGACCACGAGTGGCCACAGGAAGTTGTTCCACGATCCGAGGAAGGTGAGGATGGCGAGCGTCGCCAATGCCGGCCCGCAGAGGGGCAGGATGATGCGCGTGAAGATGCGTATCTCGCCCGCACCGTCGATGCGGGCGGCTTCGATGAGCGCGTCGGGGATCTCGCTGATGAACTGCCGCATGAGGAAGACGCCCATCGGGCCCGCGAGGAACGGGATGATCAGGGCGGGATAGGTGCTGACCATCCCCAGTTTGCTGACCACGACGAACAGCGGGATGAAGGTGACGACGCCGGGAACCATCAGCGTGATCAGCACCAGCAGGAAGAGGACCCGCTTGCCGGCGAAGTCGAGTTTCGCGAGCGCATAGCCGACCATGGAGCAGAACAACAGCGTTCCGAGGACCGTGAAGACGGCCACGATGACGCTGTTGAGAAAGAACGTCTGGAAGTTCAGACGGCCGAACCACGTGGCGAAGTTCTCGAACGTGAAAGTCTCGGGCCACCATGTGGGCGGTCGCCTCAGTAGCTCCGACTGGGTCTTCACCGAGCCGAGGTACATCCAGACGAACGGGATGAGCGTGGCCACGACGGCGATGACGAGCACGCTGTACACCAGGGCCCGGCCCGCGATGATGGGCTTTTTCATGGTGCTTCCTTGGGGCGGAAGGCTCGGAACTGCACAATGCTCAGCAGCGCGATGGCGATGAAGAGCACGTAACTGGCGGCCGACGCGGTGCCGTAGTTGCCGAATCCGAACTGGTTGTAGGTGAAGTAGCTGATCGAAAGCGTGGAGTCCAGCGGGCCTCCCTTCGTCATGACGAACGGCTCCTCGAAGAACTGCAGATACCCGACCGAGAGGAGCACGGCGCCGAGGAGCAGTGTCGGACGGAGCATCGGAAGCGTCACCCGGACGAATCGCTGCCACGCGGTCGCGCCGTCGACGGCGGCCGCCTCCAATACGCTCGCGGGGACGTTCTGCAGCCCGGCCAGGAAGATGATCATGAGGGTGCCCATGTTCCGCCAGACGGCCATGAGGATCATGGCGGGCATCGACCAGAGCGGGTCATTGAGCCAGTCCGGGCCCTGGATGCCGACGGCGTCGAGCGCGGTGTTCAGCAGGCCGTCCGGTTGCAGGATGAATCGCCACACCACCGCGACCGCCACGATGCTCGTGATCACGGGCGCGTAGAAACCGACGCGGAATGCCGTGCGGAATCGCGTGATCCCGTTGTTGAGCGCCACGGCGAGGGCGAGAGCGACGACCATCGTGAGCGGAATGCCCACCGCGACGAAGTACACGGTGTTCAGCAGCGACCGCACGAACTGCTGGTTCTGGAACAGTCGGAGGTACTGGTCCACTGCCACGAACTCGACGGCCAGCGGGCTCTCGATATCGCTGTTCCTGAAGTCGGTGAAGGACATCAGGAACGATGAGACGAGGGGGAACACCATGAAGACGGCGAAGCTCAGGATGAACGGCAGAGCGAAGAGGTAGGCCACCACGGTCATCCGGCGACGACGCGCCTTGGTGGTGCCGTCGCTGCCGGAGCGTGACAGTGCTCCAGCGCCGGCGATTCGTGTCATGGCCATGCTTATTTGCCGGTTCCCAGCGAATCGGCGGTGGACTGCAGCTGCCTGACCGCGTCCTGCGGGCTCTTGCCGCCACGGGCCATCCGCTCGATCTCCGTGTCGGCGGCCGCCGACACCTGCGTCCACGTGGTGAGCGCGGGAGCCGTCTTGACGCTCTTGAGCTGCTCACCGAACACCGACACCTTCGGGTCGCTCGTCAGCGCGGTGTCCTTCCACGCCGATTGCCGCGAGGGAAGGTCGTTGACCGCCTTGAACCACTCGACCTGAACGTCGGGCTGCGTGAGCCACTGGATCAGCTTCCATGCCGCGTCCGGGTTCTTGGAGTTCTTGAACACGGTGAGGTTGGCGCCGGCCGCGAACGAGGTGGACGTCCCGCCCGGCGGGGCCGGGATCGGCGCCACCGCGAACTTGTCCTCGAAACCGGCGCCGCCCGCGGTCTTCAGCCCCGGGATGTCCCACGGGCCGCTGATGAACATCGGGACCGAACCGTCAACGAAGGCCGAGGTAGTGGACGCCGACTCGGAATCGGGATTCTTGTTGGCGATGCCTTCCTTGAAGAAGCCGTTGACGTATTCGAGGGACTCGACAATCTTGGGGCTGTCGAACGTCCACTTCGTCTGGTCGGAGTTCATGACGTCGGCTCCGTTCGACCAGACGAACGGCAGGTTGTTCAAGAACCCGTTCCATCCGCCGGAAGGCAGCGCGACACCATATTTCGCACCGGTCTTGTCCTGGTAGGCCTTGGCGAGCTCCTTGAATCCCTGCCAGTCTTTGGGGAAGCTGTCGAACCCCGCCTTCTTCATCAAGTCGGTGCGGTAGAAGATCACTCGGGTTTCGACATACCACGGCACTCCCAGATGTGCTCCACCGATGTCCGTCGTTTGCCGCGAAACAGGGAAGATGTCGCTCGTGTCGATCTCGGCGGGCGTCGGACGGAGCGCCGAGGCGAACGTCGGCATCCAGTCGGTCCCCAACATGCCGATATCTGGAGTCGTTCCCCCTGCGATCGCCGTCTGATACTTGTTCTGCGCCGAGTCCCACGGAATCGCGGTCACCTTCACCTCGACGCCGGGGTTCTTCTCTTTGAAGGGCTTGACGAAATCAGCGAGCGCTTCACCCTCCGTGCCTTGCGCCCAGATAGTGACGGTGCCAGTGGCCGGACCATTCGTCAGGCGACTCGCTGACACGTCGTTCTGCGGGCGGTCGTTCGAACGCCCACAGCCGCTGAGCATGAGCGCAAGCGTCGCGGTGACGGCCGTGGCCACCGCCATATTCCGTCGGATCATCATCGTTCCCCTTCGTGCATGGGGCTGTGGGGTGCGCGAACTGTGCTCCACTGCGAGCACATGTCGTGCCGGATCGACTCCGTTTCGGCATCTAAGCGCATAACATCAGGTGGACGCAACCATGCTCACTGCTGGACTCCTTGCACGGTGAGGCACGCGCCGCACGCCCGACGCGGGTCGCCGTTATTGATCCACGAAGCGATAAGACCTGGTAGAAGGGATGCCACTCGAGATCAACGCTGTCTGCTCGTCATCCCGGGCGCGTGACTTCCGCGTCCCCCGGGGCGACTCTCCTCGTGCGGGACATGATCGTGATGACGGTCCCGGCGGACCGTGTCCGCCGCGCGGTCGCGCGTCAAGGCGGAGCTTTTCCGCTCGCCGGGCGATAGTCGAAGGGCGCAAAGGAGGCGGCCTTGGAGCGCCGTCGAACCGGTACTGTACGAGTGCTCTTGATGGACTGCTGACTCGAATTGGGGCGGACGTGGCGAGGCGACCGACGGTATACGATGTCGCTCAGCTTGCTGGAGTGTCGATCGCAACGGTTTCCTTTGCGTTCACCAAGCCAGAGCGGGTGAAGGCGGACACTTTGCAAGCGGTTCTGCGCGCTGCCGACTCCATCGGCTATGTGCCCAGTGCGAATGCCCGGGGGCTTGCCAAAGGAAAGACCGGAGCGCTGGGCTTGTATGCGTTCGACTATCTGCTCGAGTCGGTCGCGGATTCCCCGGATTCCGTTCCGCCTGATTCGACTCGCGTTCCTGACGGGCGGCTTTTCCCGTTGTATTCGGACGAGGTCCAGCGGGGCGTTCAGTTGGAGTGCAGGCGGCACGGTTACGCTCTGATGCTCGGTTCCGGCCATAATCCTGGACATTTGCCGAGCGTGATCGACGTCGCGGGACGCGTCGACGGCCTCATTGCGTTCGCCGGTGCCGCATCGGGCGCCCTTCTGGAACAGATCTCAGCCCGTATACCCGTCGTCGAACTCGGCGGCGAAGTCCGGCGCGAGGGAATGTACACCGTCTTCGTCGACAACCGCGCCGCCATGGCCCACCTCACGCAGCACTTGCTGATCGATCACGGTTATCGCGACTTCGCATACCTTGGCGAGTTGGGCACCCCGGAGTTCGTCGCGCGCTATGAGGGCTTCTCCGAGGTCCTGCGACAGGCGCGAATCGCCCCTCCGCCCCCGGTGAGGAGCCATCCCGGTGACGATCGATCGACGATCGACGCCGTACGCGGCCTTCTCGAACGCCCTTCCTTCCCGCAGGTTCTCATGTGCGCGACCGATCAGGAGGCCCTCGTCGCCATTGACGCGCTTCGGGGACAGGGCATGGACGTGCCGGCCCGGGTTGCGGTGACCGGCTTCGACGGCATACTGGCGGGACGGCTGACCACACCGCACTTGACGACGGTGCGACAGCCGATGGAGGACGTCGGGCGGGTGGCGGTGCGAATCCTCCTCGAAGCCCTCAAGGGCAACGAAGACGCGAGCCGTCATGAAACTCTCGCGTGTGTGGTGTGGCGCGGCGGAACCTGCGGGTGCTCCAACGACTGACAGAAACCTGCTGCCGGCGGTAGTGGCGCAGCGCGGTGGCGGTCTCGGCGTCCAACTCGTGGTGCTAGACATAGTTATCGCGGCGATGAAGACCGGTCTCTTCGAGGTCATGGATCACACTTCGCCAGCGGTTGGGAGATCGGTCGCGGTGAAGTCGCTGCGCCGGTCAGCGTGTCAGCCATGTGTCTCAGGTTCGGGCCGTGCCAAAGGGGCAGCGCTGCCCGGGACGGCCAGGTGCCACACCAGTTCCCCTCAGCCGACCGCGCCTGCTGCCGAGTAGGTGACCAGGGTCTGGTCGGGGTTGTCTGCGAGTTGCAGCACGACGTGGCTGTAGTTGAGCGGCCCGAGCCTCGGATGGCGAAGCTTCTTCGATCCACTGCCCACCGTCATGACGTCATGCCGCGGCCACCACTGCCGGACCTCCTCGCTGTCCCCCTTCAGCTCTTCGATCAGGGCCTCAACGCCGGGATCGTCCTGGTGCCTGGCCGTGGCGAGCCGGAGCCGGCCGAGCATGGCCCGGGCCTCCTGTTCCCATTCGAGATACACCGTTCGGGCGCGCGGCGCGGTGAACATCCAGCGCACGAGGTTGCGCTCGCCGTCGGGCAGCGCGTCCCAGTCGGCGAACAGCTCACGCGCGGCGGGGTTGGAGGCCAGTACGTCCCAGCGGCGTCCCTTGACGATCGTCGGGAACGGCTCGAGCCGCTGTACCAGGGAGACCACTTCGGGATCGATCCACTCCGCCGGTGCCGCGGCGATACCAGGGCCGGGCCCGTCCTCGCCGCCGCGGGCCAGCACCCGCAGGTACTGCCGTTCTGCGTCGGACATCCGCAGCGCGTCGGCCAGGGCGTCCAGTACCTGGGCCGAGGGCCGCACGGGTCGGCCCTGCTCGAGGAACGTGTAGTACGTAACCGACATGTTGGCCAGCAGCGCGACCTCCTCGCGGCGCAGCCCCGCCGTGCGCTGGCGGCTTCCGGCGGGCAGGCCGACGTCGCTTGGACGTAGGCGCTCGCGTCGGGACCGGAGCAACTGCCCCAGGGCCTGCAGATCACCGGTTGTTGCCATACAACGCAGCCTAATCATGCCAATACCAGTAACAAGCTGCTCTGGTTACCAGTTTCAGTCGCGCCCATGCTGGACCCATGACGAGCACCCCGGAAACCATCACCATCCCCGTGGCCGACGGCACCACCTTGCCCGCCTACCTGGCCCGCCCGGCCGGCCGCGCCGCCCCTGTCGCGGTGCTCGTGGCGCACGAGCTATTCGCGGTGAACCCCGACATGCGGGGTGTGGCCGATGCCTTGGCGCAGGCCGGGTACCTGGCCCTCGTGCCGGAGTTCTACCACCGGCACGCCGAACCGGGCCGCTGGCTCGAACGCACCGACGCCGGGCGCCGAGAAGGATTCGCCCTCCTGCACCAGTTGCGCCGCAACGAGGCTCTGGCCGACGTGGACACCTGCCTGAGCTGGCTGGACGCGCAGCCAGACATTCAGCAGACCGCGATGATCGGCTTCAGCGCCGGCGGCCACCTGGCCTACCTTGCAGCCTGCCAACTGCCGATCAGCCACACCGCCGTGCTGTACGGCGGCTGGCTGCCCACCACCGATATCCCGATGAGTCAACCCACCCCCACGCTGGACCTGACCTCCGGGATCAGCGGCCGATTGCTCTACCTGGTCGGCGAGGACGACGCACTGATCGACGCGGGCCAGCGCGGTCAGATCCGCGCCGCACTGGAGGAGGCCGACGTCGAGCACGAAATGGTCATCTACCCCGACGTCGCTCACGCGTTCTTCTGGTCCGGCACGCCGGCCTTCGACCAGAAGGCCCGAGACGACGCTTGGACCCGGATCCTGAGCCTGCTCGCCGGCTCTTGAGACTTCCTCAGAACGAACGAGCTACACCCATCTGGGCCTGTGGCTCTGCGTTGGTTCCAGGACCTGACCCCGGCCCCAGGCACGGTCACCACGCCACGCTGGCCCCAGGCCCGCACCGAGGAGGACACCGCGCTCGTTCGCGCGGTCATCCCCGGCTGCGTGGACGCGGCGGTCAGCCGCCTGCTGCTGGCCACCGACCGAGGCCTGCTCCGCCTGTCCTGCACCGACGAGTCCGGACGCCGCGTCGAGCTCCCCGAGACGGGCCTGGGCGAGCTCACGGTACATGGGCAGCGACGGCTGGCGCGCCCAGTATTCGGCCGAACGTTTCGTCGACGACTTCAGCGATCTCAAACCACCGCGGTCCGACGTCCCGTGAAGCCCGAAGCGGCCGCCCCCTTTGGGGTGGCGGTCGCTCGCGTCGTTCAGTCAGCCGGGTGCGGCGTCAGTCCAGCTTCTTGAAGAAGCCGCGGATGAAGGCCACGATGAATGCGCCGCTTCGTCCGACGTCGCTCCATGTGTCCCCGTACCTCGGCGCCTGGCCCACGCCGGTGCCGATGTGCGTGGACCACCTGTCCTGGTGCTGGAGCCCGTACTTGAATCCCTTGTTCCGGGGTGCCGGATCGCGGCCCGCTGAACGGGCCCTGGCAGCTCGCTTCTCTTGGGCCGCGGCCGCGGTTGGGACGTAGGCGAGCGCCGCATGGCTATCGGCCGGCGCCGCGCCTTTGGGCGGCGATTGCCGCTGGCCTGGCGCCGCGATCGGCAGGTTCGACGCATCGAGGTCGTCGGGCCGGCCGAGCTCCAGGACGCCTTCCCCCACCTGGCCCGCCGCTACGCCAAAGCCGCGACCGACGCACCCGCCGACCACGGTCCAGGGCGGACGGCAGCGGGCTGGGCTGAGTGGCGCTGCGCCCGGAGCGCATCGGCGAACAGGCGATGACGACCAGCAGCCGCTGGTCACGCGAGTCGCTCGCAACAACGGCGCATCGGGCATCGGCAAGACCAGGCCGGCCATGGCCGAGGAGTACGGCGCTGACCGGTTTCCGGACGAGGTGGCCGCCCCGGGCGGTCGGCGCACGGAGCTCTGCAGGTGCTCATCGAAGAGGGCCACACTGCCTTGACACAGGGGCGGGATGGCCTTCCCTCCGCGTCGGCCGTCCTCAATGAGAATGCCGGGCTCAAAGAGGATCTCGACCCCGATCAGCGCAAGCGGCGGCGTAGCGAGGTTGAACTCGCGGGCTGCCTGTTCAATGCCCGCGTTGAAAGCGTCGTACATTTCTCCTCCAGCCTGCGGCGTACCAGGTAAGGCGGACGACGTCGTGGAACGTTGCTCCTGCCACGTCGAGCGCCTTGGCGACGTTGCGGTAGACCTGGGTAACCTGTCCGGCGAGGTCGCCCGGTGCCACGAGCTCGCCGTTCTCCTCCCAGGCGACCTGTCCCGCGATGTGGACCTGTCGTACCACTCATGCCGCATCGACTGCCGACGCTGTCGGAGTAGATGTAGCCGGCCAGGCGGAAGCTGCCGGGCGAGAGTTCGTCCGACTCTTCGGTGGGATCCATCTCGGACAGGGGATACGCCACGGGCTTGCGACTGATGAAGAGCCGGACCGTGGAGGTGACCGGTTGGCCGTGGGCCGGCTCTGACCGCAGCACGGTGTTGTCCGGCTTGGAGTCGTTCACGACCGTTTCTGTGGGTCCTTGGAGAGGAGCCTGTGGGCTTCCGGTTCGTCGACCTAACGCAGCATGCCGATCATTCTACGCTCGCGAGTTCTCTCTCAAAGCGCTTGCGCAGCGCGTCCTTCTCCGGCTCCGGCAGCCAACACGCCTCCACCCCGGCCAGCGCCATCGCACGCAACCGCTCATCCTGTACGGCGAGCTGATCGGAGAGGATCCGATACTCCTTCGCCAGCGATGTCGGGAACATCCCAGGGTCGTCGGAAGCGGGAATGACGTTGAGCCCGGCCTCGAGCATCGCTGCGATCGACGCCCGCCGCCACGGCCGCCACGAGCGCCGCGACGTGGTCGAGACGACAGTGAACGGGATCTGCTCGTCCCTGACCCTGGCGACGACCTGGTCGTCCTCGAGTACGAAGTAGCCGTGGTCGATCCGGTCGCACCCGAGTATGTCGAGGCAGGTGAGCGTGTTGGCGGCGACGGGCGCGTGCTCGGAGGAGTGAGCAGTGCGGCGGAGCCCGGCCTCACCGGCGAGCCGGAAGGCGGCCTCGAACCGCTCGGGCGGCCCGGCGGTCTCCAGGTTGTCCAGCCCGACCCCTGCCACGTAGTCGTGCGGATTGTTCACAACCGTGCGTATCCAGCAGAGCGCCTCCTCGCCCGACTTGCTCCGGTCGATGGCCGCGATGAGCCTGCCCGTCATGCCGAAGTCGCGTTCTGCCATCCTGATGCCCTCGGCGTATGCCTCGATCACCGTGGCGTAGCCGAGCTTCTCCTGATGTTCGGTCAGCGCGTCGAAGGAGAGCTCGAGATGCCTGGTCGCGCTGGTCCGGTGGGCGTCCTCGAACGCCTCATAGGTGATTCTGGTGAGATCGTCAGCGTCGCGCAGGACCTGGAGAACCCACGAGGACACCTGGAACAGCGAGTACGAGACCTCGGGCTCGTCCGTGCTCCTGCCCTGCGGAACCGGGATCCGCGTGTTCAGGTAGAGTGCCGGGTCCGGCGGAAGCGAGTTCACATCCGCGTAGATCCGCTCGGGCGTGTCGGGCAGGTCGAGCCCCTCCCGCCTGGCCAGCTCGGCGAAGGTCGAGCCGCGCACGGTGCCGATGAGGTGGCAGTGCAGATCGACCTTGGGCATCAGATCAAGATTCACTTGCCGGCAACCTCGCGGGTGAAGCGCTCGACCCAAGTGGCGCGGGTGTCGACGAGCTGGGCGGGGTCGAGGGTCTTGAACCCGGCGGCCACTGGGTCCTTCGCCGCCTCGCCCGTTACCTTGGCGACGTCGGCCGGGATCTCGGCCTTCGGGTTCGTGGGCAGGTCACCCACGGCCTTCGCCATGGCGCTCTGCGCCTCGGCCGACAGCATGTAGTCGATGAACTTCGCCGCTCCCTGCTGGTTGCGGGCGCCCTTGGGGATCATCGCCCGGTTGGTGGCCATGTAGCGGCCCTTGGCAGGAGCCGTCCAGGCGATCGGCTCGCCCGAGGTGACAAGCTTGGTGGCGAAGCCGCTCAGTGCGTCGGCAGCGACGATCTCGCCTTGGGTCAGCAGGTTCGTGACCTCGGTCGAGGAGGTGTAGAACTGCAGGACGTTCGGCGCCCAGCCGGCCAGGGTCTTCAACGAGGTGTCGATGTCGTAGGGGCCGTTGCCGTACGACTCACCCACACCCGAGATCATGAGTTGTCCGGCGGTCACCGAAATATCGGGAAGCGCGACCTTTCCCTTGTTCGCCGCGTTCGCGAACAGCTCCCAGTCGGCGGCCTGCTTCTGGCTGAGCTTGCCGGTGTTGTAGATGATCCCGTTGAGCTGGTGCGTGTAGGCCGGCCCCTCGTAGGCACCCTCGGTCGCGAACGGCGCGAGCTCCTTGATGTTGGGCACGTCGACCTTTTGGAAGAGACCGTCCTTCTGCCCGAGCGCGGCGAAGTAGTCGGAGATCAGCACCACGTCCGCCTCCGGCTCACCCTTGGCGAGCTTCAGCTTCGACAGCCGGTCGGCGTTGGACCCGGTGTCCAGCTCGACCTTGATTCCCGTCTGCTTGGTGAACGGAGCGACGACCGCCTGCTCGAACTCCTTCACACCGAAGGGGAAGGTGCTGACGACGATGGTGTCCTGATCGGCTTGCTTCTCACCGGAGCCGGAGCCGGAACATCCGGCTGCGGCGAGCACTGTCAGAGCAGCGGCCAGTACGGCACGGCGCGTGGGCATGGGGTTCCTTCTTTCAGTGGCTTCAGCGGGGGAGGGGGACCAGATGGGCGTCTGGCGCGATCACCGTGACGCTCGATCCGGGTGCCAGGGCCGCGCCGCTGCGTACGTCGGCGCGCAGCCTGACGGTCGCGCCCGACGGGTCGACCACGTCGAGCGAGACCAGCAGGTCGACGCCGCGGAAGGCCACGTCGACCACCATTGCGTCAAGGCCGTGACCTTTCTCGACGATGCGCAGATGCTCGGGCCGGATGGTCAGAGGGGTGCCGTCGGCCGCGGTGAGGAAGTTGTCGTAGCCGAGGAACTCGGCGACGAAGCGGTCAGCCGGACAGGGGAAGACCTCCTGAGGAGAGCCCTGCTGCACGATCCTGCCCTCATTCATGATGACCATCTCGTCGGACATCTCCAGCGCCTCGTCCTGGTCATGGGTGACGAGGATGACGGTCAGCTTGGTCTCCGCCTGGATGCGCCTGATCTCGGCCCGCATCTGGACGCGCAGGCGGGCGTCGAGGTTGGACAGTGGCTCGTCGAGCAGCAGGAGCTTGGGCCTGATCGCGATCGCCCTGGCCAGTGCCACCCGCTGCTGCTGCCCACCGGAAAGCTTTTTCGGCTTGCGGCCGGCCAGGTGCGCGAGCCCGACGAGCTCGAGCGTCTCCATGACCCGCAACCGTCTTTCCGCGGAGGGCACCTTGCGCAGCTTGAGCCCGTAACCGACATTGTCGGCCACCGTCATGTGCGGGAACAACGCGTACGACTGGAAGACCATCCCCAGATTCCGCTTTTCCGGCGGCGTGCGCGTGCTGTCGATCCCGTCGATGCGGATCGTCCCCGACGTCGGTGCCGAGTAGCCCGCGATCATCCTGAGCGTGGTGGTCTTGCCGCAGCCGCTCGGGCCCAGCAGCGTCGTCAGTTTCCCTGATGGCACGGCGAGGTCGATCTCATCGACGGCGGTGAAGGAGCCGAACCTCTGGGTGACGCCGATCAACTCGGCGGCGGCGGTCATTGATTGATCCCTCCGAAGATCTTGGCGAATCCGACCGTGCGCTCGGCGATCACCGCGATGACCACGGTGGCGGCCAGGATGAGGGTGGAAGCGGCGGCGACCATCGGGTCATAGGACTGCTGCACGTAGTCGAGCATCGTCACCGGCAGCGTCCGGAAGTCGCGTCCCTGCAGCAGTAGCGACAGCGGCACGTTGTTGAACGACGTGACCACGCTGAGCAACCCGGCGGAGAAGATTCCCGGACGCAGGACGGGCAATGTCACGTTGAAGAACGCGCGCAGCGGCGAGGCACCGAGCCCCCGGGCGGCCTCCTCCAGAGCGGGGTCGGCCAGCGCGAGCGAGGCGCCGGTCACGCGCACCGCATAAGGCAGCATCAGCGCCGTGTGCCCGACCAGCAGGGTGCTGAAGTTGTCCAGGTCCATGCCGATCATCAGCTGCTGGAACAGCGCGAGGCCGACGACCAGCTCAGGGACGATGAGCGGCGACAGGAACAACCCCTCGACGAGGCCCTTGCCAGGGAGCTGTCCACGGTGGACGGCGAGCGTGACAGGCACGCCGATCAGCAGTGCGAGCGCGGTGGCGAGTACGGCGAGCTCCAGGCTGGAGAGCGCAGCCTCGACGAACGGCTCGTAGCCGAGCGCCTCGTCGAACCAGCGCAGCGAGATCCCGTCGGGCGGGAACCTCAGGGTGCTCCCCGCCGTGAAGGCGGTGGCGACCACGAAGATGATCGGCACGATCATGATGACGTAGCCGATGACCGCGAGCGCCGCTGTGATCGGCCGCTTCATGAGGTGGCCCCCTTTCGCCCGATCAGCGAGGACAGCCCGGAGACCAGGAAGACCAGGACCGTCATGATGAGCGCCGTCGCCGAGGCGGAGGCCCAGTCGAGCGTGGTGCTCGCGTAGTTGAAGAGCTGCGTGGAGAGCATCCGCTGGCTGGACCCGCCGAGCAGATAGGGCGTGGTGTAGGCGGTGACGGAGCCCGCGAAGACCAGGGTGGCGGCCACCACGATGCCCGGCATGGTCAGCGGGATGACGACGTTCCACATTGTGCGGATCCTGCTCGCGCCGAGCCCGCGCGAGGCGTCGTCCAGGCCAGGATCGACCTGGGCGACGGCCGAGTAGCAGGAGATGATCGCCAGCGGCAGGAACAGCTGGGTGAGGCCGAGGACGATCGCCAGCTTGGTGTAGAGCAGCTGCGGCGCCACGTCGACGATGCCGAGCTGGACGAGCAGTTGGCCGAGCGCCCCCTTGGAGCCGAGAATCACCAGCCAGCCGAACGTCCGCACCACGTTGCTCAGCATCAGTGGGAAGATCGCCACTGCCAGGAAGACTCCGCTCCAGCGCGACGGCGAGCGGGCGAGCCAGTAGGCGATGGGAAAGCCGAGGACGACGCAGATGATCGTGACAGCCAGGGCCAGCCCGACCGTGCGCCCGATCACCTCCAGGTCGTAGGGATCCGTGAGCATCTCGCCCAGGCGCGCGAAGATCTCGCTGGTCGGCACGTCCGGCGGCGCGAAGAGCATCGCGGCGGAGGGGATGAGGAAACCTGCGACGAGAAGGACGAGACCCGGCACCAGTAGAAAGGCCGATTTGCGGGAGATGTCGGCGTCCTTTCTCAGTGGCGTACGCTTACCTGGAACCGGTTGTGGAACCGGTTCCATGAGCCTGACCATAGATGGTGAGCGGCCTCGCGCACAAACCCCCCTGTGAATTCCGTGTAACGACTCAAGGAGGATCAGTGCCAACACTCGCGGACGTCGCCGCGCTGGCCGGGGTTTCCAAGGCGACGGCCTCCCGCGCCCTGGGCCGGCCGGACCTGGCCGCCCCGGAAACGGTGGCCCGCGTCCGCGCAGCCGCCGAGCAGCTCGGATTCGTCCCCAACCGGGCAGCCACTCAGCTGGCACGAGGGAAGACCGGAGTGGTCGCTGTCGTGGTGCCCACGCTCGACAACACCTTCTTCACCCCGATCATCGGCGGTGCCCAGGCGCGCGCGGCCGACTCGGGCATGCAGCTGACCATCGCGGTGCACTCTCTGGAGCACGAAACCCAGCTCGCCGCGGTCGAGCAACTCGCGCACCAGGTCGACGGCTTCCTGCTTACCGCGCCCCGGGGTTCAGACGAGATCGTCCGCGCCGCCGCGTCGTTCAAGCCGACCGTGCTCATCGACCGCGAGATCGAGGGCATGACCTCGGCAGTCGCCGACACGGCCACCGCCTTCGGCGCGCTCGTCACCTGGTTCGTCGAGAAGGGCCACGAGCGCATCGTCTACATCGGCGGCCCGGCGGGCTCCTGGCAGGATCGCCAGCGCCAGGCAGCCATCCGCGCCGCGGCCGGGTCGAGCGGCGCGACGCTGACCATGCTCGGCCCCTACCCCTCGACGTTCGCCGCCGGAGTGGAGACGGCAGAGGCCGTGGTGGCCGCCCGCGCCACCGCCGTAGTCCCCTACGCGACCTCGATCGGCCTTGGCCTCATGTTCGCCCTGCTCAGCCGCGGAATCCGCGATGTCGTGGTCAGCTCGGAGCGCATGGTCGTCGAGAGCCTCGGCTTGGGCGACGTCCCCTCGATCGACGTGGACGGCGAAAAGCTCGGCGAGGTGGCCATGGACCAGCTCATGACCCTCCTCGGCGAGCGCAGGGAGCCACCACCACTCACCAGACGTCGCCTGACCGTCCCGATCCGCTAGGCGGATCGTCCGCCCAGCAATCAGGTTCGCCTGGCGGCCCCCGCCGAGGAGGCCGTCCGGCTGGGAGGCCGGTGACCTGCGATGACGCTGGACGCAGGCCGGCCACCCAGTGTGGACGTGGCCTGTGATCTATCGTGAGCGGGAGTGCGGGTGCGGCGTCCCGGCCTGGTGGCGTAAGCAGAGCACCGTGCTGCGCGCTTCAAGATCGGTCGGCATGCGCTGTTCGAGGAATCGGACGTGCGGGCCTGGATCAAGGCGCTCGGCATACCTGCCGAGCCCTGCTGCCGGGCGTCGCAAGGACGCTGACCGCGGGACGGGGGGTGACCGATGCGCCGGGTGAGGCGGTCGACGAGTACGAAGCTGGGTGCCGTCGCGGCGATGAGTCTGCCGGCGCCCGCAGGTCTACCTCCCGACCGAGACGACGAACTCATCGGGAGTAAGGCATGGGCCTCATCCACATCGAGCTGTTCGCAACCCTCGACCTCGTCGGGCAGGCGCCCGGCGGCCCCGACGAGGACCCGGTGGGGTTCCCGTTCGGCGGCTGGCAGGCGCCCCTGCTGGACGAGGTCGCCGGGGCGCAGGTCGGTGCCGCGTACGAGGGCATGGACGCCCTCCTGCTCGGCCGGCGGACGTATGACATCTTCGCCGCCTACTGGCCGTACCAGGAGGGCGGCGAGGACAACGAGATCGCCACGCTCTTCAACCGCGTCCCGAAGTACGTGGCCTCCCGCGGCAGGCCCGGCCTCTCGTGGGCCGGGTCCACGCAACTCGGCCCGGATCTGGCCGGCGCGGTGCGCGAGATCCGTGACCGGCACGAGCACGTGAAGGTCGTCGGGAGCCTGAACCTGGTGCAGACCCTTCTGCGCGAGAAGCTCTTCGACCGTCTCGACCTCTGGGTGCACCCGATCGTGCTCGGCGTCGGTAAGAAGGTGTTCGACGGTGGCGCGGTGCCCACGAACGTCACACTCCTCGAACCGCCGGTAGCCGGTCCGAAGGGCACCGTGTATCTGCGCTACGGGCTCGCCGACGGCACGCCCGGGACGGGGGACATGAGCGCACCCGATCGCGGTGCCGGGCGCGACGACTGAAGCCGCCCCGCGCCAGGTGAGTCCGTGTCGTCGGCGGTGAATCCGCCAGGTCAGCATTCCGTCCCGGCGTCGGCCGTTCGAGGTGCCGACGCCGTGACGAAGTGCCTCGCCAGAGGGTCGCCGCCGTCACGCACATTGTCTGGCAGGCCCGTCGCCCTAGTACTACAGCCGGAGACGTGCGGTAGCGGGCGGTGCGGGCTCGGTGCTGGTGGCGTCGTCGCCAGCGGGACCAGGCGAGGAGCTGTTCGATGGTCGCGTGGTGCGGGCCAGGAGCGAGGTGAACAGGCGGCGTGCTTCGGCCGGCGTGACCGCGATGAGCCCGGCCTCGTCGGTGGCGGGTCCGGCGGCTCTTCCGCCCCGCTGGAGCAAAGGCTTCGTCGGCAAAAGCCCCGAACCTGGCTGGCACTGACCGACGTAGGGCGCGAGGCCTTCAAGAACTACACGTCCGTACTTCGGCAGATCACGGAGAACACCCGTCGCGCTTGAGACACAGAAGCCGACCGGCTGTCTCGAGCGGGGACTCCCTCAACGTGTGGAGGGACAGTGCGGGCGGGGCCGTCCAGGAGAGGTGCGCTTGACACGCCGCCTCACCAGGCGGGGGCAGCTTCAGCCCGGCGCCAGCGGTAGGCGCAAGACGAATTTGGCGCCCAGCGGTGAGTCCTCCACGGTCAGCGTGCCTTGATGCGCTTGAGCGATGGCACGTGAGATGGCGAGGCCGAGACCACTGCCTTGCGGATCGCGCTGGCGTCCTGCGGTCAAGCGGACGAAAGGCGCAAAGACCCGCTCGCGGTCGGCCGGTTCGATCCCGCCGCCGTCGTCAAGCACACTGACCGTCGCGTGTCCATCCGCGCGTACGACACTGACGTCGACACACGTCCGGGCGTGGCGTTGGGCGTTGACGAGAAGATTCACCAGCACCTCTGCGAGCTGGACGGGGTTGCCGGACACCTCCACGGTCTCGTCGGCGTGGAGGCGGATCGGCACCTTTGTGCCCCTTCGTGCGACTTCCTCCCGCACCAAAGTGGTGAGATCTACCCGCTCGAACTTGTACGAGGAGGTGCGCAAGCGGGTCAGCGCCAGCATCTCATCGATGATCAACTGACAACGCTCCAGCGTGGACAGCGCATCGTCAATGGCTAGGCGCGGGTCCACGTCGGAATACAGCAGGGCCTCTTCCAACTGGGTACGCATCCCGGTCAGCGGGGTGCGCAGCTCGTGTGTCACCATCGAGGCGAAGTGACGCTGATGGTCGACCGCTTCCTGCAACCGCGACAGTGTCTCATTGGCGGTGCGAGCCAGCCGCCCGATCGCGTCATGCCCGGACGGTTCGGGAACGCGCATGCTCAAGTCGGTCACGGTGACCTGGGCGATCCGCCTCCGTATCGCCTCAACCGGGCGCAACGCCTGCCGGACCAGTATCCAGGCCGCGCCCGCGAAAAGCAGGCTGGCCATCAGGACGCCGACGCCGAGGAGAAGCTCCAGGGTATGGGTGGCCAGGATCGCGGGTTGTATGCGACCGGCATAGACGATGTGCGATTCCCCACCCCACAACAGTTGCTCCTCTTGCGGCGAGGGCCTGACGGCGGTGAACATCACGCACTGCACAGCGGAACACTCCATGCGATGCACAATGCGATCATCGGACTGGGGCCAGAACTTGCTCAGCACCGGGCGTCCCACCGCGGCTCTACTGGCCGACACGACCCGTCCGGATGAATTGACCAACTGGATCAGGTTGACGTCCGAGGTGGTGACCGGGGGCGGAGGCCGTGCCTCGTTCATCGCTCCGATCCAGTCAACGGCCGCTTGCTCGGTATCTTCGAAGATACGCTGCTCGACGTCGGTGCGAATCGCGAGATCCGCGACAACTCCAACGGCGCTGAGAGCCATCAGCGACAAAAGTCCCGCCGCCAATGTCAGGATTGCCTGGACAGAAAGGCGTCTGGAAAGCGACACTCGTTCCTTTCTGGTGTCCTACTCGCCTCGCAAGAGACGCCAGACACGTTCAGCTCTCGTTGTTCCCGCCTTTCTTGCTGCCGGCATGCCCATCCGGCACGCGGCACCCGACGTTCGCCGTGACCCGCCAGGATCCGCGCCGCCTCAAGTCGTCCTGTCCATGGTCGCCGGTGAAAGGCGGCCTCGCAGGCTCACCGCTATCACTTCCCGTGCTGGTCTTGAAGGACAACCCTCCGTACGGTCAATCTTCTTTTAACCAGTTTCGGTAGGTCTTCTTGGGGGCACCGCCGTCGATCACGCCGGCGTGACTTCGCCCATAGAGCCCCGAGAGCACGGCGCCGGCAGGGTGATCAGACGTCGAGGAGCTCGACGGTCACGCTCGCCACGTCACCCGCGCCGAGCCCTTCGGCCTCGCGCACGGTCCGCTTGATCGGCAGCGCGTAGCAACCGCGCCCCTTGTCCGGGAAGATGGAGGTCTTCCAGCTGCTCCCGCCGATCGTGACCCGCACCCGCAGCGAACCGAACCCACGCCGCGACCCGCCGGTCATGTCCTGAATCGCCTCGGACTCCTCGACGGGCAGGCTGACGAAGGTCCAGCTATCAGCCCGCCGAGCATCCCAGATCCACAACTCGGCATCGAAGACGACCATCACGGACACACCATGGCACGCGGGTCCGACATACCTTCGGCATACCGCCGCGTAGCTACCTCGCCGGCCTTCATCTACCGCGGAGCCATCCGAAGTCTTCAACCCCTTGACGATCCAGAGTCCGCACAGGCCCCAGCCCACCGAGCGACTGCCAGTGACGTGGATCGTCTACTGGCTTGCGTCCGGGTCCATGGAGTCACCGGTGATGTAGAGGTTCATGTGGGTGTAGTCGAAGGTGATGGCGAACGGCTTGAAGTAGTCGTGGGTGAAGTTGGCGATGGTGTCGAACATCATGCCGTCGTCGACTCTGGGATTCTCCTCCGCCCAACCTTTGACCCGCCGCCTGGTCGCCCTACCGAGGCTGATCCGCTCCGGGGTGATGGCGTAACGCACCTTGCCGTTGATCACCTCGGGCTCGCCGAGCGCGATCCCGGCTCGCTTGGCCATCTCCAACGAGGTGCCCATGCCCCGACCGGGACCACCGGTGTCGAAGGTGACAACCCCGGGCCCGTAATCGTCGAGGCTGCCCAGGGTGACGGGGAAGTGGTCCTTGGCCAGCCACAGGGGCAGCACGTCGCCAGGCAGGCGCTTGATCTCGGCCCGGAATCGGCGCAGGTTGGCCTCGGTCTTGCGGCGCAGGACGAACTGCTTGTGGCCGTAGTCCATGGTGGTGAGGAAGTGGTAGAAGTGCACCGTTCCGATGGTGCCCTGCGCCTGGGAGCCGTCGGGCAGTGGCGGCCGCACGGCCTCGTTCCAGTGGACGGGCGCGTTGCGCACCTCGATATCGCCGATGCGGACCGACTCGGCGATGCCGTGGTACATGACGAACCGCTGCCCGTCGGCGCTGCCCATGCTGGTGGACACCACATCTATCTTGGCCTCGCGGGCCAGTTCCATGGTGAGGCCGGCCGTCGTCGCGCCGGTGTCGAGCTGGAAGATCCTCGGGGGTGTCCCGTTGATCGAGACCTCCATGTGCGGCAGGGGATCGAGCCCGAGGAAGGGGATACGAGTGCTCTGCGGGCCGCGCACCTGCCAAGGTGTGCCCTCGATGCGCTCGTACAGCGTGGCGTACGCGCCGTCGACGGTGGTGCCGCGCTTGCGCAGCCATGGTGCCGCATCGGCCAGCCGGTCCTGGCGTACGAAGCAGTCCGCCAACTGGTAGAGAAGGAACTGATCGTCAGGCTTCAGCGTCACGGCCTGCCTCAGGAACTTCTCGGCGTCGGCGAACCGGTTGGACAGCAGGGCGATGTAGCCGATCTGCCCGGCGGCGTGCGCATCATCGGCGTTCTCCCGCAACCGGCGCCGGTAGCCACGCTCAGCCTCCTTGAAACGGCCGTCCTTGAACAATTGGTCGGGATCGGTGGAGGGCGACGACGCAGCGGCAGCGTTTGCGCCGCTCGTCCCAAGCACTGGCAGCGCCGCGCCGGCGGCGGCCAGGCCCGCACGCTGCAGGAACTGCCGTCGATGCATGCCCCTGGAGGCTCTTTCTCGGTTCACAGCCGTCTCCTGGTCCTCGTTGCCTTCTGAGCGGACGAGGAACCATGACAGCAGTGCCGAGGTTTCCTCGGCGTTATCGCGAGCCAGAGCAGGACACCGGCGTACGGGTTCCGCCGAACACCTGGCGGTAGGTCAGGGGCCCGGCGCCGTAGGCGGGCTTGCGAGGGCCCGGCTCATGCAGGTGCTCGGCGGTCAGGCGCAGGCCGTGCGCATCGTCGTGCACGATGCTCGGTACGTCGGCAGGGTCCCGCTTTCGGTCACGTGTTCCAGGCGCCTTCGGCGGCTGCCTGTCGGGCGTAGTCGGTGAAGTCCCGGGCAGGCCTGCCAAGGACCCGCTGGACGTCGTCGGTGAGGGTGGCGAGCCCGCCGGAGCGGACGTGCTCATACAGGCCGACAGTAAGTTGTACCCACTCCTCGGGTACGCCGTGTGCGCGTTGTTCGTCCGCGTACGCCTCCGCTGTCAGCGGCACGTAGCGGATGTCGCGGCCGGTGGCCTCCGCGATCTCGGCGACCGCGTCGGCGAAGGTCATCAGCCGGGGGCCGGTCAGTTCGTACGCCCGCCCGGCGTGCCCGCCCTCGGCCAGAGCGGCGACGGCCACGGCGGCGATGTCCTCGGCGTCGATGAACGCCTCCTTGCCGTCCCCGGCCGGCAGCCTTACCTCGCCGCTGAGGACGGGGTCGTGCAGGAAGTCCTCGCTGAAGTTCTGGGAGAACCAGCGCAGCCGCAGCACGGTCCACTCCAGGCCCGCCTCATCCAGCGCCCGCTCCGCCGCCAGAAAGTGTTCGTGACCGGGGCTGTCGCCGGGCGTGGAGACCAGCACCGCCCGCCTCGCCCCGGCCGCCGCGGCCTGCCGGGTGAAAGCGGCGATGTCCTGCGCCGCCTGCTCACTGCCGAGATCGGGCACTAC
The DNA here is from genome assembly GCF_052068215.1 of Nonomuraea sp. H19. Classification (NCBI taxonomy): domain Bacteria; kingdom Bacillati; phylum Actinomycetota; class Actinomycetes; order Streptosporangiales; family Streptosporangiaceae; genus Nonomuraea; species Nonomuraea sp. H19. The sequence goes on along the minus strand of NZ_JBQHCV010000030.1, from coordinate 20,389 downwards.
CAGGTACAGTCCGGTCACGCCGCGCAGCGCCGGCTCCCAGGTGGCGCGATCGGCCCAGTCGAAGCGCACCTCGCCGGACCGGGAGGCCGCCCGCACCGCCACGCCCCGCTCCTTGAGCAGCCGCACCACCCGGCGGCCGGTCTTGCCCGTGGCGCCGGTCACCGAAATCGTCTCGTCATGCATGCCCTCCAGCCAACCAGCCGCACACCCGCGACAGCCATGGCGAGCACGCTCGCTTCCATACGGATTCGTCTACGCCGACCGGCATGGATCCGCTGACGGACCTGCTGAACGGGGTCCGCGTCCTCTCAACGAGAGGGCTTGGCGACGGCGCGGTCAGTAGGTGGCGCGGCCACCGCACTCGTGGAGAAGCTGATCTTGTCGGAGGTGAGCCAGGCGATCAGCTCGGCCACCTCTTCGGGACGGCCGATGCGGCGCATCGGGATGAGGCTGATGATGTGGGCCAGGGCCTCGGGGCCGGTGGTGGCCTTCATCGGAGTCTCGATGACGGCGGGGGCGATGGCGTTGGCTAGCACGCCGCGGCGCCGTTGACGAGGATGTCGATCGGGCCGATCTACTGGGCGGCGGCGTGGACGTCCTTTCAATGGGATTCGCGCGGTACGTGGCCGCCGCTGGAGCCGGTGAGGGAGGGCGTGGCCGAAGGGGCCGCCAGCGGCGGCTTCGGGGGGTGAGGTGGAGGACGACGATGCCGTACGCGGTGCCGCTCATGCAGCCGTCGCAGACAGCCATTCTTTTCCAAGAATTAGAACTCGCATCTAACATTTGGAATCTTGCATGAGGTTAGCGCATACTCATGGCTGACAGAAGCCGCCCATTTGGGGGAGAGCTTTCGCTTGATGGAACACTGGTCTAATATTCGGAATATGTTGCAAAGAACACGTCCGAGGTGGTAGCCGACGCCGAAGGCGGCTCCAAGCTCGTCGGATCCGATCGCGTGCTGGCGGTGCTGGCCGAGCTGGCCCACCACCCCGACGGGATCGGGCTGGAGGAGATGGCGCGGGCGGTGGCCAGTGCCAAGCCGACGGTGCACCGGGCGCTGGCGGCGCTGCGCCGGGCCGGGTTCGCCGCGCAGAACGGTCACGGCCGTTACGTGTTAGGGGACGAGTTCCTGCGGATGGCCTTCGCTCATCACGAGGCTCGGCCCGATCACGTCCGCGTCACCCCCATCCTCAAGGCGCTGTGCGACCGCTACGGCGAGACCGTGCACTACGCGGTGCTTGACGGGACCTCGGTCGTCTACCGTTCCAAGCTCGACCCGCCGTCGGGGCCGGTGAGGCTGACCTCGGTCGTCGGGGGCCGCAACCCGGCGCACTGCACAGGGGTCGGCAAGGTGCTGCTCGCGCATACCCTTCATGATGAGGACGCGGTCCGCGCCTGGGTGGGCAACCGGACCCTGGAGCGGCCGACCGAGCGCTCCATCGGCACGGCCGGTGAACTGCACGCCGAGCTGGTGCGCATCCGGCAGCAGGGCTACGCCGTCGACGACCAGGAGAACGAGCCCGGCGTCAACTGCGTGGCCGTACCGGCCTACCTGACCTCGCCCACCGTGCCCAGCGGCGCGATCAGCGTCAGCGGCCTGGCCTATCGCACACCGCTGAGGGCGCTCGTCGACGACCTGCCCGCCATCCGCGCCATCGTCACTGGAGAGGACCCCGCGTGAAATTCGCCGCGACGCCGGCTTCGGCGGACGTCTACGCCCTCGGCGAGGGCCCCGTGTGGGACGCCGCCCGGCAGCGCCTGCTGTGGGTCGACATCGTCGCGGGCGCCGTGCACGAGGGCCTGGTCGCCCCCGAGACCGGCATCGTCACCGCCACCGGGCGACACGCCTTCGGGTCCACCGTGGGGGCGGTCGCCGTCTCCGCGGACGGGCGGCTGATCGTCGCCGAGAAGGAGATTCTCACCAGGCTCGACGCCGACGGCCGCCGTACGGAGTTGGCCCGGGTGCTGGCTCCCGGCGTGCGCAGCAGGCTCAACGACGGCGCGGTCGATCCGGCCGGGCGCTTCCTGATCGGGAGCCTGGCACAGGACGACCGACACGGTGAGGAGGTGCTGGCCCGCCTGGACGAGACCGGCCTGACCTACCTCGACACCGACCTGGTGCTGTCCAACGGCCTGGCCTGGAGCCCCGCCGGCGACCGCCTCTACAGCGTGGACACCATCCCCGGCACGGTCTGGGTGCGCGACTACGATCCGCCCAGCGGCAAGGCCGGACCGCGCCGGGAGGCGTTCACCATCACCGACGGCAAGCCCGACGGGATGTGCGCCGACGCCGACGGCAACCTGTGGATCGCCAACTGGGGACGCGGCCGCGTCGAATGCCGCACCCCCACCGGCCACCTGCTGGCCGCCGTTGAGACCGGCGCGCCGCACACCTCCAGCGCCGCCTTCGCCGGCCCCGATCTCGACGTCCTCGTCATCACCACGTCCACCCTGGGTCTGGCCGAGCAGGACCTGGCCGCACACCCCGACTCCGGCCGCCTGTTCACCGCTCGGGTGGGCGTGCGCGGCCTGCCCTCGCCCTACTGGGCCCCGCTCGACTGAGATCAGGAGAAACACCCCTTGTACCTCATGCGCATCGGCGCGTCCGGCGCCGAGAAGCCCGTCGTCCGCGTGGACGACACCCACTACGTCGACGTCTCCGACCTCACCCCTGACTTCGACGAGAAGTTCTTCGGCGCCGGCGGCGTCGCCACGCTTGCCGGACCGGTGGCCGACCGGATCGCACGCGGCGACGTACGCGCCTTCTCCGGGGAGCGCGTCGGCGCGCCGATCGCCCGCCCGCACCAGATCCTGTGCATCGGCCTCAACTACAGCGACCACGCCGCCGAGACCGGCCAGGCCGTCCCCGCCGAGCCGATCCTGTTCACCAAGTCGCCCAACACGCTCATCGGCCCCAACGACGACGTGCGCATCCCGCGCGGCTCCACCAAGACCGACTGGGAAGTCGAGCTGGGCATCGTGATCGGCAGGCGTACCTCCTACCTCGACTCGGTCGAGGAAGCGCGCGCGGCGATCGCCGGATACTGCGTGGTCAACGACGTCAGCGAGCGCGCCTTCCAGATGGAACGCGGCGGCCAGTGGAGCAAGGGCAAGTCCGCCGAGACGTTCAACCCGGCGGGCCCCTGGCTGGTCACCCCGGACGAGATCCCCGACGTCACCGACCTCGGCATGTGGCTGGACGTCAACGGCACCCGCCGCCAAACCGGCACCACCAAGACAATGATCTTCAACCCGTACGTCATCGTGCACCACCTGAGCCAATTCATGGTGCTGGAGCCCGGCGACCTGATCAACACCGGCACCCCGCCCGGCGTCGGCATGGGCCACGACCCCCAGATCTGGCTCCAGCCTGGCGACGTGATGGAGCTGGGCATCGACGGCCTGGGCGGCCAGCGTCAGAACGTCCTCGGACCCCGGTAGTGCGCGCACTCGTCCTGACCGGCCCGGGCAAGGCCGAAGTCCAGGAGGTCGAGCCGCCCGTCGCCGCGCCCGGGCAGGTGGTCGTGGACGTCGAACGGGCCGGTGTGTGCGGCACCGACGTGGAGCTGTTCACCGGCCACATGAGCTACCTGCACACCGGCCGGTCGCGGTATCCGCTGCGCCCAGGCCACGAGTGGTGCGGCACGGTCACGGCACTCGGCGAGGACGTCGATCCTTCGTGGCTCGGCCGGCGGGTCACCGGCGACACCATGCTCGGCTGCGGCCACTGCGACCGCTGCCTGGCAGGCCGCCACCACGTGTGCGCCGACGTGGCCGAGATCGGCATCAGCCGAGACCGCCCCGGCGCGCTGGCCGAACAGCTCGCCGTCCCGGCCACAGCCCTGCACGCGCTGCCCGGCCCGGTGGACGTCACCCTCGGCGCCCTTGCCGAACCCGGCGGCAACGCCCTGCGGGCCGTCCAGGCCGCAGCGCTCGCACCGGGGGAGCGGCTGCTGGTCCTGGGCACCGGCACGATCGGCCTGCTGGCAGCTCTGTTCGCAAGAGCCGGGGGAGCCGAGGTCCACCTGATGGGCCGCGACCCCGAAGGTTTGCACCTGGCCCGATCCCTGGGCTTCGCGGGCGCCTGGACCCGGCCGACGCTACCGGGGCCGCCGTGGCACGCCGTCGTGGACGCCTCCAACGCGCCCGAACTGCCCGCCCTCGCCCTCGACCTCGTCGAACCCGCCGGGCGCGTGATCTACATCGGGCTGGCCGGCACTCCGTCCACCCTCGACACGCGTGACCTCGCGCTGAGGGACGTCACCGCCGTCGGCATCCTCGGCGGTTCGGCCGGGCTCGCCGGAGCCGTCGCCGCCTACGCCGACGGCTCGGTCGACGCCCGCCCGCTCGTGGCCGCCACCGTCGGCCTGGCCGACACCGCCGACGTCCTGGCCGGACACCGCCCGGATGGCGCCGGGCCGGGCCCGAAGATCCACATCGACCCGCGCCGATAACCGAACGAAGAGAGCACCAACGTGACCCATCCTGAACCGCGACGGCTGAGCGCGCCCGACCCCGCCATCCTGGCGGCGGTGGAGACCGCCGTGCCGGGAATCTCGCGCACGCGGGTGAGCGACCGGCTCGGGATGGCGCACGACGCCTCGCACTACCTGCTCACTCCGCAGGCCGTCCTCGTGCCGGAAAACGCCGACCAGGTAGCGGCGCTGCTGCGTACCGGCCTGCCGCTGACGTTCCGCTCGGGTGGCACCAGCCTGAGCGGGCAGGCAGTGAGCGCGCACCTGCTGGTCGACACCCGCCGCCACTTCCGCTCCATCGACGTGCTGGACGACGGCGCGCGGGTGCGGGTGCAACCGGGCGCGGTGCTGCGGCAGGTCAACGCCCGCCTCGCCCCTTACGGCCGCAAGCTGGGCCCGGACCCGGCCAGCGAGTCGGCGTGCACGATCGGCGGCGTGGTGGCCAACAACTCCAGCGGCATGACCTGCGGCACGCACGCCAACACGTACCAGACACTGGAGTCGATGACGCTGGTGCTCCCCAGCGGCACCGTCCTCGACGTCGGCGCCGCCGACGCCGACGAGCGCCTGCGCACCCTCGAACCCGACCTCGCACAGGGCCTGACCAGGCTGCGCGACCGCATCCGGAACAACCCCGACTCGGTGCGCCGCATTCAAGCCCAGTTCTCGCTCAAGAACACCATGGGCTACGGCCTCAACAGCTTCCTCGACCACGACACCCCGGCGCAGATCCTCGCCCATCTGATCATCGGCAGTGAAGGCACCCTTGGCTTCGTCGCCGAGGCCGTCCTGCGCACCGTCCCGGCCCACCGCCTGGCCGCCACCGGCCTCCTCGTCTTCCCCGCCCTGCGCGAGGCCATGGCGGCGATGCCCGAGCTGGTCGCCGCCGACCCGGCCGCCGTCGAACTGCTGGACGCCGAATCCCTGCGGGTGGCACAGACCGACCCGAAGGCCGACGACGTGCTGCGCACGCTCACCGTCGCCGAGCACGCCGCCCTGCTGGTGGAATGGCAGGAATCCGACCCCGGTCAGCTCGCCGAGCGGGAACGTGCGGCCGAGCAGGTGTTCGCCGACCTGCGCCTGGCCGCCCCTGCCCGCCTCAGCCGGGAAGCCGGAAGCCGCGCCGGGCTGTGGCACATCCGCAAGGGCCTGTACGCCTCCGTCGCCGGAGCCCGGCCCAGCGGCACCACCGCTCTGCTGGAGGACGTCGCCGTCCCCGTCCCCGCCCTGGCCGACCTGTGCGATGATCTCGCCGACCTGTTCGCCAAGCACCGCTACGAGCGCAGCGTCATCTTCGGCCACGCCAAGGACGGCAACCTGCACTTCATGCTCAACGAACGCTTCGCCACCGACCTTGAGCGTTACGCCGAATTCACCGACGACATGGTGGAGGCCGTCCTGGGCCGGGGCGGCACGCTCAAGGCCGAGCACGGCACCGGCCGCGTCATGGCGCCGTTCGTCCGCCGCCAGTACGGCGACGAACTCTACGACGTCATGCGCGAGGTCAAACGCCTGTGCGACCCGGCAGGGACGCTCAACCCCGGCGTCGTCCTCACCGACCGGCAAGACGCACACCTGCGCGACCTCAAGACCGTCGTCACCGTCGAGCCCGAAGTGGACCGCTGCGTGGAATGCGGCTACTGCGAGCCCGTCTGCCCCAGCCGCGACCTGACCACCACTCCCCGCCAGCGCATCGTCCTGCGCCGCGAGCTGGCCGCGGCGCAGGCGGCAGGGGATCACGCCCTCGCCCGCCAGATCGAGGCAGAGTACGGCTACGACGCCGTGGACACCTGCGCCGTGGACGGCATGTGCGCCACCGCCTGCCCTGTCCTCATCAACACCGGCGACCTCACCAAACGCCTGCGCGCCGAACGCCACGGCCGCGTGGGCCAGCAGGCGTGGAAGGCCGCCGCCAACCACTGGGACGGCATCACCCGCGCGATGAACCTGGCCCTCGACGCGGCCGCCGCCACCCCACCCCGCCTGGCCGAGGGCGCCGGCCGTGCCGCCCGCGCCCTCACCGGCCCGGACGCCGTCCCCGCATGGAGCCGTGACCTGCCCCGCGGCGGAACCCGCCGCCGCGCTGCCCCGGCCGAGCACGCCGACGCCGTCTACGTCCCGTCCTGTCTGAACACCCTGTTCGCCCCCGCCGACGGCGGTCCCGGCGTGATGGCCGCGTTCCAGCGCCTGGCCGAGCGGGCCGGCCTGCGGCTGCACATCCCCGAGAACGTGGGCGGCCTCTGCTGCGGCACGCCCTGGTCCTCCAAGGGCCACACCGGCGGCCACGAGGTGATGCGCCGCCGGGTCCTGGACGCCTTGGCCCGGGCCACCGACGGCGGACGCATTCCGGTCGTCAGCGACGCAGCCTCCTGCACCGAGGGCTTCGACCGCCTCGCCCCCACCTACCAGGTGATCGACGCGGTCGCCTTCACCGCCGAGCGCATCTTGCCTCGCCTGCCCGCCGCCCGCCGCCTCCCCTCCCTGGCCCTGCACCCGACCTGCTCCTCAACCAGGCTCGGCCTGGACGCGGCCATCACCCGCATCGCGGAGGCGGTCGCCGAGCAGGTGGTGATCCCCGACGGCTGGCAGTGCTGCGCCTTCGCCGGCGACCGCGGCCTGCTCCACCCGGAACTGACCGCCTCGGCCACCCAAGCCGAAGCCGCCTCGGTGGCCGACGCCAACTGCAGCGCCCACGCCTCGGTCAACCGCACGTGCGAGCTCGGCCTGGCCCGCGCCACCGGCAAGCCGTACCACCATCTCCTCGAACTCCTCGACCAGGTCACCGCATGAGCGCGCCGGGACACGGGATGTGCGCCAGCCTGATCCCGGTCATTCCTCGCCGGCGGGCCACTGATAGAACGGCCAGGTGAATCGTCTGCATCGCCAAGATCGCCTGGAATGGGCCCTGGCCTGGGAGGCCGACGTCTCCGCTGACACGCACGAAGCTCTCGCCGAAATGCTGGCCCGAGCCTATCCGGCGGACGCGGGGATCTTCGGCGGCCGGCGAAGCTGGACCTGGGCCCGTCCAGAGGCCCGCATGGTCGGCATGGCGGACGACCATCCCGTCGCCCACCTGGCCCTGCTGCGGCAGTTCGGGCAGACGAGTGAGAGCGGCGAGCGCCTGCTGGTCGGCGAGGTGGGCCTGGTCGCGGTCGACCCCGACTTCCAGGGCCGGGGCATCGGCCGCAAGCTGCTCGCCCAGACCGCCACGGAGATGGCCGGCCTGGCGCTGTCCTTCGGCTTCCTGACCTGCAGGCCCGCCGTGGTCCCGTTCTACGAGAGTGCGGGCTGGCATCAGCTGCCCTATTCGCCGGTCCTGGCCGGCGACACTCACACCATGATCCTTCCCCTCCACGCCCCCCTCTCCACCTGGCCCCGCGCTCTTCAGGCGACCTGACCTCGGGGGAGCCGGGTCATGCGTCGTACGCCCGCCGTCGATAGGCAGGGTCGCGCCGGTGACGTAGCCGGCCGCCGGGCCGGCCGCCGGGCCGGCCAGGGGACGGCGATGGACGCCGGCGAAGTGTTCGGGGTCGCGTGGCGCGGAGGCGGTGCGGGATGCGGCCCGCATGCTCCGTGGATGCCCAGGTCTCCCTGAAGAAGCCCGACGCCACGGCGCTCGGCAACGCCACCTACTGCGGCCGCAACTGCACCATCTCGGCGGAGCTCGTCGTAGTTCGGTGCGACCCGCAGGCCGTCGGTACGGCTGAACAGCTGCAGGGCGTTGTCGTAGTAGCGCTCTCGATCTTCGGCAGGGGCTTGCGCCGCCACCAGGTGGACGGCGGCTTTGAAGACGGACAGCTCGCGGTTGACGGTGTTGGGGTCGACCAGTACGGCGCGCGCGACGAACGCCGCGGTGAGCACCTCCTGTCACGCCCGGCGCGCCCAAGGCCGCAAACGGGATCTCGGGCGGGGTGGCGCCGCAGCGGTCGCGGCACTCTGCCCCCGGCGTAAAGGGCTGCGGTCGGGCCGAAGAGCGATGGACCGCTTCGGGTGCCGGGCGACACCGCTGCAGCGATCCTTATGATCCTTTAACATCTAAAGGTCTAAAGTGCTAGGAGCCTAGATAAATGGAGGAGTCGGTGATCGAGTTCCATCTGGACGGCAGGTCGGGCGTTTCGCCGTACCTGCAGCTGGTCCAGCAGGTCCGGCACGCGCTGCGGCTCGGTCTGCTGCGTGAGGGTGACCAGCTTCCGACCGTCAAGGAGGTGGTGGCGCAATTGGCGATCAACCCCAACACGGTGCTCAAGGCCTACCGGGAGCTCGAACACGAGGGCTTGGCGGCCGCCCGGCCGGGGGTCGGGACGTTCGTGACGAGGACGCTGACCGACGCCTCCCTGGCCATGCATGGCCCGCTGCGGCTGGAGCTGCAGCGCTGGCTGTCCAAGGCCCGCCGCGCCGGCCTCGACGACGAGAGCATCGAGGCCCTCTTCATGGCGACCTTTCGGACCACCGCTCAGGAGGACATAGCGTGACTTCGGTCCTGCAGGCCCAGGGACTGGGCAAGAAGTATGGCAAGCGCTGGGCGCTGCGTGAGTGCACCATCGACATACCGGCGGGCCACGTCGTCGGGCTGGTGGGCCCCAACGGGGCCGGCAAGACGACGCTGCTGAAGCTGGCCAGCGGCCAGCTGGAACCGACGGCGGGCGGCATCACCGTGCTCGGCGGCCGGCCCGTCGGCGGCCCGGCGCAGCTGGCCATGGTCGGGTTCGTCGCCCAGGACACCCCCGTCTACGCCGGGCTGACCGTCGCCGAGCATCTGCGGTTGGGAGCGCGGCTCAACCCCCGCTGGGACGACACGCTGGCGCGGGAACGGATCGCGCGGCTCGGTCTGGTCCCCGCGCAGCGGGCGGGCAAGCTGTCGGGCGGCCAGCGCGCTCAGCTCGCCCTCACCTTGGGCCTGGCCAAGCGGCCCGAGCTACTGATCCTGGATGAGCCGGTCGCCTCGCTCGACCCGCTCGCCCGGCGGGAGTTCCTGCAGGGGCTGATGGAGGCGACCGTCGAGCACCAGTTCAGCGTGGTGCTCTCCTCTCACCTGGTCTCCGACCTGGAACGCATCTGCGACTTCCTGATCGTCCTGGTCGACTCGCACGTCCAGGTGGCCGGGGAGGTTGACACGCTGCTGGCCACCCATCACCGGCTCAGCGGCCCGCGCCGCGATCCCGACCGGCTCCCCGCTGACCAGCACGTGATCTCCGCCCGTCACACCGACCGGCAGAGCACGTACGTCATCCGCACCGATGCCCCGATCCACGACCCCGCCTGGACGGTCACCCAGCTCAGCCTGGAGGACCTCGTCCTGGCCTACATGGACAAGCACACCGCCGAGGACCGGCGCGTCGCCCTGGAGGTGCAGCGATGATCTGGCTGACCTGGCGCCAGTTCCGCGGCTCGGCCGCGATGATGGCCGCCGTACTCGTCATCCTCGCCACCGCCTTGGCCCTGACCGGCCCGGACCTGGCCACCGGCTACTCCACCGGGATCGCCGGCTGCGCCCAGGACAACACCTGCGACCGCTTCTACGACCGCTTCTTCGACGAATACCAGACCCCCTTCATGGCCGTCAGCCTCGTCGTGCTGCTCCTGCCCGCCCTCGTCGGGCTCTTCTGGGGAGCACCGTTGATCACCCGTGAGCTGGAGGCGGGCACGCACCTGCTGGTGTGGAACCAGAGCATCACCCGCCGCCGCTGGCTGGCGGTCAAGCTCGGGCTCACCGGCCTGGCCGCGATGGCCGCCGCCGGTCTGTGCGGCCTCGCGGTGACCTGGTGGTCCGACCCCCTGGACAAGTCGGCTATTCCGGAATTAGCCCTGATGGCCCCGCTGGTGTTCGGCGCACGCGGTATCGCCCCGATGGGGTATGCGGCCTTCGCCTTCGTCCTGGGCGTGACCGTGGGCATGCTGGTGCGTCGCACGCTGCCCGCCATGGCGCTCACCCTGGCCGTCTTCGCCGCGATTCAGCTCGCCATGCCGCTGCTGGTCCGTTCCCACCTGATGCCCCCGGTCACCGCGACCTTCGAGCTCGGCAAGGCGAACGTGGATAACTTTGGCATATCGCGCGACCAGGGCGGATCTGCAGGATCTGCGCAAATTTTCTTGGAGTCGGCCGTTCCTGGCCACACGGGCGCCTGGGTCCTGGCCAGCGACCTGGTCGATCCGTCCGGACGCACGATCGCCACCAGCGGCAACCCTGGCACCATCCAGGTCTCCACGACGTCGGGACCCTGCGCACCGTCGGGGATGGGGGCCGGTGGGGACGGCTGCATGGCCGAGGTCAACCGGCTCGGCTACCGGCAACAGGCGACCTACCAGCCCCTCGAGCGCTTCTGGCCCTTCCAGTGGATCGAGACCGGGATCTACGCCCTGCTCACCCTCGGCCTCACGTGGTTGTCCTTCTGGTGGATCCGGAGGCGCCTGTCATGACCACCGCCATCAGGACCGCGACCGCTGGGCTCGCCCTCCTCCTGGTGGCGGCCTGCACGGCGCCGGCGCCGCCGCGCAGCGAGTCGAACACGGCAGGATCGTCGGTATGCGCTCGGCCCGAGGGAGCTCCCGGGGCGGAGACGGCCACCACGATCGACGTCATCGAGCAGGCGTACTTCTGCATCCTCGGCAACTACTACAGCGGCGCCACGCTGGACGCCCGCTCGCTGCTGAGCGCCGGATTCGTCGCCCTGACCCAAGAGCTCAACCGCAACGGGCGCGACGTGCCCGAGGCCGCCATGCCCGCGCTGACCGGTGACCGCAAAGCCGACTGGACCGCCTTCGAGACCACCTACCGCAAGACCACCGATCAGGTGCCGGACCTGCGTGACAAGCTGGCCGTCGTCACCCTGGAGGCCATGGTGGCCGGCCTCGGCGACAACCACGCCCGCTGGGCGCACGACGTCGCAGAGCGCCACCCCGACTACTACGACGGTGACGGTTACGGCCTGGGTCTGCAGGCGAACGTCAACGGTCCGCAGGTGGAGGGCAACCCCGGCGTCGCCCTCCCTCCGCTGTTCGTCACCACCGTGCAAGGCGGCGCGGCGCAGGCCGCCGGACTGCGCCCGGGCGACATCATCGAATCGATCAACGGATCGGCGCCCTTCATCGACGGGAAGGCCACCCCCGCGATCGCCGCCCTCTACCCGCAATACCCGCAAGCGCGCCCGGTCCGGCTGCGGCTCCTGCGGCAGAGCACCGGCCGCCGCTGGAGCGTGACGCTCAAGCCCGGCCTGTTCCAGCGGGATCTGGCCGCCCTGCAGGTGGTGCAGTCGAAGCTGCTGGACGACGACATCGCCTATGTGCGATTGCGCGGGTTCGCTCCCGACTCTGCGACCAGGGTGTTCAAGGCGATCTCCAGGCAGCGGACCGGCCGGACGCTCACCGGCGTCGTGCTGGACCTGCGCGGCAACGGCGGCGGCAGCCCCATGGAGGCGACCCGGCTGGTGAGCGCGTTCGCCCACGGCAAGGTCACCGCCTACCAGTGCACCGTGGACGGTAAGTGCGAAACGTCGTGGACCGACGGCACCGTCGAGTTGCTCAACCTGCCGCTGGTGGTGCTCACCGACCGCAGTTGCGCCTCGGCGTGCGAGCACGTCAGCGCCGCGGTCAAGGACCTGCGTATCGGCCGGCTCGTCGGCACCAGAACCGCCGGCGTCATCTCCGGCCCGGCGCAGCCGTACCTGCTGAGCAACAACACCCTGCTGAGCTTCCCCGCCAGGCACCACCTGGGGCCGAACCGCGAGGTGATCGACCGGATCGGCGTGCCGCCCGACCACCATGTGCCCCTGACCCCGAAGGACGCGGCCGCGGGGCGCGACCCTGCCCTGGCCAAGGCCCTGACCTTGCTGCAGAAGTGAAGGGACCTCTCGATGAGACACCTCCTGGCAGTCGCCGCGGGGCTGGTGGTCCTGGCCGCGTCGGCATGCTCCGCGCCCACGCCGCCCCGGTCGGCCGCCCCGTCGGCCCCGCCGACCGGCCCCGCCACCCTGCCCGCCCCCACCGGCGCCCATCCGGTCGGCACCACCGCCCTGTATCTGAAGGACACCTCCCGCCCCGATCCGTGGAACCTCGACGTCGACGCGCGCGAGCTCAAGGTCACCCTGTGGTATCCAGCCAAGCAGCGGGACGGGCAGCGGGCGCCGTACATGACACCGAAGGAATCGGAGCTCGCCATGAGGCGCTACCGGATTGCGGGCGTCCCGGACGACACGCTGAGCAAGACGCGCACGAACGCCATCAAAGACGCCGAACCCACGGGGCGGAAGCTTCCGCTGGTGGTGCTCTCTCCCGGCTTCACCAATCCGATGAGCACGCTCACGTCCCTGGCCGAGGATCTCGCCAGCCGAGGGTACGTCGTGGCCGGGATCGACCACACCTACGAGAGCTACGCCACGACCTTGCCCGACGGGCGGGTCGCCGAATGCCTCGCCTGCGACAGCGACACCGACCCGGGCTTCGGCACGGGAGTGGTCAACGGCCGGGCGGCCGACGTCTCCTTCGTCCTCGACCAGCTGCCCTCGAAGTGGGACGGTTCCGACCGGATCGACCGCTCCAGAATCGCGATGGCCGGCCAGTCGATCGGCGGGGCCAGCGCCATGGCGGCCATGGTGAAGGACTCCCGGGTGCGGGCCGGGATCGACATGGACGGCACCACCTACGCCCGGATCCCCAAGAGCGGCTTCTCCCGGCCGTTCATGTTCCTGGGCTCGGCGCAGCACGTCCCCGGAGGCCGCGACAATTCGTGGGACCGCGACTGGAAGCTGCTGACCGGGTGGAAGCGCTGGCTCGTGCTGACGGGCGCGGAACACCAGTACTTCACCGACGGCCCGCTGCTGGCGGGCGCCCTCGGCATCACGCCCGCCTACGGCGTTCTGCCCGCGGCACGCGCCGCCGAGCTCACCCGCACGTACGTGGCCGCCTTCCTCGACCAGCACCTGAAGTCGCAGCCCCAGCCTCTCCTGGACAAACCGTCATCGCGCTACCCCGAGGTCAAGATCTGCCCCGCGACCTGCGGCCAGTCCTGAGACCCGCAGAGCCCAAGGCGCTCACCCGCCCGCAGGAGAACGCGCTGCGCCGCGCCGCCGCCCGGCGCGGCTCTCGCGACGCCGCCATCGTCTTCCTGCTCGGCACCGGCGCTCGCGCCGAAGGACTCTCAAGCGCTGAGGGCTCGCGCGACGGTGAGGCTGTCCTCGTAGATGTGGTAGCGGATGATGAGTCCGTCCTCGACCGAGAGGTGTAGCGCGAACGGCGAGGTGTAGGCGGCGCCATTGCGCCTCACCGTCTGCGCGATCTCTCCGAGCACGACAGCATCCGCACCGTCGACCAGGATGCGCGCGACCGACGTGCCGTTCAGTTCGGGCACGTGATGGGCGTTCAGCGACCGGAAATGGTCCGCCACATCGGCCCGGCTCGACCGCGGCCGGATCCAGGGCACCGCCGGATGCCCTTCAGCGGGCCAGTCGAGCCGCCAGTCGAACTGCTCGGCGAACAGTTCGGCGGTGCGGTCTTGATCGCCCTCGGCGATCCGGCGAAGCAACTCTTCCACGATGGCACGGGTGTCACGACTCATGTCAGGAGTCTTTCCGGTCCCGTGCGGCCTGTCGATTACCTCCCACGTAAGCGAGACCTCTATCAGGTCAGGCGCCGTCCGCGGATGATCCGGGCGCCCGGATCATCCGTAGGACGTCCGCGCTGCCGCAGCCTCGATCGCTGCATCCCTCAGACTTCGATGGCACATGCTCAAGATCGGATGTCACGGGACGCCTTCTCCCGCTCATGGGCCTCGTCCTCGGCTCATGTGACGTACTCGGCCCCAGTCACGTCTGGCGTAGGCGACCCAGCGGAGCGCGGTGTGGCGGTGCATCCCGGCCCGGTGTACCACGGTCTGGTGATGCGGCGTCTCAGCTCTGTTGTGTGGCGTCCAGCAGCGTGAGGGCGTTCTGGATGCCCTGCTCGAGGACCTCATCGGCGAGTTGCCGGTCGGCCAGGGCGCGGGAGAGCTGCATTGTCCCGACCATTCCGGCGTAGACGCTCAGCACCTTGGTGCGCACCGACTGCGGATTTTCTGGCGCCAGGCGGGTGGCGAAGTCGTCGATGACGGCCAGCACGCCGTCGGTGTAGGCCTGTTTGGTCGCGTCGGCGCAGCGGCCGATCTCGTCGAGCAGGGCGGCGGACGGGCAGCCGTCCCCGGGGCTGTCGCGATGCTCGACCGAGAGGTACGCACGCACGATCTGCTCGACTCCCGCGCGGCCGGGCGCCACCGCGCTGAGGGTTTCGCGCTGGTCGCGGAGTTGGTGGGCGACCGCGGTGGCGACCAGGTCCTCCTTGGAGGCGAAGTGGGCATAGAAGGCACCGTTGGTCAGCCCCGCGTCCGCCATCAGCGTGGCGACCCCGGAGCCGTCGATCCCGTCACGCTTTAACCGGCGGCCGGCAGTCTCGACGATCCGCTGCCTGGTCGCCTGCTTGTGCTCCTTGCTGTATCTCACCATACGTTCTCCAATCCGCCGGGGAGGGCTCACGCGCCCTGCCCGCATCCAATTTAAGTACGATCATAATCCAAATCTGGCAGAACCCTTGCGCCCGGACATGATCTCATCCTATGGTCGTATGGTCGTAATCTAAACCTGGCTGCGCACTGCGCAGGGAGAAGGGGTGTCACCGTGGGAGTCAGTCCGCAGGCGCAGCAGTTCGCACAGTTCCTGGGAAGCGTGAGCGCGAAATCGTCGGTGCCGGGCCTCGATCTGGCGATCGTGCGCGACATCGTCGAGACGCACCATCTGGCGTCGACCGAGCCGGAAGGCGTCACCTACGCCGAGGTGAACGCAGACGGCGTCCCCGGCATCTGGTGCATCCCCGAGGGCGCCGACCCCGACCGGGCGTTGCTTCACTTCCACTTCGGCGGGTCGGTCACCGCCTCGATGCACTCCGACCGCAAGGCCGCCGGCCACATCGCGAAGGCGGCAGGAGTCCGCTCGCTGGTCGTGGACTTCCGCCTGGCGCCCGAGCATCCCTACCCGGCGCAGCTCGACGACGCCGAGACGGCCTACCGGTGGCTGCTCTCGCAGGGCTACGAGCCACGGAACATCGGCAGCACGGGCCACTCGATCGGCGGAACCCTCGCGGTGATGCTGCCGCTGCGTCTGCTCGCCAAGGGCGAGGCGACCCCGGGTGCGATCGTCAGCGTCTCGCCGTGGAGCGACCTCACTCTCCAGAACGCGACGGTGGACGAGAACGAGGGGAAGGACAAGATGCTCAGCAGGGGCGTGCTCGAGCTTTTCCGCGGAGCATGGCTGCAGGACCCGGCCTTGGAGTTCACCGATCCGCAGATCAGCCTCGTGAACGCCGATCTGACCGGCCTGCCGCCCACGAGCGTCCACTACGGCGAGCACGAGCTCCTCGCCGACGACGGCGCCGTGTTCGGGCGCCGGCTCGCGGACTTCAAGGTCACCTCAGAGGTCCACCCGATGCCGGAGGGGCAGCATTCGTTCATCCTGGGCGCGGGGCGCGTGCCCGAGGTGGACCAGGCGATCGAGCAGATGGGTCAGTGGCTCCGCCGTCACCTCGGCGCCTGAACAGAAGAACCTCTCGCCACCCGCCGTGCGGCTCGTCATCGCGTAGCAAGAAATCGGCGCGTTCCACGGCTTCACCGCCGCCTTGGCCGCACTGCGCAGCTGCGTTCGCCGGGACAGAGGTACACCGATCGATTCACAAGGAAAGGCCATGAGCACCACATACAAGAACGCGCCCACCCAAACCGTCGATGTCGGCGGAACTAGTTTCTCCTACCGGCAGCTCGGCGCGGACACCGGCGTGCCGGTGATATTCCTCAACCACTTGACCGGGGTGCTGGACAACTGGGATCCCAGGGTCGTCGACGGCGTCGCCGCCAGACATCCAGTGGTCACCTTCGACAACCGGGGCGTCGGCGCGTCGCAGGGCAAGACACCGAACTCGGTGGCCGCGATGGCGCATGACGCCATCGCCTTCATCCGGGCGATGGGCTTCGAGCAGGTCGATCTTCTCGGTTTCTCCCTCGGCGGCATGGTCGCTCAGGTGATCGCGGAAGAAGAGCCGAAGCTCGTTCGCAGGCTGATCCTCGCCGGCACGGGCCCGGCCGGAGGCCGAGGCATCGACAAGGTCACCTCTCTCACCATCCGCGACACGATAAAAGGGGCGCTGACCTTCAAAGATCCGAAGCAGTATCTCTTCTTCACTCGAACAGCAAACGGCCGGGCGGCGGCCCGCCAGTTCTTGGAGCGGCTGAAGGAGCGTACGGACAACCGCGACAAAGCGATTTCGCTATCGGCTTTCCGTGCTCAGCTCAAAGCCATCCACGCCTGGGGATTGCAAGATCCCTATGACTTGTCGGACATTCAGCAGCCTGTCCTGGTGGTCAACGGCGACAACGACAGGATGGTGCCCAGCAGCAATTCTGTCGACATGGCCCGACGCTTCCCGGACGCCGAACTCGCACTGTATCGTGACGCCGGACACGGCGGCATATTCCAGTATCACGAAGACTTCGTCAAAAAGGCTCTGGAATTTCTCGCGCCATAATTCCTTCCCGGATCGGATCTGCCGAGCAGGTGAGCGCGGTGCACGCCGAGCCGCCCAGCCCGCCGTAGAACCTTCGGACGAGCAGGTCTCACCAGGCCCCATGCCTACCTGATACCGCTAAGACGGCCGCTCGGACTTCTGGGCACGGCTGCCGGGCGAACGACGCCACTACCGCGTCGAAGAGACCGCACAGGTGCTTGTGCTACGAGGTCACCCATTCGGCGAACTACCTCCAGCGGTCAGCCACCCCGCTGGGCGTCGCGCTCTTCCCCTACGACCTCCAGCCCATCCGCAGCCACACCGATCACCCCACCCACGCCGCCTGACAAGGGCGTTGCCGTGGTCCACGTCATGACTTCTCACTGAAGGGATCTGATTCTCATGTCCGAGCAGAACCTGCCCACCACCGGACGCGCCTGGCACCTGGAGGCCCGCCCGGAGGGCCGGCCGGTGCCCTCCGGCTTCGCACTGCGCGAGGTGGAGATCCCCGCGCCCGGCCCGGGGCAGCTCCTGGTCGCCAACGCATACCTCTCGGTCGACCCCTACATGCGCGGCCGGATGAGCGCCAAGAAGTCCTACATCGAGCCGTACGAGGTGGGCGAGCCGATGGACGGGCCCGCGGTCGGCCGCGTCCTGGCCTCCAACGCCGAGGGCTTCGCACCCGGCGACCATGTGCTGCACGTCCTCGGCTGGCGCGAGTACGCGGTCCTCGACGCGGCCACCGCCCAGAAAGTGGACCCGGCGCTGGCGCCGCTGTCTGCCTACCTGGGCGTGCTCGGCGTTCCCGGCCTCACCGCGTACATCGGGCTGACCCGATTCGCGAAGGTCAAGGAGGGCGACACGGTCTTCGTCTCCGGCGCGGCGGGTGCGGTCGGCAGCGTGGCCGGCCAGATCGCCAAGCTGCAGGGCGCCGGGCGGGTGATCGGCAGCGCGGGCTCGGACGGCAAGGTCAAGCTGCTGGAAGGGGAGTACGGCTTCGACGCGGCGTTCAACTACAAGAACGGGCCGGTCGCCGAGCAGCTGGCGCAGGCGGCGCCGGACGGCATCGACGTCTTCTTCGACAACGTCGGGGGCGAGCACCTGGAGGCGGCGATCGGCGCGCTCAAGCTGCACGCCCGGATCGTCCTGAGCGGGATGGTCTCCCAGTACAACGACGAGAAGGTGGTGGGGCCGCGCAACCTGTGGAACATGTCCGTGACGCGTTCGCGGATGGAGGCGTTCATGGTGACCGAAGAGCTGGACCTCCAGCCGGAGTTCGTGCGCGAGGTCGGCGGCTGGATCGGCGAGGGCAGGCTGCGCTACAGCGAGACCGTGGTGGACGGCATCGACAACACCCTGCAGGCCTTCCTCGCCCTGATGCGGGGCGAGAACCTCGGAAAGATGATCGTCCGGCTCTGAACCTGCCATCACGAAGCAGAACGCGGGGGAACGCCGTGCCAACGGCGTGCCACGCGCGTTCCACAGCACCGCACTGCGCCGAGAGCCACCGACAACACCACAGTATGGAGAGCCCCATGAGCCGGCCCAGCACGATCAGCCTCGAACGTCCGACACCCGAGATCGCCACGATCACGTTCTCGAACCCTCCCGTGAACTTGGTCGTCGGCGAGACCATGACCCGGTTGCACGAGCTCGTCGTGGAGTTCGACGACGATCCCGACATCCAGGTCGTCGTCTTCAAGAGCGGTGTCCCCGACTTCTTCTTCAACCACTTCGACCTCGCGGCCGCCGCAGACTTCCCCGCGCCGGAGGGCAAGGACGCGGTGCCGGTCTGGACCGACATGGTGCTGCGGCTGACGAAGGCCGCCTACATCACCATCGCGTCCATTCGCGGTCGCACCCGCGGCGGGGGCAACGAGCTCGCCCTGGCCTGCGATCTGCGCTACGCGAGCCGGGAGAAGGCGATGTTCGGCCAGCCCGAGGTGGGCGGCGGGCTGCTGCCCGGGGGCGGCGGGACTGAGCGACTGCCCCGGTTCGTCGGCCGCGACCGGGCTCTGGAGATCATTTTGAGCAGCAGCGATTACGTCGCCGACCTGGCCGAGCGCTGGGGATGGGTCACGCGGGCTCTGCCGGACGCCGAGCTCGACGACTTCGTGGACACGATGGCGGCTCGCCTGGCCTCCTTCGACAAGACCTCCCTGGCGTCCGCCAAGGCGATGGTCAACCGTGCTTCACTGCCGCCGGACGCTGACCTGGTCGCGGCCTACGGTGAGTTCGCCCACTCGCTGACGCTGCCGGGGTTCCTCACGCGGGTGGCCGGTGCCGAGGCGTTGGTCGCCGAGAAGGGCCTCGACTTCGAATACCGGATGGGCGAGTACATCGGCATCGCCAACCAACAGACCTGACCCCTCTCCGCGTGACGATCAGCTCGTGCCGGGCCGGCTCATGCGCGGAGGTCTCAGCCGCCACCGCGATCTTCCACCGGTGACCAACGCCCCGCGCCGGCCACCATCCTGCCCGCGGAGCCGGCCCAACCATGTGACCTGCGGGCCCGACCGAGAACACCGGCGGCCCCACCCGATTCGATCAGCGTGCCCATCCACCAGGAGCTTTCCATGGACCTCTCCACCAGCACAGTCCTCGTCACCGGAGCCAACCGGGGTTTTGGCCGGGCGCTCGTTGTCGAGCTGCTCAGCCGCGGCGCCGTTGTCTACGCCGGTGCCCGTAACCCCGGCCAGGTCGACCTGCCGGGCGTCAAGCCGATCGCGCTCGACATCACCGATCCCGCCTCCGTCGCGGCCGCCGCCCAGGCCACAGGCGACGTGACCGTACTGATCAACAACGCCGGCTCATCCACCGGCAGCGACCTGCTCGCAGGCGACCTGAACGACATCCGTCTGGAGATGGACACCCACTACTTCGGTACCCTTTCGGTGGTCCGGGCCTTCGCGCCGCAGATCGCGGCCAACGGCGGCGGGGCGATCCTCAACATCCTGTCCGGCCTGTCGTGGGTCAGCTTCCCGGAGATCGGTGCCTACTGCGCCGCCAAGTCCGCACAGTGGTCGCTCACCAACGCTCTGCGCGTGCAGCTCGCCGGCCAGGGCATCCGGGTGGCCGGACTGCACGTCGGCTACATGGACACCGACATGGCACGGACGGTCACCACGGCCAAGTCCGACCCCGCCGACATCGCCCGGATCGCCGTTGACGGCCTCGCCGCCGGCGCCTACGAGATCCTCGCGGACAACGCCTCCCGCCAGGCGCAGTCCGCGCTGGCCGGAGGCGTCTCAGCGCTCTACCCACAGCTTCCGTCAGCTTCTCGGCCCTGAGGGGTCGAGCTTGCAGCTCCTCGCCGTACCTGGGGGCACGGGTTGGTCCGCGTCGTCGGCAGCGTGACTCACTGCCCGGCCCATGCGATCGCCGCGCGATGGGCGAGC
>NZ_JBQHCV010000029.1:0-146317 GCF_052068215.1 Nonomuraea sp. H19 | reverse complement strand
GACACCCGCAGCACCCGCACCCGCGCGTTCGCCGCGGCGCACTCCAGAAGGGCCGACTTGCCGATGCCCGCCTCGCCGCGCACCACCAGAGCGCCGCACCGGCCCTCCAGCAACTCGCCGATGACCGACTGCTCCGCCTGACGCCCGTACAACATGGCACTCCAAGAAAACGGTTGTCCGTAATTGTGACGTATGAGGTACGTAGCGCCTGCCGATGGCTACGCGCCGCGAGCCGGAACCTCACGATCCGCCGTCGGTCGTGCGGGCAGGGCGGCGGGAGCAGGTTGAGGCAGCCCGCGCGAGCAGGATCATCCGGATCAGCTTCAGCCGGGGTCGGCAACCGTTGGCGATCCGGCGCGCGCGCCTTCGCGGACGGCGGATGTCAACTCGCGGGAAGGTGGCGTCGAAGGAAGGCGATTTGGTCGGTGAGCACGTGCTCCCTGGTCTCGGGGTCGTTGTAGAAGCTGAAATGAGTGCCAGGGTAGATCCGCAGCTCACCGCGCGGCGCGCGATCGGCGAGTGCTCGTGTCGTTTCTTGCGGCGTCTCCCGGTCATCGGCGGCTATGCAGACGAGGAGCGGCATGCTCAGCCGCTCGGCGGCATCGCCTGGCCGGTAGCGCGCCATGTCGAGGAACGCCCTGGGAGCCACGCTGTTGCGCCAGAGGGTGGTGCCGTGCTCGCCGGTGAGGGTCCTGATGTGCTGGTCCGCTTCTGCGGTGGCGGTGACGGCGAGCTCGCCCGGCTTTCCCACCATGGGGATGAAGTAGGGCGACAGGCCGAGCTTGCCGCGTACGGCGTCCCAGAGGATGGCGGCCTGGAGAAGGAGGGTCTGCCCCACGGAGCGGCCCTCGACTCTTTTGGGGAATCCGTTGAACGGGATCTGCGCAACCACGGCGAGGATCGCGGGATCGTCGGCTGCCACGGACACGGCGTGGCCTCCACCGAGTGAATTGCCCCAGATCATCACCTGACCGGGGTCGACGTGCTCATGGCCGCGGGCGAAGGCGACAGCGGCGCGTAGGTCGTCCTGCTGGCCGTCAATGTCGACGAGCTGCCGAGGCTCACCGTCGCTCTCGCCGAAATTGCGATAGTCGAACACCAAGGCCGCAATCCCCTCAGTGGCGAACCGCTCGGCGTACGGGAACAGGCGGTCCATCGTCCCGCTGAACCCGTGGCAGAGCACCACGCACGGCATCCGTCCTGGACGGCCGGCGGGCAGGTGAAGATAGCCTGCGCAGCGGGTGCCAGCCGAAGAGAAGGACACCTTGACTCGTTCAAACATCCCGATCACCCCAGGCTTGCACTGACCCTGGGTAAGTAGCGTAGCCGATCACCTGACCAAAGGTAAGTCCTAGAGGAGTGTTATGAGCGCTACCGACTCCGCCGAGGCGACCCCCCAGCGGATCCTCGCGGCCGCTCGCACGCTGTTCGCCACCGGCGGCTACCGCGCCACGTCCATGCAGGCCATCGCGGATCGGGTGGGCATCACCAAGGCTGCCCTCTATTACCACTTCGCCTCCAAGGACGAGATCCTGCACCGCCTTACCCTGCCCCTGCTGGACGAGCTCGAAGGGGCGCTCTCCGAGGCGGAGTCGCACGGCGATCCGGAGGCCGTGCGCTGGCGGGCGATCGAAGGCTACGTCGACGTCCACCTACGCCACCGGGACACGCTCACCATGCTGGTGAAGGACATGACGCTGCTGGTCCAAGCGCCGGTGGCGGATCGGTTCCGTGCTGCGATCGCGCTGGCGAACGACCTGGTCGCCGGCCCGGAGCGCGGCCTCGAACATCGTGTGCGCGCCTCGCAGGTGGTGGCGGGTCTGGCGGACCCTGTCGTGCTCTTCCGCGACGTGCCCGCCGACCGGCTCAAGCAGCTCATCCTTGACGGAGCCAGGGCCCTCCTCGGATCCGGGGCACTCCCGCCTCCCACCCGCGGGCGAGCGCGCGGACGGAGCGGCGGCCGCCCTGCCGCCCTCACTGAGGAGCAAGCGGCCCAGGCCCGGCGCATGTACGCGTCAGGGCATGGCGTCGAGGAGATCGCCCGCAGCTTCGACGTCTCCCGCGCGACGATCTACCGCTGTCTCAAAAACGAGATTTAGAGATTTTGATTTCGAAACAAGGTGATCTGTCCTGGAGGCCCGCCCGCAGCTCTACGCGGCGGGCCTGGTGACGTGCCGCCGCCCAGGTCACTGTCATTTAGAGCGATGTCTAATCAGCTTGGCCGAACGCCATTCAAAGCGACAGTGCCAATCCGAGCGCGGTTCGGGAAAGGTCTGGACGGTTGCGGGATGCGGCATCGCCGCGCTCTCATCTGGCCTGTCGGGCTGATCTGCGGCAGGTGGCGGTCGACGACAGGGGGTGTCGGCGTGGATCTCCTTGGGCGCCACCTCGCTCTCCTGCTGCAGCAGCCCCCGATGATGTAGACCGCCCCCCACCCCGCACGGGATGAACCAGGAGAACGGCGCGATACCGGGAGAACAGCGCGATGTAGTGGCTCGGCAAGGTGGTGACGAGCCTCTGCTTGAACCGGCCGGAACCTGCCCGGGCGCGCCGCGAGAGCTAGGTGGCCCCCTGGATGAACCGGGTGCTCGCCGTGGTCCCGGGCGGGCGAGCCGTGGGCCCCGACGACGCCCCCAGGGCATCGGGCCCGGCGACCCGTGGCAGGTCGCCGGGCCGGTAACCGGTGGTCAGCTCGGGATTGCGCTGCCCTCGCAACCTTTGGCGATCTGGCCCGTCTCGAAGTACCGCACCACGTCGGCGGCGCACTTGGGCACCCGGGTGGTCGACACGTGCACGTCGTCGGCGACCGTGTAGACGGTGCCGCCGATGGCGCGCCGTGTCTGCAGCGTCCAGTCGTAGACGGACATGAACTCGTGCAGGTGCCCCGCCAGCACCAGCGACCCGCTGCTCCGCTTCAACGTGGCCTGCTGCACCGGCAGCGGCCAGCCGGGACACATGACAGGCAGTCCCCAGGACCGGCCGGTCGCCGGATGGCGCTTCACGAGCTGCTGGTAGTCACGCCAGGCGGTGTCGAAACCGGCCCGGCTGCTGTCCTCGTTGCACGCGACGGCCAAGTTCATGGTCCTGTTCAGTGTTTCGGGCGCGCCGGGCACGGGCGTCCCCATCATCGGTGCGCCGAGCAGCTCCTTGACGGCGGGCGGGGCGGTGGTGCCCGTCGCCGTCCGCAGTTCGGCCAGCGCCTTGCCCGCGCGCACCCACTCGGTCGAGTTGCGCCTGGCCAGGTCGGCGACGGCCGAGCCGTCGATGGGCCGCTGCAGGTCGGTGTAGGTCTTGGGGATCTTGTCGTACGCGCGGACCAGCTTCGCCACCTCCTCGCGCACCTTCCGTGCGGTGGCACCGAGACCGTAGGTCCCGTCGCGGCGGGCCAGCCAGGCGGCCATGCGCCCGAAGTTGCGCTCGGCCGCCTCCGCGCTGTCCTTGGCGTGCTCGTCAATACGGGTCCACGGCGGCGCCACGCTGTCCAAGAAGGCCCGTCCGGTGTGCCCGGGGAACAGGCTGCGATACACCATGCCCAGATAGGTGCCCCAGGAGAAGCCGAGCAGGTTGAGTTTGCTCTCACCCAGCGCGGTCCGTACCAGGTCCAGGTCCTTGGCCACGTTCTCGGTGGTGAGCTGTCCGAGGAAGGCGGGGTCAGAGCGTCCGCACTTCTGGTTGGCGGCGACCTGGGCGTCGTATATCTTCCTGGCCGCCTCCTTGGTCAGCGTGCCGGGCTCCTGCGGGCCTACTGGCGAGAAGGTGCAGGCGACCTTGGTGCTTTTCCCGACCCCGCGCGGATCGAAGCCGATGATGTCGTATCGCTCGTTGAGCCCCGCCATCTCCTCGTTCCTGAGCGCGGCCCGCAGGACCGGGTCCAGGTATCCGCTGTTGCCCGGCCCGCCCGGCAGGACGGCAATGGCGCCGAGCCGGTGGGCCTCGTCCGTGGCGGCCAGCCGGGTCACCGCGATGTCGATCTTCCGCCCGCTGGGGTCACGATGGTTCAGCGGGACGCTGACCGTGCCGCACTCCAGGCGCTTCATCAAGGAGCGGAACGCCGCAACCTTGTCCTCCGCCACGCGCAGGCTGCGGATCACCTCATCGGAGTAGGCCGGGCAGGATGTCCACTGCACGGAAGACACGCCGGAGCTCGCGCTGGGGTTCGCGGTGGCGCTCGCGCTCGCGGCGACGGTAGCGGTGGCGACCGCCGCGGAAGGATGCGCCGCCAACCCCGCCAGCGCCAGGGCCAGTGCCGTCAGTGAAGTTCGGTACGTCATGCGGATCAGTAGTAAAGCAGCGGTTGTTTCCTTACCGTTTCTATGAGGATGGTCGCCCGCCCTACGCAGATCTCAAGATCCACGCCAAACTGTCAGGTTCGATGGGTCCAGACAACATGAAAAGTCCAATCCCTTCCTCTTGACGTATCAAATGAACGATTTTTTAATTCGTCTATGGGGCGCATCGCGGGCGTCACCGCCGCCGAGACGCGTGAGCGGTTGCTGCGGGCGGCCGCCGAGGTGTTCGCCGAGCGCGGCTACGACGGCACGCGGGTGGCGGACATCGCCGCGGCCGCGGGAGTGAGCAACGGCGCCTTGTACGCGCACTTCGGCTCGAAGGCGGAGCTGCTGGTGGCGGCGCTGCGGGCGCACGGGCGGCGGCTGCTGGCCAACCTGTTCGCCACCGATCCGGACCGGTCCGTCACCGAGTTGCTGCTGGTCATCGGCCGCTGGCTGCCGCACCGTCGCGACGCTCCCGGCTACCTGATCGTGGAGGCGCTGGTCGCGGCGCGCCGCGACCAGGACGTGGCCGGGCCGATGCGCGACTACGTCGGCGAGCGCGCCGACTGGATCGCCGAGCTGGTACGCGTCGCGCAGGGCGGCGGCGAGCTGGATCCCGCGCTGTCGCCGGACGCGCTGGCCCATTTCTGCCTGCTGCTGGCGATGGGCAGCGCGCTGATCACGCCGGAGCTGCACGCCGTCGACGACGCGCAGTGGTCGGCGCTGCTCACCCGGGTCGTGGGCGCCCTCGCCCCAAGCGACGACAAACACCGCACACGAAGCGGAGCACGCGACATGAAAGTACGCATCGATCCTGAGCGCTGCCAAGGACACGGCCGCTGCTACGACCTCGCCCCCGACCTGTTCGGCGAGGACGACGAGGGCTACGGACAGGTCGCCGGCGACGGCATCGTGCCGCAGGACAAGGAGCGCGCGGCGCGCCTGGCCGTGGCCAACTGTCCCGAACGAGCGATCGAGATCCTCTAGGAGGCTTGAGATGACCGTGGAAGACCGCTTCAGCCAGGACTTCCAGCAGAGGCTGAGAGATCGGCCCCCCGGCACCCGCAACGAGGTCATCACCGGCCCGGTCGAGGATTGGGCGAGCGACTTCTCCCACGCCGAGCCCGAGTGGGCGGCGGACCCGTACCCGATCCAGGACGAGCTGCGGCAGAGCTGCCCGATCGCGCACACCGAGCGGTTCGGTGGCGGGTGGCTGCCCACACGCTACGAGGACGTCGCGGCGATCGCCTATGACACCGAGCACTTCTCCTCGCGGTCGATCATCATGAGCAACTTCCGGCCGCCCCGCGAGCTGGCCCCCGTGGGCACCGCGCCGCCGATCTCCTCCGACCCGCCGTTCCACCACGACGCGCGCAAGCTGCTGCTGCCGGCCTTCACCAAGAGCGCGGTCGCCAAGAGGGAGGCGGCGACCCGGGCGCTCTGCCACGAGCTCATCGACGCGCTGCACGGGCAGGAGGTCGTCGACGCGGCCCGCGACTACGCCCAGCACATCCCGATGCGGGTGATCGCCGACATGCTCGGCTTCCCGCCCGAGGACGGGCCGCGTTTCCGCGGCTTCGTGGAGAACGCGCTCGAAGGCATCAACCTGCCGCCCGACGAGCGCCTCTCCCGGGCGGCAGAGTTGTTCGACTACCTGCTGGCGCAGATCCGCGACCACGTCGACCATCCGCGTGAGGACCTGACGACGTACCTGATCAACGCCGACCTGTATGGGCAGAAACTCGACATCTCCCACGTTTCCGGCACGATGGCGCTGCTGCTCATCGCGGGCATCGACACCACCTGGAGCGCGATCGGCGCGTCGCTGTGGCATCTGGCCAGGACGCACGCGGACCGCGAGCGGCTGGTGGCCGAGCCGGGGCTGTTGCCGACGGCGATGGAGGAGTTCTTGCGGGCGTACGCGCCGGTCACGATGGCCCGGCTGGTCAAGGAGGACATGCACTGGCACGGGGTGGACATGAAGGCCGACGACTGGGTGCTGCTGTCGTTCCCGGCGGCCAACCGCGACCCGGCCATGTTCGACCGGGCGGGGGAGGTGGTCATCGACCGCGAGGTCAACCGGCACGCCGCGTTCGGGCTCGGCATCCACCGCTGCGTGGGCTCGCATCTGGCGCGCATGGAACTGCGGGTGGCCCTGGAGGTGTGGCTGGAGCGGTTCCCGGCCTTCAGCCTCGCCGACCCCTCGGCGGTGACCTGGGCTTCGGGTCAGGTCCGCGGACCGCGTACGCTCCCGATCCGCATCGGCTGACCGCCGGCCGCCCGGACATCCCCCTTCCCGTCGTGGCTGCCGGTGAGGTAGTCAGAGAGATGACCCCACGACTCTCGGGAGGATTTTGATGCCGTACATCGAGCTGGGCAACGACGCTCCGGGCATCGCCGGGCTGGTGCGATACCGTCCCGAGACCGGCAGGGTGCTGAACGAGCTGGCCGAGGTCCTGTTACGCGGTGACAACACGCTGTCGCGGGGCGAGCGCGAGCTCATCGCCTCCTACGTCTCCACACTCAACGGGTGCCGCTTCTGCGCGATGTCCCACGGCGCCTTCGCCGCCGCCCAGCTCCCCGGGGGACAGCCGGTCGTCGCCGAGACCTGCTCGGATCCCGGCACCGCCCCCATTTCCGGCAAGCTACGGGCCTTGCTGCGCGTCGCGGCGGCCGTACAGCGGAGTGGGACCGCCGTCACGCCCGAGGACGTCGCGGCGGCCAAGGAGGCGGGAGCCACCGACATCGAGATCCACGACACGGTGCTGATCGCCGCCGCGTTCTGCATGTACAACCGATATGTGGACGGCCTGTCCACCACCGCACCCGACGACCCCGCCCTTTACGCCCACCGCGCCTCCCACATCGTCACGCACGGCTACCTTGCCGGCCGCACCCCCTGACGAGCCCTCCTGTACGGCACGCCCGTTCACCAGGTGACGTGGACGGCCTTGGGACCGATGTCCACCGCGCCGCTCCACTCGATGTCCTCGATCGATCCCCGCAGCCTGAGTCCGGGCAGCCCTCTGGCCAGGGCGTCGAGAGCGGCGGTGAGCTCGATGCGGGCCAGGGGCGCGCCGAGGCAGTAGTGCATTCCGTGCCCGAACACCAGAGGCTGGCTGGAATCGCGCTCCGGCCAGAACCGGCCCGGCTCGGCGAAGTGGCCGGGGTCGTGATGGGCGGCCTCAAGGCGTACCAGGACCATGTCACCCGCGCTGATGGGCACGCCGGCCAGCTCCACGTCGTCCTGGGCGTAGCGGGGGAAGGGCTCGCCGGTCCGGCCGGACTGCAGGCGCAGGACCTCCTCCACCACTGCGTTCGCCTGCTCGGCCGTGGAGGTCGTCAGAGTGGACAGCCGTCCTTCGGCAAGGAGCCGGATCGCGCCGGTGGCGATGGCGTTGGAGGCCGACAGATAGCCGGCGGCGACGATGGTCGTGGCCATGGCGACGAGTTCCGCGTCGCTGAGCCGCCCGTCGTCGGTGTCGCGGGCGGTGACCAGGGCGCTGAGCAGGTCGTCGCCGGGTGTCTCCCGCTTGGCGGCGACCAGCTCCCCGGCGTAGGCGCCGAGCGCGTTCCACGCCTGCGCGGCCGCGGCCAGGTCCTCCTCGGCGCCGAAGAAGAAGTCCGCGGCGCCCGCGGCGTCTGCCAGACCGCGGAAGTGCGCGCGATCGCCGATCGCCACGCCGAGGAGCTCGCTGATCGCCGTGATCGACAGGGGAACGGCGAGTCCCTCCACGAGGTCGGCGGGCGGTCCGTCGTCGGCGAGTGCCGCGACGCAGCCCTGGGCGAGTTGCTCGATGCGCGGGCGGAGGGCGTCGATGCTCCGCGGGCTGAAGCTTTTGGACACCAGGCGCCGGAGCCGGGCATGGGCCTCGCCGTCCTGGAACAGCGTGTCGTTTCCTGAGGGGTCCGCGCCGGGCGGCGCCAGGCCGAACCTGCGGTCGGACAGGACCTCCGCGACGGCCTCGTACGAGGTGACCAGCCAGGCGCGCTGCCCGTCCGGGGTGAGCACCGGGGCGACGGGCGCCCGCTCGCGCAACCGCGCGTAGGCAGGCGGCGGCGCCAGAGGGTCGGGCCGGTCGAACGGCAGCGTCGGCGTCGTCGTGGTCACTGGGGCACCTCTCGGTCGGGTCAGGGTGACATCCGGGTAGGGGCGGATTCTCCGTTCCCCTTGCTTCCAGTGAAGACGTTGACGTCACGTCAAGGTCAAGCCGATGCGATCCGGTCTTCCTGACTGGTCAGGGGAGGTACAGAAGACTTTGGGAGCCAAACGGGGAGCCAGTGCTCCCCGGTTTGAGACTTGAAGATCAGGAGAAGCGAGGGCCCTACAGGTTCGCAAGCATCGAGAAGATGACGTAGCCGACTGAGCCGAGAAGCAGACACGCCACCCCAAGGGCCGCGCCCGCTGAAACTGCGAAGATTCGCACGTCACGAGGCCGCCCTGCTGTGACTGCTCGCCCCACAGCAATGCCAGCGGCAGGAAGAGCCACGGCCGCGATGTCGCCACCGCTGATCAGCGCGCTCCTGTGCGCACCAGGCCCTCGGGGGAGCCAGAGAGGGTTGAGACCTGGTCAGACCTTCTTCCCCTGCCGCCACGTCAAGGGCAAGCCGGAACCCGCGGTGATTGTGACGGCCGTGCGGGTATGGGAGCGGCCAAAGCCTGAAGAAACGGGGAAAAACGGTCATGGGTCGCATCGGGGAATGGGTGAAGAAGGCACAGGACCTGGCCAGGGGCCACTCCAAGCAGGCCGATCAGTTGCTGGACCGCGCTGAGCGGATCGCAAAGGAGAAAACCGGCCACAAGTACGACGAGCAGATCGGGAAGGGCGCCGACGCGGTGCAGCGCCGCTACGGCGGCGGCCAGGGCGCGGGCGGTGAGCAGCGGCGTCCCGACCAGTCCGCCCAGGACCAGGCACCGCGGCCGGGCCCGACCCCGAGACCGGGGCCGACACCGAGGCCTGGCCAGGAACCGCGCGGACCTCAGAGCTGACATCGCGACAGCGCCCGCCTCTCCGGAAGGCGGGCGTCCGCCCGCCCGGTACGGTGATCCCATGGTCACCGGGGGATTGCTGGTCGCGGGCACCACGTCAGACGCGGGCAAAAGCGTGGTCACGGCCGGGATCTGCCGCTGGCTGGCCCGCCAGGGCGTCCGCGTGGCGCCCTTCAAGGCCCAGAACATGTCGCTGAACTCGTACGTCACCGCCGACGGCGCCGAGATCGGCCGGGCGCAGGCCATGCAGGCGCAGGCCGCCGGTCTGGAGCCGGTCGCCGACATGAACCCGATCCTCCTCAAACCCGGCAGCGACCGCCGCAGCCAGGTGGTGCTCATGGGCAGACCGGTGGCCGACGTGGACGCGATGGAGTACGGCGCGCTCAAGGACCTGCTGCGCGCCACGGCGCTGGAGGCGCTGGGCCGGCTGAGGAAGCAGTACGACGTGGTGGTGTGCGAGGGCGCGGGCAGCCCCGCGGAGATCAACCTGCGTCGCGGCGACATCGCCAACATGGGCCTGGCCAGGGCCGCGAACCTGCCCGTGATCGTGGTCGGCGACATCGACAGGGGCGGGGTGTTCGCCGCGTTCTACGGCACGGTCGGCCTGCTGGACGCCGCCGACCAAGCCCACGTTTCCGGGTTCGTCGTCAACAAGTTCCGCGGCGCGAAGGAGCTGCTGGAGCCCGGGCTCGACATGCTGCGGCGGCTGACCGGCCGGCCGGTGTACGGCGTGCTGCCCTGGCTCGACGGGCTCTGGCTGGACGTCGAGGACTCCCTGGCCCTGGACGCTCGCCGGGTCGCCACCCGCCCCCCGCACGGCAGGCAGACCCTGCGGGTGGCGGTCGTCCGGCTGCCGCGGATCTCCAACTTCACGGACGTGGACGCGCTGGCCGCCGAGCCCGGCGTGGTCGTGCGCTTCGTGACGGATCCGGCCGAACTGGACGACGCCGACCTGGTGGTGCTGCCCGGCTCGCGGGCCACGGTCAGCGATCTGGCGTGGCTGCGGGAGACGGGCCTGGCCGCGGCGATCAGCGACAGGAAAGGGCCCGTGCTGGGCATCTGCGGCGGATTCCAGCTGCTCGGGCGCGAGATCGTGGACACTGTCGAGTCGCGTGCGGGCAGGGTCGAAGGGCTCGGGAGGCTGCCGGTGCGGTTCGAGTTCGCGGCGGACAAACGGCTGGCCCGGCCGGAGGGGAGCGCGTACGGGCATCCGGTGCGCGCCTACGAGATCCACCACGGGCGGGCCACGGTGGAGGGCGGCGAGCCGTTCCTCGACGGGTGCCGGGTCGGCGACGTCTGGGGCACGACGTGGCACGGCGCGATGGAGAACGACGCGTTCCGCCGCGCCTTCCTGGCGGACGTGGCCGAGCGGGCGGGGCGCGAGTTCGTACCGGCTCCCGGCACGGACTTCGCCCGGTTGCGGGAGGAGCGGCTCGACGCGCTCGGCGATCTCGTCGCCGCCCACCTCGACACCGGTGCGCTGCAACACCTCATCCAGCACGGTCCACCCGAGGTCCCGCTCCTTGCGCCGGGAGGCGCTGGGCGTTGATCCAGGCGTCGATCCGCTCCCAGTGGTCGTAGAGCCAGTGGATGCGCTCCACGCGATCCCTGGGCACCTCGGCGGCCGGCACCCGCCACCATTTGGCCGTGATACGCGCGCTGTAGGGCAGCTTGCGCCAGACATCCCCCAGCGTCACGAGCTCGTCGAGCCCGGTGTGCGCGACGAAGACGACGTCCGCCGACGGGCAGGCCGAGATGGCCGCGATGGCGCCGTTCGGGCGGGGCGGCAGCAGGTGGTCCAGGCCGCGGGCGCGCTCCGCCTCCTCGGCCAGCCCCTTCTCCTCCAGCCGCCTGATGGCCAGCCGGCGGCGGCGCGGGGTGAAGTTGCCGCCCTCAGGGAAGATCACCAGGGCGTCCTGGTCGCCCATGGTCGCGGCCAGCCCGCGGATCTCCTCGATGACGTGCTCCTGCCCTGACGTGCGGGGGACGAAGACGTTCGGCAGGCGGTTGATCACCACGTCGAGCGAGGGGTCGAACTGGAGCGCGGCCTTCATGACGATGCGGGGCCGCCTCCGGTAGCGCGTCAACAGGTGATAGATCAGCAGGAACGAGTCGCCCGGGCCGGCGTGCCGGGACAGCACGATGATGGGCCGGGTCAGCCGGGCGGCCCGCTCCTCCTCGGTCGGCTCCGGCTCCTCGACGTCCACGGTCAGCCGGAAGATCCGCCCCGCGGCCCCGTACACCTTCGACAGGAACCACCCGATCAGCGCGTAGTGCAACTCCTGGCGGCGGGCGCCGCCCGCCGCCCACAGCCACAGGCAGGCGATCAGCACCGCCGACTCCAGCGTCAGCCACGCCGTCCCGAACCACACGAACCTCAGCCCCCTGCGCTGCGGCGGCGGCAGGCGCAGCGAGGCGGCGGCCGTCACGACGAGCCAGAACGGCAGCGTCACCAGCATGAACACGGTCACCACGATGACCAGAGGAGCCAGGACGAGCCGGCGCAGGATACGTGGCGGGAGCAACGTGGCCTCCCTAGTGGTCTCTCCTCATACTCCTACTTCGCGCAGGTAGCGGGAAGATGCCTGGTACGCCCGGTCGATGCAGGCCGAGATCTGCGACAGGTCGCGATAGCGCAGCGGCGAGAGCGCCTCGGTCACCCCGGCGGGCAGCACGTGCACCTCCACCCCCGGCGGCAGGCTGGACATGTCCTCGGTGAACCGGTGCCGGCGCGCGATCTCGAACGCCACCATGCCCACCTCCCAGAACCGCCTGGGCGGCGTCAGCGGCCGTTCGATCCGCCCGACGTGCAGGACGAACACGCGCTTGGCCCCGAGCTGCACGGCCCGGCCCACGGGGATGCTGTGCACCAGGCCTCCGTCGTAGAAGTGCTCTCCGCCGATCACCACGGGCGGCAGCAGCCCGGGCACCGCGCACGACGCCAGCACCGCCTCGACCAGCGGCCCGCTCGTGAACCAGTGCGCCGCGGCCCGCTGGACCGAGGCCGCCACGCACTGGAACGGCAGCTCCAGCTCCTCGATCGAGGAAACCCGCACCGTCTCGCGCAACAATTCGCGAAGCGGCCCGATCGGGTGCAGATGGGTGCCGGTACGGGCGAGCGTGGACAGCCGGGTCATCCACGAGCCCGCGAACGCCGTACGCACCACGTCGGACCGCCACAGATCCCTCAGCATGGTGACCGCCCGCGCCGGCGCGGCGGCGATGACCGCCCCGTTCAGCGCGCCGACCGACGTGCCCACCACGAGGCCGGGCCTGATGCCCGCCTCTTCGAGCGCCTGCAGCATGCCTACCTCGTGGGCGCCGAGCACGCCGCCGCCACCGAGCACGAACGCGGTCTCCACACCCACCACCTTCGGGTTCAGTCGCTGACCGCCAGCCGCACGCCGAACCCGACGATCACCACGCCGGTCAGGCGGTCGAGGAACCGCCGCACCGCGGGCGAACGCAGGAACCCGCTCATCAGCGACGCGAACCCGATCAGCACCGCGCTCCACACCAGCCCCTCGGCCACGTGCACGCTCGCCAGCAGCAAGCCCATCGCCGCGTGCGGCGCCTCGTCCGGGATGAACTGCGGCAACATGGCCACGTAGAACGCCCCGACCTTGGGGTTGAGCAGGTTCGTCATCAGGCCGCGGCCGAAGCCCTTCCTGAACCCGACCTCCTGCCGCTGCTCCGGGAGCTCCTGGGCGTCGTGCCTGGCCAGGACCATCCGCAGCCCCATCCACACCAGGTAGGCCGCCCCGGCCCAGCGCAGCGCGGCGTACGCCGGCTGCGAGGCCGCCAGCAGCGCCGACAGCCCCGCCGCGGTCAGCACGCCCCAGATGAGCGTCCCGAGCTGGATGCCCAGCGTCACGCTCCAGGCCGGACGCCGGCCCGCCAGCAACGACGTCCGAAGGATGAGGGCCGTGTCCAGGCCGGGCGTGAGCGTCAGAAGGGCTACCACGGCCGCGAACGACCAGAGCGATCCGGCGATGTCCATGGCTCTCAGGGTATGAGGAGCAACTTTCCAGTCGTACGGCGGGCCGCCAGGTCCTCCTGGGCCTGCCGCGCGTCGGCCAGCGGATAGCGGCGCGAGACGTTGATGGCGAGCTGACCTGCCCCGATCCAGCCGAACAGGTCGGACGCGCGCTGCAGCAGCTCCGCGCGATCGGCTATGTAGTGCCCGAGCGTGGGCCTGGTCAGGAAGAGCGAGCCCTGCTTGTTGAGCGTCTGCGGATCGAGAGGCGGGACGGGGCCGCTGGCGGCGCCGTACAGGGCCATGAGGCCGCGCGGGCGCAGCGTCTGCAGCCCGCCGTCGAACGTGGCCGCCCCGACGCCGTCGTACACGACGTCGATCGTGCCGCGCAGCGCCTCGGCGAAGTCCTCGTACCGCAGCACCTCATCCGCCCCCGCCTCTCTGGCCAGCTTCTCCTTCTCGCCGGTGGAGACCGTGGTGTAAACCTTCGCGCCCCTGAGCTTGGCGAGCTGGATCAGCAACTGCCCCATGCCGCCCGCGCCCGCGTGGACGAGCACCTGGTCGCCCTCTTTGACCTGGTGGGTGGAGTGGGTCAGGTAGTGGGCGGTCATGCCCTGCAGCATCGTCGCCGCCGCCAGGTCGGCCGGCACGCCGTCCGGCACCGGCACCACGCGATCGGCGGGGACCACCGCCTTCTCGGCATAGCTGCCACGGACGTTGGCCCACGCCACGGTGTCGCCCACGGCGACGTCCCGCACCCCCGCTCCCACGGCCGACACCGTCCCCGCGCCTTCGGAGCCGATGGCGGCGGGGAGGGGGAGTGGATACGCGCCGGAGCGGTGGTAGATGTCGATGAAGTTGACGCCGCTGGCGGCGATGTCGACCACGACCTCCCCGTCGCCGGGGACTGGATCGGGACAC
This sequence comes from Nonomuraea sp. H19, assembly GCF_052068215.1. Classification (NCBI taxonomy): domain Bacteria; kingdom Bacillati; phylum Actinomycetota; class Actinomycetes; order Streptosporangiales; family Streptosporangiaceae; genus Nonomuraea; species Nonomuraea sp. H19. The sequence goes on along the minus strand of NZ_JBQHCV010000029.1, from coordinate 132,159 downwards.
TCGACGTATTCCAGGACCTCTGGGCCGCCCTGGGTGGTGACGATGATGGCATGCATGCTCCATAGTCAACTCTGGCCGCTACGGCCGCTGCCACTCGGGGTATGTCCTCGGCTGCCTCAACGGGTTCAGACCGGACGTCCGGGGACCGGGGGACGGCGGCGGCCCGAGCCGGTGGTCAGTCGACGCGCGCCAGGGCACCCGCCTCCAAAGCCACCCAGATCGCCCCGTCAGGCCCGACCGTCAGCCCATGAGGCTCGGCCTTGCGTGCGCCGTCACCTTCCGGCGCGGGCTCACCCGGCAGGCGGGGGAGCGGGTGCTCGTCGACGGCGCCGTCCGTGGTGATGCGGCCGATCCGGTCGGCGGCCCATTCGGTGAACCACAGGGCGTCGTCCGGCCCCGTGATGATCGCGTGCGGCCGGGAGGCCCGATCGGGAAGGGGATATTCGGTGATCTTCCCTGAGGGGTCGATCCGCCCGACCTGGCCGGCGCCGATCTCGACGAACCAGCACGCCTCGTCCGGCCCTCGCGTGATGCCCACCGGAGCGGCGCCCTCCGTGGGCAGCGGATGGACGACGACCTCACCCGCCAGTGAGATCCGCCCGATGGCGTTGCCCTGGTTGAGCGTGAACCACAGCGCGTCGTCCGGCCCCACTGTGATGAAAGAGGGCATGCCGCCCTCCACCGGCACCTCGAACTCCGCCCGCGCCCCATCCATCCCGATGCGCCCGATCCTCCCGGTCTGCAGCTCCGTGAACCACACGGCGCCGTCCGGACCGGCGACGATCCCGTACGGTGCGGCCGCCTCGTAGGCCGTCACCTGCCCGTCGGCGGTGATGCGGCAGACCCTGCCGCCCGTCCCCTCGGTGAACCACATCGCCCCATCGGGCCCGGGCGTGATCACGGTCGGCAACCCGTCGGCCGGGTCGAGCTGGTGGATCACCGGCTCCTGGCCGGGCACCAGCCTGCCGACCCGCCCCTGGTGGACGAGCGTGAACCAGAGCGCCCCGTCCGTCCCGGTAGCGATGCCGTACGGCGCGCCGGCGTCGATCAAGGTCAACATACGCGTCCCCCCAGGAGATAAAGCTCGGCCCCGCGGAAGCGCCGCGTGAGCGCGCGATCGTGGGACACCACGACGAGCGTGCCGCGGTAGTGGGCGAGCGCCTGCTCCAGCTCTTCTGCCAGGAGCGGCGACAGGTGGTTGGTCGGCTCGTCGAGCAGCAGCAGGTCGTGCTCGCCGGCCAGCAGCCTGGCCAGCGCCAGCCTGCGCCGCTGGCCGACCGACAGCGCGCCTACCTTCTGCTCGAGTGCATGCGGCGGGAACAGGCCGGTGCTCAGCAGGGCGGCCCGGCGTTCGTCCGCATAGCCCTGACCGTAGGCGGCCAGGACGGTCTGGTCCGGGTCGAACGCCACCTCCTGCGGCAGATAGCCGACCCGGCGGCCGGCGTGGGCGGCGATGGTCTGCAACAGCGTGGACTTGCCCGCGCCGTTGGGGCCGCGCACCAGGAGCCGGTCGCCCGCTCTGATCGTCAGCGACTCGATCCTTAGCCGGTCGCCGACCCGGACGTCACGTAACTCCACGAGCACGCCGGACCCGCCCAGCGAGCCAGACTCGCGTCCCGCTTCCGGCTCACGACTCGGGCCGGGCGTGCTGACTTCGCGTCCCGCGTCAGGGGTGAGCCCTGTGCCGCCGTCCCAGAACGTGCCCTGGAACCGCAGCGGGTCCGGAGGCCGGGGGACCGGGTCGGCCTCCAGGCGGCGTAGCCGCTCGTGGGCGTTGCGGACCCGGCTGGCCACCGAGCTCTGCACCCGTCCCGCGTTGCGGTCATAGGCCATCTTGTTGTTGTCGCGCATCAGCCGCCCGGCCGCCACCCGGTGCGCGGTCGTGGCCGCGTGCTCGCGCACCTGCCGCACCTCCTCGCACCAGGCCGCGTAGGACTGCTCCCAGCGTGCCCTGGCCGCGGCCTTGGCGGCCAGGAACCCCTGGTAGCCGCCGCCGAAGCGGGTGACGGCGCCGTCCTCCACCTCGAGCACCACGGTGGCGACCCGGTCGAGGAAGACCCGATCGTGCGACACCACGACCGCGGTGCCCCGGTGCTCGCGCAGCCGGTCCTCGAGCCAGGTCAGCGCCGACTCGTCGAGGTGGTTGGTCGGCTCGTCGAGCAGCAGCACCCGCGGCGCGGCGGCCAGCACGCAGGCCAGGCCCAGCCGCGCCTGCTCCCCGCCCGACAGGCTCGACAGGACCCGGTCGCGGCCGACGTGGGCCAGCCCGAGACCGTGGAAGGCCCTGTCCACCCGGGCGTCCGCCTCGTAGCCGCCCCGCGCCTCGTAGATCGTGAGCAGCTCGCCGTACTCGTCCATGACGTCGTCGGTGAGCGCCGACTCCAGCTCGCGCATCCTGCGCTCCATGGCGCGCAGACCGGCCAGCGCGGCGTCGATCGCCTGCTGGACCGTGTGGCCGGGCGGCAGGCCGAGCGTCTGGCCGAGGTAGCCGGTGTCGTCGGGCACGGTGATCTCGCCGTCGTCGGGCCGCTCGAGCCCGGCCAGCAGCCGGAGCAGCGTGGACTTGCCGGAGCCGTTCTCGCCGACGACGCCCGCGCGCTCGCCCGGCTTCACGGACGCGGACACGTCGGTGAGCACGGCGCGCTCGCCGTACAACTTGGAAACCTTGCGGAGACAGATCAGGGTAGAGCTCCAATCGCAACTGATGTAGCTTTAGCTTGCCACAGTCGAAGCTCTAACGCAACTGGAGTAGTTTTTGGAGTCGAGCAAACGCCCCGGAGGGCGGAGCGCGCGGGTGCGGGACGCCGTGCGCCAGGCCACGCTCGCCGAGCTGGCCGAGCAGGGCTATCCGGGCTTGACGGTCGAGCGGGTCGCCGAGCGGTCAGGCGTGCACAAGACGACCGTCTACCGGCGCTGGGGCAGCGTGGAAGGGCTCATCTCGGACGCGCTGGAGCTGGCCAAGGACGAGCCGTGGCCGATCCCCGACACCGGCACGATTCAGGGCGATCTACGGGGCATCGTCCAGCTCGTCCGCAGCGGCTTCGACGATCCCGAGCTGGGCCCGGTGTCGTCGGCGTTCGTGGCGGCCGCCGTGCAGAATCCAGAGGCGGCACGGGCGCTGCACGAGTTCTTCGTGGCCCGGCACGAGCAGTCGGCCGAGGTCGTACGGCGGGCCGTCGCGCGGGGCGAGCTGCCCGACGTCGTCGACGTCAGGGAGGTGATCAGGGTCGCGGTGGCGCCGGTCTACTACCGGTTGTTCGTCGCGCACGAGCCGGTGAGCGAGCGGGACGCCGACCGCGCCGCCGACGCGGCCCTGGCCGCGGCCCGCGCCGGAGTCCTCTGACCCGCCTCAGGAGTCCGGCTTCTCACCGCGCAACTCGAAGTCGTCGAACGTCGTCTTCAGCAGCGACTGGCCGCCTTTGGGCGTGCGCGCGAACAACCCCACGTAGCCGTTGCCGATGCCGTTCGGATCGTCCACCTGGTGCACTCGCTCGTCGTTCACCCACATCGTCAGCCGCACGGTGGAGCCGGCCTGCTCGCACGAGGCCACGATGCGGGCCTTGCCGGGCAGCCCGTCGACCTGGACCGGCTGGGCGAGCGTGCCGCCCGCCCCGTCGATGATGCGCCGGATCCTGGCCTTCCCCGTCGTGTCGAGCCCGAACTCGTAGTAGGTGTCGTCATCGTCCGCGTTGTGGCAGTAGACGCCGTATTCACCGGTGCCGGATGACTTCTTGACCTCGGCGGTGACGCCGATCACGACGGTCGAGGGCAGCATCGGGGTGGGCGTGGCCGAGGGGCTGGGCGTGGTGGTCGGCGTGGCGATGAGGAAGGGGATGGGGGCCTTCGCCCACCGCTCCTCGTAGCCTTCCTCCACGTCGAGCCCGTAGGTGCCGTCCGTGCGGTAGCCGTAGCTGGCCGACGCGTCGGCATCGTAGGTGCCGTTCCAGCCGCCGGAGGTCTGCGTGAAGTCCTCCGCGTAGAGCACGCCCAGGTCGGGCGGCCCGCTCGGCGCCAGCACCGCCCATGCGGCCACGCTCGCGCCCACGACGAGGGCGGCGGCCGCCGCCAGGCCCCCGTAGAGCTTGCCGCGGTGCGGCTTTCTCCCGGGCTGGACGTCGGTTAACAGCGTGGTGGCCTGCTGCCAGGTCACCTGTACGGTGTGCGCCGCCTGCTCCGGCGCCGCCGACCGCCCGACGAGGTGGTCGAGCAGTTGCTGCGCGGTGGGCCGCTGGGCCGGGTCCTTGTGCAGCGCCGCCCTGACCAGCTCGCGCAGCCCGGGCTCGACGTCGTCGAGGTTCGGCTCGGCGTTGAGCACCTGGTAGACGATCGACGGCAGGGTCTCCCCGCCGAACGGCGCCCGCCCGCTGGCCGCGAACGCGACCAGGCAGCCCCACGAGAACACGTCGCAGGCCGGCGAGATCGGATCGCCCCGCAGGACCTCGGGAGCCATGTAGCGGGGCGTGCCGATCAGCTCGCCGGTGCCGGTGATGCCGCCGAGCGTGTCGAGCGCCCGCGCGATGCCGAAGTCGATCACCCGCGGGCCGACCGGGGACAGCAGCACGTTCGACGGCTTGAGGTCCCTGTGCACCACCCCGGCCCCGTGGATGGCGGTCAGCGCGGTGGCCACGCCGACGGCCAGCGCGTCCAGGCTGGACCCGCGCAGGGGGCCCGACTGGCGTACGGCCTCGTCGAGGTTGGGGCCCGGCACGTATTCGGTGACCACGTAGAGCTGGTCGCCGTCGAGCGCGGCCTCGATCACGGCGGCGGTGCAGAACCTGCGCACCCGGCGGGCGGCGTCGGCCTCCCTGCGGAAGCGCATCCGGAACTGCTCGTGCTGGGTCAGCTCCGGGTTGATCACTTTGACGGCGACCCGCTGCCCGGCGGGATCCTCGGCGAGATGGACCGTGCCCATCCCGCCCCGCCCCAGCACGCTGAGCAACCTGTAACGCCCGATGTGGGAGTTTTCACCGTTCACGCGGCGCAAGCTTACCGATACGGACCCGTTCGCCATAGGCGCGTCTGCACGCAGTCACGGCCATCCTCATGCCCCGTGCGGGGGAAGGACCGCGCGTACGCGGTCGAGCGACGGCAGCCCGCTCCCGGCCGCCACGACCAGCACGCGGCACCCCGCGGCGGTGGCCGCCGCGATGCCCGCCGGGCTGTCCTCGATGGCGACGCACCGCGCGGGCGCCGCGCCGAGCCGCCGGGCCGCCTCCAGGTACGGGTCGGGGTACGGCTTGCCGCGCGCGGTGTCCTCGTTCGCGATCACCAGGTCGAACGGGTGGCCGAGCCGCGGCAGCACCAGTTCCACGATGCTCCGGGGAGAGGCGCTGACCAGGGCCGTCGGGATGGCGGTCGCCGCCAGCCCGGCCAGGAGCTCCGGCGCGCCCGGCATCACCGTCACCTCGTGCCCGACGCGCCCCGCGAAGGCGTCGGTCAGCCGCCCGGCCACGGCCGATGCGCGCGACCTGGGCCGGCCCGCCCGCTCGGCCACCGGCGCGTCCCCGACCAGGTAGGCGGCCACGTCCTCGATCGTCCGCCCGCGCACGTGGGGCACGTCCGCGGGTCCCAGAGCGCGGCCGAGGGACTCGGCGACGGCGGCGGCCGCCTGCCACCACAGCCCCTCGGTGTCGACCAGCGTGCCGTCCATGTCCAGCAGGACCGCGTCGGGAGCCATGAGATCAGACGGCATCGAGGGCCACGACGGGTTTGGGCGCCGTGACCGTGCGGGCCGCCACCAGCACCGGCCGCTCCACCAGCCGGACCGTGACCCGCGTGCCTGGCCCGAGCCGGGCCGCCTCGTGCCCGGGCACGTCGGCGAGCACCTCCCCGCCCTGCACGGCCAGCCGGAGCCGTACGGAGGAGCCGCGGAAGGACGCGGCCAGCACCTCCGAGGGCCCGTCCGCGGCGGCTATGACCTGCACCGCCTCCGGACGGATCAGCACGTCCACGGACGGATCCTCCGGAACCGGGCCGTCCACCGGCAGGAGCTGGCCGAGCACCGTCACCTGGTCCCCGGAGACCTGCCCGGCCAGGTGGTTCATGGTGCCGACGAACTCGGCCACGAACGGCGTGGCGGGCCGGTCGTAGACCTCGGCCGGCGCGCCGACCTGCTCCAGCCGCCCGTCGCGCAGCACCGCCACCCGGTCGGCGACCGACAGGGCCTCCTCCTGGTCGTGGGTGACGAAGATGGTGGTGATGCCCAGGTCCAGCTGCAGGCGGCGGATCTCCTCGCGCAGCGCCACCCGTACCTTGGCGTCCAGCGCCGACAGCGGCTCGTCCAGCAGCAGGACACGCGGCTCCAGAGCGAGCGCGCGGGCCAGGGCGACGCGCTGCTGCTGGCCGCCGGACAGCTGGTGCGGGTAGCGGTCGGCGTGCTGGGGCAGGCCGACGAGTTCGAGCAGTTCGTCCGCCTTCGTCCGCCGGGTGGCCGCGGGTACCTTGCGGACGCGCAGGCCGAAGGCGACGTTGTCGCGGGCGTTGAGGTTCGGGAAGAGGGAGTAGGACTGGAAGACCATGCCCGCGTCCCGCTTGCTGGCCGGGACGTGCGTGATGTCCTTGCCGTCGACCAGCACCGCGCCGGAGTCCGGCCGCTCGAACCCGGCCACGCACCGCAGCGCCGTCGTCTTGCCGCAGCCCGAGGGGCCGAGCAGGGCGACGAACTCGCCGGGCGCGACGGTCAGGTCGAGGCCGTCCAGCGCGACCGTCTTGCCGAAGACCCGCCGCAGCGCGCGGAACTCCACCGATGCGGTCATTGCTTTCTCTCCTTACCGAAGACGGTGGACACGGCCAGCAGCAGCAGCCAGATGAGCAGCAGGCTGAGGATCGAGACGGCGACCGAGAGCTGGCCCTTGGAGCCGGAGACGGTCACGATCCACACCGCGAACGGCTCGTAGCCCAGCAGGCTGGCGACGGTGTACTCGCCCAGCACCAGGGCCAGCGTCAGGAACGACGCGCTGGCGAGGGCCGAGCGCAGGTTCGGCACGATGACCCTGAACAGCACGTACGGCCACGAGGCGCCCAGGTTGCGGGCCGCCTCCACCAGCGTCCGCACGTCCATCGTGCGCAGCCCGGCATCCAGCGACCGGTAGACGAACGGCAGCACGAGCACCACGTACGCCAGCACCAGCACCACCGGGAACCCCGGATCCTGCACCGCGATCAACGTGGCCCAGAACGGCGTCGGAGCCAGCACGTCCGTCCCGACGCGCAGCGACGTGCCGATTCCGGCGACGAACGTGATCGGCGGCACCACCAGCGGCAGTGTGCACAGCACCTCCATCACCGGCCGCAGCCGCGGCGCGAACAGCCGCACGGCCAGCATCGCGGGCAGTGACAGCAGCAGCACCAGGGCGATCGTGGCGGCCGCCAGCGCCAGCGACAGCAGCAGCGACCGCGCGAACCCCTCGGCTGTCAGCAGCTCACCGTAGGGCGAGAACGACACCCCGGTGGTGGGCGTGTAGAGCGTGTACCAGAGCGAGGCGCCCAGCGGGATCAGGAAGTAGGCGGCGGCCAGCAGGAACACCACGCCACGCCACACCCGCGGCCGGGCGGGCGGCTTCGCGGTCACGGCGACGGGCTCCAGGCCGGTCAGTGCAGCCATCGGGAGCTCCTCCTCTGCAGCGGCAGGTAGATCGCCATCACCAGACCGGCCACCACGATCATGTCGAGGCTGAGCGCCAGCGCGATGTTCTCGTAGCCGACCAGCACGTCGCCGGTGAGCGCGCTGGCGATCTTCAGGGTGATGAGCGGCACCACGGTCCCGACCATGGCGTTCGCGGTGGCGTATGCGGAGAAGGAGGAGCCGAACAGCAGCACCACCCCGCCCAGCATGGCCGGCGCCAGCACTGGCAGCGCGACGAAGCGCCAGTAGTGCCAGGCGGTGGCGCCGTTGTTGGCGGCCGCCTCGCGCCACTGCGGCCGCAGCCCGTCCAGCGCCGGCGCCATGACCAGCACCATCAGCGGGACCGCGAAGTAGAGGTAGACCACGGCCAGGCCCCAGAACGTGTAGAGCGCACCCGACGGCAGCCCCAGCAGGCCGCTGATCACGCCGGAGTTGCCGAGCGTGGCGATCCAGAAGAATGCCAGCGGCACCCCGCCGAAGTTGGCCAGCACCCCGGAGGCCGTCAGCACCGCCTCGCGCAGCAGCGTGGAGCGCGAGGTCACCACCGCGTACGCGAGGAACGTGCCGAGCACGGCGCCCACCAGCGCGACCAGGGCCGACAGCTTGACGCTGCCGATCAGCGCGACGAGGTAGCCGCCCTGCAGGCTCTGAGACAGGTTGTCCAGGCTCGGCCGCCCCTGCGCCGTGAACGCCCCCGCCACCAGCGCGATGGCGGGGACGCCGAAGACGAAGGCGAAGAACGCCAGCAGGGGCAGCGCCCCCAGCCAGCCCCTCGACCGGGACCGGTTCATCCCGAGATCGCGGCGTCCCAGCCGCCGGCCAGCTTGGCCTTGGCCGCGTCCACCTGCGCGGGCGAGGGGAACGTGGGCGTCCCCTCCACCGCGGGCAGCTTCTCGGCCAGCGCCTTGTCCGCAGTGCCGTCGGCGGTCATCGCGGGCAGCAGCACGGGGCGGGCGAAGCCCTTGAGGAAGAGGTTCTGGCCCTCGGCGCTGTAGAGGTATTCCTGCCACAGCCTGGCCGCCGCCGGGTGCGGCGCGTCCTTGTTGATGGCCTGGGCGTACATCTGGAAGTACTTGCCGTCGGAGGGCACGTTCACCTGCCAGTCGATGCCCTTGTCCGCCATCTGGGGCGCGTAGGCGGCGTTGTTGTAGTCCCAGTCGATGCTGATCTGGGTCTCGCCCTTCTCGATGGTCGCCGGCGTGGTCTCCACCGGGTTGTAGTTGCCGGCGTCCTTCAGCTTCTTGAAGAAGTCGATGCCGGGCTGGATGTCGTCGAACGAGCCGCCGCTCGCGATCGCGGCCGCGTACACGCCGGCGAAGGCCGAGCCGGACTTGGTCGGGTTGCCGTTCAGCGCGACCTTGCCCTTGTACTCGGGCTTGAGCAGGTCGGCGAAGCTGGTCGGGCAGTTGGTGATCTTCTTGGCGTCGCAGCCGATCGACACGTAGCCGCCGTAGTCGTTGACCCAGAGCCCGGCCGGCTCCTTCTGCCCTTCGGGGATCTTGTCGAACGCCTGCACTTTGTACGGCGCGAACAAGCCCTCGGCGGCGCCGCTGATCGCGAACGACTGGCCGAGGTCGAGCACGTCGGGGGCGCGATCCTGGCCCTTGCGGGTCTTCACCGCGTTGATCTCGTCGGCGCTTGCCGCGTCGGGGGTCTCACTTTCGATCTTGATGCCGTACTTGGCCTGGAACTTCTCGATGATCTCGCCGTAGTTGGCCCAATCGGGCGGCAGGGCGATGACGTGGAGGTTGCCCTCCTTCTTCGCGGCCTCGACGAGCTTGTCGAAGCCCCCGAAGTCGGCGGCGGAGGTGGCCGTGGCGGCGGTCACCGAGGTATCGGTCTGCTGGGCGCTCGGGGCGGCGCCGCACGCCGCGATGACTACGGTAAGGACTGCCGCGGAACCGGCCGCGCGGGCGCGAGATGTGAACACGACGCCTCCACTGTGCAGGGGGTGTGGATAGAAACTAGAGGAACTTGTACAAACAAGCGAGCACTAGTAAGTCGCATGAATGTTGCTCTTTCGTGAATGGGAAGGGACAGACGTGGTTGCGCGCTATGAACTGATCGCCGACGAGCTGCGGGAAGACATCCTGTCCGGCGCGCACCCGGTCGGTTCCCAGCTCCCCAGCGAGGCCGAGCTGGCCGGACGCTACGGCGCGGCGCGCGGCACGGTGCGGCAGGCCGTGGCCGTGCTCGTCGCCGAGGGCCTGGTGGGTTCCCGGCAGGGCGCCCGGCGCATCGTGCTCGGCGCCGCGCGCAGCCAGAGCTTCGCCGAGCTGCACAGCTTCGCGCAGTGGGCGCGCGCGGGCGGCTATCGCGTCGGCGGCCAGGTGATCGAGCAGCGCCGCAGGCGGGCGAGCGCCGCCGAGTCCGCCAGGCTGGGCGACGGCGAGGTGCTCGAGGTGCTGCGGCTGCGCACACTGGAGGACGAGCCCGTGCTGATCGAGCGGACGGTGTACGCCGGATGGGTGGCCGCCGCCGTCGAGCGGCTCCCCGCCGACTGCGAGTCGGTCGCCGAGGCGCTGTACGACTCGATCGGGCTCGTGTTCGCCTACGGCGAGCACCTCATCGACGCGGTCTCCGCCGGCGTCCAGGACGCCCGCCTGCTCGGAGTGCGCCGCGGCAGCCCGCTGCTCCGCCAGCGCAGGACCACCACGACGCACGAGGGCAGGCCCGTGGAGTCTTCCGACGACCGTTACCGGGCAGGCAGTGTGGCCTTCAGCATCCGCAATTCGATCGGCGCGAACCCTCTCGTGCGGCAGGCGGTCGACTTGCGTTTCGGGCCCTGAGAACATATGTTCGATACATAAGCGCCCGCCTTCCCCCGGGTGGCTCCACTTATCACCAGAGCCGCGGGGAGAAGCGTCTTGAGCAGACTCTATGGCGATCCGATAGAGGTGTGGACCAGGGACGGGGACCCGACCCAGTTCGTCTGGCGCGACCGCCTCTATCTCGTCCGCCGCGTGTTCGACCACTGGGTGGTCGCGCGCGAGTGGTGGAAGACCAGCGAGCGCGACCCCGGTGAGCGCCGGTTCTGGCGGGTGGAGGCCAGCCCGGGGCGCGAGGTCGGCTCGTACGAGCTGCGCTACGACACCGCCAGCAACGGCTGGCTGCTGCTGAGGGCGTGGGACTGATGGCGCCCCCGTTCCCGCACCTCAACGTGTGCTCCGCGTACTCCATGCGATACGGCACCGCCTTCCCGCAGGCGCTGGCGCGCCGGGCGGCCGAGCACGGCATGGACATCCTGGCGCTGACCGACCGCGACGGGCTCTACGGCGCGATCAAGCACGCCCAGGCCTGCGCCGAGGCCGGGATCGCCCCGGCCTTCGGCGTGAACCTGGCGCTGGAGGCCCCGGCCTCGGCGTTCATCCCGGTCCCAGGGTTGCGCCCCCCACGCCCCAGGACCGGACCGAACGCCGAGGACCGGGTCACCGTGCTGGCCCGCTCCGGCGGCTGGTCCCGCCTGTGCCACCTGGTCACGGCCGCCCACCACGCGGGCGAGCGCGGCGCTCCCAAGGTGACCCGCGAGCTGGTGGCCGAGTGGGCCGGAGCACCCGGCGGCGACCACGGGTTCGGCGCCGAGGACGGGCTCGTGGTGCTGCTCGGCCCCAGGTCCGACGTGGGCCGCGCGGTGGCCGAGCGCCGCGACGAGCACGCCAGGACGCTGCTGGGCCTGTGGCGGTCCGCGGCGCCCGGCGTGGTGATCGAACTCGTCGACCAGTACGGCTTCCGCGACGCCACCACCGCCGTGCGCATGCTCGCGCTGGCCGAGTCCATGGGCGTGCCCGCCGTGCTGACCAACGCGGCGCGCTACCTGGACCCGGCCGACCACCAGGTCGGCGACGTGCTCGACGCGGCCCGCCAGCTCGTCCCGCTGCACCCGCGCCACCTGGACCGCACCACCTCGCACGCCTACCTCAAGAGCACCAAGGAGATGTGGCAGGTGGCGGCCAAGGTCTGCGGCGCGGACCAGGAGCGGGTGGCGCGGCTGCTGTTCACGACCAGGCGGCTGGCCGAGGCGTGCTCGATGGCGCCGCTGGAGCTGCTCGCGCTGCGCAACGACCCGCCCGCCCTGCACCTGCCGGAGATCGGCGGGGATCCGGTGCCGCTGCTGCGCCACCGGGTCGAGGACGGGCTGGCCAGGCGCGGCCTCGACCGCTCGGACGACGCCAGGCGGCGCCTCCGGGACGAGATGGCCATCATCGAAAAGAAGCGCTTGTCCGGATATTTCATCGCCGTGGCCGGCATCACGGACATGATCCGCGGCATGGGCATCCGCTGCGCCATCCGCGGCTCGGGCGCCGGCAGCCTGGTCAACTACCTCATCGGCATCGGCGAGGTGAACCCGCTCCACCACGGCCTGCTCATGGAGCGCTTCCTGTCCGAGGGCCGCATCGGGCTGCCCGACATCGACATGGACGTGGAGTCCGCCCGCCGCCTCGACTGCTACAAGGCCATCTTCGAGCGGTACGGCGAGGCGCGCGTGGCCTGCGTGTCCATGATGGAGACCTACCGGGCGCGCAGCGCCATCCGCGACGTCGCCGGCGCGATGGGCCTGCCGCCGCACGAGATCGACACGATCGCCAAGGCGTTCCCGCACATCAGGGCCAAGCAGATCACCGCGTCCCTGCACGACCTGCCGGAGCTGCGCGAGAGCCGGCTCGGCGAGGCGGGCCTGGACCGGGTGTTCCGGCTGGCGGAGAAGCTCGACGGGCTGCCCAGGCACATCGCACTGCACCCGTGCGGCGTGCTCATCGGCAACGCGGGCATGCGGGACAGGACGCCGGTGGAGCGCAGCCTGCTGGAGTTCCCGATGTCGCAGTTCGACAAGGAGGACGTGGAGGAGGCCGGGCTGCTCAAGCTCGACGTGCTCGGCGTGCGGATGCAGTCGGCGATGGCGTACGCGCTGAGCGAGATCAAGCGCGTGGACGACGTCGTGGTCGAGCTGGACACCCAGCGGGGCGAGGATCCCGGCGTCCAGTACGTCCCGCACGACGACCAGGACACCTACGACATGATCTGCGCCGCCCGCACCCTCGGCTGCTTCCAGATCGAGTCGCCCGGCCAGCGTGAGCTGGTGGCCAAGCTGGAGCCGCGGACGCTGCACGACCTCATCGTGGACATCTCGCTGTTCAGGCCAGGCCCGGTGAACTCCGACATGGTCACCCCCTACCTGGAGGCCAGGCACGGGTGGCGGCAGCCGTCCTATCCGCACGAGAGGCTGCGGGAGGCGCTGAAGGAGACGCACGGCGTCGTGGTGTTCCACGAGCAGGTACTCAAGATCATCGAGGTGATGACCGGACGGGACCTGTCGTTCGCCGAGCTGCTGCGGCGCACGCTGGACACGCCGGAGGGGCGGGATCGGGTACGCCGCACGTTCATCCCCATGGCCAGGGCGAACGGCTTCGACGACGCGGCCGTCAACCGGGCCTGGCAGGTGCTGGACGCGTTCGGGACGTTCGGGTTCTGCAAGGCGCACGCGGCGGCGTTCGCGCTGCCCACCTACCAGTCGGCGTGGCTGAAGCGGCACCACGCGGCGGCGTTCTTCGCCGGGGTGCTCACGCACGAGCCCGGCATGTACCCGCCGCGGGTCATCATCGACGAGGCCAGGCAGTGCGGGATCAAGATCCTGCCGCTCGACATCAACAAGTCGGGCAAGGACTGGCGGGTGGAGCGGCTCGGGCTCCGCGTGCGCCCTTCCCGGCTCGAAGGCCCTCCTCCGGCGCGGCGGGAGTTCAAGGCCGGGGAGATCGGCAAGGGGTACGCGCTGCGCGTGCCGTTCTCGGCGATCAAGGGGGTGAGCGAGGCGGAGGTCGAGCGCATGGTCGCGGCGCAGCCGTACACGTCGCTGGCCGACTTCTGGGACCGCGCCCGCCCCTCCCGGCCCACGATCGAGCGGATCGTCCAGGTCGGCGGCCTGGACGCGGTGCACGACCTGCACCCGGGCGGGCCCCGCTGGCGTCCGGGCGAGCTGACCCGCCGCGACCTGATCGCCCAGGTCGGCGCGCTGGAGCGGACCTCGTCGAGCGGCGTGCGGACGGGACCGCGCGCGTCCAAGCGCTACACCCCCGTCCGCCCGTCCCGGGTGGCGGCCCCGCCGTCGGTGCAGCTCCCGCTGGGCTTCGGCGAGCACCTCCCGCCGGGGGAACTGCCCGAGATGACGGAGGCGGAAATGGTCGAGGCCGAGCTGGAGATCCTCGGCATCGACGTCAGCCGCCACGTCATCAGCTTCCACGACCAGCTGCTCGACGCGCTCGGAGTGGTGCGATCCCGGGACCTGCTCAAGCAGCGCAACGGGGCCGAGGTGCTGGTCGCGGGGGTCAAGGTGGCGACGCAGACGCCTGCCGTGCGCTCGGGCCAGCGCGTCATCTTCACCACGCTGGACGACTCGACCGGGCCGATCGACCTGACGTTCTTCGAGTCCGTGCAGGGGCGGTGCGCGGCGATCGTGTTCGGCTCGTGGCTCTTGCTGGCCAAGGGGGTGGTGCGGCGCACGGGCACGCGGGCGGTGTCGCTGCGGGCGGTGGACTGCTGGAACCTGGCGGACCTGGACGCGCTCTGGCGCTCCCAGGGGGCCGACGCGGTGCGCGCGGTGCTCGCCCAGACGCCTGAGGAGGTCGCGGGGGTCGGCGGGCGCAGGATCGAATACCCCAACGGCTTCCGCCTCTCGCCCTACTCCGACCTCGGCCCGCCTGTGGTCGCGCCGCCCCGGCGGCTCTGGCACGCCAGCCCGGGCAGCTCGGGACCGTCCGCGGCCTGAGCCACCGCCACCCGCCGCGCCGGCCCCCCGCTTCGATCAGCCCGTGCGGCTGATCGGTGTGGAGCCCTGCGCCGGTTGGTGGCGGGGGGAGAAGGCGCGGAAGGTGCCGGAACGGACGGTGCGCGGCGAGCGGGAGGCGCGCTGCAGCCGGGTCACCTCGCGTACGGTGCCCGCGCACAGCAGGGCGGACACCGCGGAGCACCCCAGCTCCAGCACCCCCACCCCCGTCAGGTCACCGGCGGAGGAGCCGAGCGGCAGCCGGATCGTGATCAGCGCGAGTGTGCCCAGCCAGCTCAGCCACCACGCCGCCAGCAGCGCCAGCCACCGCCCGCGCTGTCCGGCGGGCGGCCTGGTGCCGCGCCACACCTGGTCCAGCAGCACCACGGGAGCCACCAGGTTGACGCCCGGGACCAGCCAGGCGGCGGCCACGGGGCCCCTCGGGGCCGAGCGGTCGTTGACCTGCCTGGCCCGCACCAGCCAGGTCACGTAGGCGGCTGCCGCCGCGATGGAGGTGCCCGCCAGCAGCATCATCAGCACCGCGAACACCGTCACCGCGCCCACCACCGCCTCCGCGTCGGGCCCGTGCGGCCGGCCGCCGAACGCGGCGAGCTGGGCGGCGAGGCTGCGGCCACGGGCCTGTTCGAAGATCACGAGGGCGGCGAGGGAGAGGATCTGCGCGGCGAGCGTCACGTAGACGGCAGCGGCGGCTCTGGTAGGCGGTGCCTGGGTGTAGCGCACGATGTTCTCCCCCCGGGCCATGCGCTGATGTCCTGATTCACTTGTATCCCGGGAGGCTCCCTGTTAATCAGCTCACCACGCCGGATTCCCACGCCCAAGCTGCGATTCCAACCCTATTCCGGACACCGATTTTGCCCTGAATGCTGCCGAGATGTGTCTTGACCGTCGACAGCGACACGAACAGCTCCGCGGCCACCTCCTGGTTGGTCCGCCCCCTCGCCACCAGGCGCACGACGTCCAGCTCGCGATCGGTCAGCGGGCCGCCTGCCGGAACGGCGGCCCGCCGGGGCTGGGTCAGGTGCTGCAGCAGCCGTACCGTCACCGACGGCGACACCAGCGCGTCGCCCGCCGCGGCGGCCCTGACCGCCTCGATCAGCAGCGTGGGCCCGCTGTCCTTGAGCAGGAACCCGGTCGCGCCCGAGCGCAGCGCGCCGTAGACGTACTCGTCCAGGTCGAACGTCGTGACGATGACCACCCGCAGCGGGTTCTCCACGCCCGGCCCGGCCAGTACCCGGGTCACCTCGATCCCGTCGAGCTTGGGCATCCTGATGTCGAGCAGGCACACGTCCGGCCGCAGCCGCCTGGCCTCGGCGACGGCCTCGGCCCCGTCGGCCACCGCGGCGACGACCTCCATGTCCGGTTGAGCGTCCAAAATCATCTGGAAGCCGGTACGCACCAGTTGCTGGTCGTCGGCGATGAGAACCCGAATAGTCACGGCCCCAACTCTAGAGATCAGCCGTTCGGCCGAGGCGGTTATGGACGCACGGCCGATCCCCCGCACCGGGGTTCGCCGGAAGTCTGTACGCCATGAACGACGTGCTTGTTGGACGAGCCCTGACCAAGCGGTTCGGGCAGACCGTCGCCCTGGGCGGCGTGGACATCTCGGTACGGAGCGGCGAAGCGGTGGCGATCATGGGGCCGAGCGGTTCCGGCAAGTCGACCCTGCTCCACTGCCTGGCCGGGATCATGAAGCCGGAGTCGGGCGAGGTGCACCTGCTCGGGCAGCGCATCGACGCGATGGGCGAGCGCAAGCGCAGCGCGCTGCGCCGTACCCGCTTCGGCTTCGTCTTCCAGTTCGGCCAGCTCCTGCCCGAGCTGCCCGCCGAGGAGAACGTGGCGCTCCCGCTCATGCTGGGCGGCGTGTCCAGGGGAGAGGCGGTACGGCAGGCGCGCGAGTGGTTCCCGCCGCTCGGCCTGCACGCCATGGAGGCCAGGCGGCCCGGCGAACTGTCCGGTGGGCAGGCGCAGCGGGTGGCCATCGCCAGGGCGCTGGTGACCAAGCCGGCCGTGGTGTTCGCCGACGAGCCCACGGGTGCGCTCGACCAGCAGACCGGGCAGGACACGATGCGGCTGCTCGTGGAGGCGACCAAGCACAACGGCGCCTCGCTGATCGTGGTCACCCACGACCCGAACGTGGCCGCCTGGTGCGACCGCACGGTCGAGGTCCGCGACGGCCTGCTCCTCACCGCCGGAGCACGCGCGTGAACCTCGATTTGACCTGGCGGCTGCTCAAGGGCGGCGGCCGCAGGGGCCTGCTGGGCACCTGGCTCACGCTCGGCGCGGTCGCGGTGTCCACGGCGCTGCTGCTGTTCGCCGTGGCCGCGAACGCCGCCTTCGACGCCAGGGCCGACCGCGGCGCCTGGCGCAACCCGGTGGCCGCCACCTCCGGTGCGATCGCGATCGAGGCCTCGCGCTTCGACTTCGTACGCGACCAGGCGATCACCGTCGTCGACCTGGCCGCGCTCAAGGACGGCGTACCCCCGCCGCCCGGTCTGCCGCGTTTCCCCGAGCCGGGCGAGGTGTGGTTGTCCCCGGCTCTGGCCGAGCTGGCCAAGGAACTGCCCGCCGACCAGCTTGCCAAGCGATACCCGGACCCCGCCGGTGTGCTCGGCGACGCGGGGCTGGTCCACCCGGACGAACTGGTCGCGGTCGTCGGCCACGCGCCGGACGCGCCCGAGATGACCGCCTCGCGGAGCGAGGACTGGATCATCGCCAAGCCGCCCACCAAGGTGGCGAGCCTGGCGGGCACGCCCAGCGAGGACGCGGGCGCGTACCAGGCGCTGGCGCTGGTCGCGAGCGTGCTCATGGTGGTGCCGCTGCTGGTGTTCGGCGGCGCGGCGGCCCGGCTCACGGTGGCGAGGCGCGACCAGCGGCTGGCCGCGCTCCGGCTGATCGGCGCGACCCCGGGCCAGGTGGTGGCGATGACAGTGGCCGAGGCGGTGATCGTGGCGCTGGCCGGCGCCCTCGTGGGAGCCGTGGTCTTCGCGCTGGCCGTGCCGCTGCTGGTCGGCATCGAGATCCAGGGCGGCCCCTGGTTCGCCGGGGACCTGTTCCCGAGCCTGCCGGAGCTGGCCGCCGTGGTGGTCGTGGTGCCGCTGATGGTGGGGCTGTCGGCGGTGGCCGGGCTGCGGCGGGTCGTGGTGA
The DNA here is from genome assembly GCF_052068215.1 of Nonomuraea sp. H19. NCBI lineage: Bacteria > Bacillati > Actinomycetota > Actinomycetes > Streptosporangiales > Streptosporangiaceae > Nonomuraea > Nonomuraea sp. H19. Next base: position 114,613 of record NZ_JBQHCV010000029.1, on the reverse strand, counting down.
GCCCGCTGGGCGTGGCCAAGCGGGAGACACCGCCCGCCATGCGGTTCGTACGGGTGCTCGCGCTGCTCGTGGTGCTGGCCGTGTTCCCCCTGCTGACCCAGGGCACCGGCGTCGCGATCGTCGCCGTGGCGCTCGGCCTGGCGTTCCTGTGCATCAACCTCGTCGGCCCTTGGGTGATCGGCGTGATCGGCAGGATCACGGCACGCACCGCGCGCGGCCCCGCCCGGCTGCTGGCGGCCCGCCGGCTGGTGGACGATCCGCGCTCGGCCTGGCGCACGGTGAGCGGCGTGGCACTGACCGGCTTCGCGGCGGGCTTCCTGGGCCTGCTCAGCCCGGCCGCCTTCACCGAGGACGCGGGGCCTCCCCAGCTCCGCGTCACCGCGCCTGCCGGGCAGGTGGCGAAGGTGACCGAGCAGGCCCGCGAACGGCTGGCGGCCGCCAAGGTGACGGCCACCGTCAAGCCGTCGGAGAACGTCGTCGTCGCGGCCCTGGGCAGCTCCGCCGACGCGGCCACGGCAGACCGGGCGCGCACCGCCCTCACCGGGCTCGTCCCCGGACGCACCCCGACGAGCGAGGCCGATGACCAGCGGTTCGGCATCCAGCTCCTGGCCGACGTCCGCGTGGGCACGATCGTGGTGCTGTCGGTGTCGTTCCTGGTGGCCATCGCCAGCGCGGGCATCACGGCCGCGTCGTCGATCCTGGACCGGCGGCAGACGTACGGGCTGCTGCGGCTGGCCGGGACGCCGCTGGAGGTCCTCGACCGGGCCCGCCGCGCGGAGACGCTCATCCCGCTGGCGGTGATGGGTGGCGGGGCGATCCTGGTGGGGGCGTTCTGCGGGCTGCCGTTCATGATCGAGGTCAGCACGGTCGGTCTGATCACGCTGCTGACCTGCGTCGCCGTCGGGTTCGCCGGGGTGATCGGCGCGGGGGCGCTGAGCCGGCCGCTGCTCCGCTCGGTCACCGCCGACCCGGCCCCGCGCCCCGACTAGCGGCGGGCCCTTGCACGCGTGCGTGGTCTTGTGGCGGCGGTGTGCGGTCGGTCAGTGGGGGTCGAAAAGACCCAGTCGATGGGCTAGTGCCGCTGCTTCGGTGCGGGAGCCGACGCCGAGTTTGGCGAGGATGTTGGAGACGTGCACGCCCGCGGTCTTGGCCGTGATGAACAGGGCGGTGGCGATCTGGCGGTTGCTGCGGCCCTCGGCCACCAATCGCAGCACCTCACTCTCACGCGAAGTCAGGCCGAGGCGGTCCGCAGACCGTGCGTTGGCGGTGAGACGACCCCGAGCGGCGAGAACCTCGAGCTCGTGTACGAGAGGAGCCGCGCCCAGCTCGCCCGCGACGGCGGTCGCCTCTTCCAGCCTGGTCAACGCCCCAGCCCTGTCGCCCGCGCTCAGCGCGTCCTCCGCGGCGCTCAAGAGTGCTTGGGCGAGGGGATACGGGTGGCCGAGAGCCCGCCATGCCCCCGCCACGGTGTCCCAATCACGGATCTCGGCAGGGGCTGCGGGTGGTGCCGCGTTCCTGCTCGTGCGGCGTACGAGCGGTTCCTGACCGGCGAGCGATCTGGAGTGCGGCGTCCTGGCGGCGGCCAGACGCGCCGCCAGCCGGTCGCTCCAGACGCGGAAGGTGGCTTGCTGGGCGGCCTGCACCGGGCCGGGCACGGTCAGCAGCTCACCGAGTGTGCGGAGCTGCTCCAGCCGGTCGACGGCGCTGGGCAGACGCATCTCACACACCCGCAGTCCCGTGAGCAGCAGCGGCCAGGCCAAGCCCGGATCGGCGGCCAGGCGCGGGATGGCCAGGGCCCGGCCGAGCAGGCTGTCGGCTGTTTCCGGTTCACCCGACGCGAGCGTGACCTGGCACTGCAGGTCACGCAGCGGCAGCACGAACTCCGTACCCGTATAGCGATCACCCATGAGCCGCGTCGCCTCCTCACAGAGATTCGCCGCCACGGCCGTGTCGCCCTCCGCGAGCGTGACGAAGCCCAGCACGGTCAGTAGGACGGCACAGTAGAGGGGCGGCGGTTCGTCGGCCAGCGCGTCGGTGACCGTCTGGCGGGCTGCCGCCCAGCGCCCGAGGACGGTCAGCCCGTCGGCGGCCACGACGGCGAGCATCGCGCCCCGCCCGCCGGCCAGCCCGTAGCGGCGCGCGGTGGCGTGCCCGCGACAGGCGATCGTCACTGCCTCCTCATACGCGCCTGCCGCCTTGAGCGTGACCGCCTCCACGACGTCGACCAGGGCCACCGTGTCGTGGTCCGCGGCCTGGGCGGCCAGCGGGGCGGCCTCGTGGCAGAGCGCCAGGGCCTTGTCGTGTTCGCCGTCCCTGACCGCCAGCGAGGCCAGCGTGACGAGGGCCAGCGCCCGGACGGCAAGGTCGCCGTCCCCGAGCCGGAGCGCTTGCTCGGCGGGAGCCCTGGCGTCCTCGTATCGCGAGAGCACGTTGAGTCTGCTGGCCAGCGTGGCCAGCAGACGCCCGAGTACAGCCGGCGGTGCGGAGTCGGGGAGGGACCGGAGCGCCCTGCGCAGGTCGTCGAGGCCGTCCTGTCCCAGGCGGTGCTTCAGGAGGCTCCTGGTCTCCAGGATGAGTGCTTGTGATGTGCCGTCAGGCGTTTCCCGCAAGGCCGCGTCGGCCAGGGCGATGCCGCGCTGCGCCGCACCGGCATGGAGGCAGGCGTCGGCGGCGGACTTGAGCACGTCGGCGTGGCCGGCATCGATGCCGATGGCCGGGTCCCACAGGTCGAGCACCCGTTCCAGCATGCGAAGCCGTTCGGCGTAGGCGTAGACCGCGCCGGCGGCCTCGGCGGCGCGCCAGGCCGCCTGGAGGGCCAGGGATCTCTCGCCTGCCGCGTGCCAGTGGGCCGCCAGCTCGACCGGCGCCGCCTCGGGAACCTGGCCGCACCGCAGGTGCAGCCGCCTCCGCTCGCCGGGCAGCAGGTCGTCGTAGACGGCCTCGCGGACGAGCGCGCTCCTGAACGTGTAGCCGTCGTCCGTGGGCAGGAGGAGCCGACGCTCCACCGCGGGCCGCAGAGCCGCCTCCAGCTCCGGGTCGTCGAGGCCGGTGATCCGGGTGAGTGCCGCCTGCCGCACCCCCTCAGCGGTCACGCTGCCGGCGACCGAGAGGGCGCGTACGCAGCGGCGGCTCTCGTCGGGTAGCTCACGGAACCCGGACAGGAGCAGGTCGCGCAGCGGCGCACCGGTGCCCGCCTCCGCGAGTACGGTGGCGAACAGCGGGTTGCCCTGGCTGCGTGCCACCAGGTCCCGGCCGGGGCGTTCGCCGAGCATCCGCGCCAGCTCGCCGGGGGTGAGCGACGGCGGCTCGATCAGGCGGGTCCGCGGCAGCCGGGTCAGCGAGGTGAGCAGCGGACGCAACGGATGGTCGTCGGCCAGGTCCGTGGAGCGGTAGGTGCCGATCAGCAGGACGCCGGGGTCGCTCAGGTTACGGGCGAGGAAGAGCAGCAGCTCGCGGCTGGACGGGTCGGCCCACTGCAGGTCTTCCAGAACCACGACGACCGGCGCGGCGAGTTCGATCAAGGTCAGCACGTCGTCGAAGAGCCGCGCCCTGCCGTACGAAGGATCGGGCTCTCCCAGCTCAGGGAGCCAGTGCGCGAGACCGCGACGGCCCGTCAACCGCGCGGCGCCCAGCTCGCGGACCAAGCGGCGCGTCACGGTCACGAACGGCGCGTACGGCAGGCCGTCCGCGCCGAGGGCCAGGCAACCGCCCTCCACCGCGTGCAGGCCCGCCACGAACTCCTCCACCAGCCGGGACTTGCCGATGCCCGGCTCACCGGCCACGAGCACGATGGCGGGGCCCCGCTCCCGTGCCTGGCGCAGGGCCGCCAGTTCGGCCGCGCGGCCGACGAACGGAGTCGTCATTGTTTCGCAGTCTAAAGAGGCAGACCGCAGTCTAAGGAGGCGGATATAGCAAATGCCCAATGTGGCCGCCGTGTTCAGGCCGCGATCGTAAGCGCATGACTGAACATCGATGGCTCGTCCTTCCCGTGATCTTGCTGGCCACGTTCATGGCCTCGTTCGACTACATGGTGGTGAACGTCGCCATCCCCGTGCTCAGGACCGAACTGCATGCCGGGCAGGCGGCGCTGGAGCTGGTCGTGGGCGGCTACGCCTTCACCTACGCGGCCGGGATGGTATCCGGAGGCAAGCTGGGCGACCTCTATGGCCATCGGCGGATGTTCCTGCTCGGCGTGGCCGCGTTCGCGCTGGCGTCGTTGCTGTGCGGACTGGCCGCTACGGCGGTGCAACTCGTGGGCGCCCGCTTGCTGCAGGGGCTGGCCGCCGCGGCGATGGCGCCGCAGGTGCTGGCCCTGATCACGGCGATACTGCCGGCCGGGGAACGGTCACGTGGCCTGTCGTGGTTCGGCGTGGTCCTGGGCACGGGCGGCATCGCGGGGCAGGTATGCGGTGGCCCGCTGATCCAGGCGGATCTCTTCGGCTTCGGCTGGCGGGCCATCTTCCTGATCAACGTGCCGATCGGCGTGGTCGCCGTCCTGGCGGCGGCCAAGCTGCTCCCCGTCGCGCGGCCGACCGCTCGTCCCCGGCTCGACCTGCTGGGCGTCCTCGGGATCTCGGCCGCCGTGGCGCTCGCACTGGTGCCGCTGGCGTTGGGGCGGGAGGCGGGCTGGCCGGCCTGGACGTGGGCGTCGCTGGCGGCCTCACCGGTGGTGCTCGGGTTCACACTGGGCTGGGAGCGGCGGGCGCCCGAGCCGCTGATCGACCCGGCGCTGTTCCGCGCCCGGTCGTTCTCCGCGGGGCTGGGGATCATGGTCGCGTTCATGGCCACGATGGGTGGCCTGATGTTCGTCATGACCCTGCTGCTCCAGGTCGAGCTCGGGCTGAGCACGCTGGCGGCGGGGCTGACGTTCCTGCCGATGGCCGTCGGCTCGATGGTGACCTCGCTGCTGGGGCGCGGCCTGTTCGCGAGGTACGGCCTGCGCGCACTGGCCGCGGGCGGCGTGATGAGCACGGCCGGCATGCTGGCCTTCGCCGTCGAACTGCACCTGCTGGGCAAGGCGGTGGGGCCCGGATGGCTGTCGGTGCCGCTGGCGCTGTTCGGCCTGGGCGCCGGGCTGGTCGTGCCTTCGCTCATGGGTGTGGTGCTCGGCGGCATCGAGCCGGCGCGGGCCGGGATCGCGGCCGGCGTGCTCACCACCGGCCAGCAGTTCGCGGGCGCCATGGGAGTGGCCGTGCTCGGAGCCGTCTCCTCCCCCGAAGAGGCCATGTGGATCTGCGCCGTACTCATGGCCGTGGCCACCGGTCTGGTCGCCCTCCTGCGGGCGCGGGAAGGCTCAGCCCAGCACCAGGTCGCGGATGAGCTTCAGCGACGGCTCGTCGCGGGGGCCCATGACCAGCAGGCTGGTAACGGGTGACGCATGCCAGAGCTCCAGGCGTTCCTTGATCCGCCCGGGCGGGCCGACGAGCGAGATGCCGTCGGCCAGCTCGTCCGGGATCGCCCGGAACGCCTCGTCCTTCCGCCCGGCCAGGTAGAGCGCCTGGATGTGCTCGGCCGCCTCGGCGTATCCCATCCTGCCGATGATGTCGGCGTGGAAGTTGCGGTGCTTGGCGCCCATGCCGCCGATGTACAGCGTGAGCATCAGCTTCACGCCGTCCAGCGCGGCCCGCACGTCGTCGGAGATCACCACCATCACCATGGCGGCCACGTCGAAGCCTTCGGAAGCGTTCGCGAGCGACTCGCCGTACATCTCGTCGATCTTGCTGGGGAACGCGAACAGCGGCAGCCAGCCCTGGCCGATCTCGGCGGCGAGTGCCACGTTCTTGGGGCCTTCCGCGCCGAGATAGACGGGGATGTCCGGGCGGAGCGGATGCGTGATGAGCTTGAGCGGTTTGCCCAGGCCGCCCGCCAGCGGCAGCGGGTAGTGGGGGCCCTCGCTGGTGACGGGCTCCTCGCGGCGCCACACCTTGCGCATGATCTCGACGTACTCGCGCGTCCTGGCCAGCGGCCTGGCGAACGGCTGGCCGTACCAGCCCTCCACGACCTGCGGGCCCGAGGCGCCCACACCGAGCAGCAGCCGGCCGCCGGTGAGGTGGTCGAGGGTCATCGCGGTCATCGCCGTCGTGACGGGCGGCCTGGCCGAGAGCTGCGCGACCGACGTGCCGAGCTTGATGCGGCTCGTACGCGCGCCGTACCAGGCCAGAGGCGTGAACGCGTCGCTGCCGTACGCCTCCGCCGTCCACACCGAGTCGTAGCCGAGCCGCTCGGCCGCCAGCACCGATTCGGTCGCGTCGTCGCCGTTGCGCTGCCAGTAGCCCAACTGGAGCCCGAGCTTCATGTGACACCTCCGGAATTAAGTTCTATTACTGCCCTTGACGGGCGCGGGTGTCAATGGAGGATCTTCGTGGGTACTCACAGTGCGTGCTCAAAGGTCTCTGCCGTGCCGCCTGCCTGCTCCTTCTGCTGCTCCCGGCGGCCGAGCCCATGGTGGCCGCGAGCGCGTCGCGGCCCAACATCGTCCTCATCGTGGTCGACGACCTGGAGGCCGGCACCCTGCCGTACTTCCCGAACATCACCCGGCACCTGGTGCACGAGGGTGCCTCGTTCGACCGGTTCTTCGTGACGAACTCCTGGTGCTGCCCGTCCAGGGCGTCGATCCTGCGCTCTCAATACGTCCACAGCCATGGCGTGATGACCAACACCGCGCCGGAAGGTGGATTCGACCGCTTCCACACCCTTGGTCTGGAACGTTCCACAATCGGCACGTGGATGCAGGCGGCCGGATACCGCACCGGGATGATGGGCAAATACCTCAACCACTATCCGGGCGCCACCGCCGAGAAGACGTACGTGCCGCCCGGCTGGGACGAATGGGATGTGCCGGTACGCAACCTCTATGAGGAGTACGGCTACCGGCTCAACGAGAACGGCCGCTCGGTCGACTACGGCTGGTCCGAGCAGGACTACCTGTCCGACGTGCTGGCCCGCAAGGCCCGCGACTTCATCGCCGGGTCCGCGAAGCCGTTCTTCCTGTACCTGGCGCCGGTCGCGCCGCACAACCCGGCGAACCCGGCACTGCGGCACGCGAACGCGTTCCCGACGGCCATGGCGCCGCGGACGCCGTCGTTCAACCAGGCGGACGTGACCCAGGAGCCGCTCTGGCTGCGCTCCCGGCCCATGCTCGGGCAGCCCGAGCTGGAACAGGTCGACGAGCGCTACCGGGCCAGGCTGCGGGCCATGCTCGGCGTCGACGACCTCGTCGGCACCGTGGTCGAGACGCTGCGGGAAACCGGCCGGCTCGACAACACCTACATCTTCTTCACCTCGGACAACGGCTTCCATCTCGGGACGCACCGGCTCGTGCAGGGCAAGACCACCCCGTTCGAGGAGTCGATCAGGATCCCGCTCGTGGTCCGCGGCCCCGGCATCGCGCCGGGCGCCACGATCGGGCAGCTGGGGGCCACCGTCGATCTCGCGGTCACGGTCGCCGACCTGGGCGGGGCCAAGCCGCCGGCGTTCGCCGAGGGGAGGTCGCTGGCGCCGCTGCTGCGCGGCAGCCCGCCGCCGGGTTGGCGCACGCACGTGCTGGTCGAGTTCATCAGGCCGGTCAACCGGTCGTCGGCCAAACAGACGCCCGTACCCGCCTTCCAGGCGCTGCGCACCGAGCGCTACACCTACGTCCGGTATTACACGGGGGAGATCCAGCTGTACGACCTGCAGGCGGATCCGTACCAGCTGCGCAACCTGGCGGCCGGCGCCGATCCCGCCCTGCTGGCCGGCCTGAGCGAGCGGCTGGCCGGGATGATGGCCTGCTCGGGCGCGAAGTGCAGGGAAGCCGACGCGCGCTAGTGAGGAAAGAGCGACGGGTACGCGTGCGCCAGGTGCTCGGACACGGCCCTGGCGGCCTCGTCCGGCTCGCCCTGCTCGATGGCGGCCAGGATGCGTACGTGGTCCGCGTGCAGGATCGAGGTGTCCCCGAGGCGTTCGACCGCTTCGACCGCGTATCTGCGCATCGAATCCCGCAGCGACCGCATGATGGCGGCCACGAGCCGGTTGCCCGACGCGTCCGCGATCGCGCAGTGGAAGTCCGTGTCGTGCTCCACGAACTCCTCCGCCGACCGGGCCCCCTCCATCCCGGCGACCGCGGCGGCGAGTGTGGAGGTGCCGGCCCGTACGGAGGCCGCGCGGGCGGCCGCCCACTGCTCGATCATGTGCCGGGTGTCGATCACCTCGCGCAGCTCCAGGCTCGCCAGCCCGAGATGCAGCCTGAGCAGGTCGGTCAGCGCCGAGTCCGGGCGCGAGATCAGCACCGCGCCCGCGTCCGGCCCCCGGCCTGCCTGCGAGGACACCACGCCGAGGGTCTCCAGCACGCGCATCGCCTCGCGTACCGACGAGCGGCTCACGCCGAGCTGCTCGGCGAGCCGGCGCTCGGCGGGCAGGCGGTCGCCCGCCGTCAGCCCGTCCTCGGCGATACGCCGCTCGATTTGCGCGAGCACGTCCTCGAACGTCCGCGTTCGCTTGACGGGACGCCAGCCGCTGCCGTCCAACGAAGCCTCCCTGATATGGTCTGACCATACTGTGGTCCGACCATACCTACGGAAGGAGAGCCGTGCGAGTCGCCCTGTTCATCACCTGCGTGAACGACACGCTCTTCCCCGGCACCGGCAAGGCGGTCGTGTCGCTGCTGCGCAGGCTCGGCTGCGACGTCGACTTCCCGGCCGCCCAGACGTGCTGCGGCCAGATGCACGTCAACACGGGCTATCGCGCGGAGGGGGTGCGGCTGGCGCGTCACTTCACCGAGGTCTTCGCCGGCTATGACGCCGTCGTCGCGCCGTCGGGGTCGTGCGCGGCCATGGTGCGCGAGCAGTACCCGAAGCTGGCCAAGCCGGGCAGCAAGGGAGCGGCGGCGATCGCCGAGGTGGTGCCCAAGGTGTACGAGCTGTCCGAGTTCCTGATCGACGTCCTGAAAACCGAAGACGTCGGAGCATATTTCCCGCACCGGGTGACATATCACCCGACGTGCCACTCGCTCCGCGGCCTCCGCCTGGCCGACCGGCCCACCCGGCTCCTCCAGCACGTCCGCGGCCTGGAGCTGGTCCCGCTGCAGGGCGCCGAGGAGTGCTGCGGATTCGGCGGCACGTTCGCGGTCAAGAACCCGGCCGTCTCCGCCGCGATGGGCGCCGACAAGACCCGCAACATCCTGGACACGGGCGCCGAGGTGCTGTGCGCGGCGGACAACTCGTGCCTGATGCACATCGGTGGCACGCTGAGCCGCCAGAAGACCGGCGTGCGGACCATGCACCTGGCCGAGATCCTCGCATCGACGGAGGAGGCCCAATGAGCGGGACGTTCCTTGGCATGCCCGGAAATTTCCCCCAAAACGCCGAGAAAGCCGTACAGGACTCGCAGCTCCGCTACAACCTCCGCAAGGCCACGCACACCATTCGCGGCAAGCGTGCCGGCGTCGTCGGCGAGCTGCCCGACTGGCAGGAGCTCCGCGCGGCCGGCAAGGCCATCAAGGACCACACCCTGCGCAACCTCGACCGCTACCTGGTCCAGCTCGAGCGGGCCGTGACCGGGGCGGGCGGCACGGTGCACTGGGCCAGGGACGCCGCCGAGGCCAACCAGATCGTCGCGGACCTGGTCAAGGCCACCGGCGAGACCGAGGTGGTCAAGGTCAAGTCCATGGCCACCCAGGAGATCGAGCTCAACCAGGCGCTGGCCGAGCAGGGCATCACCGCGTACGAGACGGACCTGGCCGAGCTGATCGTCCAGCTCGGCGACGACTTCCCCAGCCACATCCTGGTCCCCGCGATCCACCGCAACCGGTCGGAGATCCGCGAGATCTTCCTCGACAAGATGCCGAAGGTCCCGGAAAACCTCACCGACGACCCGCCCGCCCTGGCCGAGGCCGCCCGGCTCCACCTGCGCGAACGCTTCCTCAAGAGCAAGGTCGCGATCTCCGGCGCCAACTTCATGGTCGCCGAGACCGGCACGCTCGTCGTGCTGGAGTCCGAGGGCAACGGCCGCATGTGCCTGACCCTCCCGGAGACGCTCATCAGCGTGGTCGGGATCGAGAAGCTCCTGCCCTCCTGGCGGGACCTGGAGGTGTTCCTCCAGCTCCTGCCGAGAAGCTCCACGGGCGAGCGGATGAATCCCTACACGAGCATGTGGACCGGCGCCGTCGAGGGCCAGGACTTCCACCTGGTCCTGCTCGACAACGGCCGCACCGACGTGCTCGCCGACGAGGTCGGCCGCCAGGCGCTGCGCTGCATCCGCTGCTCGGCCTGCCTGAACGTGTGCCCGGTGTACGAGCGGGCGGGCGGCCACGCGTACGGCTCGGTCTATCCGGGCCCGATCGGCGCGATCCTCACCCCGCAGCTGCGGGGCATGGGCTCGGACCTGGACGCCTCGCTGCCGTTCGCCTCCAGCCTGTGCGGCGCCTGCTACGACGTCTGCCCGGTCGCCATCGACATCCCAGAGGTCCTGGTGGACCTGCGGGCCAAGGCCCCCCACGCGGCCGCGGAGCGGGCCGGCATGATGGTCGCCGGCTGGATATTCAACGACCACAGCCGCTTGGCCAAGGCCCAGCGCGCGGCCACCCGGCTGCGCAAGCTGCTGCCGAAGCGGCTGCCCGGGCCGCTGGCGGCGTGGACCGACACGAGGGACCTGCCCGAGATCCCGGAAGAATCCTTCAGAGACTGGTGGGAGCGAACCCGACGCAGCGAGCGGAGCGAGTGAGGGAGCGGTGAGCGACCAGTGGGCAGGAGCGGAATGAGCGCGCGTGAGGAGATCCTCGCCAGGATCGGCAAAGCCGTCGCCGGCGCCGGGGACGTCGAGATCCCCCGCCTCTACCGCACGACGCAGCAGGTGGAGGACCTCGTGGGGCTGTTCGCCGAGCGCGTGGACGACTACCGCGCGATCGTGCACGTGATCCCCGAGGCGGACGTGCCCGCCAAGATCGCCGAGTGCGTGGGCGAGCGCCGCATGATCGTCCCCGAGGGCTTCGACCGGCCCGGCGGCTGGGACGACCTGAACACCGCCGACGGCGTGATCACCGGTTGCGCCGTGGCCATCGCGGAGACCGGCACGATCGTCCTCGACCACGGCCCCGGCCAGGGCACCAGGGCTCAGACGCTGGTCCCCGACTACCACCTGTGCGTGGTCAGGGCCGCCCAGATCGTGGCCGGCGTGCCCGAGGCGATCGCCCGGCTCGACCCGGCGCGCCCGCTCACCTGGATCAGCGGCCCGTCGGCGACCAGCGACATCGAGCTGAACCGGGTCGAGGGCGTGCACGGCCCCAGAACGCTCGAAGTGGTCATCAGTACCTGAGCACCGCCGCCACGTCCTTGACGGTGTCGGTGAACCACAGCTCCGCGTCCGTCATCGCGGCCGCCCTGGCCAGCGCGGAGTCTCCGCGCTCCTGGACGGGGTCGCTCACGCCCCAGCGGCGCAGCTCCTCCGGATCGGTGGCGAGCTGCGTGCCGCCCTCGCCGATCCACACCGGCTTCGGCACCACGCCCGGCGACAGCACCGCGTGCACCCGGCCCTCTCGCAGGGCCTGTGCGACGCGTGCCATCCCGACGGGGCCGTCGAACTCCTGGTGGCGTTCGAGCAGCTCGGCGCGCCGGCGGTCGAGCCAGTCGTCCAGGGTCCGCTCCACGTCCGCCTCGAACTGGCCGTGGTCGGCGCGGCTGCCGTGCTCCACCATCAGCACCCGGTCAGCGGACTTCGTGCCGAGATGGTGCAGCAGGTACGAGCGTGACTTCGGCTCGCCGGCGACCAGGATCAGCTCCGCGCCGATGCGGCGTACCTGCTCGTCGATCTCATGGGCGACGGCGACCGCGTTCTTCTCCCACGTCTCGTCGACGGCCCGCTCGTACCGCTTCTGCGACCAGCCGCCCTGGGCGGTCTTCTGCAGCGGCCATTCGGCGGACTCGACGGTGGCCTTGCGCGGCGCCCCGCCCCCGAACACCGTCAGCTCCGCCCCCGCGTGGTCCACGATGACCCGCAGGTGCGGCACGTTCTCGCCGCGCTGCATGAGCAGGGGCGTGACGTGCGGCAACGGCGACCACACGGCCAGCTCGGACGGCGGCCGCTGGAGGGACTCGGCCAGCACGACCTCACCGTGCGTGGCGAACAGCGCCCGCCCGGCGGCCGCCGCGAAGGCCTCCTTCTCCAGGGCGTCGAGCGTCGCCGAGTCGACGTGGTCGAGCTGGTCGCGTATGCCACGCCAGTGTGCCTTCCGCTCGGGACCGGTCAGCGCGCCCAGGTACACCGACGCGTACGGGCCGCGCCGCTCGTACAGCCGCCGGATGAAGTCGAGCCGCACCGGTCACCACCTCCGCTTTTCCACGCCGAGCCCGAGCGCCTTGGCGACCTCGGCCACGTTCGTGTAGCGGCGGTCGGGAAGGGATTCGACCATGTCCGCCACCTCGTCCGGCACTTGGACGCGTTCGGCGTGACGTACGAGATCGTCCTTGGCCGCGGGCCACTGGCAGTCGCTCAGCCATTTCGCGAGCTCGCTGCGGACGTCGACGCCCTGCTGCGTGATGCCGGCGGGGGTGCCTGGCTCGTGACCGGGCGGGTACGACGACTGCAGGGATTCCTCACCGGGTGACGGCATGGCCTCGGGCTCCTTCCATTCCTCGGCATGGGTCGTGCCGCCGCCGCGTACCAGGCCCTCGTCCTCGTGCTTCTGCTGCTCGTCCAGACGGGGGCCGTGCTTGTCGCTCCCACGTTGTTCCATGGTTCCGTCACTCCTCTCAATTGCGCCCCTACCCCCGCTTTCGTGGGCAAACATTGCGACTGTGTACCCTGCCGAGCGTGTTCGATCCCCACGTGAGCATCGCCACGGCCAGGCTTACGCTGCGGCCGTTCGGCCCTCAGGACGCGGCTCGAATTCGAGCCATCGTGGAGTCCCGCGTCCAGTTCCTGCCGCCCGGCGCCCCCACCCACGTGTCCGGCATCGCCCAGTGGCTGTCGCACGGCGCTCACGAGCTGCACCGCTCCGGGCAGGGCGTGCACCTGGCCATGACGGACGTCGACGGTGTCATCGTCGGTGCCATCAGCCTGTTCAAGACCTCGTGGAGCGCGGGCACGACCGAGGTCGGGTACGGCGTGCACCCGCTCTACAGGGGCCGCGGCCTCGCCACCGAGGCCGTGCGCGGGCTGGTCGACTGGGCGTTCGAGACCACCGGCCTGCGCAGGATCGACCTGACGGCCAACCTCGACAACGTCGCCTCGCTCCGCGTGGCCCAGAAAGCGGGCTTCACCTGGGAAGGCGTGCTGCGCGAGGCCGTCATGGAGCACGACGGCCCGCACGATCTCGTCGTGTTCGGGCTGCTGCGCGGCGACGGCCGCATCCCCTCCGACACGCTGCCCAGGACGGAGCTGCGCACCTCGCGGCTGCTGCTGCGGCCGCCCGCCGTCGCCGACGTCCCCGATCTGGCCGCCACCGGCGCCGACCCGCTCACCCAGGCCAGGACGGGCGTACCGCGCGACTACACCAGGGAGCACGCGCGGGCGTTCATCGACATCTCCGAACAGCTGCGGATCAGGGGCACGGGCATCGCCTGGAGCGCCGAAGAGCTGGAAACCGGCCGCTTCGCCGCGAACGTGGACCTCAGAGACCTCGACTGGAGCAACCGGACGGCCGAGGTCGGCTACATGACCGCCCCCTGGGCCCGCGGCAAGGGGTACGCCGGCGAGGCCGTGCTGGCGATCGCCCGCTGGCTGTTCGAGCGGCAGGGTTTCAGCCGGCTCCAGCTCCGCGCGGCCGTGGCCAACCCGGAGTCCCAGCGGGTGGCCGAGAAGGCGGGCTTCGTCCGCGAGGGCGTCGCCCGCGGCGTATTCGCCGGCGAGGACCTCGTGGTCTACAGCCTCATCCCGTCCGACCTGGAGTGAGGGCACACCGTACTGACCCTCGCACCCTTTGTGAAACACCGCGACAGCCGTCACCCTTGAGGTGAGGAGGATGAGGCGCAATGATCACGGTTGTCGGCTGGGACGGATCCGAGCTCTCGGCCAAGGCGGTGGACCGGCTGCAAGAGGCCCGGCTCGTCGTGGGACCCGACGCCATCCTCGGGCAGCTCAAGCTCACCGCCCAGACCGCGGGCGACGAGTCGCTGCTGGAAACCCTCGACCATCACCTCGAACACGGCGAGGGCCCCGCCGTCGTGCTCGCCGAGGGCGATCCCGGATTCTTCGGCGTCGTACGCACGCTGCGGGCGCACGGCATCAAACCGGACGTGCTGCCCGCCACCTCGCTGGTCACCCGCGCCTTCGCCTGCGCCGGGCTCAACTGGGAGGACGCGCTCGTCGTCGCCCCCGCCGGCCCGCACCAGCTCGACCGCGCCGTGAACGCCTGCCGCGCCCACCCCAAGGTCGCGCTGCTCGTCGCGCCCGGCGTCGGCCCGGGGGAGATCGCCAGGGAACTCGCCCCCACCACGCCCCGCGCACTGATCGTCTGCGAGGACCTCGGCGGCCCCGACGAGCGGATCACGCACAGCCGCATGGGCGAGGCCACGACCCGGCCGTGGAAGGATCCCGACGTCGTCCTCGTCATCGACCCGCTGCACCAGCCCAAGGAGCCGAGCTGGGTGGCCGGCGCCCAGCCGGGGCCCGCCGAGTGGGCGCTGCCGTTCGAGAGCAGGCTCCCGGCGGAGGTCAGGGCGTACATCCTGGCCAAACTCGGCCCCCGGCTCGGCGACCTGGTGTGGGACGTGGGCGCGGGCGTCGGCGAGATCGCCGTCGAGTGCGCCAGGCTCGGCGCGGCGGTCATGGCCGTCGAGCGCGAGGAGGAGTCCTGCGCCAAGCTGCGCGCCAACGTGCTCAAGCACGGCGTCAAGGTGGCGCTGACCAGGGGACAGGCGCCGCCGGCGCTGGAGCCGCTGCCCGACCCCGACGCCGTCTTCGTGGGCGGCGGCGGCCCCGACGTGGTCATGGCCTGCGCCGCCCGCGGGCCGCGCTCACTGGTGTGCGCGCTCAGCAAGGTCGAGCAGGTCTCGGCCGTGCTCGACCGGCTGCGCGAGCAGGGCTACCGCGGTGAGGGCACCCAGATCCTGGTGTCGAAGCTCACGCTCAACCCCGACGGCTCCCACAGTTTGACCGGCTCCGATCCCGTCTTCGTGGTGCATGCGACACCTGCACACACAGCGTGACCTGTTCCCTACCGGTGCGCATCGGTTATCCTCGCGTGACTTTGTCCACCGCACCGGAGATTCCCTCACGATGAAGCCGCCGCTCCTGCTGATCGGGCAGGGCTCGCACGATGACGCCTACGCCGCGGAGTTCGGCAGGTTCGTACACCGTCTCCGCTGCCGCCTCGACCAGACGGGCCCCGACGTCTCCGGTGGCTATCTGGAGCGCGCCACACCGCGACTGAGCGAGTCGGTCGCCTCCTTGGTCGCCAGGGGACACCACCGCCTCGTGACGCTGCCGCTGAGCCTCAGAGGGGTGAGCGAGGAGTTCGGCGCCGCCATGGAGCTGGAGCAGAAGCGGCATCCCACGCTGATGTACGACCACGGGCGCCCGCTCGGGCCCGACCCGCGCATGCTCGGGCTGCTGGCAGAGCGGCTCACCGAGGCCGCCGCCGAGATCTCCAAGCCGCGCGCGCTGGAGCTCGTCGGCGCCCGGCCCCGCCTTCGCGCGGTCGACGCGCCGGCCGTCGAGGAGCTGCACGTGGAGCCCAGCGAGACCGCGGTCGTGCTGGTGGGCGAGGGCTCGACGGACGCCACCGCCAACGCCGAGATCCACCGGGTGTCGCGGCTGTTCTGGGAGACGCACGCCTACGATTTCATGACCGTCGAGACCGCGTTCGTGTCGGTCACCCCTCCGGGCGTCCCCGGAGGGCTTGAGCGCTGCCGCCGCCTGGGGGCCAAACGCGTGATCGTGGTGCCGTACCTGCTGTTCGCGGGCGGCCTGCTCGAGCGCGTTTGGGCGCAGGCGCTGGCGTACGGCGCGGGGCATCCCGATCTCGACATCCGCTGCGCCGAGGTGATCGGCGACTGCGAGACCCTGGCCGACATCGTGATCGACCGATACGAGGAAGCGCTCCAACTCGTCCCCTAAGTGGTAATTGGAGGTTTAGCTGTGCTCGCTGAGACGCTCGCCGCGATCCGCCCCGCCGACGCCATGGCGCTCGCGGAGGCTCGCGCTTATCAGGATCGCCTCACCAAACCTCGTGGCTCGCTCGGCGTGCTCGAGCAGGTCGCGATCCGCTTGTCCGGCGCCTCCGGCGCCTGCCCGCCTCCCATGCCCGCTCCCGCGGCGCTGGCCATCTTCGCGGCCGACCACGGCGTGCACGCCCGCGGCGTCACCCCCTGGCCGCAGGAGGTCACCGTGCAGATGGTGGCCAACTTCCTGTCCGGCGGCGCGGTGGCCAACGCCTTCGCCGCCCAGGCCGGCGTGTCCGTGACCGTGGTGGACGTCGGCGTCGCCACCGACCTGCCCGACGCTCCGGGGCTGGTCAAGCACAAGATCGGGTACGGCACCGCCGACCTGTCGCAAGGCCCGGCCATGACCGTCGACCAGGCAGTCAGAGGGCTGGAGGCCGGGATCATCGTGGCCCGCGACCTGGTGGCGTCCGGGGCCCGCTGCCTGATCACCGGCGACATGGGCATCGCCAACACCACCGCCTCCGCCGCCCTCATCTCCGTCTTCACCGGCAAGGACGCCGCCGAGGTGACCGGCAGGGGCACGGGCATCGACGACGAGACGTACGCCCACAAGGTGAACATCGTCCGCGAGGCCCTCCGCGTCAACGGGCTGCCGGGCGCGGCCGTCTCCGGCCCGCCTGCTTCAAGGGAGTTCCCGCAGCCCAGCGAGGCGTTGCGGGCGCTGGCCGCCGTCGGCGGGTTCGAGCACGCGGCCCTCGCGGGATTCATCCTGGGCGGCGCGGCGGCCCGCGTGCCGGTGATCCTCGACGGCGTGATCGCCGGTGCCGCCGCCCTCGTGGCCGCCGCGCTGGACCCCGCCGCGCCCGACCACTGTGTCGCCGGGCATCGTTCCGCCGAGCCCGGCCACGCCGCCGCGCTCGCCCACCTCGGCCTGCGCCCGCTTG
Source organism: Nonomuraea sp. H19 (assembly GCF_052068215.1). Lineage (NCBI taxonomy): Bacteria > Bacillati > Actinomycetota > Actinomycetes > Streptosporangiales > Streptosporangiaceae > Nonomuraea > Nonomuraea sp. H19. Next base: position 97,593 of record NZ_JBQHCV010000029.1, on the reverse strand, counting down.
TTGACCTGGAGTTGCGGCTCGGGGAGGGCACCGGCGGTCTGCTGGCGCACCCGCTGGTCTGCGCCGCCGTGCGGGTGATGCACGACGTGGCCACGTTCGACGCGGCGGGAGTGACCGAGAAGCCCGTGTGATGATTGGGGCACTGGAGGTGAACTGTGTCCCGTTATGGCGCGATGTACGGCCCTGACATCACGTTCCTCGGCGTGGATCGCTGCGACGTCAATGACCCGGCGAGCTACGCCGACGCCGACGTGGTGATCATCGGTGCGCCGTTCGACGGCGGCACCACCAACCGGCCCGGCGCCAGATTCGGTCCGATGGCCCTGCGCCAGGCCTGCTACCTGCCCCACGACGGCTCCAGACCGAGCCTGGCCCTGCGCGTGGACGCGCTGCGCGACCTTCGGGTGCTGGACGCGGGTGACGTCGAGTGCTACTCGGGCGACGTCGAGGGCTCACTGGCCGCCATCGAGGAGGCGGTGCACCGGGTGGCCGCCTCCGGCGCGATCCCGATGGTGCTCGGCGGCGATCACACCGTCGCCCTGCCGGACGCGCGCGGCACCGCCAGGGCGCACGGGGCCGGCCGTACCTCCATGATCCACTTCGACGCACACGCCGACACCGGGGACATCGCCTTCGGCCACCTGTACGGCCACGGTCAGCCGATGCGCCGGCTCATCGAGTCCGGCGCCATCCGCGGTGACCGGTTCCTGCAGATCGGGCTGCGCGGCTACTGGCCCGAGCCGGAGACGCTGGAGTGGATGGCCGCGCAGAAGATGCGCTCCTACGAGATGACCGAGATCGTGGCGCGCGGGCTCGACGAATGCCTGACGGAGTCGTTCCGGATCGCGCTCGACGACTGCGAGCAGATCTTCCTGTCCGTGGACATCGACGTCTGCGACCCGGGCCACGCGCCCGGCACCGGCACGCCCGAGCCCGGCGGGCTGACGGCCAGGCAGCTCCTCGACGCCGTACGCAGGATCTGCTACGAGCTGCCCGTGGCCGGCATGGAAGTGGTCGAGGTGGCGCCGCCGTACGACCACGCGGACATCACCGCGTATCTCGGGAACCGCGTTATCCTTGAGGCGCTGTCAGCGATGGCCAGACGCCGCAAGGACGAGCAGGGCGGGCCTCGCTGGGATCCCCGGCAGCCCCTTCTTGACGGTCGTTGACCCACGTGCAGCAAATGACGGATTCAGAGCCGGTAGGTTTACCTCCTAACACAACCTTCGCGAACGGGAGATTCCCCTCATGGGCCCCTACCTCCTCGGGCTGCGGCTTTCCGGCCGCCGGGTGCTCGTCGTGGGCGGCGGCCGCGTCGCGCAGCGGCGCGTCCCCGCGCTGCTAGAGGCCGGTGCGGAGGTCACCGTCGTGTCGCCGGGCGTGACGCCGGCACTCGACGACCTGATCGCCGCGGGCAGGGTCACCTGGCACGATCGCCCCTACGAGGTCGGCGACTGCGACGGCGCCTGGCTCGTCCAGGCCTGCACCGACGACAGATCCGTCAACACCGCGGTCGCCGCCGAGGCGGAGGCCAAGCGCGTGTGGTGTGTGCGGGCCGATGACAAGGACGCCTCCGCCGCCTGGACGCCGGCCACGGGGCGGGTCGATGAGATCAGCGTGGCCGTCACCGCGGGCGGCGACCCGCGCCGGGCCGCCGGCATCCGGGACGCGGTCGTCGGCGCGCTGCGTGACGGCACGGTCGACGCCCGGCGCAACCGTACGAAACCGGTCGGCGTGGCCCTGGTCGGCGGCGGGCCCGGCGATCCCGGCCTGATCACCGTGCGGGGCCGGCAGCTCCTCGCGCAGGCCGACGTGGTGGTCGCCGACCGGCTCGCGCCCCGCGCCCTGCTCGACGAGCTCGCGCCCGACGTCGAGCTGATCGACGCCGCCAAGGTCCCCTACGGCAGGTCCCTGTCCCAGGACACGATCAACGAGCTGCTCGTGGACCGCGCCAGGCAGGGCAAGTTCGTGGTGCGGCTCAAGGGCGGCGATCCCTTCGTGTTCGGCCGCGGCGGCGAGGAGATGATCGCCTGCGCCCAGGCCGGCATCCCGGTGCTGGTGGTGCCCGGCATCACCAGCGCCGTCGCGGTGCCCGCGGCGGCTGGCGTGCCGGTGACCCATCGAGGGGTCAGCCAGGAGTTCCACGTGATCTCCGTGCACGTGGCACCCGACGACCCTAAGTCGACCGTCGACTGGCCCGGCCTGGCCCGTTCCCAGGGCACTCTGGTGCTGATGATGGCCGTCGAGCGGCTGGCGAAGGTGGCCGAGGCGCTCCAACGAGACGGACGTTCCCCGGAGACTCCCGTAATGGTGGTACAGGACGGTACCCTTCCGACCCAGCGGGCGGTTATCGCTTCGCTTTCCACCGTGGCCGACCGCGTGTCCGCGGCTGGGATACGGCCGCCGGCGATCGTCATCGTCGGCGACGTCGTCAGGGTCGGCCAGGAGGTCGAGATGGTTCGAGCGGAGCGCTTGCCGTGAACACGGCCAGGGATGACGGGCGGCAGGAGTCACTGGGGGAGCAGACGTTGAGCTTCCGGCCGGTGCGGGACGACGACTTCGACGCCTTCGACGCGGGCTCGGCCAAGGCCGCGCGGGCGGGGAGCGAGGAGCCGCGCTCGGCGTCCGAGCGGGAGCGGGACGGCGATTCGCGTCCCGCTCGTTCCGAGGAGCCCGAGGAGCCGTCCGAGACTCCTTCCAGTCCCATGAACTTCTTCGCGCCCGCCCGGCCCGTCACCGGCGCGGACCGCCCCGCGCCCCGCGAACCTGCCGCTCCGGTGGAGCCGGTCGAGTTCACGGGGCCCTCCCTTTTCGTGAAGCCTGCCGGGCCCGCCACGCCCGAGGACTCGGCCGCGACCGGCGACGAGGCGGCCGAGCAGCCCGGCGATGACGAGGAGCCGCGCCCCGAAGCCGAGCCGTACGCCGAAGCCGAGCCGCACGTTGAGGACGAGCTCTCCGGCGATCAGTTGTCGCCCGAGGGTGAGCTGTCCGATGAGGGGCCCGAAGCCGCCGGTGAGTCGCAGGCGGACGAAGACGAGCCGCACGCCGAAGTCGAGCCGTACGCCGAAGTCGAGCCGCACGTTGAGGACGAGCCGGACGCCACGGACGTGCCGCACGTTGAGGACGAGCCGGACGCCGAAGTCGAGCCGCGTGCTGAGGACGAGCTCTCCGGCGATCAGTTGTCGCCCGAGGACGAGCTGTCCGATGAGGGGGCCGAAGGCGAGCAGCCCCGAGCCGCCGACGAGCAGCAGGCGGGCGATGAGGGGGCCGCCGAGGAGGACTCGGACGAAGCCCCCAAGGGCACCCGCGTCGAGGCGCTGCCCGCGGAGGCCGCCGAAGCGCTCACCGCGGCGCTGGACGCGCTGCGCGAGAGCGTCGCCGACCTGCGCTTCGGGCTTGACCTGCCCGGCGCGGAGGAGGCCAGGCAGGCGCAGGCCGACCTGCTGGCCCAGCTCCAGGACTACGTGCTGCCCCGGGTCAGGACCAGCGCCGCCCCCGCACTCATCGTGATCGCCGGCTCCACCGGCGCGGGCAAGTCCACCCTGATCAACTCGCTGGCCGAGCGAAATGTCTCGCGCACCGGCGTACGCCGCCCGACCACCGGCACCCCCGTGCTGGTCTGCCACCCCGAGGACCGCTCGTGGTTCGCGGAGGGAGAGCTGCTCGGCGGCCTCCAACGGCTGGACAAGGCCGCCCCTCGGGACGACGGCATGCGCGGCATCGTCATCGTCGCGACCGAGAAGCTCCCGCAGGGCGTCGCGCTGCTCGACACCCCCGACATCGACTCGGTCGTCGAGGAACACCACGAGATCGCGCACCGCATGCTCGACGCCGCCGACCTGTGGATCTTCGTGACCACGGCGGCCCGCTACGCCGACGCCCCCGCCTGGAATCTGCTGAAGCTGGCCAAGGAGCGCGGCGCCCGGCTCGCCATCGTGCTGTCGCGGGTGCAGCCCAGGTCCGCCGAGATGGTGCTCAAGCACTTCGTACGCATGCTCACCGAATACGGCCTGGGCGAGATCGACAGGTTCGTCATCCACGAGGCGACGGTCGGCGACGGCAGGTTGCCCGACAGCGAGGTCACCGACCTGCGGCTCTGGCTGGCCGAGCTGTCCGTCGACGAGGAGCGCCGCGCGCAGGCCGTGCGCGAGACGCTCAACGGCGTGCTCAACAGCTTCAAGACCCGCGTACCCGCGCTGGCCAAGCACCTGGAAGGGCAGGTCGCGTTCCGGGCCGAGCTGCGCGGTGACGTGGAGGCCGCATTCCTCAACGCGCTCGGCGCCATCGAGAAGGCGTCGCGCAACGGCTCCCTGCTGCACGGCGAGGTGCTGGCCCGCTGGCAGGACTTCGCCGGCTCCGGCGACCTCATGCGCTCGCTGCAGCTGCGCAAGCGCGGCCGGGCGGCCAGCCAGGCGCCCGAGCGCGTACTGGCGTTCAAGGCGGCGATCCGCACCGGTTTGGAGTCGGTGATCGTGGCCGCCGCCAACCGCGCCGCCGAGGAGGTGGTGGCCCGCTGGCGGCACCGTTCCGAGCTGGGCGCCAAGCTCGGCGAGGGCCTCGACAGACCCTCCGACAATCTCGTACGCCACACCGGCCGGGCCATCGCGTCCTGGCAGGATCACCTGGGCGAGCTCGTACGCACGGAGGGCGTGGCCAAGCGGTCGGTGTCGAAGCTGGTCTCGTTCGACCCCGACGTTCTCTCGCTGATCTTCATGGTCGCGATGTTCAGCGGAACCAACGGCGAAGGAGTGCCGCACCGGCTGGTCAACGCCCTGCTCGGTGCGGAGTCGCTGCGCGGCATCGGGGCCAAGGCGCTCAGCGATCTGCGGGCCAGGATCGGCATGCTGTTCGACGAGGAAGCCATGCGTTACGTGCAAGCGCTCGACTCCGCGGGCATCCCCGACGAGTCCGTCGCGACCCGGCTCTATCAGGCAACGTACAACCTCGAGGTCGCTCGATGACCACCACCATGCCCACCAAGCCAGGGCTCGCACCGCGGTTGACCGCGCTCACCAAGGTGGTGGAGCTGGGGCCGGGACGGCTGGACAAGAAACTGCTCAGCGACGCCACCGGGTTGCTGCAGCGCACCGGGGAACGGCTCAAGCTGTCGTCCGAGCACACCGTCGTCGCCCTCGCCGGCGGCACGGGCAGCGGCAAGTCGTCGCTGTTCAACGCGATCTCCGGGCTGGAGCTGTCGCCCACCGGCGTACGCAGGCCGACCACCGCCCGCACCCACGCCTGCGTGTGGGGGCTGGAGGGCGCCGGTCCGCTGCTCGACTGGCTGCAGATCCAGTGGCGGCACCGCTTCTCCCGGGCCAGCGCGCTGGACAAGGGGGACAGCCAGCTCCACGGGCTCATCCTGCTCGACCTGCCCGACCACGACTCGATCAGGGCGCTCACCGACACCGAGGCCGACCGGCTCATCGGCCTGGCCGACCTGGTGGTGTGGGTGCTCGACCCGCAGAAATACGCTGACGCCTCCACGCACCGCCGCTACGTGACGGAGCTGGCGGGGCATGAGGCGGTGACCGTGTTCGCGCTCAACCAGGCCGACCGGCTCACCACCGAAGAGCTGGCCGAGCTGGTCATCGACCTCAACGACCTGCTGCGCCGCGAAGGCGTCGATCATCCGAGCGTCGTACCCACCTCTGCGGTCACCGGGCGGGGCATCGAGAGCCTCAAGAGCGTCATCGCGACCGCCGTCGCCCGGCGGCGCGCCGCCATCCAGAAGCTGGAGGCCGACCTCCAGCGCCTGGAGCAGCGCATCGTCGAGGCCATGCCGTTGGGGGATGCGCTGAGCGCGCCCTCCTCGGTCGACGACGCCCGCAGGATGGGGCTGACGGACGCGTTGTGCGACGCGGTGGGCGTACCGGCCGTGGGCGAGGCCATGGAGAACGTCTACGCGGAGCGGTCCAGCCAGTGGGTCGGGTGGCCGTACCCGCGCTGGTTCGCCAAGTTCCGCGCCGACCCGCTGAAGACCCTGCGCCTGGAGGACGTGGGCGACGAGATCCGCGGCATCACGAAGGGGTCCGTGAGCGCCCAGTCGGCCGAGGTCGCCAACGCCGTGCACGCGCTCGCCGACGGGCTGTCCATGGGAATGAACCCGGTGTGGCGCACGGCCGTGCACCAGGCGGCGAGGTCCCGCGCGGGACAGCTGCCGCAGGCGCTGACCGAGGACCTCACGGAGGTGGCGCCGCAACTCGACCGGGTGCCCGGTTGGTGGCGGGCGCTCAAGGTGTGGCAGTACTTCCTGGTGGCCGCGTTCCTGGCCGGCACGGCCTGGCTGGCGGCCGGCCTGCTCATGCCCGGGAAGTTGCCGCCCACCCTGGAACTGCTCGGCGACAGCGCGACACTGCCCTGGGTAGGGCTCATGATGGCCTCCGTGCTGGGGCTGGGGGTGCTGTCGGGCATCGCGTCACGCAACTTCGTGGAGCTCGGGGCGTCCAAGGAGCGGGAGCGGCTCGAACGCGAGATGCGGCGCCGGGTGGCCGCGCTGTCCGCGACCATGGTCGTCGAGCCCGTCGAACGCGAGCTGAGCCGCCACCACGCCTTCTACACGGCCCTCCGAGACCTGTCCGGCTGATCGAACGCCGTCCGCGGCTCGCGGGCTGACGTGCGGCGTTGCTTGTCCACAACCTCCCTCCACCCCGGCACCCTCATCCACAGAATCCCGTTCCACCGCCCGCGACCGTGCCCTCCCACGGCACCGTGTTCCCCAGGTCGCGGGCAGCCGGCCCGCCGCGTTCGAGGCATGGGAGGCATGGGATGAACGACATCTACATCACGCTCACTGGCAACGTCGCAGCAGAGCCCAGGCAATACACCTTCGAAGACGGTCTCAGGGTCACCTCGCTGAAGGTGTTCACCTCACACCGTTATTTCGACAAGAAGACGGGCCAGTGGACGGACGGGGAGCGGGTCTGCTTCACGGTCCGCTGCTGGCGCGCCCTGGGCGAAAACGTCGTGGCTTCCGTACGGGCGGGCCAGCCGGTGGTCGTGTCGGGCAAGCTGCGCATCCGCGAGTTCGGCGCGGAGGGCGACCGCCGTTTCATGCCCGAGATCGAGGCCAGTGCGGTCGGTCACGACCTGCGCTGGGGCACCGGCGTCTTCACCAAACCGGAGCGGGGCGGCGGGGTGGGCTCGATGAGCAAGCAGATGCGCGACCGCCTCGACGAGGAGACTCAGGACTGGGCCATGGGCTCACGAAACCTCCGAGCCGTCGCCCGCCCGGAGTCCGGCGCCGAGGGTGACACTGTGCGCGTCTTGGGAGGTGACCGTGACGCCGTGCGCACCGTGGGGGAGGCAGACGACACAGCAGGTTTGCCGGGCGACCAGAGGCCGGACACCGCCGATGAGGGGGACCGTGACGCCGAGCCCCTGACCTTGGAGGAGCGAGCGGCGGCGTAGGCGCCAGGCGAGCGGGGGCATCGAGGGCTTACTCAGGTGCCCCCGTGCGGCCAGCGCCACCGGACCCACCAAGCAGCGGAAAGACGGGCTTACAAGGCAACAGCCGCCAAGCCCGGCGCTCCCGGTGAGCTGCGAGCCGGTGAGCGGAGGAGCTAGGCGGCGGCCGATGGCGAGGAGCACGGCAAGGGACGTTCGGCGTGACGACAGAGCCGTCCTTGACGAAGGGACGAGCGAGCGGCGGAGATCAGCCTTTTAGGCGGGAGGAGAAAGACAGCAGGAGGGCAGCCAGAAGAGTAAAGGGGGGAGGGGGCACCGGCCGGGTCCCGCTTGATCGCCCCGACGGCCGGTGGCATGTTGCCTGCGTCAGATCGCTAGAGCATCTGTCAGGTCCAGATCACACCCCGCACCATGGCTGCTCCTTTCCAGTGAACGATGAGCAGGTGTCGTCGCTGCCAACGTATCGGTTCCCATCGCGAAACGCACACTCCGCAATTATTGTGTTACACATCGTTAGTCAGGGAGGAGTCGAGAATGGCGGCGACTGGTCACGCCTCGATCAATTCTCGCGGCGGTGTGTCAACACTGGTCGACCGCTGGCCATTGCTAGGCCAACGGCGCGCGCTCGTGATCTACCTGTGCGCGATAGTCGTTCTTGATCTTGTTGCGATCGTCCTGTTCGCGTTGGCCACCCGGTTCCGGGGGGCGGATGCGCTCACGTTCGCCGCCCTCATGGGCTGTGGTGCGGTCTGCATCGAGGCCACCAGGCGCCTCGGCATGCCCGCAGGAGTCTCACGGGACCTGCTGTCGGCCTGGTGGTTGCCGGTGGCGCTGCTTCTGCCCCCGGTCTATGCGCTGTTCGCGCCGATCGTGCTGCAGATCCTGCTCCAGGTGCGGGTCAGGGCGACCGTGCTCTACCGCCGGGTGTTCAGCTCGGCCGCCATCGGCCTGGCCGGTTGCGCGGCGTCCGTCCTGTTCCATCGGCTCGTCGAGGATCCGGCGGCGCTGTTGCGGGGCAACGGGTCCACGATCATCTATGCGGTGGCCGCCGCGGTGCTCTTCTCCCTGCTCAACATCGCGCTGATCGCCGTCGCCGCCCACATGGCCAACCCCGACGTCCCCTGGGGGGAGGTGCTGTGGGACAGGGAGAGCGTGCTGCTGGACATCGTGGAGCTCTGCCTGGGCATCACGGTCTCGATCAGTTGCGGCCTCAACCTGGGCCTACTGCTCCTCGCTCTGCCGCCGGTGGTGCTGCTGCAACGCAGCCTCCTGCACGCCCAGCTCCAGGCCGCGGCCCGCACCGACGCCAAGACCGGCCTGCTCAACGCCGCCGCCTGGCAACGCGAGGCCGACACGGAGATCGTCCGCGCCCGCCGCACCGGTGGCACCCTGGCGCTTTTGATCATCGACATCGACCATTTCAAGCGCGTCAACGACGCCCACGGCCACCTGGTCGGCGACCAGGTCCTGGTCGGAGTGGCGAGCACGCTACGCAGCCAGCTGCGCGACTACGACGTGGTCGGGCGCTTCGGGGGCGAGGAGTTCGTCGTCCTGCTGCCCGGCGCCGACATGCACGAGGCCCGGCGCGTCGCCGAACGCCTGCGCACCCACATCGGCCACATGGCCGTCCCCGTCGACGACACCCTGATCAAGGTCACCATTTCGACGGGGGTCGCGCTGATGAGCGTGCACGGCGATGACCTGATCGACCTGCTGGCCGCCGCCGATCTGGCCCTCTATCGGGCCAAGGAGCTGGGACGCGACCGCGTCTGCATCCCAGCCGTCCAGCCACCCCGACGTCCCCTCCCCGAAGACACCGCCTGACCGCTCGCGGGCCCGTCACCGCGGCACACGCCCGTCGGGTCGTGCCGGGCACACGTCTCGTATTGCCTTGCTGGGCCGGAACCGTGGCGTTGCCCGCTCGCGGGCCCGTCACCCCGGCACACGCCCGTCGGGTCGTGCCGGGCACACGTCTCGCATCGCCTTGCTGGGCCGGAACTGTGGCGCTGTCCGACCGCCGGCGGGGAGGAACGGCGGAAGCCCGGGTCAGGAGCCCCTAAGCTAGAGGGCATGCCGGAGTACATCTATACGCTGCAGCGCGTGCGCAAGGCGCACGGCGACAAGGTTGTCCTTGACAACGTCACGCTGTCGTTCCTGCCCGGAGCCAAGATCGGTGTCCTGGGGCCGAACGGCACTGGAAAGTCGACGCTGCTCCGGATGATGGCCGGCCTGGAGCAGCCGTCCAACGGCGAGGCCAAGCTCATGCCCGGCTTCACGGTGGGCATGCTCCAGCAGGAGCCGCCGCTCAACGAGGAGAAGACCGTCCTCGGCAACGTCCAGGAGGGCGTCGCCGAGACGATGGCGATGCTCCAGCGCTTCAACGACATCGCCGAGCAGATGGCCACCGACTACAGCGACGAGCTGATGAACGAGATGGGCAAGCTGCAGGACCAGCTGGAGCACCGCAACGCCTGGGAGCTCGACAGCCAGCTGGAGCAGGCCATGGACGCCCTGCGCTGCCCGCCGCCCGACGCCGAGGTGACCAAGCTGTCCGGTGGTGAGCGGCGCCGCGTCGCGCTGTGCAAGCTGCTGCTGGAGGCGCCCGACCTGCTGCTGCTCGACGAGCCCACCAACCACCTCGACGCCGAGAGCGTCCAGTGGCTGGAGCAGCACCTGGAGAAATACGCCGGCACCGTCCTGGCCGTCACCCACGACCGCTACTTCCTGGACAACGTCGCGGGCTGGATCCTGGAGCTCGACCGCGGCCGTGCGTACGTGTACGAAGGCAACTACTCCACCTACCTGGAGCTCAAGGCCCAGCGGCTCAAGGTGGAGGGGCAGAAGGACGTCAAGCGCAAGAAGCGCCTCGAGGACGAGCTCGAGTGGGTCCGGTCCAACCCGAAGGCCCGCCAGACCAAGAGCAAGGCCCGGCTCCAGCGGTACGAGGAGATGGCGGCCGAAGCGGACAAATACCGCAAGCTGGACTTCGAGGAGATCCAGATCCCGCCGGGCCCGCGCCTGGGCACCACGGTGATCAAGGCCGACGACCTCACCAAGGGGTTCGGCGACCGGCTGCTGATGGAGGAGCTGACGTTCGACCTGCCCCGCAACGGCATCGTCGGCATCATCGGCCCCAACGGCGTCGGCAAGACCACGCTGTTCCGCATGATCACCGGCGGGGAGACGCCCGACAAGGGCGCGATCACGGTCGGTGACACGGTCAAGATCTCCTATGCGGACCAGAGCCGGGGCGGCATCGACCCGAACAAGAACGTCTGGGAGGTCGTCTCCGACGGGCTCGACCACATGAAGGTCGGCAACGTGGAGATGCCGTCGCGGGCGTACATCGCGGCGTTCGGCTTCAAGGGCCCCGACCAGCAGAAGAAGGCGGGGGTGCTGTCGGGCGGCGAGCGCAACCGGCTCAACCTGGCGCTCACCCTCAAGCAGGGCGGCAACGTCCTGCTGCTCGACGAGCCCACCAACGACCTCGACACGGAGACGCTGTCGTCGCTGGAGAACGCCCTGCTCGACTTCCCGGGCTGCGCCGTCATCACCTCGCACGACCGGTGGTTCCTCGACCGCATCGCCACGCACATCCTGGCGTGGGAAGAGGGGTCCAACTGGTTCTGGTTCGAGGGCAACTTCGCCGACTACGAGAAGAACAAGATCGAGCGGCTCGGCGCCGATGCCGCGCGCCCGCACCGGGTGACGTACCGGAAGCTGCACCGCGACTGATCTTGCAGTGACCTTCAGCGTGAGGGGCAGGCCCGCTTGGGCCCGCCCCTCACGCGTTCTTCCCTGCTTTTCGTGTTGCTCGACGGCGCGCGCGGGCCTTGAACGTGACAGAGCATGGCTGGGGAACGGCCGGCACCCTCGAGCAAAGGATGACCTTCACTACGATGATCGACAAAGTCGCCTGGATCCTCCTGGAGGACGGCAAGATCCTCAGCACCCGGTCACGCGGCAAGGACGTCTACTACCTCCCCGGCGGCAAGCGCGAGCCTGGTGAGACCGACCTCGACACCCTCGTCAGGGAGATCGACGAGGAACTCGCCGTGGCCATCATCCCGTCCAGCGCCGCACATTTCGGCACCTTCCAGGCCCAGGCAGACGGCCACGCCGCCGGTGTCACCGTGCAAATGACCTGCTACACGGCCCGCTACCTGGGCACCCCGACGGCGAGCAGCGAGATCGACGAGGTCGTCTGGCTGACCTACGCCGACCGCGACCGCGTGGCCCCGGTCGACCAGATCGTCTTCGACCACCTTCACCAAAGCGGCCGCCTCCGCTGACTCCAAAAGCCCCCTCCGGCCGGTCGCCCCGCCCTGGCCGCCGGGCGGCGCGAGCCTGTCCCGGCGTTGGGCGGGGCGGTCCTGTCCCGGCGTTGGGCGGCGCGAGCCTGGCCGGGCGTCGGGCGGTGTGTCCTGGCCCGGCGCGAGGTCCCAAGGCTCGGGCGGGTACGGTTGCGGACGTGGTTGAACGCACCCAGGCCCAACGGCACATCTACCTCCGCATGGTGAGGTTCGCCGACATCGACTCCCAAGGCCACGTGAACAACGTGCGCTTCCTCGACTACTTGGAGGACGCCCGCTTCGGCATGTTCGCCATCGATCTCCGCAACGCGGGCGAGGAGCCGTTCGGAGGTCTGGTCGTGACCCGCCACGAGATCGACTACCGCAGCCCGCTCGGCTTCCGTCCTGGCCCGGTCCGGGTGGAGACCTGGGTGACGGAGATCAGGCCGGTACGGTTCACACTGCGTTACGAGATCCGCGACGACGACGCGGTGTACGTCACCGCCCAGTCGGTGCTGGCCGCCTACGACGTCGAACGCGAAGCCCCGCGCAGGCTCAACGAGAACGAACTGGCCTACCTCAAGCGCTTCTCGGGATGAGGCGCTGGCGGATGCTGGCGCTGGGCGTCAACGCCCATGCCAGCGTCACGCTAGGACTTTTCGGTCTGCCCCTGGTCATGCCCGAAATAATGCGACATTTCGCGGTCTCGTTGCCAGTGGGCGGGCTCATAGCGAACGCGCCGGCGTTCGGCATCCTGTTAGCCCTCGTCGTATGGGGCGCGCTGGCCGACCGGCACGGGGAGCGGCTGGTCCTGGGCATCGGCGTCGGGCTGGCGGCCGTGCTGTTCGCCGCCGTCGCCTTCGTCGAGCGCACCTGGGCGGTGATCGTACTGCTCGCCCTGGCCGGCGCGGCGGGCTCGGCCGCCATGGTCGGCGGCGGCCGGATCGTGCTGCGCTGGTTCGAGCCGCCGGAGCGCGGCGTAGCCATGGGCGTGCGCCAGGTCTCCTTCACGCTCGGCATGGCCGTCGGCGCCTTCGCGCTGCCGCCCGTAGCGCGGGCGCACGGCCTGCCGGGCGTGCTGCTCGTCTGCGCGGGCGCCAGCCTGCTGGCCGCCGTGCTGGCCGCGGCGTTCCTGGCCGAGCCGCCGCACGAGATCTCCGGTTCCGGAGCCGCGCCGGCGGGCTCGCCGTACCGGCAGCGCACGCTGTGGCGGGTGCACGCCACCAGCGCGCTGCACGTGGTGCCGCAGATCGTGGTGAGCACGTACGGCGTGAGCTGCCTCGTGGGGCTCTACGGCTGGGACAGCGTGGCCGCCGGGCAGCTGTTCGGGGCGGCGGCGATCGGCGGGGCCGTGGTGCGCATCGCGGTCGGCCGCTGGTCGGACCGCACCGGCCTGCGCATGCGGCCCCTGCTGCTGATCACCTTCGCCACCCTCGGCGTGCTGGCGCTGCTGGTCGCCGGCGCCCTCACCCGCACCTGGCTCGGACCCGTCATGCTGGCCCTGGCCGCGGTGATGACCGTGGCCGGCAACGGGCTGGCCTATCTCGCGGCGGGCGAGCTGGCCGGACCCGGGTGGGCGGGCCGGGTGCTCGGCACCCACAACACGATCCAGAACACCGTCTCCCTGATCGTCACGCCGCTGGCCGGAGTGCTGATGGTGCGCGCCGGGTTCTGGGCGGGATTCGCGGCAGGGCTGGTGTGCACGCTGGCCTCACTGCCCGTCCTCCCCGCCCGCGGCGAGCGTCCGCGGGGCGGGTGAACCCGCGGGCTATGACGCGCGCCGCAGCCACACCGCCGTGTCGGGCGGCAGCAGGCCCCGCTTGAGCGGCCCGCTCGCCAGCAGCACGGAGTCGTGCTCCGGCAGGCGTACCGGCCCGGTGCCGCAGTTGATCGCGCAGACCAGCGGGCCACGGGTGAAGAAAATCGCACCCTCGGGAGACTCCAGCCACTCCAGCGTATAAGGAATGGATCTGACCAGGTCACGGCGGCAGATCAGGGCCTTGCGGTAGAACTCCAGCGTCGAGCCGCTGTCGCCCTCCTGCTTCTCGACGCTCAGCTCCGCGAACGTCTCCGGCTGCGGCAGCCACGGCGCGCCCCCGCCCGGCGAGAACCCGTACGAGGGCGGGTCCACCGTCCACGGAATCGGCACCCGGCACCCGTCGCGCCCGGGCAGCTTGCCCTCCGACTGGAAGAACACCGGATCCTGCCGGGCCTCGGCGGGCAGATCGGTCACCTCGGGCAGGCCCAGCTCCTCGCCCTGGTAGAGGTAGGCGGACCCGGGCAGGGCCAGCATGGTCAGCAGCGCGGCGTTGGCCCGCGCGAGACCGGTGCCGGGGTCGGCCGTCCCGTAACGGGTGCGGTGCCGTACGACGTCGTGGTTGGACAGCACCCACGTCGCGAACGGGACTGAGGCGAGGGTGTCGTCGATGACCTTCTTGAACGCCGTCGGCGACCAGGGCGCCTGCAGCCAGGCGAAGTTGAAGCTCTGGTGCAGCTCGTCGGGGCGGACGTAGAGGGCGAGGTCCTGCGGGCTGTCGGTCCACACCTCGCCCACGGCCATCCGCTCGCCCTGGTAGCTGTTCAGCAGCCGGCGCCAGTCGCGATAGACGCCGTGCACCTCGGGCTGCCCCCACACCGGGGAGACCGACATGAAGGACTGGTCGGCCACGTCGGGCAGCCCATGCGCCTTGTACAGGCCCATCGCCACGTCGATGCGGAACCCGTCCACGCCCCGGTCCAGCCAGAACCGCAGGATGTCCAGGAACTCCCGGTGCACCTCGGGATTGCGCCAGTTGAAGTCGGGCTGGCCGGGAGCGAACAGGTGCAGGTAGTACTGGCCGTCGGCCACTTGCGTCCAGGCCGGCCCGCCGAACGTGGACTGCCAGTTGTTGATCTCTTCGCGGAAGATGTAGCGGTCGCGGCCCTCGCCGCGCAGGGCCGCCTGGAACCAGGGATGCTCGGCGGAGCTGTGGTTCGGCACGATGTCCACGAGCACCCTCAGCCCGTGCTCGTGCGCGTCGGCGACCAGCGCGTCGAAGTCGTCCAGCGTGCCGAAGAGCTGATCGACGCCGCGGTAGTCGGCCACGTCATAGCCGTGATCGGCCATGGGGGAGGGATAGAACGGCGTCAGCCAGATGGCGTCGACCCCCAGCCGCCGCAGGTACGGCAGCCGATCCCGCACCCCGGCCAGGTCGCCGACGCCGTCTCCTGAGGCGTCGGCGAAGCTGCGAACGTAGATCTCGTAGACGACGGCATCACGCCACCAGGGGATATCCATGTGGCGTGTCATGCCCGTTATACAGGTGAGTTCACCAAGCTGTGGGCCGCGTACACGAGATAGTCCCAGAGCCGGCTCTCCAGCTCCTCGGGCAGGCCGAGCGAGTCGACCGCGTCCCGCATGTGCCGCAGCCAGGCGTCCCGCTCCGGCTCGCCGATCGTGAACGGCATGTGCCGCATCCGCAGCCTCGGGTGGCCGCGCTGCTCGCTGTAGGTCTTGGGACCGCCCCAGTATTGGATCAGGAAGCCCCGCAGCCGATCTTCGGCGCCCGTCAGATCGGACTCCGGGTAGAGCGGCCGCAACAACGGGTCTTCGGCGACCCCCTCGTAAAAGCGGTGCACGAGGCGCCGGAAGGTCTCCTCGCCCCCGACGGCGTCGTAAAAGGAGGTCTCAGTCACGCTCATAAGACTATGCGGTGGACACCATGGAGATGCCTGCGGTGTCGAGCGCCGACTTGACCCTGAGCCTGAGCTCCCTGGACACCTCCGCCTGCGCGGAAGGCAGGGTCTTGGCGGAGACGCGGAACACCAGCGAGCTGTTGGACAACTGCTCGACGCCGAACACCTGCGGGTGCTCCACGATCTTGGACTCGCGGAGCTCGGGGTCGGTCCAGATCTCCTCCGCCACCTTCTCCAGCAGGACGCGTACGCCCACGACGTCCGCGTCGTAGGCCACCGGGACGTCCATGTAGGCCCGCGACCAGCCCTGCGACTCGTTGCCGACCCTGGTGATCGTGCCGTTGCGGACATACCAGACGCGGCCGTCCGCGTCACGCAGCCTGGTGACGCGCAGGGTGACCGCCTCGACCGTGCCGATCGCGGCGCCCGCGTCGATCACGTCGCCCACGCCGTACTGGTCTTCTAGCAGCATGAACATGCCCGCGATGAAGTCCTTGACCAGCTCCTGCGCGCCGAAACCGATGGCCACGCCGAGGATGCCGACGCTGGTCAGCAGGGGAGCGATCGGGATGGTCAGCCGGTCGAGCACGGTCAGCACCGCGGTGCCCAGGATGACGATCGAGGCGACGTGCTTGAGCACCGAGCCCATGGTCTCGGCCCGCTGCTTGCGCCGCTCGTGCAGCAACGCGTCGATGCCGTCGGTCACCGCGCCCTTGCGGAACCTGCTGGCGATGGAGCCGCCGGTCGCCGCGCGGTTGACCACCCTGGTGATTAACCGGTGCGCGACCTTGCGCAGCACGAACGCCATGACGAGGATCAGCACAACGGTGACCGCGGTGGCGACCAGGGGTGCCCAGGACGCGTTGGGGAACATCCCCGCAATGGTAGAGCACACGACGGTGTCGCTCTGGCAATACTGCTCCACCTGTGAGCTCACCTTGCTGAGGTCCGGCAGCCCGGACGGCGAAACGGGTGGTGGCGACGCTGTCACCAGCAGTAACACTGGGTGGATCCCCCTCCGGAAGCGGTTCGGTCGGCTTTGCTTGGACCGTTTCGACGCGATCCAAAATACCGCTGACCGAACCGCCCGCCGTCACATCACGCCGGGGAAGACGGGGTCGCCGGCTCTCTAGGCCGCGGAGGGAGAGAGCAGGCGCTCCGATGACGGACGGCTCGGAGCAGGACACACACCCGGAAGCATGTCCTGCGCCGGTTCCGGGAGGGATCCCCCGAGCACCCGCCCGGCGGACCGGACGGGCGGCTTGTGCGCGTACGGGGGGAGCCGTACGCCGACAGCGTGTCTGTGGGCGGAACCGGCGGAGTGACCAGGGTCCCGGCAAACAAGAGACCCTCCGCACCGGTCACCCCGCCGGCTCCGTGTGGCCGCCGTGGGTGCGGTGAGCCGCGGTGGCTGCGCTCCACCCGGATCACCGCGTCGTCACTCTCCCACTGCGGCTAGCACGCGGGCGACTTTCGTCGCCGCACCGGCCGGGTCGTCGGCCGTGTGCATCCGTTCTCCCCAGGACCAGCAGTACCACCAGTCCGGGATGTCCGACACGGCTGTCGGCCGACAGGTGACGTTCTCGGACAGGCTCGTCGCGTTCGGGTTGATGACCCGTACGAACCCGCGTCCGCTCTGGGTCTGGACCACTCGTGCGAGCAACCCGTGAGTGCCCAACTCGGACACCAGCCGCTCTAGCCGTTCGAAGTTGTCGTCCCCCACCGTTCGTCCTCCCTCGCCGATCGCTGCTGGTGGGCCAAAGATGACGCATGGCAACGGCTGGCGCAATGCGGGCCCCACGCTCACGGGGAGTTGCTTCTCCCTCGTGGGATGTAAGAAACAGTCCTTGGGAGGACGATCCTTAACCGTAGTCTTGGGAAGGACGTTTCCAAACTCGCCGCCGTTAGTTCATAGTCATGGGTAGGCGCACAGCGATTCTGCGACTACGCTCAGTCACCAGTTGTGGACCGGTCAAGACATGGTGAGAGGGGCCGGGATGTCCGGCAGGCAACACAGGGAGACGGAGATCGCGCGACGGACCCGGGCCAAGGGCCTGGCCGCCGGGCGAACCTCGGCCCAGATAGCCGACGAGATCCACGAGGCTTGCACGACCCAGTTCGGCACGACCCGCATCAAGGCGCACCGCCTGGCCCACGGGATCGCGCTGGCCGACGTCATCGAACAGGTCAGAGCCCTGTTCGAGCGCGACCAGAAGCCGATGCCGGGCATCGGCGAGACGCTGCTGTCCGCCTACGAGAGCGGGCTTAAACGCCCCGGGCCCGAATACCTCCACTACCTGTGCACCGTCTACCGGGTCGAGCCGGCCGCACTGGGCTTCGACGGGCCGTGCATCTGCGGTCACGGCCACCGGATGCCGGTGCTGGCCGTGGAGTTGCCAGAGCGCGAGCCGATGTTGTCGACGAAGGAGCGCGACATGGTGCTCCAGCCGCCGCCCGCGCCGGAGCCCGTGACCGAAGAGGACGAGAACATCCTCAGGCGCACGCTGTTAACGCTGCTCAACCCCGAGACCGCCCGCACTGTCGAGCTCGACGGTCCCGTGCTCGGCGCGTGCGAGGGCATCAGGCGCCGGATGGACGAGACGCTCGTGTCGGGCACCGTGTCGGCCGCGATGCTCGACCAGTGGGAGGAGGCCACGATCAGTTTCGGCCGTCAATACACGACGACGGCCCCGCTCAGGCTGCTGTGCGACGTGCTGCTCGAAATGAGCGCCGTCCGCATCGCGATGTCCCGCCGGCAGCCGATCGATCTGCAGGACCGCCTGCTCCGGATGGCGGCCCAGCTTTCCGGGCTGAGCGGGATGATCCTGATCAACCTCGGCGACCACCGGCTGGCGCGCTCGTTCTTCCGCACCGGGCGCACCGCGGCCGACGAGACCGGCGACCGTGCGCTGCGCGCGTGGGTCACCGCTCGCGAGTCCCTCGTCCCCCTCTATTTCGGCGACGCCCGCGAGGCGCTGCAGCTGGCCAAGAAGAGCCGCGACCTGGCCGGCGCGACGCCGTGCCCCGCCCAGGCCATGGCGCCGGTCGTCGAGGCGCGGGCGCTGGCCATGCTGGCGGGGGGCGACAGCAAGAAGGAGGTCGTCGACCAGGCCAAGCGTGCGCTGGCCCGGGCGCGGAACGCCTTCTCCCACATGAGGATCGAGGATCAGGAGGACATGGCCTTCGGCTACACCGAGAAGCAGCTCTACTTCTACCAGGGCGACGTGCTCACCAAGCTCGGCCAGACGATCGAGGCCGAGGTGGTGCTCGACCAGGCGCTGGAGAAGTACGAGGACCACATCCTCGACCAGACGCTGATCAGGCTCGACCAGGCCCAGTGCAAGCTGATCGACGGCGAGCTCGACGAAGCGCTCACCATCGGGACGAAAGCCCTGCAACTGGTCGGCGACGAATATCTCACCGATCTCATCCTGCGTCCCGCTCTCCAGCTGGAGCAGGCGATCATGGCGCGCGACGCCGACCATCCGAAGCTCAAGGAATATCAGGCCGTGCTGTATCGGCAGCGGCAGCCACAACCGAAAGGGGGCGGTGCATGAAGTTGACGATCAGGCGCTATCGATGGTCCGATCTCGACACCATCTTCACCCTGCATAGGATCTGCCTCGCCGAGGTGGGTCTGGTCCCCGGAGACGGCGTCTACTACGACGACGACTTCCCGCGTATCCAGGAGGTCTATCTGGGCTGCGGTGGCGATTTCCTCGTCGGTGAGGTCGCCTCCCGGGTCGTCGCGATGGGCGGGCTGAAACCCGTCGACACCGGGACGGCCGAGATCTGCCGGCTGCGCGTCCATCCCGGGTTCCAGCGGCGTGGCTTCGGCGCGGCCATGCTCATCGCGCTCGAGCGGCGCGCGGTGGAACTCGGGTTCCACAGCGTCAGAGGTGACACGACGCTCAACCAGGAGGCCGCGCTCGCGTTGTACGCGCGCCAGGGCTGGCGTGAGCTCGCCCGGCAGCAGGTAGGCGACCTGACCGTCGTCTACGGTGAGAAACGCCTGCTGCCGCCCGCCGTCCGCTGAGTTCGCCCGGCCCCTCGGTCCCCCTCCAGGGCCGCCTCCTCGTCTTTCCCCGATGACCTCTCCCGGCTCTCCTCCGGCGTGACCTCGCCGCCGATCCTCGCCGATCTCCGCCGTCACGGTGAGTGACATTCCTCCCGCACTTTGTCCCGGCAGAAAGCACTAATTCCCTACGGCGGGATATGTAGGAAATAGCCGGTTCTCTGCCTCACGGTATGGATGTACGAACCCACGGGTGAGGGTCTTAACTCCGAGTGGTAGAGGAACCTCACCGGCTGCTGCCTGTACATCTACGGCTGCAAATAGTAGTGAGATGCTTTTGGCATGGCAGTCGTGCCCGCTCCCCGACCCCTCCCGGGAGCCGTGCTTCTGTTGTTCGTCAGCGCCGCTTGGGGGTCGGCGTTCCCGCTGATGAAGGATCTCATTCATCGGTTACCGGTTGAGGATCTGCTGGCCGAGCGCTATCTGATCGCCGCGCTGACGCTCTTCCTCTTCAAGCCCGGCTGCCTGCGGGGACTTTCCCGGGGGGCGTGGATCAACGGGGTCATTCTCGGGGTCATGTTCGGGGTCGGTCAGACGGCGCAGGCCATCGCGCTGGACAGCCTGCCCTCGGCCGTGTCGGGGTTCGCCGTCGGTTGCAGCGTGGTGATCACGCCGATCCTGGCGCTCCTGCTGTTCAAGGCCAAGGTGCCCCGCAGGGTCTGGGCCGGCGTCGTCCTCGCGCTGGCCGGCATGACGGCGTTCACGCTGATGCGCGGGGTGGAAGAGCACGAGCTGTCGGTGGTCGCGCTCATGGTCACGCTGTGCGCGGCCGCTCTCTACGCCGGCCACACGCTCATGCTCGGCCAGCTGTCCAAGCGCGGGGCGTTCCGCCCGTACGCGCTGACCGTGATCCAGCTCTTGGCCATCGGGCTCATGACCGGGGCCGTCGGGGTGCGCGACGGGATCACCGTGCCGGTCGGCGCGTCCGACTGGCTGCTGCTGGCACATCTGTCCGTGGTGTCGTGCGCGCTGGGGTTCCTGGCCCGCTCGTACGGTCAGGCGCACGTGCCCGCCGTGCCGAGCGCGATCCTGATGTCGTCGCAGCCGGTCTGGGTGGCCGTGATCGCGGTGATCTGGTTCGACGAGCAGGTGGGCTGGAGCATGATCGTGGGCGGCGGCCTGATGGCGGGCGCGATGCTGCTGGCCCTGCCTGCCAGGTCCGCGGCCTTGAGAAAGGAACGCAAGATCAAGAACCACGATCTTCTCGCCGTCTCCCGCACGGCCACGAAGGCGCTGGCCAACCGGAAGATCAAGCGAGAGGACCCGCTGCGGCTCGACCGCGGCCCCATGCCGTACATCGCCAAGACCGCCTGCTCGAACCTCGATTCGTGTCCCTGGAACACCCGTTCACTCAAAGGCGGCGGGGAACCCAGTCTGCAGCGGCTGATCGAGCGGGCCACCATCATCGTCCGCGCCAGGAACCTGCCGGGACCCGGCTGCTGTCAGTCGGTCACGCTGCTCGGCCGCTGCCTGTGCGACTTGATGGAGGAATCCGATCAAGCGCGCAGGAGAGGTTTGCCCCGATGGTTCCGCTCCAAATAGGTTAGAAAATCCAGTCAAAAGGCAACTACTTCTTATCCATTGGCCTCCCGCTTATTCGCCGCAACTCTTGATAATCGTAGGGGTGCCCTAATGATGGGCGATTAACCCCAAGTGGAGAGGCAGCGTCATGAAACGCATCATTGTCCGCAAGCCAGGCACCGCGAGGCTGGCCGGGACCTCCAGCGTCATTCACAAGGGGTGACTGAGGCAAGGTCCCACCTCAGAGTCCAGGGCGAACCACCCTCCCGATGGGGGGCCGCGCGGCTGCTGCTGCCGTTGATCGACGGTCATCGGCGGCCGCGCGGCCCGTACACCGTCGCCGCCGCCCTGCTGCGGCACCTGGTGCCACCCGCTCTGAAGAGGTCGGGAGAGCTGGTGGCGGCGCACGACATCGAGATCCTCGCGGCGGCGCCCGAACTGGCCGGTCTCGTCCAGGCCAGGCGCGTCACGATCGACGCGAGCCTGTCCGATGACGAACGCATCCTCGTGCCCGCGCCCCGCCGTACGCTGCGGCTGGCCAACGGGATCGCGGAGTTCGTCCGCGACACCGTACGCCCGGGGTGGGCACTGGCCGTGTGCAACGGCGCCGAGGCCGACCCGACGGACGTCGAACTGCTCGACGTCATGATGCGGCGCATCCCGCCCGTCACGCTCAGGATCATGCTGTACTCCGGCGGCCCCGAGCCCGCCCCCGACACGCGTGGCGCGGACGAGCTGTGGGCCCTGGTGGACCGCTCTATGCGAGAGGGCTTCCTGCACGCCGTCGTCGAGCTCGGCGAACGCGGCATGTCCCATACCGAGCCGGGCGGCGAGCGGTGGTGGCGCTTCGCCCAGCGCACCGCGACCGCGCTCGGCGGGCTGGGACGCACCGCGGAGGCGCGCGCGGTCTGGGATC
Organism: Nonomuraea sp. H19; assembly: GCF_052068215.1. NCBI lineage: Bacteria > Bacillati > Actinomycetota > Actinomycetes > Streptosporangiales > Streptosporangiaceae > Nonomuraea > Nonomuraea sp. H19. The sequence goes on along the minus strand of NZ_JBQHCV010000029.1, from coordinate 75,710 downwards.
GCGTACGGGCGGCCAGCCAGGATCCGAAGATGCACGCCGCCAGCGCGTACGGCACCGCCATGCTCGACGCCCGCAATCCCGACCCCGAGCAGCGCGATCTGGCCAGGGCCAGGAGATGGATCAACCAGGCGATCGCCATCTCCAGCCTGCTGCCCGACCCCGTCGAGCGAGCCTTCAAGCTCGGTTTCGACCGCAACGGGCTGGCGCTGATCGAGCTGCGGCACGGCCGGATCGGGGCCGCGTTGTCGCTGGTCGAGTCGGCCATTGAGCTGGCGCGCGAGCTGGGGGAGCGGCATCCGGTGCACCGGATGGTGCTGCTCGCCAACCGGGCCCAGCTGCTGGCCGCGCTCGGGCGCACCAAGGAGGCACTGGAGGACTACGCGGCCGCGATCTCCCTGGACCCCGGCTTCCCCGACTACTACCTGGAGCGCGGGAACCTGCTGTTCAGGCTCGGGCAGCACGAGGAGGCGCTGGCCGACTACGAGCAGGCGATGCGGGCCGGGCCGCCGCTGCCCGAGGCGTACTACAACCGGGCGGAGGTGCGGACCGTGTGGGGGCACACCGACAGCGCGCTCGCCGACCTGGGCCGGGTGATCGAGCTCGACCCCGGCTGGCTGGACGCCTACATCAACCGCGCCGGGCTGCTGGCCGCCGAGGGGCGGGACGAGGAGGCCATGGCCGACGTCACGGCCGGGCTCTCCCTGGCTCCCGGCAACCCGCATCTGCTCACGGTGCTGGGCCAGCTGGAGACCGCGGCCGGCCGGCTGGCCGCGGCCAGGGCGGCGCTGGACCAGGCCGTGGAGTCCGCGCCGGAGCTCGCGGTGGCCTGGGGGAACCGGGGGGTGCTGCGGTACGTGGCGGGGGAACCGGAGGGGGCGGTCGAGGACCTCAGCCAGGCCATCCAGCTCCAGCCCCAGGCCGACCTGTACGCCAACCGCGCCGTCGCCCTGCGCGCCCTTGGCCGCGTGGCAGAGGCCGGCGAGGATGAACGCCGGGCCGACGGGCTCTCGTGACGCGCCGCGCCGCGCGTGGGGGATGCGCAGCGGCAACCGCCGGGCGAGACGGCCGGTCGGTGGTGGGATGCGGCTGATCGCCGAGGAGCCGGTCGGTGGTGGCACGGCTGATTGCCGGAGAGCCGGTCGTGGAGTCGGTGCTCCAGGGGGTGGCTCGCCTGGTGGGAGCATAGATGCCATGACGGGGCGAATGGGGCGGGCGGCCGTGGTGTGCGCGGTCCTGGGCGTGCTGTGGTGGGCCACCGTGCGCCTGGCGTGGGCGGGCGTCGGCTGCGAGGACTGGGGCTGCCTGGTCCCGGCCATCGGGGTCGTGGCAGTGATCACACTGGCGTTGTTCGCCGGGTCCGTGCGCGTGCTGGAGCGGGTGGACGTACGGCCCGGCCGGCGGGTGGCGCTGGCGGCGGCCGGGACGCTCGTGGTGTTCAGGGCCGTGGGGGAGGCGTTGCCGTCGTGGACGTCGCAGTTCGCGCACGCGGCGACGGCGGGGGTGGCGTTCGCGGGAGCGGGGGCCGTGGCGGCGTTCGTGACGCAGACCGGGGTGGCCAGGCGCTGGAAGGTGGCGACCGCGCTGGTGCTGGTCGCACTGGTGCCCGCCGCGCTGGCCGTCTCCTGGGCCCGATTCGGAATCTGAGCGGGCGCCGGCGAGCCCGGTCAACGCCTGTCGGAGCCGCGCCCCCGCTTCGAGGCGCCCCTAAGCCAGGCGGCCCCGGAGGAAGGTCTCGAACGTCGTGAGGCCCGGGTGCTCCTTACGCAGGGCGTCCAGGTCGGCCTGGTAGCCGCTCTCCCGGAACCACTCGTACATCCGCTCCCCGCCCGTCGGCTGCGGCTCGAAACGGGTGGGCACGCCGGTGACGCGCTCGTACACCTCGGCGATCTCGGCACCGGTGAGCGCCTCACCGGCGATCTCGAGTTGCCTGCCGGTGTACTCCTGAGGACGGTCGAACGCCTCGGCAGCGAAGTGGGCGATGTCCTCAGGGGCGATCAGCTGCATGCGCTGCTCCGGAAGGAACGGCAGCTTGATGACCCGCTCCCCGTCCGGGGCGTCGGCGTAGAAGAGCAGGTTGGTCATGAAGAACGTCGGCCGCAGGATCGTGGCGGGCACGCCCGAGGCCGCGATGTGCTGCTCGATGGCCCACTTGCCGGTGAAGTGATCGATCCCGGTGTCGCGTTCGGCGCCGCCCACCGAGCTGTAGACCAGGTGCGCCACCTTCAGCTCCCTGGCCAGGTCGGCGATCGTGGTGCCCCGGCGCACCTCCTGTGCCAGCTCCTCCGCCGTCCACCCGAGCGCCTGCACGCTGAAGACGCCGTGCACGCCCGTCATGGCGGCGCGTACGGAGGCCGGGTCGTCCAGGTCCCCCTGCACCAGCGAGACGCCGGTCAGGGCGCGGGCGGCCGCGGAGTCCGGGTCCCGCACCAGAGCGCGCACGGACCAGCCGCGGGCGGCCAGCTCGCGGGCCACGGCGCCGCCCTGGTTGCCGGTCGCACCGGTGACCAGGATCGTCCGCGCCCGCCCGGGCAGGAGCAGGGTCTTTCCGGTGACCGTACGCGCCTCGATCGCCGCGTGCGCCTCCGCGGCCGACTCCAGCGGGAGCACGGCGCCGATCTGTGGGCGCAGGCGCCCGGCCGCGGACTCCGCCAGCGCCTCCATGGCCAGCTCGCGCAGGTCGGCCTGCGGCCAGGCGACCGCCGTCACGCGCGGGTCCGGGGTGGTCATGGGGCCGCCCGCCATGCCGTACGCGCTCAACCGGCCCCCGTCCTTCAGCAGCCCCTGCGCGGCCACGCCGATCTCGCCGCCGACGCCGTCGAAGACCACGTCCAGGCCGCCCGTCGCGGCGCGTACCAGGTCGGTCCAGCCCGGCTCGGTGTAGTCGACGGTCAGCTCGGCGCCCAGGCTCGCGGCCAGCTCGCGCTTGGCCGCACTGCTCGCCGCGCCGATCACGCGCGCGCCGGCGCTCCGCGCGAGCTGCACCAGCAGGCTGCCCACACCGCCGCCGGCCGCCTCGACCAGCACCCACTCGCCCGGCCGCGGCGCGGCGGCGCGCGCCAGGCCCACGGCGGTGCGCCCGTCGGCCAGCAACGCCACCGCGCTCTCCATCGACAGGCCGTCGGGCACCGGGATGAGGTCGCCGGCGTTCGCCACCGCCAGCTCCGCGTAACCCCCGTAACCGCCCAGCGTGCTGACCACCCGCGTGCCGATCAGCGCATCGTCCACGCCTTCGCCCACGGCCAGCACGGTCCCCGCCACCCCGTTGCCCAGGATCGCGGGCAGCTCGGCCCGGCGTGGCCCCCGGTCCGCGCGTACCTGCGTCTCCACGAACGTGACGCCCGCCACGGACACCTCCACCAGCACCTGGCCAGGGCCGGCGACGGGGTCCGGCGCCTCCTCGGCGACCAGCGACTCTGGCCCGCCGTACCGCCTCAAGACCACAGCACGCATGACAACCTCCACATTTCTTTCGGAGCGGTTCGCTCCGAAATCTATATCGGAGCGGATCGCTCCGCAACCGGGCTATCCTGTACGGCATGGGCACACGCGGCAGGCAGGCCGAGGCGGCACGCAACGATCTGCGGCTGTTGCAGGCGGCGCATAAGGTGTTCACCACGCAGGGGTTCGACGCGCCGGTGTCGGCCATCGCCAAGCAGGCCGGCGTGGGCATGGGCAGCCTCTACCGCCGCTACCGCACCAAGGAGGAGCTGTTCCAGCGCCTGTGCCTGATCGCCATGGAGCGGGTGGCAGAGGCGGCCGAAGCGGGGCTGGCCGAGCCGGACCCGTGGGCGGGTTTGGAGCTGTACGTGCGCACGTGCGTCGGCTTCCGGTCCGGCGCCCTCGCCCCCGTCGCGGGCGCCATCGAGGTCACCGACGAGATGTGGCGCACCTCTCGCAGAGCCACGGAGCTGGCCGACCGGCTGATCACCAGGGCGCGCGAGGCGGGCGTGCTCAGGAGCGACGTGACCACGCTCGACGTCTCGCTGCTCATGGAGCAGTTCAGCCGCCCGGCACCGGACGGCGAACAGCCGCACGTCAAGGAGCGCCTGCTGGCCATCACACTCGACGGCCTGCGCGCGCCGGGGGTGACCGAGCTGCCCGGCGACCCGCCGAGCGCGGAGTGGTACGAAGGGCGCTGGGGGCAGGCTCCATAGGTCTACGGTGGGGTGCGTGGCGTTCTACGAGCTACTCGACGACCTTGACCATGGCGCAACCGCCCAGGCAGCGGGCATCAAACGCGGCTACGGCGGGCCGCCCGCCCGTACGGTGGGCGTCAAATCCGGCCTGGCGCGGCTTCGCTGCGCGTCGCTGCTCAAACCGCTGTACGCGTGGGTGAGCGCGGACCGCATCCGTGACGCCGACCGATGGCGCCGCCACGCCGAGCCCGCCGTCGTCGTCTCGTCCAACACTGACACGCTCAACCTCTGGCTGTCCGTCGGCCCTGGCGTCATCCTCGACGACATCAGGCAGCGCACCGGCGTGGCCTGGTCGCCGCCGAACGGCGACCCGTCGCGGTTCGGCTCGGTCGAGGTCGCCGCCGACGAGGTCGCCACCGCCTACGCGGCCTTCGCCCAGTCCGCCGTGGCGGGCGACCCGGTGGCGGCGACGATCCTGGAGTGGATGCGCCAGGTCGGCGCGGAGCAGACGTTCGGCGCGCGGGAGGCGATCGGGTCTCCCGAGGCGGCGATCAAGTGCGGCTGGTACGGCGCCCCCGACGAGACCTGCGTGCGTACGCATGCCGTGGCCCTCCTGCCGAGGGGCGGCACCCGCGTCACGGTGCTCGTCGGCATGACCGCGCTGCCCTACACCGACGTTCGCGAACGCGAAATCTATCGGGAAGAGGTGGACAAGGGGCTGCCGGTCGAGCCGGTGCACGAGAAGGTGGCGGGGGCGCTGCTGCGCGGGCTGCTCGCGACGACGCTGGCCGAACTGGGCGGCTGATCACGCGGCCCGCCCCGCACAGATCTTCCGGCGGGGGCCCTTCAGTGAGCTCCGCCGCCTGACTCTTCGGTGAGGCGCTCGACGATCTTCGCCAGCTCCGGGGGGTCGACCGTCGCGGGCAGCTCCTCCGCCCACGCGTAGCCGAGGTAGGCCGCGTGCTCCTCCTCCGTCAGCTCCCCCGGATCCACGTGGGGGCGTACGGTGTCGAACCTGGCGAGGAAGAAGGGCTCGGTCTTGACGTAACGCACCCCGAGCCACGAGAAGTCGCGCTCGACCGCCACGAACCGATCCAGCACCGCCGAGCCCGGCAGGCCCGTCTCCTCGGTCAGCTCCCGCCTGGCCGCCTCCAGAGGGGTCTCACCCGGGTCGATCCCCCCGCCCGGCGGCTCCCAGACGTCCATGCGGGCGACCCGGTCGTACCAGTGCAGCAGCAGCACCCTGCCGTCGCGGTCCAGGCAGACGACGCGCGCGGCGGGGCGGTCATCAGGGGCGTCCGTCATGCGGCACGTCCCGTTCCTCGTCGAGAACCAGCGACAGCAACCCCGGGAAGCGATCGTCGAACTCCGCGCGCCGCAGCCGGTTGAGCCTGCGGGTGCCCTCGTCGCGCTGCTCGAGCAGGCCCACGTTGCGCAGGACCGCGAAGTGGTGGCTGAGCGTGGACTTGGCCACCGGCAGGTGGGTGAACGTCCCGCAGGCGCGGGTCCAGTCGGGCCCGCCGGCCAGCTCGCGGACGATGCGGCGGCGTACGGGGTCGCCCAGCGCGTCGAGGGCGGCCTGCAGCGAGACCTCGAGCGGAGAGGCGTGAGTGAGCGAGCGCGTCCTGTTCGACGGCGGTCGAACATCGATGTAGTGTTCCATCTCGATCGAACATCCTACGCGAGAGGAGTGGTCGTGGACATCGGGCGCATCGGCGTGTGGCATTCCATGATCGGCAAGGCGCCTGCCGGGGAAGCGCGGCGGGCGGCGGCCAGGATCGAGGCGCTGGGCTACGGCTCGATCTGGGTCAACGAGGGCGTGGGCAGCAAGGACGCGTTCGCCGTCGCCGCCATCCTGCTCGCGGCCACCGAGCGCATCACCGTCGGCACCGGCATCGCCAACCTCTGGGGCCGCGACGCCACCGCCATGGCCGCGGCCGGCGTCACGCTGGCCGACGGCTACCCCGGCCGCTTCCTGCTGGGCATCGGAGTCAGCCACGGCCCTCTGGTCGGCCGGCGCGGCCACGACTACACCAAGCCCCTGACCACGATGCGCGCCTACCTCGACGCCATGGACGAGGCCGAGCGGAGCCTCCCCAAGGCCGAGGCCCCCCGGCTCCTGGCCGCGCTGCGCCCCAAGATGCTGGAGCTCTCAAGAGAGCGCACATCCGGCGCCCACACCTACTTCGTCCCGCCGGAGCACACCGCGCAGGCCCGCCGGGTCCTCGGCCCCGGCCGCCTGCTGATCCCCGAGCAGGCGGTCGTCATCGAGACCGACCCCGCCCGCGCCCGCGAGATCGCCCGCGCCCACATGGCCTTCTACCTGACCCTGCCCAACTACCTCAACAACCTGCGCACGCTGGGCTTCACGGACGCCGACTTCGCCGACGGGGGCAGCGACCGCCTGACGGACGCCATCGTGGCCTGGGGCGACCCGGACACCATCGCCAAACGCGTCCGCGCCCACCTCGACGCCGGCGCCGACCACGTCGCCATCCAGCCCCTCTCCCCGAACACCTCGGACCTCACCGACGTTCTCGCCCAACTCGCCGACCTCGCTCCGGCCCTCGACCTGTAGTTTCCGTACGGGTTGGCGGGGTCCCCGCGTGTGACGCCGCATGCGGTGATGGCGCGCACGTGCCGGGCCGCCGGTCATGGGCGTGTCGCCGATGCCGGCTGAGGGCGGGGCGCGGCGGTTGACCTGGAGTGCGCTCCAATTCGTAGCGTTGTGTCCATGACAACGCCACAGCACAAGATCGGATCAGGGTTCGGCGCCAGGAGCACCGCGGACGACGTGCTCAGAGGGATCGATCTGTCGGGAAAGCTGGCGATCGTCACCGGCGGCTACTCAGGCATCGGGTTGGAGACCACGCGGGCGCTCGCCCGTGCCGGCGCCCATGTCGTCGTTCCGGCCCGCCGTCCCGACACTGCCCGGGAGGCGGTTGAGGGCATCGACGGGGTCGAGGTGGACGCGCTGGACCTCGCCGATCTGGAGAGCGTACGCGGGTTCGCGGAGCGCTTCCTCGCCACCGGGCGCGGCGTGGAGATCGTCATCGCCAACGCGGGCATCATGGCCTGCCCGGAGACCAGGGTCGGGCCCGGGTGGGAGGCGCAGTTCGCGACCAACCACCTCGGCCACTACGCGCTCGTCAACCGCCTCTGGCCGGCCATCGTTCGCGGCGGAGGCCGAGTGGTGACTGTTTCGTCCGCAGGCCACGGGATTTCCGGCATCCGGTGGGACGACGTCCAGTTCGAGCGAGGTTACGACAAGTGGCTGGCCTACGGACAGGCGAAGACCGCGAACATCCTGTTCGCCGTGCACCTCGACGCGCTCGCCCAGGACGCCGGGGTGCGTGCGTTCTCGCTGCATCCAGGCGCGATCCTGACGCCGCTGCAGCGGCACCTCCCCAAGGAGGAGATGATCGCGGCGGGTTGGATCGACGAGGCGGGCAACGCGCTGGACCCCACCTTCAAGACTCCCGCGCAGGGTGCGGCCACCCAGGTGTGGGCGGCCACTTCCCCGCAGCTGGCGGGCATGGGCGGCGTCTATTGCGAGGATTGCGACATCACCGGGCTCGCCGCGGATGAGGGGGCGGGCGTGCGTGCCCATGCGATCGATCCGGAACAGGCCGCGCGCCTGTGGCGGCTGTCCGCCGACCTCACCGGTGTCGACGCCTTCGCCCCGGTACGGTGACCGCCCTGCCCGCCGAGCCGGCCCGTTCGCGGGGCTCTCCCACGCGCCGAGCCGCCTTGCGTGCCGGGCGAGCCCTTCACCGTTTCATCGCGCCGTCGGCGATCGCGTTCGCCGCGTCACCGATGGCCACGCCGACGATCTCCAGTCGGCGTACCAGTTCCCGCTCCTTCATCGCGTCCGCCGTCAGCTCCCCCGAGAAGATCCGCGAGATCTCGTACTGGTACATCCGCCGAATGGCCCCGCCCGCCTTCTTCGCCTCCAGCGCGTCCCTGGCCACCACCGAAGGCCGGGAGGCGAGGTCGCGGACGGCGCTCTCGAGTGCGTCGATGCCGACGATGACCTGGTCGAGCAGGGGAGTGAAGCGCATCTGGTCGGGCACCCGGTAGAGGTGGGATTCGCGGACGAAGTCCCGCAACGAGTCCAGCACGTCGTCGATCGAGCGCGACAAGCGGAACAGGTCCTCGGGGTCGATGGGCGTGACGACGGCGGTTTTCAGCTCTTCGACCAAACGGGCGCGTTCCTCATCGCCGAGGTGCTCGATCGAGCGCATCTGCTCGTGCGCCCCCGTCCTGCCCACCTCTCCTCCGATCATGGCCATCGCCAGCCACGCGCCCTCCTTGGTGGCCTGGAGCTGCCCGAGCAGCGCCTCCGTGAGCGCGCTGTCCATGCGACCGGTCATGAGATCCCTGATCCGCCGTAGCCGCTTCATTTCCGCACCCCCTTCACAACAGCGTCAATCCCCTCACCAGGGCGGCGAGGGCCCAGCTCAGCAGCGCGCTCGCCGGCAGGGTCAGCAGCCAGGCCGCGCCGATCTTGGCGGTGGCGTACCAGCGGACCCGGCCGCCACCCTGTGCCATGCCGGCGCCGATGAGGCCCCCGGCGACGGACTGTGTCATGCTCACCGGCATGCTGGCGACCGCGCAGGCGATCACCGCCACGCCCGCGGCCAGCTCCGCGGCCACCCCGTGCGCGGGCCGGGAGACGATGAGCTCACGGCTGAGCGTACGGCCGGCCTTGGGCAGCCCATAGAGGGTGCCGAGGCCGAACAGGACGGCCACCAGCGACGTGTACGCGGGCGGTGCGTCCTGGAAGCCCAGCGCGATCATGAACACGGCCAGCATCTTCTGCCCGTCGTTGGCCGCGTACGCGAAGGTCTGCAGCAGGAACCCGGCCCGGTGCCAGCGCGCGAGTCCCCGAGCCGTCGTCACCGCCACCAGCACCCGGACGAGCGCCCACGCCAGCAACCCCCCGACGATGGGCGCCGCCACGCCGAACGCCAGCACCAGCGCCACCGAGCCGGGCGAGACCGGCAGCCCCCAGCCCAGCGCGGCTCCCGTGAGACCGCCCACGACGGCCAGGGTGAGGCTGGTCGGGCGGCCTTTCGCGCTGAGCGCGGAGACCACGGCCAGCGCGGAGATCACCGCGAGCGTCATCGCGATCTCGCCGCCGGGCGCGCGGAAGCCGGCCAGCCTCGTCGCGAAGGTCAGCGCCACCTGGTGCGTGCCCAGCGGAACCAGCGCCACCATCACGACCAGGGCGAGGATGCCGGTGGCCGGGCGTACCGTGGGCAGCTTGAGCCCGGTCGCGAGGAGGGCGCCCCCGTCGTTGACCCCGGACACGACCGCGAACAAGCCCGCGACCACGATCAGTACGACGGCGTCCAAAAGCGCGCACTCCATCCAGGCCCGCCCCGTTGGGGCGGGACACGTGATACTCGCGGCAAGCGTCCGTAATGCCCGACAACTACCCAAGATCGAGGCTCCCACCGCCCACGCCGGGTACCCTCGGCCATGCCACCGACGCTGCTGTCGCGAGGTAGCGGTGGTGGCGGTCGGCGACCGGTACGCTGCCCAGATCAGCCTCAAGGCGCCCAACGATCCCATGCCCGCGAAAGTGTGAAGACGCATGACCAGCCCCGCCGAATACATCCTGACCCTGTCCTGCCCCGACCGGCCCGGTGTGGTGGCCGCCGTCTCCGGCCTGCTGGCCGGGCACGGATGCAACATCACCGAGAGCCAGCAGTTCGGCGACCGGGTCGCGCAGCGCTTCTTCATGCGCGTGCAGTTCGCGGGACCGCTGGGCGAGGACGAGGTCAACGCGGCCTTCGCGGCGCTCGCGCCGGACTTCGCGATGGAGTTCAAGGTACGCGACGTCGCCAGGAAGCCCCGGGTGCTGATCATGGTCAGCAAGTTCGACCACTGCCTGAACGACCTGCTCTATCGGGTCAGGTCAAGGACCTTGGACATCGAGATCGCCGCGGTCGTCTCCAACCATCCCGACCTGCGGCCGCTCACGCAGTCGTACGGCATCGACTATCACCACCTGCCGGTCACCCCGGAGACCAAGCCCAGGCAGGAGGCGGAGGTGCTGGCGCTGGTGGAGCACTATCAGGTGGACCTGGTGGTGCTGGCCCGCTACATGCAGGTGCTCTCGCAGGACCTGTGCGGGAAGCTGGCGGGAAGGGCGATCAACATCCACCACTCGTTCCTGCCGTCGTTCAAGGGCGCCAAGCCCTATCACCAGGCCCACGACCGGGGCGTCAAGCTGATCGGCGCCACGGCCCACTACGTGACCTCCGACCTGGACGAAGGGCCGATCATCGAGCAGGAGGTGGCCAGGGTCAACCACAGCCACGCGCCTGAGGACCTGGCGGCGATCGGGCGGGACGTGGAGTGCGTGACGCTGGCCAGGGCGGTCAAGTGGCACGCCGAGCAGCGCGTGCTGCTGGATGGCCACAAGACCATCGTCTTCCCGCGCTAGCTGAGACTCTCGTCGATGGCGCCGACGAGGAAGGGGCCATCGAGCAGTGCCGGGGTCAGCGGCACACCGGTGATCCCGGCCGCCAGCACGAAGGCCCGTGCCAGTCCGTGCTCGGACAGGTCATCCCACACGGCGTCGTCCTCGGACTCCTCCGGTGGCAGTCCGACCTCGCGCATCAGCTCGTTGAGCCGGTCGGTGTCGCTGCCGTACCGATCGCAGGGCCGGACCGGGGTGAAGGAGGTGACGGTCGTGCCGTCGACGGCATAGGTGAAGTGGTCCTCGGCGTAGTCGTGCCGCCCGACGGCCACCATCTCACATCCCTGGGACAGCCGGGCAACGCTCTCTCCGAGCGTCGCGCACCAGCCCCATAACTCGACGGCCAGGCTCCAGGCGCCTGCCTTGACGACCCCGACGTGCCCACCGCCCTGCCCGCCGCCCGTCTCCTGAACGAACTCGAACACCTCCTCATCCAGCTCCTGGAAGGTCATCTCCCGCCCGGGAGGCGCTTCGGGGCCGAACCTGCGCAGCACCTCGACGGGGTCGAGCCCGCGGAAGAAGGACACGCAGTAGATGTCGCCCAGCGGGTTTTGCGGGCTCCCATCGGGGGCTTGCAACCAGCGGTAGGAGGCGAGGAGGTCGGTCGTCATGGCACGACATGCTGCCAGGCCCCACCGACAGAACCACCGGACGACGGAGGGTCCCTGCCCCGATCAGCTTGCCTCTGTCGACCGCGTCGCATAGGGCCGCAGCGCAGCGCCGGGGCCGGCCTCGACCGTGGCCGGCCCCGGCGTGCTCACACCTTCGACGTCATAGCCCGAGATGCGTGGCGAGGAAGGTCAGCGTGTCGGCCGACAGGTCGACCGACCGGCTCACCGAGCGGGCGCCGTGCCCCACCTCGGCCTCGTTGCGCAGCAGCACCGGCCGGTCGGCCGCCGAGGCGTGCTGCAGCGCCGCGCACATCTTCCACGCGTGCAGCGGGTGCACGCGCGTGTCCGACTGGAAGACGGTGAAGAGCGTCGCGGGGTAGGCCACCGCCTCCTTGACGTGGTGATAGGGCGAGTAGCCCCACAGCCAGCCGAACTGCTCGGGGTCCTCGGCGGAGCCGTATTCGACGTTCCAGGTGGCGCCGAGGCCGAACTTCTCGTACCTGATCATGTCGAGCAGCGGCGCCGAGCAGACCACGGCCGAGTACAGCTCCGGGCGCTGCGTCAGAGCGGCCCCCACCAGCAGGCCGCCGTTGGAGCCGCCGGAGATGCCGAGCTGCGCGGCCGTCGTCACCCCGGTCTCGATGAGGTATTCGGCGGCCGCGTGGAAGTCGTCGAACACGTTCTGCTTGTTGGCCAGCATGCCCGCGCGGTGCCAGTCCTCGCCTTCCTCGCCGCCGCCGCGCAGGTTGGCGATGGCGTAGACGCCGCCGGCCTCCACCCAGGTCAGGATCGACGCCGAGTAGCCGGGGGTCATCGACAGGCCGAAGCCGCCGTAGCCGTACAGGATCGTCGGCCGCGGGCCGGGAGCGTCGTCGGCCGGGGAGATGATCAGCATGCGGACGTCCGTGCCGTCCTCGGACCGGTAGACGACCTGCTGGGTGCGCACCTCCGGCACCTCGACCGCGCCCGGCGAGGCCGCCCAGAGGGTGGTCTCGCCCGTCCTGGCGTCGTAGCGCTGGATGGTGGGCGGCGTGGTGTTGTCGGTGTAGCCGAACCAGGCCTCGTGGCCGCCCTCGGGGCGCTCGGCGATGCCGCCGATCGAGCCGAGCCCGGGCGTGGGCACCTGGCCGATCCGCTCGCCGGTCGCCAGGTCGTGAACGGTGATCTCGCTGATCGCGTGGCGGGTCCAGCCCACCAGCATGACCGGGCGCTCCAGGTCGTCGAGGATCGCGAAGTCGCTCAGCACCGCCTCAGGGTCCTGGGGGATCAGGTCGCGCCAGCTCTCGAAGCCGGGCGTGGCCGGGTCGGTGACGCACACCCTGGCCCTGGACGCGTCGCGGTCGGTGTGCACGTAGAGCCTGCCGTCGCGGCCGAACACCAGCCCGGTCTGCGCGTCCACCCCCTCCTGGACCACCTTGAGGTCGGGCCGGTCGAGCTCGGACGCGGTCAGGTCGGCCACCCAGAGGTCGTTGCGCGGCGCGGTGCCCTCGTGCGCGGACACCTGGAGCCAGCGGCCGTCACGCGAGACGGACACGCCGTAGTAGTTGGTCATCTTCAGGCCCTCGCCGAAGATCATCACGTCGTCCTCGGTGGAGGTGCCGACGCGGTGCAGATAGACGCGGCGGTGGAACTGCGTCTCGTTCTCCGGCACCTCGGTGCTCGGCAGCCTGCGTACGTAGTAGAACGCCTCGCCGCCGGGCAGCCAGGCGATCGGGGAGTAGCGGCAGCGGTCGATTGGTCCCTCGACGCGCTTGCCCGTCGCCACGTCGATGACGTAGAGGATCGACTCCTCGTCGCCGCCCACCGAGATCTGGTACGCCAGCAGGCGCCCCTCCTTGTCGGGCTGCACCGCGTCCAGCGTGGTCAGGCCGGACGGGTCGATCGCCATCGGGTCGATCAGCGCCCGCTCCGTCCCGTTGGCGTCGGCCACGTAGTAGACGGCGTGCTCCTGGTCGGGAGTGCGGCGGGAGAAGAAATAGCGCTCGCCGCGCCACGTCGGCGTGCCGACCGAGCCGGACCTGAGCAACTCGGCGATGCGGCTCTTGAACCGCTGCGGCCCCTTCTGCCGGCTGAACAGCTCGGCCTGCGCCAGCAGCCAGTCCTTCGTCTCTGGACTGTCGGGATCCTCGAGCCATCGATAAGGGTCCGGAACGGGCGTTCCGTGCAGGATGTCCATGATGTCTTCGCGCCGGGCGATCGGGTACGGCTCACGCGTCATGGACGGAACCCTATGCCAACGCGGACGCGTAAAGTGCTGGTGAAGTGGGCATAAAACGTACCGTGCGTCCCTCTGGTCATCCCACCGGGAGCTTTTTGGGGTGGCGGGGACCACGGTGCAGACGCCAGACTTGGTGATAGGACGGTGCCGTGGTGACCATCCGCTGGGCCGTCCGGCGGAGGTCCACGTGACGGAAGCACAAGTGCCCCAGGAGGGGCCGACAGGCGGGACATGCCGCGGCATGTCCCCTTTGATACGCGCGCAGCAGGGAGAGGCCCGATGACGCGCCAAGTCCTGCTGCTAAATGCCACCTATGAGCCACTGACCACCCTCTCTCTGCACCGTGCCATCGTGCTCGTGCTCCGGGAGAAGGCCGACGTCGTGCATCGCGACGGCCGGGGCGCGGTGCTGCGCTCCGCGAGCTGCACGCTCGACGTGCCTTCGGTGATCAGGCTCCGCAGATACGTCCGCATCCCCTACCGCTCGCGCATCCCCCTGACCAGGGCCGCTCTCATGCGGCGCGACAACTACCGCTGCGCCTACTGCGGCCAGCGGGCCGAGACCATCGACCACGTCATCCCGCGGTCCCGGGGTGGCACCCACACCTGGGAAAACTGCGTCGCCTCGTGCACGACGTGCAACCACAGGAAGGCCGACAAATACCTGGAGGAGCTGGGGTGGACGCTACGCGTCAGCCCGGCGGTGCCACGGGGCGCCCACTGGCGGCTCATCGGCGCGACGCTCGTCGGAGACCCTCAGTGGGCGCCCTACCTCGAGGCTGCGGCCTGAAACCGCTTTGAGCCAGAAGGTTCCAGCCTGACACCATGAGTAGGCATGTGGACCTTCACCTCAGATGTTGAGGAATACGCCGCGGTCGCCGAGCCGTTCCTGCTCGGCGACCCCGTCGGCAACACGGTCGCGCTGACCATCCTGGCCAACCTGCGGGCGGGCATGCCCGTCAAGGATCCCCTCTTCGGCTGGTGGAGGGTCGACGGTGAGGTGCGGGGCGCGGCCTTCCGTACGCCGCCGCATCCCGTCGGGCTCGCCGTCATGCCCGTCGAGGCCATCGCGCCCCTGGTGGCGGAGCTGCGCGACGACCTTCCCGGGGTGGTGGGACGGGTGGAGCTCACCGACGAGATCATGCGGCTGCTCGGCAGGCCCGGGCGGGTGGTGTCGGAGCGGCTCTACCGGCTCGGCACGCTCTCCGTCCCCGACGTGCCCGGTCAGGGCAGGCCGGCCGTTCCGGCCGACTTCCCGCTGCTGGTGAGCTGGTATCAGGCGTTCGGCGACGAGGTCGGCATGGGGGAGGGCGACGTGGCCGAGCGCGTCGCGCATCGCCTGGCGGGGCGGCAACTGTTCTTGTGGGAGGCGGGCGGGGCACCGGTCTCGCTGGCGGGGCTCTCGCCCGCGGCCGGCGGAGTGTGCCGCATCGGTCCCGTCTACACGCCGCCGTCGTGCCGCAGGAACGGGTACGGCGCCGCCGTCACGGCATACGCCAGCCAGATCGGGCTGGCCGAGCGCTGCCGGCAGGTCGTGCTCTTCACCGACCTGGACAACCCGACGAGCAACGCCATCTACCAGGCCATCGGCTACGAGCCCGTCTCCGACTACGCGCATTTGACTTACCCTTAGCTCATGCCGCGTTACGAGTTTCGCTGCCGCGCATGCGGCTCCACCTTCGAGGTGTCCCGTCCCATGTCGGCCTCCGGCGACCCGGCGCCCTGCCCGGAGGGCCACGACGACACCGTCAAGCTGCTGTCCACGGTGGCCATGACCGGCGGCGCCGCCGCACCGCGGCCCAGTGGTGGTGGCGGTTGCTGCGGCGGCGGTTGCTGCTCCTAGGAAGCGCGCGCCGCGCTGACCGTCGTCTCCGAGCCGGTCAGCGTGCGCACCGCCAGCCGGGCGAGGTGCTCGACCGTGGCGATGCCCGTCTCCATGGCCGGGCTGCGCTCCGACAGCACGGCGATCAGCAGCTCGTGCCCCCGCACGACCAGGCGTCCCACGCTGTTGATGGTCCACAGCCCGTCGTGTTCGTGGGCGGGCAGCCACCCGTTCTTGAGCGCCACCTCGCCCCGGGGCGCGGCCGCGCTGACGCCCCACGCCTGGTCCGGCAGCACGGATGACATGAGGTCGAGCGCGTAGCGCCGGTTGTGCTCCGACACCGGGCCGCCGGGGTCGGTGAGCCGTTCCAGCACCTCGACCTGGTCGGAGGGGAGGCTGCGGGTCGATCCCCAGGAGAGCCCGGGCCCCGGCGAGGTGTGGTCGATGCCCAGCCCGCGCAGCGCCTTGGCCAGCCCCTTCCGGCCGCCGATGGTCAGATAGAGCTCGTGTGCGCAGTCGTTGTCGCTGTTGCGGATCATCCGTGCGGCCAGCTTGCGTTCATAGTCGCTCAGCCGCCGCCGCTCGCGCTGCTTGTCCAGCAGGAACGCCAGCAGGATGTCCACCTTGCCCACGCTGGCCAGCATGAACGGCGCGCGCTCGTGGAAGGCGTATCTGGCGCCGGTCGTACGGTCATAGACGGCCAGTGCCGCCCGGCCGGGCCGATCGCGCAGATAGCGCTCCAGCGCCTGGTCGAGAGCGCGCCGGTCGTCCTGGGACAGCGCGCTCTCCACGACGGACTCCGGCTGCCCGGCCGTGGCGGCCGGGCGCGGGGTCACGAGCGGGTTGGCGGCCCAGCCGGGCGCGGCGGCCAGCAGGGCAATGGCGATGAGCGAGATCCCCCGTACGCGCATGTGCGGGAGCCTGCCATCCGTCACCCCAAAGGCCGGGGTCGCGCCCGGTCAAGCGCCGGTCATTTCCTCAGGCGGCCCTGCTGCCGCGCTTGCGGCGCTGGAACGGCAGGAACCGGTCGGCCAGGTGCGGACGGGACGGCGTGAGCGTGGGCTCGACCGCGATGATCCGGTCGAACCTGAACGCCCTGATCGCCCGGCGCATCCTGCACACGCCGACCAGGTACCAGTATTCGCGGTGGACCAGGCACGTCACCGGCTCGACGTCACGCGCGGTGATCGCGCCGGCGGCGTCCCGGTAGTGCAGGCGGATCATGAGTCGGCTGCTGATGGCGTCGGCGATGAGCCTGGCACGGGAGGCGACCTCCACGGGCAGCGGCTCGGTCAGCGTCGTGAGCGTGGTGGCGATGACGTCGTCGTCGAGCTCCAGGTGCTCCAGTGCGTGCTGCAGGCCGCGCCGGGCGGTGACGGCCTGGGGGCCTGCTCCGAGGTGAGCGAGGGAGAGTGCGAGGGCGGCGATCTCGGCGGTCGTCAGCGGGCGAGTATCGTGCTTCACGACTGTCGTCATACCCCAAGAATAGGGATGACCACCGACAATTTTCGAAACTCTGTGCGGCAGGCGACAGGGTTATCGCCTGCCGTACAGGGTTTAGTGGCCCAGTTGGGACAGGTCGCGCGAGGCGCCCGTCGAGGCGGACGTCGTCATCGCCGCATACGCCTGGAGCGCCACGCTCACCGGCCGGTTGCGCTCGCGCGGCCGGTAGCGGCCCAGGTCGGCCAGCAGCCGCGCACGCCGCTCGGCCAGCTCGGCCTCGGGCACGCGCAGCTCCATCGACCGGTTGGGGATGTCGATGTCGATGATGTCGCCGTCCTCGACCAGCGCGATCGTGCCGCCCTCGGCCGCCTCGGGGGAGGCGTGGCCGATCGACAGCCCGGACGTGCCGCCGGAGAAGCGGCCGTCGGTGACCAGCGCGCAGACCTTGCCCAGGCCCCTGCCCTTGAGGAACGAGGTCGGGTAGAGCATCTCCTGCATGCCGGGGCCGCCCTTGGGGCCCTCGTAGCGGATGACCACCACGTCGCCCGCCTTGACCCGTCCGCCGAGAATGCCCTCGACCGCCTCATCCTGCGACTCGAACACCACCGCAGGCCCGCTGAACGTCCAGATCGACTCGTCCACGCCGGCCGTCTTCACCACCGCGCCGTCGCGCGAGATGTTGCCGTAGAGCACGGCCAGGCCGCCGTCCACGGTGTAGGCGTGCTCCAGGTCGCGGATGCACCCGGCCGCCCGGTCGAGGTCGAGGGAGTCCCAGCGGTTGTCCTGCGAATAGGCCTTGACCGTGCGCACGTTGCCGGGCGCCGCGTGCCACAGCTCCACGGCCTCGGGCCGCGTTGCCGGCGACTTGACGTCCCAGGCGGCCAGCAGGTCGGCGAGCGTGCCGCCGTTCACCGTGGGCACGTCGCGGTGCAGCAGGCCGGCCCGGTCGAGCTCGCCCAGGATGGCCGGGATGCCGCCGGCGCGGTGGACGTCCTCGACGTGGTATTTGTTCGTGGCCGGAGCGACCTTGCACAGGCACGGCACCCGCAGCGAGATCTCGTTGATCTCCTTGAGGCCGAAGTCCACGCCCGCCTCGCGGGCCGCGGCCAGGATGTGCAGGATCGTGTTGGTCGAGCCGCCCATCGCCACGTCGAGCGTCATGGCGTTCTCGAACGCCTCGCGGGTCGCGATCGAGCGGGGCAGCACCGACTCGTCGTCGTCCTCGTAGTAGCGGCGGGTGATCTCCACGAGCTGCCGGCCCGCGTCCTCGAATAGCTGCTTGCGCCGCTTGTGCGTGGCCAGGATCGTGCCGTTGCCGGGCAGCGCCAGGCCGATGGCCTCGGCCAGGCAGTTCATGGAGTTGGCGGTGAACATGCCCGAGCACGAGCCGCACGTCGGGCAGGCGCTCTCCTCCATCTCCAGCAACTCGGCGTCGGAGACGGAGTCGTCGGCGGCGGCGATCATCGGGTCGATCAGGTCGAGCTTCTTGCCCGGCGTCTTGCCGGCCTCCATGGGCCCGCCCGAGACGAAGATCGTCGGGATGTTCAGCCGGAACGCGGCCAGCAGCATCCCCGGCGTGATCTTGTCGCAGTTGGAGACGCAGATCAGCGCGTCCGCGCAGTGCGCTTCGACCATGTATTCCACGGCGTCGGCGATCAGCTCGCGCGACGGCAGCGAGTAGAGCATGCCGCCGTGGCCCATCGCGATGCCGTCGTCGACCGCGATCGTGTTGAACTCGCGGGGGATCGCCCCCGCCTCCCTGATCGCGGCCGACACCACGTCGCCGACCTCGCGCAGATGCACGTGGCCCGGCACGAACTGGGTGAAGCTGTTGGCCACCGCGATAATGGGCTTGCCGAAGTCGCTCCCGGCTACGCCGGTCGCCCGGAGCAGGGCCCGGGCACCGGCCATGTTCCTGCCGTGGGTGACTGTACGTGACCTGAGGGCGGGCATTGGGCATCTCCCATCGCTAGCGAGTCTTCACATGGTACGGCCATCGCCCGCTAACTGAGACGCCTGTCCACACGCCGGACGGTTGCTTACCGGATCGTGGCGCAAATCAAGCAAAAGGGGCCGACAGTCGCCCGAATCGGGAGGAACGCGGCTTCACAGGTCGAGAGAGTCAGGTTCACGCCGGTCGCGGCCGCCAAGCCGGGTCCCGAGGACAGGACCGACGACGACCACGCGGGAGAGCCCGCGACGCGGGAGTGCCGGCGTGCGGGTTCACGCAGATCGGCGTGTGCGGCGACATCACCCGGGCCGGCAAGAAGGAGGTCTTCCCCTGGTGCGGCTCCATCCCGGAGATCCACCGCTGGGCGGCAGCCGGACCCGTGGGTTCAGCCCTCGCCGTAGCGGGCGGGCAGCACCTGGGCGGCGATGTCGTAGATCCGGTCGATCTCGCTGTCGGTCAGCGCCCGCTCCCGCTTGGTGATCCACTTGCGGGCCCGGTCGCCCTGGTAGACGTCCACGCCGCGGATCGTCATGATCTTCCACGGCACGGGCGGGCCATAGATCGCGAGCGAGGGCACGACCGCGATCTCGCGGCCGAACGACTTGCTGATCAGCTCGCTGGCCTGCGACGCCTCCCACTTGGCCTCGTTGAGGCGGGCCTTCTGGTCGAAGGGGCCGTGGAAGAGCTTCTTGCCCATCTGCACGCGTACGGGCAGGCGCTTGTCCCACTTCTCGGAGTCGACCGCGTACACGCCCGTCGGGCCCACCACGAGATGGTCGATCTGGGCCTCGCTGTTGGGGATCGCCCTGGCGTGCAGCGTGCGGTAGCCGTTGCGCTCCAGCTTGCGAAGCTGCGCCTCGGTGCGCCGCTCCGCCACCGACGAGCGTCGCCAGGCGGGCACGGAGGAGTTGGAGCGCGCGCGATAGACGGCCTCGGCGATGGCCGCGACCACGCCGGCGGTCACGCCCACCCGCCAGTCGGCCACGAGGAAGCCCACCACCAGGGCAACCGCGATCGCCACCAGCAATCGGTTGCGCAAGCGGCGGAAACGCGGCTGTTGCAGCAGGCTGCGCACGGACGCGCGCTCAACCGGCGCGTACGTGGAGGTGGGCGCCGAAGGCCTCGCGGCGGCGGTCTGCTCGCTCTCTGGCCGCTCGCTCACCCAGATCGGTGACGCATTGTGACCGTCTTCTCGCTGGTTGTCGGAGTCCACGTCACTCACCGTAGCCCGCGAATCTGATCGATTCCTAGTGCTGCCCAGTCCATAGTTTTATGGCTCAGCTCATCGTGTTCCACACCCGATTACGGGGTATTACTTACATTCTTCTCTAGAGAAGTGCCCGTCCTGGACAAGATCATACCGACACTCCCGCAACAGGTCTGGCCGGACCCGCTCACGGGGTTTACGTTCTTGGTGTGAACAGCGCGGCAGAGATCCTGCTCTTTCTCATCGGGGTGTCCATGGGGCTGTTCGTGCTGATCAGCCTGCTGGTCATGGTGCCGGGGCGCGACAGCCGGCGGCGGCTCGAGTCCGGCCCGATCTGGTTCGGCGGTCCGTCCGGGAGCGAGCGCGGCGTGAGCACCTCCGACCTCGTGCTGGCCGACCGGGTGGCCCATTGGGCGGACGTGCCCGAGATCGACTGGGTGGCCGCGGCCGAAAAGGCAGAGCCCGGCAGACGCGTCGGCGGCGCTTCCGCCGGATGGTGAGGCGACCATGCGAGGACTGACCACCGCACAAGCCGACGACATCAGGAACGCCCTGCGCGCCGCCGGACGGCGCAGCGGGCTGCGGTTCGGCCTGTTCCTGGGGGAACCGGCCGGGGGGCGGCGGCACTTCGCCGAGCGCCTGCACGCCGCACTCGGCGACGAGGCCGACGACGCCGTGGTGATCCTCGTGGACGTCAAGGGCCGGGGGCTGGAGATCGTGACGGGGGAGAACGCCCGGCGCCGGCTGAGCGACAGCGCCTGCCGCCTGACGGCGATGTCCATGGCCACCGCCTTCAGCGCGGGCGACGTGGTGGGCGGCGTCCTCTACGGCATCTCCTCCCTCGCCCAGCAGTCCGCCGCCCGTCCCCGATAAACCCGAAAAAGATCATCTTTTACGGCAAGCCGGCTTACCCGCACGCGCCGTAGCCGGTTGCCGCCCGTCATGGCCGGTCGTGAAGGCCCACATGGTGCTCGCCGTAACGAACGCACGCTTGCCCGGCACCATGGCGACTCGGGCACCGGCAACATGGGCCAAGTGGGCACTGTCGCGGTGGGCGGTGACGTGGGCACCGGCTAAGCAGGCGCCGTGGCAGCGCGGTGACTTGGCCACGGAAAAGCACGCGTCGTAGCGGTGTCGTGGTGACTTGGGGCTGGTCAAGCGTGCGCCGTTGCGGCGGGGCACCGGGGAAGCCGGGAAGCGTCTCCCTGGAGGGCCGGTCACCAAGGGGCGGCGGGTGGTGCCCACTTGGCACCGCCGTAAAAGATGGATGTCCTTAACCGGAGTGGCACCGCCGTAAAAAAGCGGTCTCAACCGAAGTGCGGCGAGTTAGAGACGTGAGAGCAGGTTGGCGATGTGGTCGCTGACGCCGTGGAGGAGCGTGGACGGTGCGATCGGGGTTGCGGCGATGGCGGAGAACAGCGATGGCAGACCCGGGAGCGGGAAGCCGTCGTCCTTCAGCGCCGCCGCGCCCACGGGGTTCTTGTCCAGTGCCGCACGGCTGCGTTCCCAGGCGTCCAGCATCTCCTCCGGCGACGGCACCCCGAACCCGTGCCCCACCGGCGCCGCATGCCGCAGCCGCACCAGCGGGGTCTCGGCGAAGGCCAGCGCCGTGCGGGCCCGCAGGTGCAGGTCGGCACGCGGCTCCGGCGCGATCCAGTCCATGGCCGTGCAGGGGTTTCGGCAGGTGGCGACGCACACCGCGAGCGCGCCCGCGACCTGGCTGTGCTGCCGGTCGAAGTACGCACGCCAGCCCTCGGCCGGCTCCCCAGCCACCCGCAACGTCCGGTTGGTGGCGGACTGCTCGGACTTGGTGTGATCGCACTCGCGGTCGCCGATCACTCCGAACCTGCTGCCCTGCCCGCTCAGCCCCGCCGGCCAGCGGGCCGGATCGCCGGCGTGGCCCAGCTGCGGTTCGAAGGCCAGCAGCGGCAGGTATTCGCCGGCGATGTGCACCGCGGCGATCATCGGGCTCAGCTCCCGCCGGTGCCACCGCACAGCGATCACCTCGAGCAGCAGCTCGTATGCCGGTCGCAGCGACTCCAGCGCGCCCCGCGGCTGCTCGCGCGGCGTCTGCGGCATGTGGCAGGCCCGCGCCCGTCGCCTCAGCTCGGCGGGCACGCCCTTCGCCTCGGCCGCAAAGTCCTCCGCGTCGAGCGAGAGCAGCAGGTGCCCGAACTCGCACACCGCGGCGATCTCGGTCGTCGGCGCGAGCGCGCCGAGATCGGCGAAGGCGTAGCGGCGGGCCAAGGCGATGAGCAGGTCACGACTGTTGTCCACGCGACGACCTTCTCACGATCCGGGGACGCTCACGGACATGGCTCCCGCACGCACTGGATGTCGTCGGTCGGCTGGCCGATCGTGGGTTCCTCGGGGCCGGGGGTGGTGGGCTCCGGCTCCTGCGTCGGCTCGTCCGACGGCTCCTTCGTGGGCTCGGACGTGGTCGGCTTGGAGGTGGGCGTCGTCGTCGTGGTCGGTGTGGCGGTGACGGTGGGCGTGGGGCTGGGCACCGGCGTCGCGCGCGTCGGCTTGGCGCTCGGGAGCCGCTTGGTCGGCGGCGCGGACTGCCTCTTGGTGACCGTGGGCGGCGTGGGCGTGGGGGAGACCGTGGTCGAGGTGCCGCTGACGGCCGGCTGCACCTCCTCGTCGGTCATGGGTCCGGCCGGCAGCAGCCAGACGGAGCCCGCCACGGCGGCGGACGCGATCACGGCGGCGGCCACGGTGAGCGCCACCCGCAGCGTTCGACTGCGGCTGCGGCTGCGGCTGGGGCTGGGGCTGGGGCTGGGGCTGGGGCGTGGCACGGGCAGCGTGGCGGGAGAGGCCATCGCGTTGCGCGCGGCCTCGGCCATCGTCGCGGCCGTCGGCCAGCGCTGGCCGGGCGCCTTCTCCAGCGCCCGCGTCACCACCTGCCGCGGCCCCGGCGGCACGTCCTCGGGCAGCGCGGGGACGGGGGAGTTGAGGTGCTTGAAGATGATCTGTACGGGGGTGTCGCCCTGGAAGGGGAGCTGCCCGGTGAGGCATTCGTACGCCACCACGCCCAGGCCATAGATGTCGACCGCCGGCGTGACCTCACTGGCGGCGGCCATCTCCGGGGCGCAGTAGCCGGCCGAGCAGAGCATCGTGCCCGTGGCCGTCAGATGCCCCGCCGAGACCGAGTGCGCGATGCCGAAGTCGGTGAGCGCCACGCCGCCGTCGGGCCTGATCATGAGGTTGGCCGGCTTGACGTCACGGTGGACGATGCCCTGCGCGTGCGCGGCGGCCAGCGCGTCAGCGACCTCGGCGACCAGGCGCATCGTGGCGGCGGGGCCGAGCGGGCCGCGGTGCAGGAGGCGGTCGAGCGACTCCCCCTGCACGTATTCCATGACCAGGAAGCTCACCTGGCGGCCGTCGACCTCGCCGGTGCCGTAGTCGTAGACGTCGACCACGCCGGGATGGCGCAGCGTGGCCATGGCTCTGGCTTCGTTCTGGAACCGCTGGATGAAGGTCGGGTTTTCGGTTAAGGCGGGCGTGAGCACTTTGACCGCGACCGCGCGCCCGAGGACCGTGTCGTCGGCACGCCACACCTCGCCCATGCCGCCGCCGCCGAGGCGGTCCGCCAGCACGTAGCGGTCGTTGAGTGTGGTACTTGGCCCGAGCACGTACTTGAGGCTAACACCGCGCCTTCGATGACATCGCCAAGTCGAGGCAGGCCATCTGAGCTCCTCGCCGCGGAGCGCATCGGCGGCTCAGAACGTGCCGGCGGTCGTGCCGCCGTTGCCGCTGGCCGGGGTCGTGAAAGAGGTGTTGGCGCCCGGCTGCCACTGGTCGGCGGTGTCGGGATAGCCGGACTCCTGGCGTTTGACGCACTTCCACTCGACGGCCGTGTTCGGCGGGAGCTTGCCGACCGTGCCCGTCCACGACGGGTACGCCGTGGGCGACAGCTTCACCGCGCCGGCCACCGACCAGGACCCGAGCTGCGGGACGCTGCCGACGGCGTAGACCGACTGGCCGGGTGTGGTGGTGCCGTTGTCGCACCTGAACGTCATCGACGCCGGCGCCTGGCCGAGCGTGAACGCGAACGCCTTGGCCGTGGTGACGCTCGCGCTCGCCGCCTTGGCGACGATGAGGTTGCCCCCCGCGTTGTACCAGCCTGCGGCGGCCGCGTCGAAGGCGCTCTTGGTGGCGTGCTGGGTGAGCGGGGAGCCGTTCAGCGTGACGGCCGACGCCTGGGTGTCGGCGACCAGTTCCACCACGGTGGGGCGGCTCGCCGGGGCGCCGCTGTAGGAGCCGGTGGAGGGGGCGACGGTGATGGTGGCCGTGCCGCCGCTGAGCTGCTGGCTGATCTGGGTGGTGCGGACGGCGCCGCCCTGGTACGCGGTCGTCGCCCCATCGTCCTCATAAAGGGTGAAATTTGTGGATGTAGTGGCCGGATATACCCGGGCGATCAGCTCGTTCCTGGTCGTGCCGTCGGTCCGTTTGCCCACCACGTTCATGGTCTTGCCGTCCACGTGCGCCTTGGGGATGATCGCCCCGGCGCGCGCGAAGGCGGGCAGCCGGAACGCGCCGTTGACCCACAGCGGGCGGTCGTTGAACCACTGGCCGGAGCTGGTGAGCTTCTCGCCGGTGGCGTAGTCGTACCAGGTGCCCGCGGGCAGGTAGATGTCCCGCTCGCGCTCGTTCGCGCCCGCCACCACGCCGACCAGCAGGTCACGGCCGATGAGCTTCTCGTGGCCGGCTTCGCGGACGTTCGGGTCGTTCTGGTAGTAGTGCACCAGCGGCGGCACCACCGGCTCGCCGAAGAGGTGGGCGCGGTGGGCCAGCGAGTAGTAGTAGGGCGCGAGCTCGTAACGCTGGCGCAGGTTGGCCAGGTTGCTCGCCTTGTGCCCGATCTTGTCGGGTGAGGTCTGCGCGCAGTTGCACAGGTTCTCCGTGTGCGGCCGTACCGGCACCTCGAACCAGGCGCCGCTGGCGAACCACTGCGTATACAGCTCGTTGAGATCGGAGTTCAGCATCTCCCTGCGGAAGCCGCCGATGTCGGAGCCGTAGTAGTCGATGCCGGACATCGACATGTGCAGCTGCGCGTTCTGCTGCTGGGCCAGCGCGGTGAGCTTGGAGCCGATGTCGGCCGACCACATGGCCACGCCGTGCCGCTGCATGCCCGCCGCGCCGGAGCGGGCGAGCATGAACGGGCGTTTGCCGGAGGAGGCGTAGCCGCGCGCGACGCTCTCGGCCCATTTGAGGTTGTAGACGTTGTGGTAGTCGGCGTGGGCATGCTTGCCGGGCAGCACGCCGGAGGTCCAGTCCGCGGCGTCGTACATCTCCGGCTCGCCCAGGTCCAGCCAGTGGCCCTGGATGCCCTGGCCGATGAGCGGCTGCCGCTTGAGCCCGTGCCAGTAGTCGGCGGCCGCGTCCTGGGTCCAGTCGATCATGCCGCCGCGGCCCCACCAGTCGTTATTGGTCAGGTAGACCGGGGCACAGCCGGAACAGCCCGCCCTGACGAGGTAGCCGCGGGAGGCGAGGTCGGCGTGCTCGGGCAGGTTCTTGCCGACGTAGGACTCCTCGATGGTCATCAAACCGACGCCTTTGGTGGCTGCGTAGTCGGAAATGGTGGCCGAGGGGTTGGGAAAGGCTGTCGTATCCCAGGAAAGCGTGCCCATGCGGGTGTTGTCCGACCCGGCCGTCACCCCGCCGAACCACGGCAGGTCCAGCACGAACCCGTCCACCGGGAACGCGTCCGCCCGCAGCCCGTTGAGCCGGTTGTCGATCTCGCTCCAGCTGTCGTAGCCGAACTCCGACACCCACATGCCGAACGCCTTCTTCGGCGGAACCGGCGGCCGACCGGTCAGCTCCATGTAGTCCTTGCGCAGGTCCGGCAGGTCGGGCCCGGTCATCGTGTACCACCTGAGCTGGTCGCCCCAGGTGTCCACCGTCCATGGGTCGCCGGTCAGGTTCCACTCCTGCTTGTAGACC
Organism: Nonomuraea sp. H19; assembly: GCF_052068215.1. Classification (NCBI taxonomy): domain Bacteria; kingdom Bacillati; phylum Actinomycetota; class Actinomycetes; order Streptosporangiales; family Streptosporangiaceae; genus Nonomuraea; species Nonomuraea sp. H19. The sequence continues at coordinate 49,887 of NZ_JBQHCV010000029.1, read as the reverse complement.
TGGTCGAGCAGCAGGCCGTAGTTCAGGTTCGCCGCGCCCACCGCGAACAGCACCGGGATCTGCGCGTTGCCGACCGGGCCGTTGTCGGTGTCGAAGACCATGGCGTTGCCGTACGGCCCGCCGGGGGAGCGGGTGCGGCCCACCCAGTCGCCGTCGGCGTTGCCGCCCATGAAGAACTGTTCGCCCAGCCCGTACGCGTTCTGCATCGAGCCCTTGGTGATCGTCAGGCCCTTCCACGCCTGGGCGAGGTTGCGCGGGCACGCCTCGTACAGCGGCCGCGCCGGGTCGGAGACCTTGACGCAGAGCGTCCCCGCCGCGACCTCGACCTTCATCGAGGCCGTGGTCAGCGTGTTCCCCGACTGGGTGAAGCTCGACGGGCCCGGGTAGTCCTTCTTCGCCACCTGCGGCGTGGCGAAGATCGGCGAGTTCACGCCGGGGCCGGCCCCGTTGGCGAGCTCGAAGTGCACGAGGTCGTCGTCGAGGAACTCCACGATCAGGTACGCCGAGCCGCTGGTGAACTCCACCCGCTGGACGGCCGCCTGCGCGGACGAGGCCACCGTCATGGGCAGGAGCAGGGCCGACAGGAGAACGAGGGCGCGTGTCATGGCCGGGCCACCACCAGGTTGTCGAGGTTGATGCCGCCGGTGTTCGCGGCGTCATAGGAGATCTTGATGGTGTGGGCGCCCGCGGACAGCGAGGTCGTCAGCGTGGCCGTGCCCCAGGTGTCCCAGTTCGCCAGCGGGGGCAGCGACAGCGTGCCGGCCGGCGCTCCGTCCACGTAGACGGCCCTGGTGGCGGCCACCGTGGTCGAGTAGCGGAACTTGAGCTGGTGACTGCCGGACGTGTCGGCCTTGACCTGGAACGTCACGGCGTCGCCCGAGGTGGCGAAGCCGTCCACGAAGCCGGTGCCGGTGTAGCCGGGGTGGTCGGTGCCGGCCGAGGTGCCGGTGCCCGTCGCGAACTCGGCCTCGTACGCGGCCTTGTCGACGCCGTTGAGCGTGACCGTCCTGCTCGCGGCGCTGCTCGCCAGCTTGACGTGGGTGAGCTGGTGCACCGGGTCCCACCACCAGCCCTCGGCCGCCGCCTTGAGGCCGGCGAGCGTGGCCCGCGCGGTGGCGCCGGTGACCGAGGCCGGCTTCGTGCTCGCGACCTGGAGGGTGCTGGTCGTGGTCAGCGGCGGCACGGTGACCGTCACCGCGTGCCCGGCCCAGTTCTCCGCTGAGGTGACGGTGCGGGTGGCGTTCGCGGCGTCCTCGAAATATGCGTACGACGTGGTTCCTGAGGGATAAATCCGGAACGTCAGGTTGGTGTAGTTGTCCACGCTGTTGCCGATCTCTCCGCCGAGCTGGTAGTCGGCGTTGAGATTGAGCGGGATGATCGCGCCCGGCTTGGCATAGACCGGGATCGTGTCCAGGCCCGCGTTGTAGGTCTTGGTGCCGGGGCCGGTGAAGCGGCCGCCGTTCCACAGGTCGTACCACTCGCCGGCGGGCACGTACACGTTCTTCGACGTCGCGCCCTGCGCGGTGATCGGTGCGACGAGGAGCTGCGAGCCGAACATGTACTGCTGGTCCAGGGCCGCGGCCGTGGCGTCGCCGGGGAAGGCGAAGCTCATCGCGCGCATCATCGGCACGCCCGTGGCCGCGCCGGCTTTGGCCTCGGTGTAGAGGTAGGGGATCAGGTTCATGCGCACGTTGGCGAACGCGCGGAACGCCGGCACCACGCGCGTGTCGCCCGTGCGGGCCTGCACGTTCCACGGCGTTCGGGCCTCCGACGTGCCGGGATCGGCCTTCTCGGAGTGGTACTGCATGATCGGCGAGAACGTGGCCTGCGCCGCCGACCGCAGGTAGAGCTCGGCGCTGGGGAAGGACCCCGTGAAGCCCGCCAGGTCCCAGGCCATGTACGGCACTCCCGACTGGCCCGCGCTGAGCTGGGCCCTGACCGCCTCCTGGAAGGCGGAGAAGCTGGAGTTCTGGTCGCCGGCCCAGAAGATCGACCTGGTCTGGGCGCCTGCCGTGCCGGCCCTGCTGAAGATCGTGCCGTCCGGCCTCTTGCCCTTGACGTAGGCGTTGTATACGCCGGTGTAGCTGTTGGGGTAGGCGTTGTGCATCTCGTCGCCCTTGCGGCCGTCGGCGAACTTCACGTTCCTGCCGAAGATCGCCTCGCTGCCGTCGGTCTTGAAGCCGTCGATGCCGATCTCGTCGATCAGGTAGTCCCGCTTGCTCATCCACCAGTTCGCCGCGGCCGTGCTGGTGAAGTCGGGGACCATGCTGTCCCCGAACCACTGGCCGGTCGGGATGCGATAGGGCCCGTTAGTCGGATTTTTCGCGACATATCCCTGCGACTCCGCGTACGCCTTGTCGTTCAGGTGCTGCTGCGGCGCGGTCGGCGGGTTGCTGTCGAAGTTCTCCTTGAACACCGGGATCTGCCAGAGGATCACCTTGATCCCCTTGCTGTGGGCGTTGTCGACCATGGCCTTCGGGTCCCGCCACGCCGTGCCCGCGGGGAAGGTCAGGTCACTGTAGGAGAGTCGGCCGCTGCCCGGTGTGGGGGTGTACGTCGCGCCGTGCCAGACGTAGAAGGTGGCCTCGTCGCTCCACTGCTCCAGCACCATGGCCGTGTGTGGAATCTTGTGCGTCGCCACGTTCGCCAGCTCCGCGTCGACTTCGGCCTGCGTGTTCCACTCGTTGGCCGACATCCACACGCCGAACGCCCATTTCGGTGGAAGCTGCGGGCGGCCCGTGGTCGCGGTGTAGTCGTCCACGATCTTGGCCGGGGTGCCGGCGTAGAAGTGGTAGTCGAGCGTCGAGTTGAGCCCGCCACCGGTGTCCACCGTGAACCCGGCCAGGTCGCTCAGGTGGGTGTTGAGGTTGAAGACGGCGTAGCGAGTGGTCGGGATGTAGATCCCGTATCCGGCCGAGTTCAGGAAGAACGGCACGCTCAGGTACGTGCGCCGCGTCGCTCCCTGGTCCCTGTACTGGTTGTAGACATAGTTGTGCACATCGGTGCCGCGCTGGTCGAGCCGGTCGTAGCGCTCGCCGAAGCCCTCGAAGCGCTCCCCGGCGGGGGACATGAAGTGATCTTCAATCTTGGTGATCGTGGTGGCGCCGTCGCTGGCCCAGCCGATGTTCCGGAACGTCGCGGGGTCGTACTGGCGGGTGATCAGCGTCGTCCCGTCACCCTTGTAGACCGACAGCCGGTAAGGCGACTTCTGGATCTTCAGGACGAGCGAGCTCGTGGAGATCGTGAGGGTGCTCGCGGAGTCGGTCACCGTATAGCCGGAAATACCGGAAATGTTCAGACCTTGCCCGCTTGGGGCGATCTGGGTTCTGAAGCGGTCGAGCGCCGGGAACGCGAAGCGGATCTTCGGCGTGAAGCTCCCCGCGCTGTCGCCGGTCGTGACGTCCACCGACGTGCCGTTGTTCGTGTAGCCGGTCACGTTCGTCACCGTGCTCCACGAGGTGACCGTGAACGAGAACGGGCCGGCGTTCTTCTGCCCGCCCCCGTTCACGTCCGCGTTGACCGTGTAGGAGATCTTGTCGCCCCGGGCGAACGACCCCAGGTCGATCTTCCAGTAGCTGTTGTTGCCGCTGTTGTGGTCCCAGGCCGCGCCGATTGGGGGCTGGTTCGCCCCGTTCTTCGTCCAGGTCACCCACACGCTCTGGCCCGGTTCGATCGGCCAGGTCGTCACCTTGATCTGCACCGGTTCACCCGCCATGGGGTCGCGCGGCACGCGTTCCGTCGGCTCCGCCGAGTAGAGGTCGTCGGTTCCGGTCGGGTTGTGGTGGATGCCGTCGAGCGCGAACGCGGGCACGGCGGCGTAGGAGGCGAGCAGGGCGATCGCCGCGACGACGGCGCCCGACCGTAACACGACCACGGGGTGCTCCTCTCAGACGGTGAACATGGGGGAGAGCCGGGACCAGTGCTCCGCCGCACACAGCACCGGCGGGCGGTCGAGGGGGGCGGGCAGCGTGACCTCCTGGCCGCCGTCGAGCGCGCGTCCGGTCCAGACGTCGATCCACTCGCCCTCAGGGAGATAGACGGTGATTTCCGAGATATCGGGCTCTGTCACGGGCGCGACCAGCAACGCGTCCCCGAGCTTGTACTGCAGCGGATACTCCCAGACGCGCTGGTCGCCGGGGTGGTCGAAGAACAGCCCGCGCATGAGCGGGGCCCCGCCGCCCACGGCCTCGCGCGCCTCCTCCGCCAGGTACGGCACCAGCCGCTCGCGCAGCTCGGCCAGCTGCCTGAACACCGGGATCACCCGCTCGTCACCGGTCCGCTCGGCGACGTTCCACGGCGTGCGATCCCTGAGGGGCGTGCGATGGTGATTGAACTCCGAGTGGTACTGCATGATCGGCATGAACGCCGAGGCTCCGGCCGCCCGCAGATACAGCTCCGCGCCCGGCACCTCGCCCGAGAACCCGGCCAGGTCCCAGCCCCAGTAGACGATCCCGCAGGCCGAAGCCGTGATCCCGGCCCTGATGGAGGAGCGGAACGCCTCCCACGTGGAGTCCTCGTCCCCGGCCCAGAACGCGCCGTGCCGCTGCGACCCGGCGAACCCGGCCCTGCTGAACGTCACCGGCGCCTTGCCGCAGCTACGCAGCAGGTCGCCGAAGGCGCGGGCGTAGTGGACGGGGAACAGGCCGTTGCCCGCGGCGCCGTCGCGGCCGTCGGCGTAGCGCAGGTCGTGGCCCCAGGCGTGCTCGCCGCCGTCGGTCTTGAACCCGTCGACGCCCACCTCCTCGACCAGGTAGCGCCGCTTGGCCGTCCACCAGTCGCGGACCTCCTGCGACGACAGGTCCGGCATGAGCGCGAGCGGGAACCACCAGCCCCTGTTGCGGTACGGCCGGCCGTCGGCCTCACGCACGCCGTAGCCGCGCTCGACGAGCTGCCTGGCGTCCACGGCGGCCTGGTGCCTGGGGTGCGGGCGCATCTTCTGCAGCGGGATCTGCCACAGCAGCACCTTGATGTCCCTGCGGTGCAGCTCGTCCACCATGCCCTTCGGGTCCGGCCAGGGCCCGCCGGGCGGGAAGGTGTAGTCGGCCAGCCGGTGCGGCTCCTCCGACGGCTCGTACTCGGCTCCGCGGAACGCCGTGAACGTCGTCTCGTCGCTCCACGCCTCGATGACCAGCGCGCCCACCGGGATGCCGTGCTCGCGGTGCCGGTCCATCTCGGCCAGCACGCGCTCCTGCGTGTTCCACTCGTTGCCGCTGGCCCACAGCCGGAACACCCACGGCGGCAGCTCCTGCGGCCGCCCGACGTCGTCGAGGAACCCGCGCAGCACGTCGGCGGGCCGCGGGCCGTCGTGGAAGCGCACGCCCAGCTCGCCGTCCCGGCCCACCTCGGCCTCCACGCGCAGCCGGCCGGGCGTGGCGGCGCCGACGTCGTACCAGGTCCGCCGCGAGGTGCCCACGTGCAGCCCCCAGCTCGAGGCCCCGCCTACGACCAGCGCGAACGGCATCGGCAGGTACGTGCGCCCGTGCCGGCCCTGTGCCTTGTACTGCTCGAACACCACGGCGTCGAGCGCGCGCCCGCGCTGGTCCACGCTGTCGAACCGCTCGCCGAAGCCGACCACGTGCTCGCCCGGCGCGAGCTCCACCTCGAACCGCACCCGCAGCGCTCCGTCGCCGTCCGCCAGCCACCGCACGCTCCCCGGCACGATCCGCTCGCCGCCGCTGACGTCGAGTTTCCCGCCGGAGTCCGACCACGTCGCCGCCGTCACCTCGAACCACCTGCTGGTACGGCTTCCGCCACCGGCCAGGGTGGCCCGGAAGCGATAGGCGTAGCGATGCCCGGCACGCAGGACGGGCGTCCGCACCGCCCACGACCCGGCGGCGGCCCGAGCGGCCCTGGCCTGGGCGGCGGCCAGATGCCCGCCGTCGACCGCCACGCCCGCGTCGTCGGCCTGCGCCGCCACGCTCGTGCCGTCGGCGTGCGCCACCGCGCCTGGTCCGGCGTCACCGTCGGTCCCTGCCGCGCCGCCGGTTCCGGCCGCGCCGCCGTTGCCTCCGTCGGCACCCGCGCGCGACCCCTCGCCGGCCTTCGTGAGCGGCAGCTCCCGCGGGGCCCCGCCGTCGGTGGTCCACTCGCAGACCACCGCGACGACGCCGGCCGACGCCCGCACCCGCAGCTCCACCGCCTCGCCGTTCAGCGGCCGGGCGGGCACCCGCTGGTCCTCGCTGTCCGCATACGGATGCCCCGACCCGAACGGCCGATGCCGGATCATGCCCGCACCCCCAGCTCGTCGGCGAGGATCAGATACATTCCGTGCGACCACAGCAGCGGCGTCGCCACCGGACCCCAGCGATCCAGCCACTCCTGGCGCCGCTCGGGCGCCAGCAGCAGGTCCGGCACCTGCTCGGGCAGATCACCCGACGCGGTCGCCTGCGCGGCCATCCAGTCCAGGTAGCGCCGGGCCTCGGCCTGCCGTCCGGCCGCCGCGTGGTTCCACCCCAGGAACCCCGACAGCAGCAGCCACCGCCCGCCGCCGTAGAAGGTGTCGGCCAGGTAGCGGTAGACGCCGCCGTCCCGGGCGAGTTGCCGCTCGACTTCGGCCACCGTCGCCGCCCCCACCGGGTGATCGGCAGGGTAGAGCCCGAACGGCGTCACACACGCCAGCAGGCTCCCGTCCACGGCGTCGCTGCCGAGCCACTTCCTGAGCCGCCCAGCGGCCGCGCCTCCGGCCGCCGAGGCGGGGCCGATCCCCTCTCGCGCCACCAGATCGGCGATGCCCGCCACCGCCTTGGTGGCCGCGGCCGACTCCGCCGCGCTCAGCACCCCCAGCGCGTCCGCCGCCCGCAACCCGGCGTGCACCGCGCCCAGCGTGGCCACGTGCCGCTGCTCGACGTGCTCCTCCCACCAGTCGTAGCAGGGCAGATGCCAGAACGCCGTCAGATAGCGGACGGTCGCCCGTACACCCTTTTCGACGCCGGGCACCACCCTGCCGTGTCGCGCGGAGTGCGCGTGGAGCGCCCACAGCCACGTGCCGTACCCGTCGAGCTGGAAGTCCCACCAGTCGTCGTCCCCGTTCACCCCGTCCAGCGTGAAACGGGTGGGCAGCATCTCCGCGACCGGTACGGACTCGCCGCGGGCGGCGCGGGCGACGAGCGCGTCCACCTGGCCCGCGCGGTCGCCCACCACCCCGGCGCACCAGGCGTGGAAGGCGTCCGCGCCGGCCACGTCGCCGTGCCTGCTCACCCCCTCGGCGATGAACGCCCCGTCACGCAGCCACGAGTAGCCGCGGTAGGCGGAGAAGGTGGGCGAGGCCGGATAGGCCCCGGAGGGGGACTGCAAGCGCCTGATCAGGTCAAGGCTGTGCGCGACGAGGGACAACGGGTCTCTCCTGATGAGTGGTTTCAGCTGAGCAGGGCGTCGACGGCCGCGGCGGCGGCCTTGAGTGCGTCCGGCACGGACTTGCGCCCGGCGGCGGCCTCACTGAGCTCCTTGGTCACCGCGTCCTGCATCTCCTGCTGGCGCTTGATCACCGGCGGCAGCGCGATGGACTTGAGCGAGTCGAAGACGGCCTGCCGGTTGGCGGGCTCGGGGTCCTTGAGGTAGCCGGCCAGCACCTGCTGGTCGGAGACCGGCGGCAGCTCCCACGACGAGGTGATGCGGGTGGTCGCCGCCACGTTCGAGGAGGACAGGAAGCGGGCCCAGGCCCAGGCCTCCTTGGTGTGCTTGGTGGTGGAGGACGCGGCGACGGCGTTGTGGAAGACGGCGCTGGCCTTGCTCGCGTCACCCGGTTCGACGACCACGTCCCACTCGAACGGGACGTCCTTCAGACCGGCGAACTGCCAGATGCCGTTGTGCCACATGGCGAGCTTGCCGGACTTGAAGAGGTTCGTGTCGTAGTCGGCGGTGCCGCCGATCTCCGCCTCGGTCGGCATCGTCTTGCCGACCTTGGAGACCAGCCAGTTCGCCGCCTTGGTCCCCGCGGGGCTGTCGAAGGCGGTCTTCTTGCCGTCGGCCGTGAAGAACTCGCCGCCCGCCTGCTTGAGCGTCTTGTAGAACTCGAAGAACTGCACCGGCTGGAAGTCGCCGTAGACGCCCTTCTTCCGGTCGGTCAGCTTGGCCGCGGCGGCCTGCTCGTCCTCCCACGTCCAGTCCGCGGTCGGCGCGGCCACGCCGGCCTTTTCGAACAGGTCCTTGTTGTAGAAGAGCACGACGGTGGAGAAGGAGGCGGGCAGGGCGTACTGCTTGCCGTCCCGCTTGAACGCGTTGAGCGACTCTTGGGCGTAGACCGACATGTCGCCGTCGCCCGCCACCGTGGACAGGTCGAGCAGGGAGCCCGCGCTGGCGTAGGTCACGAAGTTCTCGTAGTTGAGCTCGAACGTGTCGGGCGCGGTGCCGCCGGCGATGCTGGTCTGGAGCTTGGTGAAGTACTGCTCGAAGGGGGCGGTCTCGACGACCACGTCCACCTTCGGGTTCTCCTTCTCGAACGCCTTCTCGATCGCGTCGAGGTCCTTGACGTGGTCGGGGGCCGCCGAGAACGTGAAGTACCGCAGCATCACCCTGCCATCCGCGCCGCTGGACCCTTTGGTCGCCGACCCTTGGGAGCAGGCGGAGGCGAGCAACGCGGCGGCCACGGCGGCAGCGATCTTGATTTTTCGTGACATGGGGGGATTTCCTTTACTTGAGCCCGCTCTGCGCGACGCTGGCGATGACGTGCTTCTGTGCGAAGACGTAGAGGATGAGGATCGGCACGACGCTGACCACTGATCCGGCCATGACCACGTCCCACTGCGTGGTGAACTGACCGTGCAGCGTGGCCAGGCCCAGCGGGAGCGTCATGAACTCGGGTGACTTGATGATGATCAGCGGCCACAGATAGCTGTTCCAGCTGGCCATGAAGCCGAAGATGGCGAACGTCGCCAGGGCCGGCCGGATCAGCGGCAACACCACGAAGAGAAAAATCCGGAAATGTCCTGCGCCGTCCAGTACGGCGGCCTCGTCGAACTCCCTGGGCACCTGATTGATCGCCTGCCGCAGCAGGAACACCCCGAACGCCGAGGCGATGGTCGGCGCGAGCAGCGCGAAATACGTGTCGACCAGGTTGAACGTGCGCATCTCGATGAACAGCGGCACGACCAGGACCGGAAGCGGCATCATCAGCGTCGCCAGGTAGACCGAGAACAACGCGCCCCGGCCGGGGAAGGGCAGCCGCGCGAAGGCGTAGGCCGCCATCGCGCTCGTGACCAGCTGCAGGGCGGTGGACGTCGCGCCGATCCAGGCGCTGTTGAGCACGATCCGCCAGAACGGCAGCGTCTCCAGCAGCTTGGCGTACGCGTCCAGGCTCGCACCCGCGGGCGTGAAGTCGGGCGGCACGGCCAGCACCGCGTCGCTCGGCGTGATGGAGGTGATCACCGCCCACGCGAACGGGAACAGCATCACCACCGCGCCCAGCCCGACCAGCGCGTAGCGCAGGACTTTACCCATAGTGCACCCACCGCCTCTGGCCCCGGATCTGCACGATCGTCACCAGCAGGACCAGCGCGAACAGCAGCCACGACAGCGCCGAGGCCGCACCCGCCCGCCCGTAACGGAAGGTGAGGTCGTAGATCTGCGACACCACCACCTGCGTGGCCCCGCCCGGACCGCCACCGGTCATGATCTGGACCTGGTCGAAGACCTGGAAGCCGTTGATCAGCGAGATCACCACGACGAAGAACGTCGAGGGCGACAGCAGCGGCAGTGTGATGTGCCGGAACCTGCGCCAGGCCGAGGCCCCGTCCACCATGGCGGCCTCCTGGATCTCGCGCGGGATGGCCTGCAGCCCGGCCAGCAGGATGATCATCACGAAGCCCAGGTCCTTCCAGGCCGAGGCGAGGATGATCGACGGCATCGCCCAGTCCGGGTCGGTCCACCAGCCGGGGCCGCTGATCCCGAACAGCGCGAGCGCCCAGTTGACGACGCCGCTGGCCGGGTTGAGCAGCCACTTCCACATCAGCGCCACGACCACCCAGCTCGTGATCACCGGCAGGAAGTAGATCCCGCGCAGCAGACCGCGCGCGGGCATCGCCCGGTTGAGCAGCAGGGCCAGCCCGAGCCCGCCGGCGTAGACCAGTGGCAGATAGCCGGCGATGAAATACAGCGTGTGCAGGAACGCGGCCCTGGTCTCCGGGTCGCCGATCAGCTCGACGTAGTTGCCGAGGCCGATCCAGCGCATCTGGGTGATGAGATCCCACTCGTGCAGGCTGATCCAGAGCGAGCCGACCATCGGGATCAGGGTGTAGAGGGTCAGCGGGACCAGGCTCGGCAACAGGAACAAGGCGACGGTGCCCGCGTACCGCCAGCGCCTGCGCGGCCTTGCGAGCCCATGCATGGCGCGCGCCTTCGGCGGGGCTTCGGTGAGGGTCATGGGGCCGCCTCCTCGCTCGCGCCCCCTAACACGGGACGGCGGGTACGGGCGCTCATGGCGTGGCTCCTATGAGGCGGGCCCGCACCAGGCGGCCCTGCTCCCCGGCCGCGCCCGCGGCGTCGAACGGGGTGGCCAGCACCAGGGCCGCCGCCCCCTGGGCCCAGCTCGTGTCGTCCCAGCTCTCCACCTCGATCGAGATGTCGCGCCGCCCCGGGTAGAGCTGCGCCCTGAGCGCCGGGTCGAATCCGGCCCTCCAGAGCGGCCAGTCGGCCGTGCCCTCGCCGAGCACCACCACGACCTCGGGGTCCACGACGTTGATCAGCCCGGCGGTGGCCCGGCCCAGGATCGCCCCCGCCTCCTCGAACACGGCCCGTGCCACCGGATCGCCGCCCGCCGCGGCCCGCCCGAGCGCCGCCACCGGGGCATCGGCCCTCCCGGTAGCCGGCGTCCCATCAGCGCGCGCATCGCCGGGACCAGAAGGGCTGTCGACGGGGACGGCGCCGGGGACGGCCAGGCCCTTGGCGCGGGCGGCGCCGAGCAGTCCCGCCCAGCCCACGAACGCCTCCAGGCACCCCCGGGCCCCGCACCCGCACACCGGTCCATCCGGATCCACCGGCAGGTGACCGAACTCGCCGGCGCCGCCCCTGGCCCCCCGGTACACCCGCCCGTCCGCCACGATCGCCGCGCCCACGCCGCGCCCGATCGTCACGACGAGGAAGTCCCGGTGCGTACGCCCCCGGCCGTACAGCCGCTCGGCCGCCGCCAGCGCGTTCACGTCGTTCTCGACCAGCACCGGCAGGTTGAGCCGGCGTCGCAGCCGCTCGCCGACCGGCATGGCCTGCCACCCCAGCGTGGGCGCGTTGACCGTGCCGACCGCCTGGTCGTCCACGCTGCCCGGCACCCCGACCCCGACCCCCAGCAGCGGGGCCCCGGGGCGCGCGGAGACGTCGCGTACCACCGACTCCACCGCGCCCGCCAGATCGTCGAGCACGTCCGCCGCCGCCGGATCGCAGGGCAGCTCCCAGGAGCCGAGCACCTCGCCGTCGAGCCTGACGTCGACCAGCACCAGGCGGTCGGCCGTCACCTTGACGCCCAGCGCCCGTCCGGCGCTGCCCACCAGCCCGAGCCGCTGGGCGGGCCGCCCGCCGCGCGAGGGTTTGAGGTCGAGCTCCTCCAGCATCCCGTGCCCGATCAGCTCTCGGGTGAGCTGTGTGACGCTGGCCGGGCTGAGGTCGAGCTCGCGGGCTATCTCGGTGCGGCTCAGCGGGCCGACGGTGCCCAGGAGGGCGAGGATCGCCGTCCTGGTGAGATCGCCGCGATCAGTGCCTGCCATGAAGGGACTTTCTTTAGGAATAAAGTTAGTGGTGAAAGAATCCCTGGCGGGCATCCCCCTGTCAAGAGCCGGAAACCTCCCGGAAACGACGAAGACCCCCGCCGGGGTGGCGGGGGTCTTCGAACGGGAACGTCAGGCGGACGCGGCGTCCTTCTCCCGGTTGTTCAGCGCGCGGCGGACGCCGTCGGCGCCCTCCAGGATCATCCTGCGCAGCGCCTGCGGCGGCTGCTCGGTCACCATGTAGTCGTTCGCGGCCTGCATGGTCTCCGGCTCGACGAGCAGCGAGGGGAAGCAGCCCACCGCGAACGACGACGCCTGGTCGAACGTCCACTCGCGGTAGATCCGCCCCACCTCGGCGAAGTACTTCTCCCGGTAGGGAGCCAGCAGCTCGGGGTGGTGCGGGTCCTGGAACCCCTGGATCGTGGCGCGGGCGATGTGGTTGGCCAGCTTGCCGCCCACGATCCGGTCCCAGGCCGCGCTCTTGGCCTCGGCCTCCGGAACCGCGGCCCGGCACAGCGCGGCCGAGCGCTCACCGGTCGCCGTAGGGTCGAGCTCCAGCTCGGCGTCGATGTCGGCGGCGCCCAGGCGGCCGCCGGAGACCAGCGCGTGCACGAGCGTCCAGCGCAGATCGGCGTCCACGCTCAGCCCCTCGGGCACCGCCGAGCCGTCCAGGATGCCCTGGACCAGGTCGAGGTCCTCCGCCGACCTCGCCACCGGTGCGAGTGCCTGCAGGTAGGCGAGCTGACGGTCCGACCCCGGCTCGGCCGAGGCCAGCAGCGAGCGCAGCTCGGTGGCCAGCAGCGCCAGCCCCTTCTCCCGCCAGGCCGGGTCGGCGTACTGCTGCGCGGCCATGCGCGCCTGCCGCAGGATCGTCTGCAGGACCGTGATGTCCGAGACCGTGCCCGCGCCCGAGACGACCAGCCTGACGTAGTCGCGCGTGGACATCTCGGCGTCGCGGGTCATGTCCCAGGCCGCCGACCAGCACAGGGCCCTCGACAGCGACTCGGTGAACTTGACGATGCCGCCGTCGATCAGCGTCCGCAGCGAGTCCTCGTCCAGGCGGACCTTGGCGTAGGTGAGGTCGTCGTCGTTGAGCAGCACCAGATCCGGCTGCTCGGCGCCGACGAGCTCGGCCACGTGCGTCCGGGCCCCGACCACGTCCAGCTCGACCCGCTTGGTCCGCGTCAGCTCGCCGTTCACCAGCGAGTAGAGGCCGATCGCGACCCGGTGCGAGCGCAGCGTCGGGTAGTCGGCCGGCGCCTCCTGCAGCACCTCGAAGCTGGTGAACCGGCCGTCGGACACCTCGAACGACGGGCGCAGCGTGTTGACCCAGGAGGTCTCCAGCCACTCCTTCGACCAGGCCGACAGGTCCCGGCCCGAGGTCCGCTCCAGGGCGTCGAGCAGGTCCTTCAGCTCGGTGTTGCCCCAGGCGTGCTCGGCGAAGTAGTCGCGTACACCGGCCAGGAAGTTGTCCAGCCCCACGTACGCGACGAGCTGCTTGAGCACCGAGGCGCCCTTGGCGTACGTGATGCCGTCGAAGTTGACCTCGACCGCCTGCATGTCCGGGATGTCGGCGGCGATCGGGTGCGTGGACGGGAGCTGGTCCTGGCGGTAGGCCCAGGACTTCTCCACGTTGGCGAAGGTCGTCCACGCGCCGTTGCCCCACCGGGTCGCCTCGGCCTGGGCCAGCACGGACATGTAGGTGGCGAACGACTCGTTCAGCCACAGGTCGTCCCACCAGCGCATGGTGACGAGGTCGCCGAACCACATGTGCGCCATCTCGTGCAGGATCGTCTCCGCGCGCCGCTCGACCACCGCGTCGGTGACCCGGGAGCGGAAGACGTAGTCCTCCAGGAACGTCACGCACCCGGCGTTCTCCATGGCGCCGGCGTTGAACTCGGGCACGAAGAGCTGGTCGTACTTGCCGAACGGGTAGCGCAGGCCGAACACCTTGTGGAAGAAGTCGAAGCCCTGCCTGGTGACCTCGAAGAGGTTGTCGGGGTCGAGGTGCTCGGCCAGCGAGGCCCGGCAGTAGAGGCCGAGCGGGATGCCGTCGTGCTCCGAGGTGACCTTGTGGTACGGCCCCGCCACCAGCGCGGTGATGTAGGTGGACATGACCGGCGTGGGCGGGAACTCCCACCGCTTGGCCGCCGGCACCGTCCCGTGCTTGCCGGCCTGCTGGGGCAGCTCCGTCACGTGCGTGGAGGCGGCGTTGGAGACGACCTCCCAGTCGGCCGGGGCCAGCACGGTGAGCTGGAAGGCGGCCTTGAGGTCGGGCTGGTCGAAGCACGCGTACATGCGGTGCGCGTCGGCCGTCTCGAACTGGCTGTGCAGGTAGACCTTCTGGTCGACCGGATCGACGAAGCGGTGCAGCCCCTCGCCCGTGCGCATGTAGGTGCAGTCGGCGTCGACGCGCAGCTCATTGGACTCGGCGAGCGAGGGGAGCGGGAAGCGCCCCTTGTCGGCGTCGTAGTCCGCCACGTCGAGATCGCGGCCGTTCAGCGTGACCTGGCGGACGTGTGCCCCGTGCAGGTCGATGAATGTGGACGCGCCCGGCCGGGTGCTGGTGAAGCGGACCGTCGTGATGCTCTCGAAGCGCTCCTCCCCTTCCGTCAGGTCGAGTGCCACCTCGTACGACTCGACCTTCAGCAGCCGGGCACGCTCACGAGCCTCGTCCCGGGTCAGGTTTCCTGCCAAGTTGCGCTCCTTTACACCGCTTCATCGGGGTTGTCCGTTATCCTGTCACGGCGGGAATAGGACCCGAACCACCTCAGGTTATGGCCACACGTGAGCGAAAAGATTCCCGTGGACCTCTGGTTTGATCCTTCCTGCCCATTCGCTTGGGTTACATCACGGTGGCTGCTCGAAGTCGAGAAGGTTCGGCCGATCGAGCCACGCTGGCGCGTCATGTCCCTCCATTTCCTCAACGAGGACAAGGACGTCCCGGATGACTACAAACGGCGGGCCGCCCAGGCCATGGGGTCGGTGCGGGTGGTCGCGGCGGCCGCGGCCAAGCACGGCGAGCAGGTCGTCGGCCCGATGTACACCCAGCTCGGCACCCGCCTGCACAACGAGGACATGAGGAAGCAGCCGGAACGCCTCCGCGAGGTCATCGAGGCCGCGCTCGAGGCCAACGCGCTCGACAAGGACCTCGCCGACGCCATGCACTCCGACGAGTGGGACGAGGCCATCCGCGCCTCGCACGACGAGGGCATCAACCTCGTCGGCCAGGAGGTCGGCACCCCGATCATCCGCGTCGGCGCCAACGCCTTCTTCGGACCCGTGATCACCAAGATCCTCAGGGGTGAGGACGCGGGGCGGCTGTGGGACGGGGTGCTGGCGGTGACCGAATTCGATGACTTTTTCGAGCTGAAGCGCACCCGCACGCGACGGCCGACGTTCGACTGACATATCCCGATTTGCCGGGGCCATCCTGGGGGCGATCGTCGTACTCTGGCGCAAATAAGGCCGGTAGAGGTGGAGAAAGCTTATCCTCCGCTCAGGATGGGCCTCGCGGTCTTCTGAGACGCTGTCAGGATGGTGGCTATGCGTCAGCTGTATATCGGCGGCTCCTGGACCGCATCGGCGTCCGGCGAGCCCATCGAAGTGGTGAACCCGGCCACGGAAGAGATCATCGACCGCGTGCCGGCGGGCTCTCCCGACGATGTGGAGACGGCCGTGCGGGCCGCCCGGCAGGCCTTTCCCGCCTGGTCGGAGACGGCCGCCGCGGAGCGCGGCAAGATCCTCGGCGAGGCGGCCGAGCTGCTGAGACAGCGTTCCGACGAGATCGCCAAGACCATCGCGACCGACATGGGGTCGCCGCTCGGCTTCGCGCTCAAGGTACAGGCGCTCATGCCGGCGACCGTCCTGTCCTCCTACGCCCAGCTCGCCGAGAGCCATCCGCGCGAGTCGCGCGTCGGAAACTCGCTCGTGGTCAAGGAGCCGATCGGAGTGGTCGCGGCGATCACGCCGTGGAACTACCCGCTGCACCAGATCGTCTGCAAGGTCGGTCCCGCGCTGGCCGCCGGGTGCACCGTCGTGCTCAAGCCGAGCGAGATCGCGCCGCTGGCGGCGTACGCGCTGGCGGAGATCTTCCACGAGGTGGGCCTGCCCCCGGGCGCGTTCAACCTGGTCAGCGGGCGCGGCCCGGTCGTGGGCGAGGCCATGGCCGCCCACCCCGAGGTGGACATGGTCTCTTTCACCGGCTCGACGGCCGCGGGCCGCCGGGTCGCCTCACTCGCCGCCGAATCCGTCAAGCGGGTCGCGCTCGAGCTCGGCGGCAAGTCCGCCAACATCATCCTCCCCGACGCCGACCTGGCGACGGCCGTCAAGGTCGGCGTGGCCAACTGCTTCGTCAACGCCGGCCAGACCTGCTCGGCGTGGACCCGCATGATCGTCCACCGCGACCAGTACGACGCCGCCGTCCGCCTGGCCGTCGAGGCCACCGGCAAGTACACCGTCGGCGACCCGTTCGACGAGTCCACCAGGATCGGCCCGCTGGTGTCCGCGGTGCAGCGCGACCGCGTGATCCGCTACATCAACCGGGGCCAGGAGGAGGGCGCCCGGCTGGTGGCCGGCGGCACCGACCGCCCGCACGAGCGCGGCTACTACGTCGAGCCCACGGTGTTCGCCGGCGTGGAGCCCGGGATGGCGATCGAGCAGGAGGAGATCTTCGGCCCGGTCCTGTCGATGATCCCGTACACCAGCGAGGACATGGCCGTCCAGATCGCCAACGGCACCAGATACGGCCTGGCCGGCGCCGTCTGGGCGGGGACCGAGGAGCATGCGGTCGCGGTCGCCCGCCGGCTGCGCACCGGCCAGGTCGCCATCAACGGCGGCAAGTTCAACCCGCGGGCCCCCTTCGGCGGCTACAAGCAGTCGGGAGTGGGCCGCGAGCTCGGCGAACACGGCCTCGAGGAATACCTCGAGATCAAGTCGCTGCAGCTCTGACGGGTCGCCGCCGACCCGTCAGACGATCAGCCCGCCGGTGGCGTGGATGTTGTGCCCGGTCACCCATCGCCCGTCCGGACCCGCCAGGAACGCGACCACGGCCGCGATGTCGTCCGGCCGGCCGAGCCGCTGCAGCGCCGTGAACGCCGGCGTCTGCTCCAGCGCCTCCGGCGGATTGCTGTTCCGCAGCATGTCGGTGTCGGTGGCGCCGGACGAGACGACGTTGACGGTGATCCCGCGCCCGCCCAGCTCCCGCGCCGCCACCTTGGCGAACTGCTCGATGGCGCCCTTGCTGCCGCAGTAGAGCGACAGCGTCGGCGCGGGCACCTGGGTGTTGAGCGTGGAGATGTTGATGATGCGCCCGCCGTCGCGCATCACCCGCGCCGCCCACTGCATGGCCAGGAACACCGCCCGCGTGTTCACCGCGAACGCCCGCTCGTAGTCCTCGTCCGTGATCTCCGTCATGGGCTTCTGCCCTGCGGTGATGGCGGCGTTGTTGACCAGGATGTCCAGCCCCGGCAGCCGCGCCTCCGCCTCGGCGAACAGTCGCGCCAGATCGTCCTTGCTGCCGAGATCGGCCTGTACGGCCTGCGCTCCCGTCTCCTTGGCGACCTGCTGCGCCGCCTCCTCGGAATGCTCGTAGCAGAAGACGACCTCGGCGCCGTCTTCCCTCAGCCGCTCCACGATGGCCCGGCCGATGCCCCGGGAGCCTCCAGTGACTAATGCGCCCTTCCCGAAAAGTACGCTCATGCAGCCAACCTATGATGCTCCGCGTTCAGCGGGGCGCCACAGGCAGCGGTTTGTGCGCCTACGGTGGGCCGCGTTCAGCGGTCCGCCGCAGGCAGCGGTTTGTGCGCCTATGCGCGCAGCATGATCTTGCGCGCTTCGTTTTTCGGCAGCCTGTCGACGTAAAGCTTGCCGTCGAGGTGCTCGGTCTCGTGCTGGAAGCAGCGCGCCAGCGACCCGCGGGCCTTGATCCGCACCGGTCGCCGCAGCCGGTCGATCCCCTCCACGGTCACCCCCGCCGCCCGCGCGACCGGAGCGTAGATCGGCAGGCGCGTCTGCCGGTCGGGCACCGACAGGCAGCCCTCCTCGTCGTCGACCTCCTCGGGGTCGTCGACGGTCAGCACCGGGTTGATCACATGGCCCTTGCGTCCGCTGATGTCGTACACGAACAGCCGCCGCGACACGCCGATCTGCGGACCGGCCAGGCCCACGCCGTTGACCGCGTACATCGCCTGGAACATCTCCTCGATGAGACGGCGCAGCTCGCGGTCGAAGTCCGTCACCGGTTCGGCGGGCGTGCGCAGGACAGGATCGCCGATGATGCGGATCTCTCGCATGGATGTCTGCTTTCGTAAGGACTGGGTACCGACAGAGGCCCTTACTCTAGCCAGTGAGCTCGATCGGCGAGGCTGTGGAAGACTGGGCGGGTGCGTGTCTACATCGGTGCCGACCATGCCGGCTATGAGCTCAAGAACCACCTCGTGTCCTGGCTGAAGGACCATGGGCACGAGGTCACCGACTGCGGTCCCTTCGTCTATGACGCCGAGGACGACTATCCCGCGTTCGTGCTGCGTGCCGCCGAGGGCGTCGCCGGCGACCCCGGCAGCCTCGGAGTGGTGATCGGCGGCTCCGGCAACGGCGAGCAGATCGCCGCCAACAAAGTGCGCGGCATCCGCGCGGCCCTCGCCTGGAGTGAGGAGACGGCCAGCCTGGCCCGCGAGCACAACAACGCCAACGTGGTCAGCGTCGGCGCGCGCATGCACTCCATCGAGGACGCCACCAGATTCGTGGAGGTCTTCCTGAGCACGTCGTTCTCCGGCAGCGAGCGCCACAGCAGGCGGATCGCGCAGCTGGACACCTACGAGACGATCGGCCAGCTGCCCTCGCTGCCGTAGCTAGATCTGGCCCTTGCGCTTGGGGTCCCGCCTCGGCATCTCATCGCGCAGGGGCCGCCGGTCGGCGGCCTCCTGCTGCTCCGCCGACGGTTTCGACACGTCGCGGGCACGCATGGCGATGGTCGCGGTGATCTGCAGGCTTTGCAGTGCCATGCCTGCAGCGTACGTCAGAAGACCCGTCCCGCCCACGGTTTGGGACTCCAGGACATGGCGGTGGCCAGCGACCGGACCGCCCCCGGCGTGTGCTCGCGCAGCAGCCCCGCGTCCAGCTGAGTGGTGAGCAGCCCGTCGCCCAGGTACGCCGAGCCGAGCGCGCTCACCGGCACCGTCATGTCGGGTTCCTCGTCGACCGGCTTGCACTCGGCGCCCGTCGTGTCCGCGGTCAGCCGCCAGCGGCGGGCGTTCCACGGGCACACGTCGTCCTCGATCTCGATCACCACGTCCACCGGCGCGGCGTAGGCGCGGGCGGCCAGCGCCCGGTCCGCCTCGACCAGGCGTACCCACAGCTCGTCCGCCCAGCTCGCGCGCAGCTGCCGCTGGTCGGCCAGCAGCGCGATCAACGGGTCGTCCACCGGTCCGCGCGCCCGCACAGTGGTGACCAGATCGCGGTCGAGCACGCTGCGCCACAGCAGGGCGTAGGCCGCCGGGTCGGCCGCCTCCAGCTCATTCAGCCGCAGCTCCCCGTTGGGCACGTCGTTCTCGTCCCAGGAGCCCTTGATCCGGAACAACGCGTACCCGCGCACGCCTCGGTCGTCCTCGGCCAGCACCGAGCGCAGCGAGCCCGCCCCCTGCTGATCGAACTCCTCGTCCGCCAGATCGCCGTCCCAGAACGGTCCGTGGCGCGCGTAGCGTCCCGGGCGCGCCGTCACCACCGATGCGAACAGCTTCTCCAGGTCGGCGCGTACGTCGGCGGGCTTGGCCACCCGGATCCTGAGCGACGGGTCGACCGGCGCGTTCCTGACGAAAGCCGAGCCGTGCTTGTGGATGCGGTACGACAGCCCGCTCGCGGCCCTGCCGTACCCGAACCTGCCGTAGATCACCGACTCGGAGGCGTACAGCGCGGCCACCGACTCGCCGCGGTCGCGTATGTCGGAGAGCTGCCTGCGCATCATCGAGGACAGCACGCCGCGGCGGCGGTGCGAGGGCAGCACGCTGACGGCGGTCACCCCGCCCACGGGCAGCTGCCCGCCGGGAACCGTCATCCTGAGGCTGTACACGGCGGTGACCCCCGCCATGACGTCGCCGTCGAAGACGGCGAGAGTGCGGTCGAGCTCGGTCTCGGCCTTGTGACGCGCGGACTGCTTGGGATGTGGCGTCCAACCGAACCCTTCTGCGAGGACCCTGGCGAATGCCGGCCACTCGGACGAGTCAATCGGGCGGATCGGATACGTCATCCGTCCACGGTATGAGCGGCCAGAGAGGGAAAGCCACTCAATATCCGTGCTCAATGATCAAGGGCTTGGTCAAGCGGGCTGCCCAAACACGGGTCAGACCGATACAGTCAGGCGCATCATGAGTTCCCGTCCGGCGCCGCTGATCCCGCCACGGGTCCGTGCGGTCCTGGTGCGGGTGCCCTTCCTTGTGTCCATCGTCCGATACTTCCGCAAGGGTCCGCTGGCCCGCGACCGCAACCTGCTCATCGGCCTGGCCGCCCTCTCGCTCATCATCGGGCTGCTGGCCGCGAAGGTGTCCACCGAGTGGTTCTCGCCGTCGCTGCTCATCCTCGTCACCCTGATCGGCGGGCTGCAGCTGCGGCTGCGCAGCCTG
The DNA here is from genome assembly GCF_052068215.1 of Nonomuraea sp. H19. Taxonomy (NCBI): domain Bacteria; kingdom Bacillati; phylum Actinomycetota; class Actinomycetes; order Streptosporangiales; family Streptosporangiaceae; genus Nonomuraea; species Nonomuraea sp. H19. The sequence continues at coordinate 29,579 of NZ_JBQHCV010000029.1, read as the reverse complement.
GTCAAGCTGCTCGTGGCGGTCGGCGCCGCGCTCGGCTACATCGCGATCTCGCTCGGCATGGGCCGCGTCGGGCTCGGGCTCAGCGTGACGATCGGGTTCACCACCGTGCTCGCCTTGCTCATGGCCCGCACCAGGGGCAAGCTGGGCGTGCAGGGTCTGCGGGGCGACGCGATGCTGCTGGAGCTGCGCGACCGTCTCAAGAGCCAGGGCGAGCTGCCCCCGCTGCCCAAGGACTGGGGCGGCAAAGTCGTGCTCAAGCAGGCCGGGGGCTCCTCCTTCGGCGGCGACTTCCTGGTCTCCTTGCGCAAGGGAGACATCGTCGACCTCGCCCTGGTCGACGTGTCCGGCAAGGGCGTCGACGCGGGCACCAGGGCGCTGCTGCTGTCGGGCACGTTCGGCGGGCTGCTCGGCGCGGTCGACGACTTCCTGCCCGCCTGCAACGCCTATCTGCATCGCCAGCGGGGTGACGAGGGGTTCGTGACCGCGGTGCACGTACGCCTCGACCTGGCCACCGGCGACTACACGATCACCTCGGCCGGGCATCCGCCGGTGGTGAAGTTCGACTCGGGCACCGGGAGCTGGCAGGTCGCCTCGGCCAAAGGCGTGGTGCTCGGCGTGGTGCCCGACCTGCACTGCGAGCCCGAGAGCGGCACCCTGCGCAAGGGCGACGCGCTGCTGCTCTACACCGACGGCCTGATCGAGCAGCCCGGCCGCGACATCGACGCCGGGCTCGACCGGCTGCTCGGCGAGGCGGAGCGGCTGCTGACCTCCGGGTTCCGGGACGGCGCCAGAGCGCTGGTCAGCGCCATGGCCTCCGGTCACAACGACGACTGCGCGCTGGTGCTCTTCTGGCGTCCATAGTGACGTTTCACACGGGCCGGTCGTGACGGCGGTCACTGGCAAGGGCCCGGCCGACATCCTCAAGGTTGCGCGGCCCCGGCGGCGCGGCGCTGGACGTCCCCCTCCGTCGTCTCTCAGCGTGTTCGACTGATCGCGAACTGTCAATGCTGGTCAAAGGCTCGGCAAGCCCGTGAGGGCTGAGGAGTTCGACTACCCTTGGGCTGTCGGGACTTCCGCCTTGCTCTGGAGCGCGTCTAGATGAACTGGCTCTATCTCGTGGGGATCCTCATCTTCCTTTTCGGGTTGATGTTCTCCATCGCCTTGCACGAGATCGGCCACCTCGTGCCGGCGAAGCTCTTCGGCGTCAAGGTGACCCAATACATGGTCGGCTTCGGCTCGACGGCGTGGTCGCGGCGCAGGGGCGAGACCGAATACGGCATCAAGTGGATCCCGTTCGGCGGCTACATCCGCATGATCGGCATGCTGCCGCCGCGCCCGGGTGACGACCCCAACAAGGTCAGGAGCACCTCCACGGGGCCGTTCCAGGGCCTCATCGAGTCGGCCCGGGAGGCCGCCCAGGAAGAGGTGCGCCCCGGCGACGAGGACCGGGTCTTCTACCGCAAGAAGTGGTGGCAGAAGGTCATCATCATGTCCGGCGGCCCGGCGATGAACTTCGTGCTCGCCTTCGTGTTCTTCAGCATCCTGCTGGTCGGCATCGGCCTGCCCACCTGGGCGCCGGTCGTGTCGCCCGAGACCAACACGTGCGTGATCCCGATCTCGGAGCAGCGCGCCACCTGCACGTCCACGGACAAGCCCACGCCCGCCGCCCAGGCGGGCATGAAGCCCGGCGACCGCATGGTCTCCTTCGACGGCCAGAAGATCGGCTCCTGGGACGACGCGACCCACCTCATCCGCTCCCACGGCCCCGGCCCCGTCAAGCTCGGCATCGTCCGCGACGGCAAGCCGATGACGCTCGACGTCACGCTCATCGCCCAGGACCGGCCCAACCTCGAGGACCCGAAGAAGATCGACAAGAACGTCGGCTTCCTCGGCGTCCTGCCGACGGAGGTCATGGAGAAGCAGAGCCTCGGCCAGGTCGTCGGCTACATGGGCGAGCTGACCGCCAGGGTCGCGGGCTCGCTGATCAACCTGCCGGAGAAGATGGTCGGCGTCTGGCACGCGGCCTTCTCCGGTGAGCAGCGCGACCCCGAGGGCCCGGTCGGCGTGGTCGGCGCGGGCCGCATGGGCGGCGAGATCCTCGCCTCCGACCTGTCCAGCGAGAAGAAGATCGCCATCTTCGTCAACCTGCTGGCCGGCTTCAACCTGGCGATCGGCATGTTCAACCTCATCCCGCTGCTGCCGCTCGACGGCGGCCACATCGCCGGCGGCCTGTGGGAGGGCATCAAGCGGGCGTTCGCCAAGATCATGAGGCGGCCGGAGCCGGCGTACGTGGACATCGCAAAGGTGCTGCCGCTGACATACGTGATCGCGATCGCCATGATGATCATGGCTGGCCTCCTCGTCTACGCCGACATCGTCAACCCGCTCACCCTGACCGGCTGACGTGGACGCCCTGGACCGGCTGCGCCGGCTCTGCCTGGCGCTGCCGGAGACGACGGAGCGGCTCAGCCACGGGGAGCCGACGTGGTTCGTCCGGGGCAAGAAGACGTTCGTCATGTTCGCCGACCATCACCACGACGACCGGCTGGCGTTCTGGTGCGCGGCTCCTCCGGGGGCGCAGGAGGAGCTCGTGGCCGAGGCTCCCGAGCGGTTCTTCCGGCCGCCGTACGTGGGGCACCGGGGGTGGCTCGGGGTCTACCTGGATGTTCCGGAGATGGACTGGGCGGAGATCGCGGAGATCGTCGCCGACGCCTACCGCCAGATCGCCCCGAAAACTCTCGTCGCCCGCATGTCCTGACATCCGGTTAGGTCGCCTGGCCCGGCCGTCCGCCGAAGTACGTTCATGCTGGAGAGGTCACGGCGGTCTCTGGTAATCCAGTGGCCGGCGCGGTGGCGCTCGGGCAAACTCCTTGCTCATGGTGTCGGTATTGCAGAACGTCGCGATCGACTGTGCGGATGCGTACAAGCTGGCCAGGTTCTGGAGTGAGGTGACCGGCCGTCCCCTGCATCCAGAGGACAGACCGGGTGATCACGAAACCCAGGTGATGCTGAAGGACGGCCCGCTGTTGCACTTCAACCAGGTGCCGGAGACAAAGACGATCAAGAACCGGATCCACCTGTGCCTGCGTCCGGAGACCTCCCGCGAGGAGGAGGTCGAGCGGTTGCTGGGCCTCGGCGCCACCCTGGTCGCTGACCGGCGCTGTCCCGACGGCTCAGGCTGGGCCGTCCTCGCCGATCCCGAGGGCAATGAGTTCTGTGTCCTGAGCGGCGATTCGGACCGCGCTGCGACGTCTCCTTGATGCGCGGCCGCTCCAGCCGCTGACCCTGGATCAGGGTGCCGTCAGCGCCGCGTCGATAGCTGGGCCATTGCGGTCCAGCCACGCCTCGCGCCGCTTGATCTGGTCACCGACGCCCTCATCCCACATGCGTGCCCAGCCGCCGCCCTGCTCCTCGGCGATCTGCTTCATCGAGAACCACGACCGCCGTGTCCGCAGCACGGCCACCTCGACGAGCCGGGAGCGGTCGACGTCCGACATCCCGTAGGCGTCTGCGAGGATCCGGCAGCGACGCGGCACGTCCACCTCCCGCAGCAGCGGGTCGGCGTCGAGGGGGTCGCTCAGCGGCGCCCAGTACAGCATCGCGTTGCACACCTCATCCACCCTGGCGACCGGCTTGGCGATATCGAAATCAATCAGCGCGGCCGCTTCGCCGTCCCGGAACACGATGTTGTCCGGCGTGTAGTCCATATGCCCCACCAACTCGGCTGGGTAGGGCGGCGCAGGCGGCATGCCCGGCGGCTCCGAGAACCCGAAGCTGGGCCGCACCCCCTCAGGCATGACGAAACCCGCGACGGCGTCGTCGTAGTCGCGCACCAGGCGCCCGACGGAGGCCAGCCGCTCCTCGTCGGCGATCCACGCCGGCCGCGGCCGCCCGGCGACCTCACCAGGAATGAAGGTCAGCACCTCACGCCCGGCCGCGTCGATCCCGAGGAACCGCGGAGCGCCCGCGAACCCGATCTCCTCCAGATAGCGCAGCAGCGCGTGGACGAGCGGGGCATTGGGGCCAACAGGGCGGCGCACCGTGTCGCCGACGCGCACAACCCCCTCGGTGACGTCCCCGCCGGCGAGCGGGATTGGGTGAGCACCGCACGAGCGAGCCGGTCAACGGGTTCGTGGGGGTGGATCAGGGGGTGGCGAACCTGGCGGTCACCTCCGACGGTGCGGTGCTGCCCGGTCCCGCCCTGTCCGGGCCGATCCACGGTAACGGACACGTCCGCACCCTGCGGGAGCGGCGGCATCGGCAACGCCGCCGCCTGCAGGCCAAGGGCACTCCTGCGGCGCGGCGGGTGCTGCGCCGCCTTTCGGGGCGTGAGCATCGGATGATGACCGACCTCAACCACCAGATCAGCAAGTATGTGGTGCGCGAAGCCGAACGCACCGGCCAAGGGATCGCCCTGGAAGAGTTGCAGGGCATCCGCGGGCGGGTAAGGGCTCACCGGCTCCAGCGGCGCACCCTGCACAACTGGGCCTTCGCCCAGCAGATCGCCTTCACCCGCTACAAGGCCGAACGCGCCGGAGTCGCCTTCATGCTGGTCGACCCCGCCTACACCTCGCAGGCCTGTCCCGACTGCGGGTACGTTGCCAGGGCGAATCGGCCGGCGCGGGGCCGGTTCGTCTGCACCGGGTGTGGCCTCGCTGGGCACGCCGACCACATCGCGGCCCGCAACATCGCCGCACGCGGCGTTACGGGGTGGGCTGCTGTCAACCAGCCACACGCTACCGGCCTCCCTTCAGCCAGACGGGATCGTGAGAGCAAGCCACCGGCTTCAGCCGGTGGTAGTTGACGTTCCCTTGGGGTAGAGGATCAACGACTCGGCCCACCGCGCGGGCGAACTGACGATATTACGCGACCGAGACGGAGTAGTCCGGAATTTCTGATGCTCTCAAAGGGGCTTCACCCGCCCTTCCAGGGGTCGTGCTTCCAGGCGCTGCAACATGTGCAGCCGCGTTTCCGCGCGTGGCGCGCTAGGAAGGCGTGCGAAGCACCAGGCAGCTCTTCGCTCGTTCAGGGACAGCAGGGACACCCGTCCGGAACGGTGTCCCGATGACCATCCGCAGCGATAATCGATCTTCTGTCGGTCCTCAGAAGATGACGACGTGACGGCGGACTACAGTCACCGGCATGCAGCTTTCGCCCATGGACATGGTCGCTGACGTCGATGTGCTCGGCCTGGTAGGTACGCCCTCCGAGACGTTCACGGCCGGTGGCGCCGATGTCACCGTCGGTCCCAGCGGCAGTGTGGTCATTTCTGATGCCGTCGATGATCTCGCGGCCAGCGGGGTGTGGAGCAGCGAGAAGTTCCGGCTCATCGGCCCGGTACCGGAGGCTCTGGCAGAACGGTTCCTGAGGTGGGCTCGGGCGTGGCCTTCCCTGGAGCAGTCGGCCGAGCTCGGGCCGATCCACCTGTTCGTCCGGCTGGAGGAGGGATTTCTCTACCTCGGCACGGTCCGACATGGTCAGAGCGGGTGGAGGACGGGCGAGCAGACGATGGATGACTGTGACCTGCGGATCGAGCCGCCGCTCAGCTTGGACGTGCTCGACCGAGTCCGCCCACCGAGCACGCCCGCCACCCTGCCCGCGCTGGACTGGCTCGACCACGTCGACAATGACCGCGCCACTGCGCTGCGACTGTTGATCGAAGGTTGGTATCCGCTGTCCCACGCCGATGCGGCGCCGGCCACGCCATCGGTCCGTGCCCCTGAGGCCCTGGCCGCGTTCTATCGGCTCGCGCAGGGGCGACCGCAAGTCCTCGGCGTCCAGAACTTCATACGTCCCGCAGAGGAGCTGTCCACCGACGCCCACGGCCTGCTGGAGTTCGGTTACGAGAACCAGGGCTGCTTCCACTGGTCGCTCGACCTCTCCCAGGACGACCCGACCGTGTGGACGATTGAGGAGCCTGAATACCGCTACGCCGAACGTGAACGCTTGAGCGGCTTCCTGCTCCAGTTCTCGCTGTACGAGGCCATGGTGAACGCGCCCTATCACGCCGGGGGCGGCCCGGTGCCGACGCCGATCGCCTCCGAGCTGGTCAGCACGCTGCGCCGGGTGCCGCTCAAGACCTGGATGTGGCCGCTGTACCAGACGTCCTTCTACGTAGCGCCCGGCCTCATCGCCTGCGTCGATGGCGACGACGAGAAAGAGGAGTGCCATGTCTCGTTCGGCGCCGCACACCGCAGCCTGTTACGCCCGCTGGCCAACCAGGGGATCAAGTGGGCGGTCTTCGACGGTTGATCGTTCGGAAGGAGAGTTGCCGTGGCGATGCCTGAGCCGAAGACGTGCCACTGCTGCGGCGAGGAACTGTCGGAGGCCGACCTCGCGTGGGATTACTTGTACCCGGACGATCTGTCTGAGCGGATTGAGTCCGAGCGACCCGATCCGGTGATCGACTATGAGAGCCGTACTGTCATCGTGTCCGACGCGGGTAGCGCCTCAGACTTTCAGCGGTGTCCTGGTCAATCGCGTCGAGCCATGGCCAAACGTTTATGGGGCGGAGGCGACCGCCACTGTGCTGGCAGACAAAGGCCCGAACGGTGCTCTTTACATCAGTGGCACGACTCAGCCGCTGCTCACCGAGGTGCTGGCTCAGGAGTGGCCACATCGGACCTTCCTTGCAGCGCAGGGCCGCTGATCTACGGCCACTCGGCATTCGCGGGCCCTGGCTGGTGCCCGTTTGCTGCCCTCGGCGGGAGGGGGTTCCAGAGCCGTGAAGCGGGGTCTTGGGAGCGTCATAGGAGCGATGGACAAGCAGAGGGCCGCGTCCGGATCGGACGCGGCCCTCTAGCTGGTCGGGGCGACAGGATTTGAACCTGCGACTTCTTGCTCCCAAAGCAAGCGCGCTGCCAAGCTGCGCCACGCCCCGTCTCGCCGATTGCGCATACGCACCGGGACTCCGGTACGCTTACGCCCTGACGACCGGATGAAGTCTAGACCAGAGTTCGACCGGTTCGCGCGGACGTAGCTCAATGGTAGAGCCCTAGTCTTCCAAACTAGCTACGCGGGTTCGATTCCCGTCGTCCGCTCTGCACGGCGAAAGGCCAGGTCATCCCCGTTGGGAACCTGGCCTTTCGTGATCTTGGTTAATTCTTCCGGATCTTTCGTGCCCGAGCTCTTTCCGGGCGCTCAGAGCCCAGTCAGCTTGCGGTCCGGCCCAGTCATCGAGCTCGCGGCCGACGCGTACGGCGAAGCCGATGGCTACGTGCTCTTCGGCGCTCTCACGCGACCTGATGCCTGAGCGAGCGCCCTGCGTGGAGACCCCAGGCATGGAGACCGGCGATCCGGTCGAGTCGGTTCGGGTGCTCAAGGATGCGACCGCGGCCATGTCGCCCTTCGTGAAGGGTCTCTGACGGCGCTCGTAAGCTGATGGCGATGCGTGCGCGACCGATCTCCCGTGATGCCCTCGTCGAGCAATTGGCCGAGCTGATCTCCGGACGCCCTCGCGACGAATGGGTGCGGGTCGCCGTCGACGGGGCGCCGGCCGCGCGCCCGGAGAGGCTCGCTGACGAGCTCGTGGCGCCCCTCAGGCTGCGCGGGCGGCCCGCGCTGCGGGTGTCCGCGGGTGACTTCCTGCGGCCCGCGTCGCTGCGGCTGGAGTACGGCAGGACCGATCCCGACGCCTTCTACGACGACTGGCTCGACGTGAAGGCGCTGCAGCGCGAGGTGCTCGAACCCTTGGACGCGGGCGGCTCAGGGCGGGTGCTGCCGGCGCTGTGGGACAGCCGGATCGATCGGGCGTACCGGGTGCCGTACGAGGAGCTGCCCCGGGGCGGGGTGCTGTTGGTCGACGGGACGCTGCTGCTGGGGCGGGGGCTGGTGTTCGAGGTGCGCGTGCACGTATGGCTGTCGGCGAGCGCGCTCGAGCGCGCGGCCCCCGAGGAGGAGCGTTGGCGGCTGCCCGCGTACGACAGGTACGAGCGGGAGGCGCGGCCCCAGCAGGCGGCGGACGTGGTGGTCAGGGCCGATCACCCGGATCGGCTCGCGGTGCTGGTCAGCGACTGAGCAGGGCGTCGATCTCGGACATGGCCTGGGCGTCGTCCCGGTAGTGGACGGCGTGCATGCCGACCTCGCGGGCCGCAGTCACGCACATGTCCACGTCGACGAAGACGGTCTCCTCCGGCGCCACCCCGAGCCGTTCGCACGTCAGGCGGTAGACGCGCGGGTCCGGCTTGGCCAGGCCCGCCTCGTGCGAGTAGACGATGTGGTCGACGAGGCCGGCGAAGCCGTACGCGGCCTGCTCGCGCTCCCTCGCGCCCACGAAACTGTTGCTCAGGATGCCCGTCCGGTAGCGAGGGCGCAGGGATCCGAGGTAGGCGGCCAGGTCCGCGTTGAGCGTCCCGAGGTATTCGGTCCATAACTCCGCCATGAAGGCGCTCGCGTCCCGCCCCAGGAGCTTGGTCGGCTCGTTGTGGACGCCTTCTTCGGTGATGGCCCCGATCGCGCCCGCAGCCCATGTCGGGCCCATGTGGGCGTCGATGCCGCCGGCGGGCAGACCCAGCGCGGCCTCCCACTTCTCCCGGACTCCCAGACGGTGTGCTGGAACGCGGCGCATCGTCGGCGCAGACTGGGGCGATGATCCCCAGCGACTGGTACAACATCGTTCCCGATCTGCCCGCGCCGCCGCCTCCGCCGTTGCATCCCGGCACGCGGCAGCCCATCGGGCCGGACGACCTGGCGCCGCTCTTCCCGATGGAACTGATCGGGCAGGAGGTGAGCGGCGAGCGGTTCATCCCGATCCCGCAGGAGGTGCTGGACGTCTACCGGCTCTGGCGGCCGACGCCGCTGATCCGGGCGCGCCGGCTGGAGAAGGCCCTCGACACGCCGGCCAGGATCTACTACAAGTACGAGGGCGTCTCGCCCGCCGGCTCGCACAAACCGAACACGGCCGTGCCGCAGGCCTACTACAACGCGCGCGAGGGCGTACGGCTGCTCACCACCGAGACCGGCGCCGGGCAGTGGGGCTCGGCTCTGGCATTCGCCTGTTCTCAGTTCGACATCGAATGCCGGATCTGGATGGTACGTGCCTCCTACGACCAGAAGCCGTACCGCCGCTCGCTCATGCAGGTGTACGGCGCCACCGTGCACGCGAGCCCGTCACCCGTGACGAGCTCGGGCGGGAAGGTGCTGGCCGAGCACCCTGACTCGCCGGGGAGCCTGGGCATCGCGATCAGCGAGGCCGTCGAGGTGGCCGCCGCGACGCCGGAGGCCCGCTACGCGCTCGGCTCGGTGCTCAACCACGTGCTCATGCACCAGACGGTGATCGGTGAGGAGGCGCTGGAACAGCTTCCCGAAATGCCGGACCTGGTCATCGGCTGCACCGGAGGCGGCTCGAACTTCGCCGGCCTGGCCTTCCCCTTCCTGCGCGAGAAGCTGGCCGGGCGGATCGGGACGGTGTTCCGCGCGGTCGAGCCTGCCGCCTGCCCGTCGTTCACCCGCGGCGCCTACGCCTACGACTTCGGCGACACGGCCGGCCTGACGCCACTGCTCAAGATGCACACGCTCGGGCACGCGTTCGTGCCGGACCCGATTCACGCCGGCGGGCTGCGCTATCACGGGATGTCGCCGCTGCTGTCGCACATGTACGAACTGGGCCTGTTCGAAGCGGTCACCCGCTCGCAGAACGAATGCTTCGCGGCCGGCGTCCGTTTCGCCAGAACCGAGGGCATCGTGCCCGCTCCCGAGCCCACGCACGCGCTGGCCGAGACCATCGCCGAGGCGCTGCGCTGCAAGGAGAGCGGCCGTGAAAAGGTCATCTTGACCGCGCTCTGCGGCCACGGGCACTTCGACCTCGGCGCCTACGACCGCTACCTGGCCGGGCAGTTGGAGGACTACACGCTTCCGCAGGACCGCATCGACCAGGCCCTGGCCGAGCTCCCCGGGTGAAAACGGGATGGCCGCCGGATGGAGGCGGCCACCCCGTCACTTCGCCGTGGGGCGCTTGCCGTGGTTAGCCTTCTTCTTCTTGCGTGCCCTGCCCTTGCGTGCGCGCTTGGCCATGAGTTCCCTCCCGATGATCGGTAGGCGTGCCTTCAAGGTCTCTCTCTTACGGCGATCGGGCAAGCGACACGCGCGAACTAACATTCCCCAACATATTCGTGTCATAATTTGGTGGAATCTGTTGGAAGGAGCGGGCGTGCTCGCACAGCAGCGTCAACAGGCGATTCTCGAGCGCGTGCGAAGCAACGGCGGCGTGCGGGTGGCCGACCTCGTACGCGAGCTCGGCGTTTCCGACATGACCATCCGCCGCGACCTGGAGGTGCTGGCCGAGCGCGGGCTGGTGGAGAAGGTGCACGGCGGTGCGACCGCCGTCGGCCCCGGCTCGACCGAGGAGCCCGGCTTCACCGCCAAATCCGCCCGCCAGCAGCAGGAGAAAGAGGCCATCGCGCGGCGCGCGGCCCAGCTCGTGCGGCCCGGCACCGCCGTGGCGCTGTCCGCGGGGACCACGACCTGGGCGCTGGCCCATCACCTGATCGGCGTGCCGGAGCTCACGGTGATCACCAACTCGATCCCCGTCGCCGACGTGTTCCACCGCAACCCGCGCGCCGACCGCACGGTCGTGCTGACCGGTGGCGTACGCACGCCCTCGGACGCACTGGTCGGCCCGGTGGCCGTGGCCGCGATCCGCCGTCTCCACGTCGACACGCTCTTCCTCGGCGTGCACGGGATGAGCGTGCGCGCCGGGTTCACCACGCCCAACCTGCTCGAGTCCGAGACCGACAGGGAATTGGTGGCGGCCGCGCACCGGCTGGTCGTCCCCGCAGACCACACCAAGTGGAACACCGTCGGCATCAGCACCATCGCCGAGCTGAGTGAGGCCGACGTGGTCATCAGCGACCCGGGGTTGCCCGAGGACGCACGCACCGAACTGGCCGAACGCGCCGGAGAATTGATCATCGCGGAGGGCACCCCTTGAAACGCACCATCACCCATCTGGCCGACGGCCGAGAGCTGATCTACTTCGACCTGCGGGACGACGCCGACCGGAGCGCGATCGACCGGCGGGAGCTGGACTCTCGGCCCGTGGCCTCCGAGATGCGTTACGACCCGCTGACGGAGGAGTGGATCGCGATCGCGGGTCACCGGCAGACGCGGACGTTCCAGCCGACCGGGACGGCGGCCGAGTGCCCGCTGTGCCCGTCGTCGGACACGCGGTCGTCGGAGATCCCGGCGTACGACTACGACGTGGTGGTGTTCGAGAACCGCTTCCCCTCTTTTTCTGGAAATTTTGGGACTTATCAGGATGTGGGCGGGCTGAGTGAGGTCCGTCCGGGGGTGGGGAGGTGCGAGGTGGTCTGCTTCACCTCCGAACACTCCTCCTCCTTCTCCCGGCTCTCCGACGCCCAGGTGGAACTGGTCATGGAGGCGTGGGCGGACCGTACGGCCGAGCTGTCCGGGATCGAGGGCGTGGAGCAGGTGTTCTGCTTCGAGAACCGGGGCTCGGAGATCGGCATCACGCTCGCTCACCCGCACGGCCAGATCTACGCCTACCCGTACATCACGCCCCGGACCCGGCTCCAGCTCGGCGCCGCGGCCCGCTACAAGGGTCCGGGCAACCTGTTCGCCGACGTGCTGGCGGCCGAACGCGCCGCCGGGACGCGGGTGGTGGCCGCCAACGAGCTGTGGACGGCGTTCGTGCCGGCCGCCGCACGCTGGCCGTTCGAGGTGCACATCTACCCGCATCGGCAGGTGGCCGACCTGGCGGCGCTGACGGAGGCGGAGCGGGCCGCGTTCGCGCCGCTCTACACCTCGGTGCTGCGGGCGTTCGACGGGCTGTTCGGGGTCGTGATGCCGTACATCTCGGCCTGGCACCAGGCGCCCGTGCGGCAGGACCGCGAGCTGGCGTACCTGCACCTGGAGCTGTTCAGCATCAGGCGCGCGCCCGGGAAGCTGAAGTATCTGGCCGGGTCCGAGTCGGCGATGGGCGCCTTCGTCAACGACGTGCTGCCGGAGGAGGCCGCACGCATGCTTCGATCACAAGTAGATCACTAATGGATTTCTAGTTAAGGTCGCATTACTCGTGATCTACCATTAATATCCCCTTATGCACCATCCGTAACGGCTGGCGCACGCCTAATCCCGGGCGCGGTGCCCGGGAGCCGGGGACCCATGCACTTGGGGTGAATCCACTTCGGTGGTAGGGAAGCAACTCCCATCCCGAACCCGTCAGCTAACCCGGTCGGCAGAGGGAGAGGAAACACCACGTGGCGGCTTCGTCCCCCGTGAGTCTTGCCATCGGTCTGATCGCCGCCGCCGCCGTCGCCTTCCTTCCGGCGACCACGGCGTCGGCGGCCCCCAAACCCACTGAATCCGAGCTCCGCACCCAGCTGAAGCAGCTCAACAGCAAGGTCGACAAGCTCATCGAGAAGTACAACCTCAAGCGGGTCGAACTGGCCAAGGCGCAGGAGGCCGCGAAGGCGGCGAAGGAGCGCCTGGCCACGGCGGAGCAGACGCTGGCGGCGACCGAGCAGCGCGTCGGCGAGATCGCCCGGCTGCGCTACCAGAACGGCGACCCCTCCGTGCCGAGCTTCATGCTCCCGGAGAACGGCGGCAGCGCGGCCGTACTCAACCAGGTGACGGCCGAGCAGCAGGCGCTCGTGAACGGCGTGGCCAAGGCGCGCGACGACAAGAAGAAGGCCGCCGACGAGGCCGTCGCGCTCGCCAACGAGATCCGCGGGGACGCGGCCGAGGTGGACAAGCAGCGCGACGAGGCCGAGGACGTCATCGACGACATCAAGAAGAAGCTCGAGGACCTCGTGCCGTTCGGCACGGGCCGCAAGAGCAACGGCAGCTGGGCCCCCGAACTGCCCTCGGGCGCGGACAACATCACCTCCCGTACGCGTCTCATGCGCGCGCAGGTCCAGAAGAACTTCGCGCTGCCGTACGCGGTGGGCTGCTTCCGCGCGGGCTCCGACGGCGAGCATCCGCTGGGCCGGGCCTGCGACTTCATGATGAGCACCGGCGGCTCGATGCCCACGGCCGCCAACAACGCCCTGGGCGACCGGATCGCGGATTGGGCCATCAAGAACAAGGACAAGATCGGCGTCAAGTACGTGATCTGGAAGCAGCGCATCAACATGGGCTCGGGCTGGCGGGCGATGTCGAACCGCGGCAGCGTCACCGAGAACCACTTCGACCACGTGCACATCTCGATGTACTGAGAATGGGACGAATAGCATCTGGTGAGCTATTCGCACACTTGAAGAAGACGACCCAGCTCGGCATCGACGCCCGTCCCGACCGCAGCAGCGCCCTGCTCGACCACGCTCGCCAGCTTCCGCCGCCCGTCATCGGCAAACTCCTCGGTCTTGCGCCAGGAACCGTCGAGCGGTGGGCGACGATCTCCGGCGGTCGATGGGTCCGCTACGGCGACGCGGCCGGCCGCACACCCGGCCGGATGTGACACGAGAGTCGACGAGGCGCGCTGATCGCGCGGCGGGCGACGCCTTCCAGCGCATGCGCTCCGTCCAACGGGCTCTTGACCTGCTGGGCAAGGTGCGCACTCGAAGACAAGCTCAAGGGTCAGGACTGTTCAGGCATTCGTGGGACGAGCAGACCTCGGTTGAACGCCTCGGTGACGGCGGCGGCGCGGTCCCCCACGCCGAGCTTGGCGTAGATGTTCAGAAGGTGGCTCTTGACCGTGGCCTCGGTGATGAACAGCCGGGCGGCCGCTTCACGGTTGGTGTTCCCGGCCGCCACGAGTTCGAGGACCTCGAGCTCCCGCTGGCTGAGCAGTTGCGGCGCGGGCGTCCTGACCCGGTTCATCAGCCGTGCCGCCACCGAAGGCGACAGCACGCTCTCGCCCTTGGCGGCGGCCCGCGCGCCTCGCAGCAGGTCCTCCCGGGGGGAGTCCTTGAGCAGGTAGCCGGTCGCGCCCGCCTCGATCGCCGGAAGGACGTGGGTGTCGGTGTCGTAGGTCGTCAGAACCAGCACGCGCGCGGTGACGCCGAGCCTGGTCAGCTCGGTGATCGCGGTCAGCCCGTCCATGCCCGGCATACGCAGGTCCATCAGGATCACGTCGGGCCTGAGCTCCTGGGCGAGCCGTACGGCTGCGGCGCCGTCCGCGGCCTCGCCCAGCACCTCGAATCCGGGCGCGGAGGCGAACATGCTGCTCAGCCCATCCCTGACGACGGGATGGTCGTCCGCGATCACCAACCGGATCGGGGTCTCGGCTGCCGGCTCGGCCGCGTGATCGGTCATGCGTGGCTCCCGGCCGGCAGGGTGGGAATGCAGGCCGAGATCCCGGTGCCGGCGCCGGGCTCGGACTCGATCTGCAAAGTGCCGGACAGTCCTTCGACGCGCTGACGCATGATCGTCAGGCCGAATCCGCCGCCGCGGGACGGCGGCCGTGACCCGCCGTTTGTGGCAGTGCCGGCTTCGAGACCTGCCGGATCAAAGCCCTTGCCGTCGTCACGTACGTCCAACGCGACCTCGTGCTCCAGGTAGGACAGGGTCACCCCGACCCTGGTCGCGTGCGCGTGCTTGGCCACGTTGGCCAATGCCTCCTGCGCCGTGCGCAGCAGCGCGAACTCGGCCTCCGGTGTCATCGGCCGCACCGTGCCCGTCGTCGTGACGTGAACGGCGAGCCCGTGCAGCTTCGACCACCGGTCGGCGACGTCGGCAAGTGCGTCGCTCAGGCGCGCGCTCTGCAGCGGCTCGGGCCGGAGCGCGTCGACCGAGCGCCGCGCCTCGGCCAGGCTCTCCCTCGCCAGGTTCTTGACGGCGTCGAAGGGCCGGCGCCACGGCGCCGGGACCTCGTGCATCTGCTCGGCCGCCTGGAGTTGCGCGATGATGCCGGTGAGCCCCTGCGCCAGGGTGTCATGGATCTCGCGGGCCATCCGCTGGCGCTCGTCGAGCACGCCCGCCTCCCTGGCCTGGGCGAGCAGCTGCGCATGCAGGCCGGCGTTTTCGGCGAGCGAGGCCTCCAGCAGCCGGTTCGTCCGGCTCAGCTCTTCGAGGATCTGCTCGCGCCGCTCCTCCTCCTTCTCGGCGAGCCGCAGGACCCAGGCGCAGGCCCACATGATGGCGATGTTGAAGGCGACGATGATCACGTGCATCGTCAGGCCGAGCGCGTCCGTCTTGGGGATGCCGGACGCCTGCGCCGTACCGGCCAGGACCGCCGCGGCGGCCACGCCCAGCAGCCGCCACGGCCAGCGCAGGACTGTGAAGGAGTAGATGTAGGCGGCAGGGGTGAAGAGCCCGAAAACGGGGTGCCGGGCCACCAGGACCGCGGTGATCACGAGCAGCCCCGCGACGAACACTCCCATGATCCGTGGCCGGTCCCACCAGCCGGGACGCAAGGTGAACATGCCGAGCATCCACGCGGCCGCCAGCCCGCACAGGCCGAGGTCGATGAGTAAGGAGCCGCCCGCCCAGTCCTCCACGATCATCAGGATCGCGACGAGGAGCGTCAGCAGCGCGTACGGCACCACGTTGACCAGAAAGAACGGCGGCTGTTGCGAAATCTTCCTGCTCAAGACTTCCCTCTCCCCGCGGGATTCTATTCCCAGCGGAACCAGCGGACCGCGACGAACGCGCACACCACCGCATAGGCCGCCAGGGTCAACAGCGGCACGGCGGACGGAAAGTGACCCAGGTACGCGTCCTGGAACGCCCCCATGCCCGCGCCGAGCGGGGTGTAGTGGGCGATGTTCCGCAGCAGCGGCGGCATCAGCGAGATCGGTATCCAGAGTCCGGCGAAGAACATCATCGGGAAGAACAGCACCGTGCCGATCGCCGTGGCCGGGCCACGCCCGGGCGCGAGCGCGGTGACCAGCAGGCCGATCGCGAGCAGCGCGGCCGCCGCGAGCAGCCAGGCGAGGGCGAAACCGAGAAGGTGCTTCGGCAGATCGACGCCGAAGCCGAACCCGGCCACCGCGAGGAACACGACCATCGCGACGACCGCGATGGCGAAGTTGGCCACGAGCTGGGCGGCGAGCACGCGGGCCGGGCCGACCGGCGTGGTCCGCATGCGCCGCAGCACGCCGTTCTCCCGGTATCCCGCGAGCGTGGTCGGCAGGGAGGCCGTGGCCAGGATGGCCAAATTGAACAGGATCAGGACAGGGACGTAGAGGTCGAAGTACGTCAGGCCGCTGCCGGCGTCCACGGGCTCCCGCAGATCGGAGACGCTGCCGAGGATGATCAACAGGACCAGCGGGAAGCCGATACCCCAGAGGGGTCCGACCTTGTCTCGAACGCACAACGTGCTCTCGACCTTGATGAGCCGCCACGTCGCGGAACCTCGCTCGGCGGTGACGGGGGATGCTGCGGTGCGCAGGGCTGACATGGGTATGAGGTCCTCTCTGTGATTTGTTACCGGGAGCCGGGTTCGATGCGCTTGCCGGTCAGCTGGACGAACGCGTCCTCCAGGCTTGCCTGCTCGACGCGCAGCTGTTCGGCCACGATCTGGTTGCGGGCCAGCGCGGTGGTGACGGCATTGAGCGCGTTGTCGTTGCCGTTGACGATGACCAGCTCGCCCCGGCGGGTGACGCCGGAGACGTCGGGCAGGCTCGTCAGCAGGCGGTCGTCCATCGGCCTGGACGGGCGGAACTGGATCCGCTGCTCGATGCGCGCCCGCTCGGTCAGACCGGTCGGGGTGTCCACCATGACGACGCGGCCGGCGTCGATCAGCGCGAGCCGGTCGCACAGCCGCTCGGCCTCCTCCATGAAGTGGGTGACCAGCACGATCGTCACCCCGCGAGAGCGCACGCCCTCGATCAGGTCCCAGGTGTCGCGCCGGGCCTGCGGGTCGAGACCGGTGGTGAGCTCGTCGAGGATCGCCACCCGAGGGCTGCCGATGAGCGCCAGCGCGATCGAGAGCCGTTGTTTCTGGCCGCCGGACAGCTTCGCGTACCTGGTCCTCGCCTTGTCCGCCAGGCCGAGGCCGTCCAGCAGCGCGCGCCAGTCGGCGGGCTCGGGGTAGAAGGAGCTGTAGAGCTCCAGGGCCTCGGCGACCTGTAGCCGCTCGGGGAGGTGGCCGGCCTGCAACTGGACGCCGAGCCGCCGGGTCAGCTCGGCGCGGTCCCTGAGGGGGTCGAGCCCGAGCACCCTGATCTCACCGCGATCCGGCATGCGGAGGCCCTCGATGCACTCCACGGTCGTCGTCTTGCCGGCGCCGTTCGGGCCGAGGATGCCAAAGATCTCACCCTCCTGGACGGTGAGCGAGACATCATCGACCGCGATCTTGTCGTCATAGCGTTTGTGGAGGTTGCGTACCTCGATCACTGGTGGCATGCGCGCGTCCTTTCGGGTTAGACCCATCGGCGATTCGCGCATTCAGCCTGCTACGACCAGCACTTCTTCCAACACCGACCAGGAGACGGGACCTGGCTGCCGAACGGTGGAGGCGTCGACTCAACCGATCGGTGGATCGCCACCCGGACGGGGACGCTATGGCACCGTCGACGACGTCGCTTCCACCTCGCGCACCTCGCAGGCGACGGCGGCTGACAACATGCCACCTCCGGCACGTTCAGCTGCGCCAGGCCCGCCATGACGGCTGTTCTTCACACACTCTGAAAGACTCTCCGCCAGTAGCGGCAGCCGCGTCGCCACGCTCGGTTCCCGGGCGCGGCGACGGCTTCGATCAGAGACTCTGAGGCTCGGGAGTGGGATGGGCGGCGGTCCAGTCGATGGCGACCTTCTGGGGGTCCTCAGGGGCGATCTTGGCGAGGAGCCGGGTGCCGGGCAGGAGGCTGGCCAGGTGGTGCGGCGGGACCCGGTGGGCGAGGCGCACCTCGTATGGGCCGTGCGGGCCGGCCACGTGGAGGAAGAGGCCCACGATGGGGTCGCCGTTGTCGGCGGTCATGCCGTTCGTCGAGAACGTGCCTGCGACGGTGGCCATGGCGGGCACACCCCGGGCGAGAACGTCGGCGGCCGACACCCGCTGCCCGGCGGACGGGGGGACGTGGCCCGCGGCGTGCTCCCAGTCGACGGTGAGGCGGCCGTGGTCGTCCGGGTCGATGCGGACGGGGAGATGAGCGCCAGGGAGGACGGCGCCGACCAGCAGGCGGGGGATCCGCTCGCGGTGGGCGACGCGGTACGCGGCCGCGCCCTCACGGCGGACCTCCAGGTCGAACATGACCATGGGCAGGTCGTTGACCGTCACGCCCGTGTCGCGCATCGAGAGGATGACGGCGCTCGCCGGCACGCCGTTGACCAGGAGGTCGCGGTTGCCGCCGGCCAGGTCGTCGATCATCCCGAACAGGCCGCCCGACCCGCTCGGCCGCAGGGCGCCATCGGGCATGGCCGCGTTCATCACGCGGTGGAACATGCCGAACGCGAACATGAAGGCCCCGGGGATCGTCAGCCCCATGCCGATGGAGAAGGCTCCGCTCGTCCACCCCGGCATGGGCCACGACATCATCCCGACGACGCCGGCCGTCAGCACGACGGCGCCGATCACTCCCACGATCACCCCTGCCGGGAGCAGCAGCTTTCCCATCCGCATCATCAGCGTGTTCCTTGCTCGTCGGTCCTGTTGTGCCGCCAGGTAACGCCGAAGCGCTTGCGCGGTGACTGCACGCCGATTGCGTACGCCTGCTCCCCGCTTACGGGCCGGTTGACCGCGGTCATCCCCGCAGCGGCCGGGCATGCTGAGAGCCATGCGCCTGTTCGCGGAGGATCCGATCTCCCGCCCGCTCACCTATCCCGGCCGGATCCCGGCGACCTCCGGCGTCCTGCTCGACGACGCCTACATACCGCTGCGGCCCATCCGGAGCCGTCCTCCGGACGAGTGGCGGACCGCGGACCAGCCGCTGAAAGCCTTGCTGGCCCGCCATGGACTCGCCCCGTTGAAGGAGCGCCACCTGGTGATCGCCGTGGGCTCGAACGCCGCGCCCAGCCAGTTACGCAGGAAGTTCCTCGACCATTCGGTACGGCCGGCCGTCCCCATGACGCTCGCCGACGTGCCGGGCATCGCGCCGGGCGTGTCCGCTCACGTGAGCAGGTGGGGGTACGTGCCGGCCGCGCCGATCGAGGTCCCCGGCGAGACCTCCAGGCTCTTCGTCCTCTGGCTGGATGAACGGCAACTCGCCGCCCTCGACCTCACCGAGCCCAACTACCGCCGCCGCCCGCTCGGCCACCCGATCACTCTGGAATCGGCCGTACGTCTCCCGCCGGCCTCGCTCTACACCGGCCGGCTGCCTGGCCGATCGCGCAGGCCGACCGAGGCGACTCAGGCCCCAGCGTGCCCTGATCCAGGACCTCCTGGATGAATCCGCGGAATTACGTCACCTCTGCGGCAACACCCCCGAAGACTTCATCGGCAACGTTCGGGACGAAACGGTCCGCGAGGCCGTCTACCGGCTCCTGCAGAGCGAACACCGGGCCGAAGATATGCTCGGTCCCCGTGATTGACACGCGCATCCCGCCGCCCCTCACCGGTGACGAGTCGACGATCCTCGACAACTGGCTCGAATGGCACCGCGCCACGCTCGCCGTCAAATGCGCCGGCCTGACGGACGTGCAGCTGCGCATGCGCTCCGCGCCGCCCTCGACCATGTCCTTGCTCGGACTGGTCCGGCACATGGCGAACGTCGAGCGCGCGTGGTTCCGCCGTACGCTGAACGGCGAGGAACTGCCCAACCTGTGGGGCAAGGACCGCGACATCGACGCCGACTTCAACGACGTCGACACCGCCTCTGCCGAGGAGGCGTTCGCCACGTGGCAGGACGAGATCGCGCGCGCCCGCGCCATCTCGGCCGCCAAACCGCTGGACGCGGTCGGCATCCGCAAGGGGCAGGACTGCACGCACCGCTGGATCCTCGTCCACATGATCGAGGAGTACGCCCGCCACAACGGCCACGCCGACCTGCTTCGCGAGCGTATCGACGGCGTCACCGGCGAATAACGGTCAGCGCGAGTGCCCCACATGTGGCCATCCCGGCCGTCAAGGATGTGACCACGGAGCCGGCCCACAGCACGCTCCGTGACGGCGGCGCGCCATTGACCGGTCAGCGGCCGTTCCCCTGGACAGGCGTGAGCCGGCGTCGGCGCTTGGCGGGCCACGGCACCGCGTACAAGAAGAGGAGTTATTGCTCGGTGCGGAAGAGCGCCCAGACAGCCTTGCCGCCGCGGGAGAGCGGGTCCCAGCCCCAGCACTGGCTGTAGGTCTCGACGATGTAAAGGCCGCGCCCGTTCTCGGAGATGAAGTCCGGCTCCTTGGGTCGCGGCGCCTCGTCGCTCGGGTCGGACACCGCCAGCAGCACGTGCGGCGCGACCCGCATCAGCAGCAGCTCGATCTCGCGCCGTCCCGCCGCGTACATCGCGTACCTGACCGCGTTCGTCACCAGCTCGGACACCACCAGCGCGGCGTCGTCGCTCAGGTCGTGCAACCCCCACCGCCGCAGCGTCGAGCGGGTCACGTCCCTGGCGGTCTTCACGGAGTCGGCCTGGAACGGCAGGGGGCAGGCGGTCGTGTACGGCTTGCCGCCACCCATGAGCAGATGATCGAAGCCGACCTCACGGGTGATCTGCAGGCAAGAGGCAGTGGCCAGAGGATCCTCCACCATGCCGCCTGTGCCTCCCCGTTCAGCCGTAGTTAGTGCATGTATGGCCCAATATGCACTTAACCCATCATGGGTCACGACCCGCCGCCGCTGCAAGACCCAAATGCACGTGCAAGTGCAGTGTGCAATAGCAAGCGGCGTTTTGGGGCATAGATATCCGAATCGGACACTGAGTTGAGACCTTGTCATAAGCCGCAGTGGGGTGTCACTGTGTGTGCGGACCTTGATAGGAGGCAAAGTGACGCAGAACCAGCCGGGTTCCGGACCGACGGCGCTGCGCATCCTCCTGGGCTCCCAGCTGCGCAAGCTCAGGGAAGCAAAGAACGTCACTCGTGAGGAGGCGGGCCACCTCATCCGGGGCTCGGAATCCAAGATCAGCCGCATGGAGCTGGGCCGAGTGGGGTTCAAAGAACGCGACGTGGCGGACCTGTTGACCCTGTACGGAGTCGTGGATCAGCAGGCCCGTGCCGCCGTGCTCGACCTGGTCGCCACCGCCAACGAGCCGGGCTGGTGGCACCGGTTCAACGATGTCCTGCCCACGTGGTTCCAGGCGTTCGTCGGCCTCGAAGAGGCCGCCGCCAGGATCAGGACCTACGAGGTCCAGTTCGTGCCGGGACTGTTGCAGACCAAGGAGTACGCAAGGGCCGTGGTGACCGCCGGAGCGGCGGGCATCGGGGCCGAGGAGATCGCCAGGCGGGTGGATCTTCGGCTGGAGCGCCAGCGGATGTTCGACAGGCCTGACGGGCCCATCTTCTGGGCGGTGATCGACGAGGCCGCGCTACGGCGGCCCATCGGCGGGGCCGAGGTGATGAGGGCCCAGCTCGAGCACCTCATCGACCTCATGCGCCAGCCGAACATCACGATCCAGATCATGCCGTTCAGCTTCGGAGGACACAGTGCGGAGGGCGGGGCGTTCAGCATCCTGCGCTTCCCCGACCCCGACCTGCCCGACGTCGTGTACGTCGAGCAGCTCGCCAGCGCGCTCTACCTGGACAAGCGTGAGGACGTGGACCGATACACCGAAGTGATGGAGCGCCTGTGCGCCGTCAGCACCACGCCTGACGAGACGGTTGAGATCTTGCAGAGGATCGCTGACGAGTTCTGACGGTGGCGGCGTCGTTGTTGGGTGTGCGTCTGCCCTAGACTGGCTAACGGCGTTGGATCCCGCCGTGGCGGAGCATGCCCAACGCCGCTCATGTGGGCGCGGCGCGTGAGCCGTACCGAATGGACGCGCCCGCGATCACTCGTAGCTTGATCAAGGAGACCATTCCGTGAAGACCGCTGTCGAGGAGCTCAGCCCGACCCGGGTCAAGCTCACTGTCGAGGTGCCGTTCGATGAGCTGCGCCCGAGCATGGATGCGGCTTACAAGAAGGTCGCGCAGCAGGTGCGCGTCCCCGGGTTCCGCCCTGGCAAGGTGCCGGCCCGCATCATCGAGCAGCGCTTCGGCCGGGCGGTAGTGCTGGAGGAGACCCTCAACGACGCGGTGCCCAAGCTGTATGGCCAGGCCGTCGACGAGGTCGACGTGTTCCCGGTCAGTCAGCCCGACATCGAGGTCACGAAGATCGACGACGGTGAGCAGATCGAGTTCACCGCCGAGGTCGACATCCGGCCCAACTTCGAGGTGCCCGACTACGCGGGTCTCGAGGTCACGGTCGACTCCGCCGAGGTCTCCGACGAGGACGTGGACGCGCAGCTCAACTCGCTGCGTCAGCGCTTCGCGACGCTGACCGGCGTCGAGCGGGCCGCCGCCAACGGCGACTTCGTCGTCATGGACCTGCGCGCCGAGATCGACGGCAAGAACATCGAGGAGCAGCAGGCCAGCGAGGTCTCTTACGAGGTCGGCGCCGGCTCCGTGCTGCAGGGCCTCGACGCCGCGCTCGAGGGCATGTCCGCGGGCGAGGAGAAGAGCTTCAAGACCGAGCTCGTCGGCGGCGAGAACGCCGGCGAGGAAGCCGACGTGATCATCACCGTCAAGTCGGTCAAGGAGAAGGTCCTGCCCGAGCTCGACGACGAGTTCGCCCAGCTCGCCAGCGAGTTCGACACGCTCGACGAGCTCAAGGCCAGCATCCGCGAGCAGGCCCGCCGCAACAAGATCATCGACCAGGTCGTGCAGGCCCGCGAGAAGGCCCTCGACGCCCTGCTCGAGCAGATCGACATCCCGCTGCCGGAGAGCGCGCTCAAGGCCGAGGTCGACGCCCGCAAGCACAACCTCGACCACCAGATCGCCGAGAGCGGCCTGAGCCGCGACGCCTTCTTCCGCCTCTACCAGACGACGGAGGAGGAGCGCCAGGCCGAGTTCGAGAAGAACTCCGCCCGCGCCCTCAAGACCGGCTTCGTGCTCGACAAGATCGTCAAGGCCGAGGAGCTGGGCGTCTCCGAGCAGGAGCTGACCAACTTCGTGGTCCGCCGCGCCATGGAGATGGGCGTCCAGCCCAACGAGCTGGCCAAGCACCTGGCCGACAACGACCAGCTGACGCTGGCCATGGTCGAGATCGTCCGCGACAAGGCCAAGTCCGTGGTCGGTGACGCCGCCAAGGTCGTCGACACCGACGGCAACGAGGTCGACCTCAAGGCGATCTACACCGAGATCAACGGTGAAGAGGTCGTCGTCGAGGAGGCCCCCGAGGACGCCGCCGAGGACAAGCCCGAGGCGTAAGCTCCCGCATTCCCGCATTCCCGCATCACGCCGCCCCTGGATCCGTACGGGTCCGGGGGCGGCGCCGTTCGCCGGTGTTCTGGCCGGGCCGGAGACATCCGATCCCACCGGGCATCGGCCGGACGGCGGCGCAGCACCGGCCGGACGGCGGCACCGCATCGGCCGGACGGCGGCACGGCATCGGCGGTTTCGTCGCGGGCAGGAGCGACGTGCCGGGCGCTGGGCACGTTCGGGAGGCCCTCAGGAGGCTTGTGGCGGTCTCGGTGGGCGTGCCGCGGTTCGGATGCGATGTGGCGGTCGCTTCGCGGCTGGCTGCCTTTCAAGGGCGCTGGGGGCGACACGTCCTACGCCGGGGCGAAAGCCGCGTCATGTGGCATGCGGGGCAACCGGCGGGCCTGCTGCGTATGAGATGGGCTTTCCGCCGTACCTGCGCCGTCAGCGAACAGCACGGGGGAGCGGGCATGACCTATAGGCAGCGCGCGTTAAGGTCACAAGCAAAGCCAATCGATTACGACGCATCGGAAGGTGACGCTGTGACCAGCCCGCCGACCTTCTATCAGCCTGAGTCTCGAGGCCGTGAGAACGGCTCCGCCTTCCGGCTTGAAGACCAGCTCTACCAGCGCCTGCTCCGCGAGCGCATCATCGTGCTCGGTCAAGAGGTCAACGACGAGATCGCCAACCGGATCTGCGCCGAGCTGCTGCTGCTCGCGGCCGACGACCCCGATCGCGACATCACGCTCTACATCAACTCACCGGGGGGTTCGGTGAGTGCCGGCATGGCCATTTACGACATGATGGAATACGTGCCGAA
This sequence comes from Nonomuraea sp. H19, assembly GCF_052068215.1. Taxonomy (NCBI): domain Bacteria; kingdom Bacillati; phylum Actinomycetota; class Actinomycetes; order Streptosporangiales; family Streptosporangiaceae; genus Nonomuraea; species Nonomuraea sp. H19. The sequence continues at coordinate 5,592 of NZ_JBQHCV010000029.1, read as the reverse complement.
TGACGTTTCCACGGTGGTGATGGGCATGGCCGCCTCCATGGGGCAGTTCCTGCTCACCGCCGGTGCCAGGGGCAAGCGCTTCGGCCTGCCGCACGCCCGTGTCATGATGCACCAGCCGTCGGGCGGCATCGGAGGCACCGCCGCCGACATCGCCATCCAGGCCGAGCAGATGCTCTACGTGAAGAAGACGCTGGCAGAGCGGATCGCGTTCCACACGGGGCAGCCGCTGGACCAGATCGAGGCCGATTCCGACCGCGACCGCTGGTTCACGGCCGAGGAGGCCGTGGACTATGGCTTCATCGACCACGTCGTCCGGAGCGCGCGGCAGGTGCCCTCACAGGGCCCGGTCTCCTAGGGGGAGCTGACATGAACATCGAAAGCCGCTACGTTCTCCCCTCCTTCGTCGAGCGCACGTCATACGGCGTGAAGGAGATGAACCCGTACAACAAGCTCTTCGAGGACCGCATCATCTTCCTCGGAGTGCAGATCGACGACGCGTCGGCCAACGACGTGATGGCCCAGCTGCTGACGCTGGAGTCGCTCGATCCCGACCGTGACATCAGCATGTACATCAACTCGCCCGGCGGCTCCTTCACGGCCATGACGGCGATTTATGACACCATGCAGTTCGTCCGGCCGGAGATCCAGACCGTCTGCCTCGGCCAGGCCGCGTCCGCCGCGGCCGTGCTGCTGGCCGGCGGCACCCCGGGCAAGCGGTTCGCGCTGCCCAACGCCCGGGTGCTGATCCACCAGCCGTCCACCGAGGGTGGCGGCCAGGGAAGCGACATCGAGATTCAGGCCCGCGAGATCCTTCGCATGCGGACCCTCCTCGAGGACATCGTGGCCCGGCACACGGGCAGGTCCTCCGCCGAGGTCCGCAAGGACATCGAACGCGACAAAATTCTCAACGCGGACGAGGCGAAGGCGTATGGTCTGATCGATGACATCATCCCGTCCAGGAAGAAACGCGCTCAGGCCGTAGCTTCCTAGACGAGACGTGACGCACCGGGGCGCTGCCCAATAGGGCACGTTCCGGTGCGACTCGCCGCTAGGGGGCTCACTGAGGGCCCAGAAGACGGTAACGTCGAAACCTGAGCGGTTCGACCTAGTCCGGAGAATGTCCGGAGACACTGCTCGCGAGCAGGGCGGTCCCACGCAAAGGAGTATCTGGGGTGGCACGCATCGGCGACGGGGGAGACCTGCTGAAGTGCTCGTTCTGTGGAAAGAGCCAGAAGCAAGTCAAGAAGCTCATTGCCGGTCCAGGCGTCTACATCTGCGATGAGTGCATCGATCTCTGCAACGAGATCATCGAGGAGGAGCTCTCGGAGTCCTCCGAGCTCAAGTGGGACAACCTGCCTAAGCCGAGGGAGATCTACGAGTTCCTCGACGCCTATGTCATCGGTCAGGACAAGGCGAAGAAGGCGCTCTCGGTGGCGGTCTACAACCACTACAAGCGGGTGCAGTCCGGCGACCGGGGCAGAGACGACGGCCTCGAACTGGCCAAGAGCAACATCCTGCTGCTCGGCCCGACGGGCTCGGGTAAGACGCTGCTGGCGCAGACCCTGGCGAAGATGCTCAACGTGCCCTTCGCCATCGCCGACGCCACCGCGCTCACCGAGGCGGGATACGTCGGCGAGGACGTGGAGAACATCCTCCTCAAGCTGATCCAGGCGGCCGACTACGACGTCAAGAAGGCCGAGACCGGCATCATCTACATCGACGAGGTCGACAAGATCGCCCGCAAGAGCGAAAACCCGTCGATCACGCGCGACGTCTCCGGTGAGGGCGTCCAGCAGGCGCTGCTGAAGATACTGGAGGGCACCACGGCCTCGGTGCCTCCGCAGGGCGGCCGCAAGCATCCGCACCAGGAGTTCATCCAGATCGACACGACCAACGTGCTGTTCATCTGTGGTGGTGCGTTCGCCGGCCTGGAAAAGATCATCGAGTCGCGCATCGGCAAGAAGGGCATCGGCTTCAACGCCATCATCCGGTCGAAGGAAGAGGTCGACACGGCCGACATCTTCGGCGACGTGATGCCGGAGGACCTGCTGAAGTTCGGCATGATCCCCGAGTTCGTCGGCCGCCTGCCGGTCATCACCTCGGTGCACAACCTCGACCGCGAGGCGCTCATCCAGATCCTCACCGAGCCGCGCAACGCCCTGGTCAAGCAATACCGCAAGCTGCTCGAGCTCGACGGCGTGGAGCTGGAGTTCACCGACGGCGCCCTGGAGGCCATCGCCGACCAGGCCATCCTGCGCGGCACCGGTGCCCGCGGGCTGCGCGCCATCCTGGAGGAGGTGCTCCAGTCCGTCATGTACGAAGTGCCCTCCAGGCAGGACGTCGCCCGGGTGGTCATCACCCGTGAGTCGGTGCTCGAGCACGCGATCCCGACGCTCGTCCCGCGCGACCAGCTCGCTGCCAAGCAGCAGCGCACTCCGCGCGAAAAGTCCGCCTGAGCCGTCTTTCCGGCACACCGAGCGCCCCGTGGCAGCAAGCCACGCGGGCGCTTTCGGCGTCATGGGGACCTGACGGTCCGCGGCGTGCAGGCGCTCCGGCGTCAGGGGCTGTGGGCCACGGCTTCGGGGGCATGGGGGTTTCCGCTTGCTCGCCTCCCTAGAATTGGTCACTGTGACAACGCCAGAGCTGCCTACTCAGTACACACCGGCCGACGTCGAGACCCGTAGCTACGAGCGCTGGGTATCCGAAGGCTACTTCCGCGCCGACCCGGGCAGCTCGCGCGAGCCGTACAGCATCGTCCTGCCCCCGCCCAACGTGACGGGCGTCCTGCACATCGGGCACGCGCTCGACCACTCCATCCAGGACGCGCTGACGCGCCGCGCCCGCATGCTCGGCCGCGAGACGCTCTGGCTGCCCGGAATGGACCACGCCGGCATCGCGACGCAGAACGTCGTCGAGCGCGAGCTGGCCAAGCAGGGCCTGTCCCGGCACGACCTGGGGCGCGAGGCGTTCGTCGAGCGGGTCTGGCAGTGGAAGGAGGAGTCCGGCGGCCGGATCCTCGGCCAGATGCGCAAACTGGGCGACGGCGTCGACTGGTCGCGCGAGCGGTTCACGATGGACCCAGGTCTGTCGCGAGCCGTGCAGACGATCTTCAAGAAGCTGTTCGACGACGGCCTGATCTACCGTGCCGAGCGGATCATCAACTGGTGCCCGCGCTGCCTGACCGCGCTGTCCGACATCGAGGTCGAGCACAGCGAGGACGAGGGCGAGCTGGTCTCGATCCGCTACTCAGACGAGATCGTGGTGGCCACCACGCGCGCCGAGACCATGCTCGGCGACACCGCAGTGGCCGTCCACCCATCCGATGAGCGATACGCCCACCTCATCGGCACGATGGTGGAGCTGCCGCTCACCGGCCGCATGATCCCCGTGGTCGCCGACGAGCACGTTGACCCGGCCTTCGGCACCGGCGCGGTCAAGGTGACCCCCGCCCACGATCCCAACGACTTCGAGATCGGACGGCGGCATTCCCTGCCGTCCCTGACCGTCATGGACGAGCGCGGCGTGATCACTGCGCACGGTCCATACCAGGGGCTCGACCGCTTCGAGGCCCGGCCCGCCGTCGTGGCCGCGCTGCGCGCCGAGGGCAGGATCGTCGCCGAGAAGCGCCCTTACCTGCATTCGGTCGGCCACTGCTCGCGGTGTAAGACCGTGGTCGAGCCACGGCTGTCGCTGCAGTGGTTCGTCAACGTCGCGCCGCTGGCCAAAGCCGCCGGCGACGCCGTGAGAGACGGGCGCACCCGCATCCACCCGCCGGAGATGGCCAAGCGCTACTTCGACTGGGTCGACGACATGCACGACTGGTGCATCTCCCGCCAGCTGTGGTGGGGCCACCGCATCCCGGTCTGGTACGGCCCGGGCGGCGAGGTCGTGTGCGTGGGCCCGGACGAGGATCCGCCCGCCGGCTACACGCAGGACTCGGACGTCCTGGACACGTGGTTCTCCTCGGGGCTGTGGCCGTTCTCGACGCTGGGCTGGCCGGACGCGACGCCGGAGCTGGAGCGCTTCTACCCGACGTCCGTGCTCGTCACCGGATACGACATCCTGTTCTTCTGGGTGGCCCGGATGATGATGTTCGGGCTCTACACGATGGACGGCCAGCCGCCGTTCCGCGTCGTGGCGCTGCACGGCATGGTCCGCGACCAGTACGGCAAAAAGATGTCCAAGTCGTTCGGCAACGTGGTCGACCCGCTCGACTGGGTGGAGCGCTTCGGCGCCGACGCCACCCGCTTCACCCTGCTGCGCGGCGCCAACCCCGGCGCCGACGTCGCGGTGAGCGAGGAGTGGGCGGGAGGCTCGCGTAACTTCTGCAACAAGATCTGGAACGCCACCAGGTTCGCCATGATGAACGGCGCCGCCGTGGGCTCGCTCGACGGCGTGCAGCTCACCGCGGCTGACCGGTGGATCCTGTCGCGCCTGCAGACGGTCGTCACGGCCGCCGACGCCGCGTTCGAGGAGTTCGAGTTCGCCAAGGCGGCCGACCTGCTCTACCACTTCGCGTGGGACGAGGTCTGCGACTGGTACCTGGAGCTGGCCAAGATCCAGCTCGGCGAGGGTCTGGAACACACCCGGCTGGTGCTCGGCCACGTCTTCGACGCGCTGCTGCGGCTGCTGCATCCGCTGGTGCCGTTCGTCACCGAGGAGCTGTGGCGGGCCGTCACCGGTGGCGAGTCGATCGTCGTGGCGCCCTGGCCGGTGGCCGACGCCGGTTACACGGACGCGGCCGCCGAGGCCGAGATCGGTGCGCTGCAGGAGCTGGTGACGGAGGTCCGCAGGTTCCGTTCGGATCAGGGGCTCAAGCCGGGTCAGAAGGTGGCGGCCCGTCTAGGGCTCACCGGGACGCCGCTGGCGGGCCAGGAGAGCGCCATCCGCGCGCTGCTGCGCCTGACGGAGCCGGCGGAGACGTTCAACGCCACGGCGCGGCTCACGGTGGGCGAGGTGGCCGTGGAGATCGACACCGCGGGCGCGATCGACGTCGCGGCCGAGCGCAAGCGGCTGGAGAAGGACCTCGCGGCCGCGCGCAAGGAGGCCGCCCAGGTGGCGGGCAAGCTCGGCAACGAGCAGTTCATGGCCAAGGCCCCGGATGACGTGGTGGCCAAGGTCAGAAGCCGGGCTGAGCAGGCCGCCGCCGACATCGCGCGGTTGGAGACGCAGCTCGCCGGGCTCGGTGTTTGAACCGTGCGGACGCGGGGAAGGTCCTTTCGTTACCGAAGATGGACCTTCCACGGCGTTGAGGGTGCTAGAGTTTTCAACGCAGGGCCGGTGAGTCCTGACATCCCTGTGATCAAACTTAGGCTTTCGGGCTGCCTCCGACCACGGTGTTGGACAAAGGCTGAAAGTTCGGGTAAGTTAGCAGGGTTGCCTCCGAGAGGGGCAAGTCCGAAAGCTCCCGGATCGGGCGGTTTGACAAGGATCGTCCGGATCTGGTAGTCTAAAAGAAACGAAGTGTGGAGCCACCGCCACTAGGACCTCAGAAGAGATTCTGGTGGGGTTGTACGCGTCCGTTTCTTGAGAACTCAACAGTGTGTTAAAAGCCAGTGCATGTTTTTACATGTATGAACCCCGTCATTATTG